>LXQI01000025.1 GCA_001683845.1 Erythrobacter sp. ANT-B3C2 | reverse complement strand
AATAAGTGCCCACCCCGCCGATGTGTTGGTCAATGCAACGAGCTGCTCGCCCAAGCAGGACTGGACTTCCTAGCCGCGCGGAGCATTGCTGTTATCGCTGAATCGCAGCCGGAGGCGGCTGCAGCCCCACCAGCGCGAGCTTCGGGGCTGAGGGTGGTGGGAGCAGCAATCGAGCTGCTCTGACAACGGAGCACCACCCATGACAGAGAACACCACCAAGGCCCCGCGTCGCAAGCCCCGTAGCCCCGCGGCTCCCTCGAACGCGGCCAGCGCGCAGAGTGCACCTGCTGCTGAGAGCAAGATCGCAAGTGTCACCCGCCTGCTCCGGCAGGAGCACGGCGCAGGCCTCGACGAACTGGTCGCCGCAACGAGCTGGCAGCCGCACACCACGCGCGCCGCGCTGACGGGACTCCGCAAGAAGGGGCATACGATCAGCAAGGATAAGGTCGATGGCGTGACCCGCTACACCATCAGCACGGCCGCCCGCTCGTGAGGCGCCGGGCTTGGGACCTGAGCGAGATTGCGACCATGTCGTCAGCTCAACTCAGGGAGCGCTGGGCTGGGCTCGAGAAGTCCGCACCGCCAAACGTCCCCACTGCGCTCCTGCGCCGCATGCTTGCCCAGCGGCTGCAGGAGCGCCGCTTTGGAGCACTTCCTGCTGCTGTCATGCGCGAACTCGAACGTGTGGCGCGTGGCAACATGGCACCGGCACCGAAGAGCTCGCCACCCCTCCTGACGCCCGGCGCCCGGCTCGTCCGCGAGTGGAACGGCCCGACCATCTGTGTGGAAGTGCGTGAGGAGGGGTTCTGGTGGCAGGACCGCAGCTGGCGATCACTCAGCGAGATCGCGCGCGAGGTGACCGGGGCGCGCTGGTCAGGTCCACGCTTCTTCGGATTACAGAGCCGTGGCTGACAAGCTCAGCCGCTGCGCCATCTACACGCGAAAGAGCACCGAGGATGGGCTCGATCAGGAGTTCAACAGCCTCGATGCGCAGCACGAGGCCTGCGCTGCCTATGCGCTTAGCCAGCGGCACGAGGGCTGGATGCTGCTGCCCGAGCGACACGACGATGGCGGGTTCTCGGGTGGCAACATGCAGCGGCCCGGTCTGCAGCGCCTGATGACCGAGGTGGCGGCAGGCAGGGTCGACGTGATCCTGGTCTACAAGATCGACCGGCTGACCCGCAGCCTCGCCGACTTCGCCAAGATCGTGGAGGTGCTCGACGGGGCAGGGGCGAGCTTCGTGTCGATCACCCAGTCGTTCAACACCACCACCAGCATGGGGAGACTGACGCTCAACATGCTGCTCTCGTCTGCCCAGTTCGAGCGCGAGGTCACTGGCGAGCGCATCCGCGACAAGATTGCCGCTTCCAAGCGCCGCGGGCTGTGGATGGGTGGGCCGGTGCCGCTCGGCTACGAGGTCAAAGAGCGAAAGCTGGTCGTCAACGAGGCCGAGGCAGAGCTCGTCCTGCACCTAATGCGCCACTACCTGAGAGTTGAGTCCGTCGTTGAGCTCGCCGACGAGCTCAACCGGCAGGGCTACCGAACCAAGGTACAGCAGCGTGCCAGTGGACCCAATCGCGGCGGCTGCATCTTCCGGAGGCGCACGCTCTACCACCTGCTCTCGGACCGCATCTACCGCGGAATGGTCGTCCACAGGGGCGAGGCGCATGCCGGAGAGCACGAAGCTATCGTGCCTCAGGAGCTATGGGACGAAGTGCAGCATACGCTGGCTGCTCGGGCGCAGGGAACAGCCCGGCGGCTGAAGGCCAAGGAGCCAAGCCTGATGACGGGTCTGCTCATGGATGGGGAGGGCAGGGCAATGACCCCGGCTCACGCTACCAAGTCAGCATCGCGCTATCGCTACTACGTTACACGCCCAGACTTGATCGATGGCTCGCCAGCCTGGCGAGTGTCGGCGCATGATCTCGAGCGGCTTGTCTGCAACCGGATCGCAGCGTTCCTGTTTGGATCAGCAGGCACTCAGCTCGGCAGCCGGGCAGCTGGCCGACGATGCTCAGGCGCTGCGCTCGTTGATCAACGCTGCCGATGTGGCGGCAGCCACTCTGCGGAGCGGCTCGGCTCATGCTCGCCTCGACGCCCTGAAGTCAGCGGTCAAACAGATCGAGCTCCAGCACGAAGCCATCAGCATCGCCTTAGCCCCGCGAAGACTGCTTGCGGCCCTCGGTGCACCGGCTGACATCGATGTGGATAAAAGCCCGCGTGCTGACCTGCGCGGCATCAAAGGTCCGGCGGGGCCATCAGATAAGACTGGTGATCCCCGGTCCCGCCAGAGAGCCGGTGCGGCGCGACCGTGATGAGAAGCTCGTCGCGCTGATCGCCGAAGCGCATGCTGCGAGGCAGCTCGTGATGGCATCGTCGGATCAGTCCATTGCCAGCATTGCTCAAGCCGCTGGCCGCTGCAGAACCCGCCTCACCAAGCTAGCGCAAATCGCGTGCCTCGCGCCGGACATCGTGACCGCCATTGTTGAAGGACGTCAGCCACCCACGCTGACCAGCCGATCATTGCTATCGGTAGAGCTGACCGCCGACTGGGCAGAGCAGAGAGCGGCGCTCAGGTTCTCCTGAGCCGAACACGACTGCAATCAAAATTTTCTCACCAGAGACTGCGCCGAAAAAGATGCGCGGCTTCGCCGAGATCCAGCGCGTCTCTGACTGCAGATCTCAATTCGCCTTGCCCAGATTTGCGCAGAACTGCGTCGTTTTCGGCTCTGCTCTCGGGAGAGACGTCCTAGAGTGAGGAGTTCCAGGACTGGGTGGTGCGGTCGAGAAGACTCGAACTTCCACGGGCTTTCGCCCACAACGACCTCAACGTTGCGCGTCTACCAGTTCCGCCACGACCGCATGTCGACAAGGGCCAGATGAGGCAACCCCGCCAGGTAGGAGCGGGCCCTTAGCAAAGCGCTCCGGCCGCTGCAAGCGAGGCTTGAGCGGCCCGCAACACGCAGCCTCAGGCTGGCTTCCAGCCGATCTCGGCGACACGCGCGGAGCGGGGGATATCGGTGATCGCCTCGCGCACATTCATGCTTTCGCCCGGACCGAGCCGGCGCTTCGGTGGCTCGACTTCCCAGCTGTAGACGATCCGGTCACGCGCATCGCGTAATACGATCAGGATCGGCGGCACGCTCTGCTCGGTGCTGTCGACATTGGTGATCGTACCGCTGGCGCCGAAGAACTCGGTGCCGTTGGGGAGCTGACGCCGCTCCTGCTGATCGGCAGGAAAGTCGAGTTCGAGCCCTCGCTGGGTCGCCGCGAAGGTCCGGCGATCGAACGGCACCCAATCGGGCACGCCCCAATAGGAGGCGACCCCTGCCGTAGCCCCGGCCAGGCCGAGGAACACGACCGCCCCCCAGGACCACAGTCGGAAGCGGCCGCGCTTCCGCGGCTCGGGATCGGCAGCTGACGGGGCAGGCTGGCCGGGCGCGTCGGCGGGCGGTTCAGTCTCGGAATCCCAAACGTCGGGCTCGGCGGCGACATCCTCCGTTAGTCCGCCATCCGCCTCTTCACCCTGCGGGGCTTTCAGCTCGGCCATCTGCGGCTCTGGCGCCTTCTGGAACCAGCTGTGCCGGCACTTGGCGCAGCGCACGGTCCGCCCCTCAGCCTTGATCGCTCCATCGGGCAGTTCGTAGCGGGTCTCGCAGGCAGGGCAGGCGATGATGATCACACCGGCAGACTAGGCCGCGCCGCAGCGTGCAACAAGCGCCTGTCCCGGTGGACGGCATGGAGAGCCGCTTTTTTCCACATCGATCAGCGGCTATGGCGCCCGGATGACATGTTCGCCGCTCGTCGCCAGCCATTCCGCCTCGGGGCTTTCCGGGCAGATCCATGCCAGCCGGGGGTGGGCCGGGTGATCGGCCGCGTTCTTTCGCTTCTGCTCGTCGGCTGGACGTTCGGCTTCCTGTGGTTCGCCATCGCGCTGCCCCAGCCGGCAGGGCCCGCGCGAACCGACGCCATCGTGGTGCCCACCGGCAGCGGTGGGCGCATCGCACGCGGGCTGGCGCTGCTGCGCGACGAGCAGGCTGCGCAGTTGCTGGTCACGGGGGTGGACGCCAATGTGCGCCCGGAAGAGTTCGCCGCCGAACACGATGCTTCTGAGGAGCTGATGGATTGCTGCGTCACGCTCGGCTTCGCCGCGCTCGATACGCGCGGCAATGCCCGCGAGACCGCCGAATGGGTGCGCGGGCACGAGGTCGGCTCGATCCGCCTCGTCACCTCGGACTGGCACATGCGCCGCGCCGCGCTTGAGCTTGAAAGCACGCTGCCGCCCCAGGTCACGCTGCTGCTCGACGCGGTCCGCTCGGAGCCTTCGCTGTGGACGCTGTTCCTCGAGTTCCACAAGCTGACTGCGGCTTGGCTGGTGCGGGCATGGCCCGGCTGACGCGATGAGGCTGGCCCGAAGCCTGGCTTTCTACGTCGCCTTTTACGGCGGGTCCGTCGGGCTGGTGTCCGCCGCGCTGCTGGCGATGGCCTTGTCGCCCCGGCGGCTGCGCCCGGTGGTTGAGGCATGGTCGCGCTATCATCGCACCTGCCTGCGCCTCGCCGGCATCGTGGTGCGTGAGGAGGGGCAGCGCTTTACGGGCCCGGTGCTCTACGCGGTGAAGCATGAGAGCTTCTTCGAGGCGATCGACCTTCCCTCGCTGCTCGAGGAGCCGGCCGTTTTCGCCAAGCGCGAGCTGTTCGCCATTCCCGGTTGGGGGCGCGTGGGGCGGGCCTATGGGCTGGTTCCGGTCGATCGGGAGCAGGGGGCAAAGGCGCTGCGGGCGATGATCACCGAGGCCCGCTCCTTCGTGACGAATGGGCGGCCGCTGGCGATCTTCCCGGAAGGCAGGCGCGTGCCGGTGGGTCGGCCGGCCCCGCTGCAGGCCGGGTTCGCCGGTCTTTACAAGCTGCTCGGGCTGCCGGTGGTACCGGTGGCGGTGGACAGCGGGAGGCTCTATAACCGCTGGATCAAGCAGCCCGGCACTATCACACTGCACTTCGGCCAGCCGATCGAGCCTGGCCTCTCACGGCCAGAGATCGAAGCGCGGGTGATCGACGCGATCAACGCGCTTAACCGGCCCCCAGCAGAGGCGCTCAATCGGTCCTGAGTGCCGCCTGCTCGTGATCTTCCCGGCCAAAATCGGGGCGCGGATCGTCCTGCCCGAGGGCGACGATCGAACGGCGGATCGAGCGGGTGCGGCTGAACAGATCAAACATTGTCTCGCCATCGCCGGTGCCGATCGCCTCCCGCATCACCGCCAGATCCGTGAGAAAGCGTTCGAGCATCTCCAGCACCGCCTCGCGATTGTGGAGGAACACGTCACGCCACATCACCGGGTCGCTGGCGGCGATGCGGGTGAAATCGCGGAAGCCGCCGGCGGAAAATTTGATCACCTCGCTGCGGGTCACCTCCTCGAGGTCCGAGGCGGTGCCGACGATGGTGTAGGCGATGAGGTGGGGGATATGGCTGGTCACCGCCAGCACCCGGTCGTGGTGCTCGGGATCCATCGTCTCGACCATCGCGCCGAGCGCCTGCCAGAAGGAAACGAGCCGGGCGACCTGCGCCGGGTCGGCCTGGGCGGGTGGGGTGACGATGCACCAGCGCCTGTGAAACAGGGTGGCGAACCCGGCATCCGGACCGCTGTTCTCGGTGCCGGCAACCGGGTGCGCAGGGATGATGCAAGCGCCCTGCAACACACTTGCAAGTGCCCTGCAAACGGTCTGCTTCGAGGAGCCGACATCGCTCACGACGGCGCCGGGCGCCAGTGCCCCGGAAATGGCGCTTGCCGCCTGTTCGATCGCGCCGACCGGCACGCACAGGATGACCAGATCGGCCCCCTCCACCGCCTCCGCGGCGCTGGCATGGATTGTGCCGGCAAGGCCGCGCTCGGCGGCACGGCGGCGAACCGCCGGATCGCTGTCGAAACCCGAGGTGGCGATGCCGGGCAGATGGCGCTGAACCGCAAGGCCGATCGAACCACCCATCAAGCCGAGGCCCATGATTGCGACCCGGCGGAAGCTCATCCAGCGCGCTCGGCCAGGTGGCGCAGCGCGGCGGCGATTGCGTCCATTTGCGCGGCCGTGCCGATGGTGATGCGCAACGCCTGCGGAAGGCCCTGGCCCGGCAGGTGGCGCACCGCATAGCCGCGCTCGGCCAGGCCGTGGAGCGCAGCCCCGGCGGTGAGCGCGCCCTCGAACAGGACAAGGAGGAAATTGGCCTTGCTCGGAACCGCGCTTAGGCCGTGATTGCCGAGTGCTTCGATCGCCGCGGCGAAGCGTTTGCGTTCGATGCAATTGTGTTCGCGCGAGGCCTGCACGAAGCCATCGTCGGCGAGCGCTGCCAGAGCCACCCGCTGGCCGGTGGCGGTGACGTTGAATGGTCCGCGGATTCGATTGAGCGCGGCGATCAGTTCGGGCGCGCCGGTGGCCCAGCCGATCCGCTCCCCAGCCAGGCCGTAAATCTTGGAAAAGGTACGGGTGACGAGGACGTTGGCTTGCGCTGCCGCCAGCGCCATGCCGCCATCGTCGTCTTCGGGCGCGAGATATTCGGCATAGGCCTGGTCGACCACCAGCAGCACATTTCCGGGCAGGGCCGCGTGGAGCCGGGCCAGCTCGTCGCGCGGCAGGTAGGTGCCAGTGGGATTGTTGGGGTTGGCGACGAACACCACCCGGGTGCGTTCGGTGAGGCAGGAGAGAAGCGCATCGACATCGGTGCCGTAGGCGCGATCGGGCGCAACCACCACCTCGGCCCCGCAGCGCCGGGCGGCGATGTCGTAGACCGAGAAGCCGTAGCGGACATAGGCGACCTCGTCGCCCGGCCCGGCAAAGGCTTGCGCGGCAAGGTTCAAGAGCTCGTCCGAACCGGTGCCGCAGACGATCCGCGCCGGATCGATCCCGTGATGCGCGCCAAGCGCCATACGCAGTTCGGTCGAGTCCGGATCGGGGTAGAGCGAGGGCGCGACCGCCTTTGACCGCGCCGCGAGCGCCAGCGGGCTGGTACCGAGCGGGTTCTCGTTGGCCGAGAGCTTCACCAGCGGGCGCCCGTCCGTCCCGGTGCTGCGGCCCGGCACATAGGCGTGGATGGCGGCGATCCACGGTTTCATCTCTGGGGTGGCGCTGCCCGACTTGGAAGGGGCGCCAGAGCTGACACCAGCGGGCGGGGCGGGATCGGAAAGCGGTAGGTTCACGGGGGCTGCGCATAGCGGCGCGGAGCGGCGATTGACAGCCCCCGCGCCAACCCTCAAGGCCGCGCTCCGATGGCCAGCGCGCGTGCCCAGCCGACCACCTGCATGGCGCTCGCCGAGCCGCTGGCGCTGGATAGCGGGCAGGTGCTGCACGGCGTCACCGTCGCTTATGAGACTTACGGCACGCTGGCAGCGGACCGGGGCAACGCCATCCTCGTGCCCCATGCGCTGACCGGCGACCAGCACCTCGCCAGCCCGCACCCGATCACCGGCAAGCCGGGCTGGTGGCACCGGATGGTGGGGCCGGGCAAGCCGATCGACACCAGCCGCTTCTTCGTGATCTGCGCCAATGTGGTCGGCGGCTGCATGGGCTCCACCGGCCCCGCCAGTGCGGCGCCCGATGGTGCGCCCTTCGCGATGCGCTTTCCCGTCATCACCATCCGCGACATGGTGCGTAGCCAGGTCGCACTGCTGGACCGGCTGGGGATCGCGCGGCTGCACGCCGTGGTGGGCGGATCGATGGGCGGAATGCAGGCGCTGAGCCTCGCCGCCAATTTCCCGGGCCGCGCCGCGAGGGTGCTGGGCATCGCCACCAGTGCGCGCCATTCGGCGCAGAACATTGCCTTCCACGAGGTGGGGCGGCAAGCGATCATGGCCGATCCTGCGTGGCAGGGCGGCGAATATTACGGCTCCGGCCGCACGCCGGACAAGGGCCTTTCGGTGGCGCGCATGGCCGCGCACATCACCTACCTCTCGGAAGCGGGCCTCACCGACAAGTTCGGCCGCCGGCTGCAGGACCGGCCCGATGGCAGCAAGGGTGCCAAGAGTTTCGGCTTCGACGCCGATTTCCAGGTGGAGAGCTATCTGCGCCATCAGGGGATCAGCTTTACCGACCGGTTCGACGCCAATTCCTACCTCTACATCACCCGGGCGATGGATTATTTCGACCTCGCCGAGGAGCATGGCGGAAGGCTCGCCAATGCCTTCGCCGGCACCGATGCACGCTTCTGCGTGATCAGCTTCGATACCGACTGGCTCTATCCCACGAGCGAATCGCGCAGCATCGTCCATGCGTTGAACGCCGCGGCGGCGCCGGTGAGCTTCGTGGAGCTGTCCGCGCCGTTCGGACACGATTCCTTCCTGCTCGACGTGCCCGCGCTCGATCGGGTGGTGGCGGGGTTCCTTGGGCAATGAGCGCGCTGCGGCCCGATCTGGCGGTGATCGCCCGCCATGTGGAGCCGGGCACCCGCGTGCTCGATGTCGGCTGCGGGGAGGGCGAGCTGATGGCCGAGCTGCAGGCGACCAAGCAGGTCGATGCGCGGGGCATGGAAATCGACCCGCAGGCGGTAGCGCAATGCGTGGCGCGCGGGCTTTCCGCCGTGCAGGGCGATGCCAATCGCGACCTCGCCGATTACCCGGACAACGCCTTCGACTATGCGGTGCTCAGCCAGACGCTGCAGACCGCCGAGCGGCCCGACCTGATGCTGGAGGAGCTGCTGCGGATCGGCCGGCGCGCCTTCGTCAGCTTCCCCAATTTTGCGCATTGGCGGATGCGCGCGCATTTGCTGCTGCGCGGGCGCATGCCGGTGACCCGCCATTTGCCGGTGAGCTGGTACGAAACCCAGAACATCCACCATGTCACCGTGACCGATTTCCGTGCGCTGCTGGCGAGCAGGCAGGTCAGGATCGAGCGCTGCTGGTTCTTCTCCGGCGATCGGGAGATCGGCCCGCGCGGGGCCAACTGGCGGGCGGAATATGCGGTGTTCCTGCTGCGGCGCTAGCGTGGGGCCGGGCGCGGCGGGGCTTGCCTCCGAAGCGAGCCGATCAGCCGGCGCTGGCTGCAGTTCGGCTTCATGGGCGCCGTGGTGTTCGTCGCGGCCGGGGTTCATGCGGTGGACTCTATGACGGACGCGCTTGATGCCCCGATCCGGACCCCCAAGGCGACCTTCGCGAGATCGAACGGGTGATACCGCCCTTTGTCGCGATCGTGCGCGGGCCGTTCAGCGCCCGCGCAGCTCGCGCACCAGATGCGGCGCGGGGTAGATCGTCTCCAGCGCCTCCTGCACCGCCGCGGTGCTGACCGCCACGGTGCGGTTGAGCAGCGGATCGTAGCCGTAATTGCCGCCCAGCGAGTGGATGTTGCCATCGAATGCCGCGCCGATCACCGTGCCCGCCCGGTCGATCACCGGAGAGCCCGAATTGCCGCCGATGATGTCGTTGGTGGTGACGAAATCGTACACCGTGCTGCCATCGATCCGTGCCTGGTTGGCAGCGAAAGCGGGGGCGAGATCGTATGGGGCGTTGCCGGTCGCGCGCTCGAATGTGCCGGCCATGGTCGTGGCGAAGGGCACCGCCTGCCCGCGTTCGGTCCAGCCCTGCACCTGGCCGTAATTGATCCGCAGCGTGAAGGTGGCATCGGGATAGACGCTGTCGCCATAGGCGGCGAAGCGGGCGTCTGCCAGCCGCGCGCCGGCCGCGGTCAGCGGGCCGGTGTATTGCGCATCAACCGCCGAGCGCAGCTCGCGATAGCGGGGATTCAGCCGGCGGGCGAAGTCGATCATCGGATCGTCCGAGGCCTCGATCGCGGCCAGTCCGCCTTCCCACAGCTGGCGGCGATAGGCCGGATCGGCGAGACGCGTGCCGGCAACCAGCCGCTCGGCCAGCTGCTCGGGGCTCTCGCGGCCCAGGATCAGCCGCGCATCGGCATCGTCGGCGCCCAGATATTCGCGCGCCTTGGAAAGGTTCCACTGCAGCATCAGCTCGTTGAGCCAGGCGTAGACCGGCCGCTCGTCCAGCAGGCGCTTCTCCAGCAGCGGCAGCGCGCCGTCGGTGAAGCCGGGCAGCCGCTCGTCATTGGGCTTGGCGCGCTCCTGCGCGGCCAGCACCAGGCTCTGCGCATAACCAGCAAGATCGCCCTGCGCCTGGATGTAACTGAACGGCAGGTAGAGCGAGCGGTATGCGTCCGTCGCGGCTTCCACCTCGGCCCACGGGTCGCCGAGCGCCTCGCTGCCCGCACTCTGCGCACGCAATTGCTGCTCGGCCTCGGTCAGCCGCCCGGTGAAGGCCGGGTCCCCCAGCGCGCGGGTGCGGCCGATGAACACCTTGAGGCTGTTCTCGATCCCGGAGAGCATGTTGCCGCCCTCGCGTTCGCGCTCGGGGCTTTGCTGCATCGCATTGATCAGCCGGCCGCGCAGTTCCGAATAGGTGGCGAGCAGCAGAGGCAGACGCACCTCGCGCTCGAAAGCGAGCTGGCTCTGGGTCCACAAACGCGCGGTGGAGCCGGGATTGCCGACCACGAAGGTGACCTCGCCTTCCTCCGGAGCGCGCGGGTTCCATTCGAGGTGGGCGGGGGTGGCGACCGGCTGCCCGTTCTCGTAGGCGCGCAGGAAGGCGGCATCGAGCGAGTAGCGCGGGAAGTTGAAATTGTCCGGATCGCCCCCGAAGGTGGAGGCGCGGGCCTCGGGCGCCCAGGCCAGCCGCACGTCGGAATATTTGCGATAGGTGTAGAGCTTGTACTGCCCCCCGCCGTAGAGCGACACCACCTGGCAGCGGGTGGTGGCAGTATCCGGGCAACCAGCCGCCTCGATTTGGGCAATGCGCGAATCGCGCGCGCGGACCAGTTCCTGCCCGGTGGCTGTGCCGATCGCGCCCTTCACATTGTCGGTCACGTCAGCAATGCCGGTGACAACCTCGGCCTGCTGCCCGGGGCAGGCGCGCTCTTCCTCGCGGGTGGCGGCGGTGAAGCCATTAAGGAGCAGGTCGTTCTCGGCGGTCGAGTTCTCAAAAATGCAGGTGGCGACGCAATGGTGGTTGGTCAGCACCAACCCCTCGGGCGAAACGAAGCTGGCCGAGCAGCCGCCGGTCAGCCGCACGGCCGCGGCCTGCACCCGGTCGAGCCATGCCTGGTCTGGCGCCCAGCCGTAATCCTCGCGCATCTGCCCGGTGGGGAAGGCGTCGAAAGTCCACATCCCCTCCTCGGCGGCCGCCGGCGCGGTGAACAGGGCCATGCTGGAGAGGGCTGTGAGGGCGAGAATGGCGGGCAGGCGCATCGGCAATTCCTTGGTTTCCGCGGTTACCATTCCGTATCGCCGGGCGAAAGTCCAGCGGGCAGAGGAGGGCTGGACAGTGGGGCGAGCGACAGGACCTGCGGGGTGCGCATCGGTTTAACAATCCGGCACATGCGCCGGCCACCCGGGCGGTCATTGGCGCTGCGGTGCTTTGGCGCTAGGTGTTTGGTCCCGGGGCTTGATGGTGCGGGTTATTGATGAAGCGTTGGGGTTCGTTGCCCCATGC
>LXQI01000024.1:16021-29414 GCA_001683845.1 Erythrobacter sp. ANT-B3C2 | reverse complement strand
CAACACCGCAAACTCGCCGCCCAACATCAACCCCCAGACGAGGCCGACACTCCGCTAATCTACGCCGCGAGTTGTGCCGAATGTTCTGACGACGGACACCAGCGCCTGAATGCGTAGCTCTGCAGCCTCGACATCCGGCTCGTCCGCGCTCTCACCCTGAGCATCACGCTGGGTCCCACGCTCGGCCATGCGGATCAGCGAAGATCGCGCGCGGCCCACGGCGGCGCCGTTAGAAATCTGCGCGAAACTGCTATCTTTGGCCAGCACCTCTGCGGAAACCGGTCCGGCCTCTGTTGCCACGATGTGCGACCAAATAGCCAGCCGCGCCCCCTCCTAAGTCTCACTCTCCAGACTTGCCTCGGCAAGTCTCACTCTCCAGACTTGCCTCGGCATAACGGCTTGGTAACCCTCCCGCGTTAAGTTGCGGAAATGCAGCTAGCCAATGTGCGCTTGGTCCCGCTTGGTCACAGATCGTGTGACGCTGAGCCGATCCATGTCCCGGGTTCGATCCAGCCTCATGGGTTGCTGCTGCTGTTCGATGCCGCTTCGGAAAGGCTTGCGCATTGGGCGGGGGATTTCGCGCGGCTGCTTGGGCGTGAGCCGACAAGGGGACTGCAGGCAAGTGCGATCTTGGGCACGCCGCTCGCAGAACTGATCGGGTCTCGCTTGCTGATCGCTGGCGAGGAAGCGTTCTATGTCGGCTCAGTCGAACCATCGGGCAAGGAGCCGCTCAACGTTCTCGCCAGCCGCACTGCGTCCTTCATCTCGGTCGAACTCGAGCCCGGAGCGGACTCAACCCCGAACGCCGTCGTGCTTGAGCGGATCCGGGCCGTTTCCGAACGCATTAACGCAATGCCATCGCTCGCGGACGCCTATGGGAGTGCGGCAGCGCAGGCGCGCGCGATCCTCGGCTACGACAACGTGATGATCTACAAGTTCCTGCCCGATGGCAGCGGGACGGTGGTTGCAGAAGCCCGGGCACCCGATGTGCCCACCTACTTGGGCCACCGCTTTCCGGCGTCGGATATTCCCCCCCAGGCGCGAGAACTCTACCAGCGCAATCTCATGCGGGTCATTCCCGACGTCAATTATACTCCGATGCCTTTGCATCCAAGTGGCGGTGCGGGATCAATCGACATGTCGCAATTCACCTTGCGCAGCGTTTCGCCCGTCCACCTCCAGTATCTCAAGAACATGGGTGTTGGCGCCTCCATGTCCGTCTCACTGCTGATCGAGGGCAAGCTGTGGGGTCTTATCGTCGGCCATCATAAGAGTGCTCGTCAGGTCACCACGGAGGCGCGGCTTCTGTGTCGGCACGTCGGGGTGACGCTATCGACCTTCATCGTCAACTTCAGTCATGCCGAGAATGCGTCGCGGAACGCGGCCTGTGCAGCCACTCTTGAAGCCACGATGGCCTCTCTTCGCAGTACCACCGATCCGGAGCGAACGCTGCTATCGTCGGCCGAGCAGCTTGCCCGCCTGATCGATTGCGGCGGCTTCGCTCTTATGGCCGAGGGCGAGTTGGTTGCGAGCGCCGGCAGGGTTCCCGACGATGGTCGACTGTGCGAGCTGGTGCCGCTGCTTGAGGAAAGGATGGTTGGCCGTGAAAGTTTTTCGACCGACCGACTTCCGGAGCTATTGCTGGGCGCGAATTCCGACACGAGCGGGGTAATCGCCATCAGGATAGAGGCTTCGCGGCCGCTCCTGGCGCTATGGCTGAGGCCTGAGCAAATCCAGGAAATCTGCTGGGCCGGCGAACCGCGCGTCAAGGATCTGGCGGCGGAATCGGCTCAGGCCTTGACCCCGCGCCGGTCCTTCGAAACTTGGCGGGAGACAGTTCGGTGGCGTTCGCGGCCATGGACGTGGCACGAGGTGAACCTGGTGGAGCAACTCCAAAGCCGCGTCGAGTTCACGATGCAGCGCCACCGCCTTAAGCAGCTCGTCCAGGAGCTGCGTGATGCTAACGCCATTTTGAGCTCACTCGCGACCACCGATGCCTTGACCGGCCTCGCCAACCGCAGATTGTTTGGCGAGCGATTGACGATCGCGTGGCAGCGAGCGGCACGCGACCAGAACTCGGTTGCAATCATCGCCATCGATGTCGATTGCTTCAAGAAATACAATGACCGCTTCGGTCATCCAGCGGGCGACGAATGCCTTAAGAGAGTTGCGGTCGCGATCGCTGAGGCGCACCGGCAGATTGATGTCGCGGCACGGCTTGGCGGCGAAGAGTTTGGTTTGTTGCTGTCAGACACGGACTCGGCCGGGGCGGCGAAATTGGCCGAACGCGTGCGGTTGGCAGTCGAGCGGCTGGGGCTCGTTCATCCACTCAACGATGCTGGCGTCGTGACCATCAGCCTCGGCGTAGCGGCTGGATCTCCGGCGCTTTGGGGCGAGGACCCTGCACGGCTGCTCAGTGCGGCCGATCAGGCCTTGTATGAAGCCAAAGCGAGCGGCCGCAATTGCATCCGCACGGCACCGCAGCAAGCGTGGGCATGACCATGATCCCGAAGCCAGCACGGATCTCCAACGAGGCGAGCGCACGCGCCGCGCGCGCCGCGCGTGCGATGCGTCGCACCAGCGGATGCACAGTCTCGAACCGTTCGCGCAGATTGCCGCAGGAACCTTGCCGGTCAGCCAATATCAGTTTCTGCTTCGATCACTATTCCGCTTCCATTTTGCTGTAAGCGAATCGGCTCGTCGATATTGCTGGTCGCGAGTATCCAGCCCCCAACAGCGGCTTGAAATGCTGCACCGATCTCGCGCTTCTCGGAGCGGCAGTCCCAGCGACGAAGTGTGACTGGTAGGCAGGCACGGCCGGAGCAGTGCTCGGGGCGCTTTATGTTGCGGAAGGGTCGATGCTCGGCGGGCGCGTGATCGGCCACCAACTCGATTACGCGTTTGCAGCACAAGTGCCGGGTCGAAGTTTCTTCATCGCCGACAAAGGCACCCGCGCCAACTGGTCACGCCTGATGGTGGTGCTGGAGGAAATCTGCACCCAGTCCAGCATGCTAGACGTCGCCGTCGCAGGTGCTCTTCAAGCCTTCGACTTTTTCGAGCACTGCGTTACGTCCAACTACCATCCCAATGCTGCGCAAATTGCAATGGGTCGACTTGAGATCTCTTCATAGATCCCACCGGGGTTGGATACGACAAGAACACACGATCCTAAAGCGCTGCTAAGCACAGAAGTGGCTAAGTAGCCGCCCATCTAGCGCCGGCTTTGGTTCAACCTATACCTGCTTCTTCGTGTATAATTGTAAAAAGCAGACCCAACGCAAAACACCCAGGTGTGCCGTTCAGACAGTAGAGCTTCCTCCATCCCCAGCAAACGGAGTGGCTCGTTTCCGAAGCGCAATCGAGCACCGGATCGGCGAGAATTGAGCGCTCAACCACCCGGCTATTCTGGACTGAGTGCTAATCCTGCCACTTCTCGCATTGTGCCTCATTTTCATCATTCTTACGCAAGCCCGTAGTGCGGACGAAATGTGAGCAGCCTACCCGGCCCTGGATCGCACAAACCAGGGGTTTCCTAGCATGTTTCGTCAGTTCACCGTCTCGGCGCTCGCCTTACTCGCAGCTCAATTTCCGATGTCCGCTTGGGCGCAGACCGCCGATCCCCAACCGCCCGAGGAGGAAATCGGTGAAGGCGAGCGCGAGGTGTTTAGCAATGCGATTGTCGTGACCGGGCGCGCAGGGGGCGCTGATCTAAGGCAGGTAGAGGCAAGCTACGCCATCACCGTCATCGATTCCGAAGCGCTCAGGCTTGACGCACCGCGCTCGGCCGCCGAAGTTTTCAATCTTGTCCCTGGCTTTTGGGTCGAGTCGAGTGGCGGAGAAGCTTCGAACAACGTTCGCTCTCGCGGGATACCATTTGATGGATATTCTTCGGTCGCGCTGCAGGAGAATGGTTTATCCATCCAGTTTGATGGCGGGCTTGGCTTCTTGAACGCCGATCAATCGTTCCGGTACGATGCTACGGTCGAACGGGTCGAAGCCGTCCGCGGCGGTCCCGCCAGTATCTTTGCTCCCAATGCCCCGGGCGGGGTCGTCAATTTTATCTCGCGCAAGGGCGGTGAGGGAACGGGCGGCTACCTCTCCTACGAATATGGCGATTACAATCACCACCGCGTGGACGCCTATTATGGCGGTGGCGCTGATGATATGGGGCTGGGCAGCTTTCGTTGGCTCGTCGGCGGTTTCTATCGGAAAAATGATGGGCTCCGCGATCCGGGCTTTACTGCCAATGAAGGCGGCCAGATCCGTGCGACCGTCGGCTTCGATGCGCCGGGGGCTTCGATCACGTTCGACGCGCAATACCTTGATGACAAAGTGGCATTTTATCTGCCGGTTCCGCTGACCTTCGACCAGGACGGCAATATCGCCGAAGTGCCAGGTTTCGATGCACAGAACGGTACGTTGGCGGGTCCGGGGAATGCGTTCGTCAACATTCCTTCGCCTGACGGTCCGTTCGGCTTTGATCTCACCGAAGGCAGCCATACCGAGCAGCTCAAATTGACGTTGACCGGGGAGTTTGATTTCGGCGGTGGCACAGGCCTCGATGTGAAAGCGCGATACCGCGATGCGGACATTTTGCGGAACGCCTTGTTTCCGTCAGGAGCAATCCAGTCAGGTGCCGCTTTCGCCCAGTCCGTCGCTACATCGAGCGGTGTTCCTGCAGCGGCAGTTCAATTGCGTTATGCGACGGATGGCACGCCCTTTCCTGCCGATGCCAATGGCAATGGGCTCATCATCTTCGGCAACCTCCTTTCGGTCAGCGTCCCCATTGAAGAGATGATCCTGGATGCTCGCCTTACTCAAGAATTCGAAATGGCTGGCATACATGATTTCGCCATCGGTGTAACCTTGGCGGCCTATGAGTATCGCTTCGACCGTTACATGGGCACGGCCCTGCTCGAGGTCGCCGACCAGGCACGACGCCTAGACGTCGTTATCGTGGACGCTGCGGGGAACGATGCCTTTGGCGTCACCGACAATGGCTTTCTTCGTTACGGCTCGCTTTACAATAACGTCGGGATGGATGTGAACGCGCTGGCTTTCTATGCCGGAGACGAATGGCAGGTTACCCCGAAGTTCCGGATCGATTTCGCTGGGCGCTATGAGCGCACCGAGATCTCGGGCTTGGTCGAGGGGGTGACGACAGTCAATCTGGGTGATCCGACAACCGCTGCGGATGATAATGTGTCGACTGGCACGGGTGTCTTCACGCCGGTCGATCAAAGTTTCGACGATTGGGGTTGGACTTTGGGGGCCAACTATCAATTCATGCCCGACGCCGGAGTCTTTGCACGCTATACCGACACATTCTCCTTGCCAAGCGCGGGGGCGTATAATGGCAGTCCTACACGCGACGATCAGGCACCTGTGCCGATCAAGCAAGCCGAACTTGGCTTAAAATACGATGGTGATTTGTTCAGTATCTTCGCTACGGGATTCTGGACGAAGTTTGAAGGTGTCCGATTTACGGATTTTTCTTTCAACAACGCAACTCAGTCGTTTGAGGAGCGGCGGGCCAGCGCGGACACAGAAACTTTCGGCGTAGAAGTTGAGGCGCTTGTCAGACCGACGGAAGCTTTTGATCTGCTCGTACAGGGGACCTATCAGAACGCAGAATACAAGGGCTTTGTTTTTAGCGAGGTTGTTGGCGGCCAGCTCGTCGAGAGGAATTTCGACGGTAATCAACTCATCCGTATTCCAGAACTGATGTTGCGGGCGGTGCCGGCTCTGAACCTGCTCGGAGGACGCGTCAGGTTGGAAGGGCAGATCGAGCATTTCACAAAGCGCTTTCCCGATGTGGCCAATTCCACCGAGTTGCCCGCCTTCACGGTTCTGGGCGCAAATGCGCTTGCGCGGATTACCGATAATATTCAGCTGACTGCGCACATCGATAACATCAACAATGCAATCGGCTTAACCGAGGGCAATCCACGGGCTGGCAGCTTTATCGCCGGCGATGCTGGATCGGAGTTCTACGTCGCACGCCCCATCTTCGGGCGCACCTTCCGCGCATCCGTGTCCGTGACTTTCTGATGGAAAGCTTTCGTGTCACGGTTGCGTTTCTACTCGCAATCTTCGGAGCGGTCGGTGGAGCAGCGCAAGACGTTGTGCTGGAGGGCACCATCACCGGTGCCGATCACGAGACATATATCTCGCAGCCATTCACCGTTCCGGAAGACGTCAGCTCGGTCACAATCGCCTTCGAATACGACCGTTCGAATAGGACTGTGATCGATCTCGGCGTTGCCGATCCTCACGGTATTCGCGGGTGGAGTGGAGGAAACAAAGCGAGTTTCACCATCGGCGAAAGCGAGGCAACGCCTTCCTATATTCCCGGACCTATTGCTGAGGGAACTTGGTTGCTCATCTTGGGGGTACCCAATATTCGCAACGGGGTCGCCTCAAACTGGAAGGCGGAGATTACCTTCCGGCGCAAGGAGAATATGGCCGAAGGGTTCACTCAAGCACCCTTGCGGACGGCTGCGCGCTGGTATCGCGGCGATCTGCACAGTCACACAGCGCATAGCGACGGTAGCTGCGATACCCAAAGTGGCCAACACGCACCTTGCCCGCTCTATCGTAGCGTCCAGACTGCCGCAGAAAGAAGCCTCGATTTCGTGGCTATCACCGAGCACAACGCTACCTCGCATTTTGCCGAAATGCGGGCGCTGCAACCGTCCTATGACGAGCTACTCCTGCTCCCTGGCCGGGAGATTACGACCTTCTTCGGGCACGCGAACTTGTTCGGCTCGACGGAAAAGCTGGATTTCCGCGTCGGTAGCGACGCCATGGCCGACACCAATACCCTGCTTGAAGCTGCTCACCGCATTGGCGGCGTTGTCTCGGTGAACCATCCAAGCCTGCCATCCGGAGAGATTTGCATGGGCTGCGGTTGGACGGCTGAGAACACCGATTGGCACCTGGTCACGGCGATTGAGGTTGTGAACGGAGGTGCAGTCGCAGCAGCAAACGGCATTGTAGAATCGCCTCTATCGGGAATCCCGTTTTGGCACGCGAGACTGAATGAAGGCTATCGACTGACGGCGATCGGCGGCAGCGACAACCACGATGCCTTACTGGCAGGAGATGACCCGCGTGCCATTGGCGGCATTGTGACGGCAATCTGGGCCGAAAACCTTTCGGTGCCCGCTTTGCTGGAAGGATTGCGACAGGGGCGCGCGTTCGTCGATGTGACCGGCTCTATCGAGAGGTCACTCAATTTTGAAGCTCAGATCGACGAGGCCACCGTGCCAATGGGCAGCAAGGTGACGCTGGCGCGGCCTGGACACATTGACTTCAGGGTTGCGCTAGAAGCTTGCGACGAGTGCCTGATCGAGGTGGTCCAGAACGGTGGGAGCGTTCCAGATGTCGAAGGCACTGCGCGTGAATTTGCCGTTCCTGTTCAAATGGGCTGGGAATGGATCAGGATCAACGTGCGTGATCGTCAAGGACAGCTACTGATGATCGGAAATCCTATCTATTTCGAGATTAGCTCGAGTTGATTTACTTTGCTCAATAGGCAATATCCTATTGTTCTTACCTTTGGTCCTGTTCCGGGTGATCGGCGATTAGCCGCCATCGATTTGCCGAATGTCGAAATCCTAGCAAAAGCAGCGCGTCTCGGTTCGGTCGGGTAACGAGTTAAAGCACACTTGGGCGAATGGTCGGTCTACTGACGGCTAACGCAGTGCAGCCGAGGTACTTCAGCTCGGCAGCTTGAACGAGAGGATCAAGCGATCATCCAGACCAGACCTCATCCCTGGTCGCCCCGCTTATGCGAGCGCTCCGCAATGGCCAAGCGCGCCGCAGGCCGATCGCAACCCGGATTTAAACGAGCTGCAAAACTGCTGCTCGCGGCGCTTGTCTCCTAGCGGTGTGTTGTTAATATACGACACCATGGACAGCGCCAGCCCACCGGCAGACCAGCCCGACCCCGATGCGCTGACCCCGCTGCACCGCAACTTCGTCAAGGTCGTGCGGATCGCCTGGGCGCTTGGGTTGCTGCCGGTGGTTGTGGCCGCGCTGGTGCTGGAGTCGGCCGGGCTGCTGCCGCGGGGCATGTTCCTGCTGCCGGTGCTGGTGGTGGGTGGGCTGGCGGTGCTGCGGGTGCCGCTGCGGCGCTACCAGGCGCGCGGCTATGCGATGGGTGCGGACCGGCTACGGGTGGCGAGGGGGCTGCTGTTCCGCTCCGACACCGTGGTGCCGTTCGGCCGGGTGCAGCATATCGACGTGGAGCAGGGGCCACTGGAACGGCTCTATGGGCTGGGCACCTTGGTGCTGCACACGGCGGGCAACCACAATTCCTCGGTCTCGCTGCCGGGCCTTGCGCATGGCGACGCGCTGGCAATGCGCGAGGCGATCCGCGCGCACGTGACCCGCGAGACGCTGTGACCGAGACGATCCCCCCACCGGCCGAGAGGGCGGTGTCGGATCATGCGCGGGCTGAGCTGGCGCCGGGGGAGCTGGTGGCAACGGAGCAACCGGGGGGCGAGCAGCCGACCGACGCGCCGGCGGACGACGGGTGGCGGCGGACTCACCGGTTGGGGTTCCTCGCGCGCCTGCTCTCCGGCATCCAGCGCGCGATCCTGCCGATCATCGCGGTGGTTGTGGGCGGGCGGCAGATCATCGACCATGCCGGTATTCTCGCGCTGCTGGTGCTGGGCGTGCTGGTGCTCAACGGGGTCGGCGCGTGGCTCGCCTGGCGGCACCATCGCTATCGGATTGGCGAGGACGATATTCGCGTCGAGCGCGGGCTGATCAGCCGCACCGCGCGCTCCGTGCCGTTCGAGCGGATCCAGGACGTTGCGATCGAAGAGGCGCCGATCGCGCGGCTGCTCGGGCTGGTGGAGGTGCGCTTCGAAACCGGCGCGGGCGGCAAGGACGAGCTGCGGCTGGCCTATGTCGACCGGGCCGAAGGCCAGCGGCTGCGCGAGACGGTGCGCCTGCGCCAGCGGGAGGCGGGCGAGCCGGCCGTCGCAGGGGAGCCGGCGGTGGTGTCCGCCGAGCCGCCGGAGCGGGTGCTGTTCGCGATGGGACCGGGAAGGCTGCTGACCTTCGGGCTGTTCGAGTTCTCGCTGGTGGTGTTCGCGGCGCTGTTCGGCGTGGCGCAGCAATTCGAGTTCCTGCTGCCGTTCGATCCGTGGGACCCGGACGGTTGGCAGGAGCATGCCGACCTGCCCGCGCAGCTGCTGGGGGGGCTGGGCATGGCGGTGAAGGCGGCGGGGGCGGCTCTTGCGCTGCTGACGCTGGCGCTGGTGGGCCTGGCCACCGGCATCGTGCGCACGACCTTGCGCGATTATGGCTTCCGGCTGGAGGATACGGTGCGCGGGCTGCGGCGGCGGCGCGGGCTGCTGACGCGGACCGATGTCGTCATGCCGCTGCACCGGGTGCAGGCGCTGAAGCTGACCACCGGGATCGTGCGGCGGCGGTTTGGCTGGCACGGGCTCGATCTGGTCAGCCTGGCGAGCGATGCCAAGGCCGCTAGCCACACCGTGGTGCCGTTCGGCCGGATGGGCGAGATCGCGCCGGTGGCGGCAATCACCGGTTTCGCCCTGCCGGGGCCGGACACGCCGTGGCGGCGGCCGAGCGGGCGGCACCGATTCGATTCGGCGCTGATCGGCGCGTTGCCGCTGGTGCTGCTGGCCGGGCTGGCGGCCATTGTGGTGGCGCTGGGCTGGGCCGGGGTGGGCGACGAGTGGGAGGCGGCCGGGCGCCGGGCCACGCCGCACCTGCTGGCGCTGGGGCTGGGGGCAGGGGCCGCGCTGGTGATGCTGCGGCACTGGTTCCTCTGGCGGTATGACCGGTACGCGCTCAACGCGCGGCATATTCATGTGCGCCGGGGCTGGTTGGCGCCGCGGATCGACGTGGCCAGCCGGGTGAAGCTGCAATCGGTGGAGATCCGGCAGGGCCCGCTGGCGCAGCGTCGCGGCTATGCCGACCTGCTACTAGGGATCGCCGGCGGGACCTTGTCCATCGAGGGCATGAAGCTGGCCGAAGCGCGGGCGCTGCGCGAGGCGGTGCTGGCGAGCATCGCGGAGATCGATTTCTCGCAGCTTGCCGGACAGCAAAAGGGCCCCGGGGGTACCGGGGCCCTTTCTGCTATCGATTCACCCGATCAGTAGGTGGTGCCGTAGTATTTGTGGACGCTTTCGCCAAACTGGCGATCGAAGCTGGGCTGGCTGTTGCGTTCGAAGGAGGGGGCCTCCTTCAGCCGGCCCTTGTCGATGCCGACAACATAGCCGCCCTCGTTCGTATCGTAGTCTAGCGCGTCCCACGGAAGCGGGTGGAACCGCTCGCCCATGCCGAGGAAGCCGCCGAAGCTCATCACGGCATATTCGACGCGGCCCGAGCGCTTGCCGATCATCAGATGATCGACGCTGCCGATCTTCTCGCCATCGGTGGCATAGACGATTGTGCCTTCCACCTTGTTCGAGCCGATGAGGTTGTTGCTTTCGTCACGCTCGAGCGGGCGGTTGCGCTCGCCGGCGGTGGATTGAGTGCGGTTGAGGGTAATGCCCTGGTTCATGATATCCCTTTCGGTTGGAGTTCGGCTGATGCCCGCCTGGAGATCCGGGTGGATTGCGGCTGGTGGGTCGCGAAAAACACTAGGGCTTCTCGAGCGACCGGCTGCACGGTGCAGCACCATCAAGCCATTCACTCAACCAACGGGTGGGCGGCCGTTTCGGTTCCGAAAAAGCCGATGTTTCCAGCTGCTTGCTCTTAGCTGGCGGTTTTCGCACGGATGTCCGCCCAATCCGGGTTGCGGCAGAAGGCGGCGGCGACGTAGCTGCATTGTGGCTCGATGGTGAAGCCGTGTTCGCGCGCATCGGCCACCAGCGCTTCCACCAGCTGCATGGCCACGCCGCCGCCGCGCGCTTCCGGCGGCACGAAAGTGTGCTCGGCCACCCGGGCGTTGCCGCTGGCCACCCAGGTCAGCTCTGCCGGGCGGGCGGCGCCGGGCACTTCGGCGCGATAGGCCCCGTGGGTGGTTTCGTCCGTGCGGGTGATTGCGATGCGTTCGGCCATGCAAATGCTCCTTCTTGCGCCTAACCAGCGGGCGGGCCATGGCGTTCCGATGCAATTCCTCTCCGACAATGCGGCGGCGGTGCATCCGCGCGTGTGGGCGGCGCTGCGCGCGGCCGACGCGGCCGATGCGCCCTATGATGGCGATGCGCTGAGCCGGCGCTTGGACGAGGCCTTCGGCGCGCTGTTCGGGCGCGAGGTGGCGGTGCTGTGGGCGGCCACCGGCACCGCGGCCAATTGCCTGGCGCTGGCGACGATGGTGCCACCGCACGGGGGCGTGGTGTGCCACCGCGAGGCGCATGTGGAGATGGACGAGGGCGGTGCACCCGGCTTCTTTCTCCACGGCGCCAAGCTACTGCTGGCCGAGGGCAAGGGCGCGAAGCTGACCCTCGAGAGCGTGGCGGCGGTGCTGGATGCGATTCGCGACGATGTGCACCAGGTGCAGCCACACGCGCTGACGCTGACCCAGCCGAGCGAATATGGCCGCGTCTATCGGGCGAAGGAGCTGGCCACGCTGGCGGCGCTGGCGCGCGGACGGGGCTTGGGGCTGCACATGGATGGGGCGCGCTTCGCCAATGCGGCGGCGTTCCTGGGGCAAGGCGCGGCGGCGGCGTGCGGTGACATGGATGCGCTCAGCTTCGGCTGCGTGAAGAACGGCGGGATGAGCGCGGAGGCGATCGTATTTTTCGACCCGGCGCTGGCCAATGTGGCGCGCTATCGCCGCAAGCGGGCCGGGCATCTGCAATCGAAGGGCCGGTTTCTGGCGGCGCAATTGCTGGCGATGCTCGACGATGATCTGTGGCTGGCCAATGCGCGCGCGGCCAATGCGGCCGCCGCCTTGTTGGCCGAGGGGGCCGCAGGCCGCCTGCTGCATCCGGTGGAGGCGAACGAGGTGTTCGTGGCGCTCGACGCGGGTGAGCGCGCGGTGCTGCGAAGCCAAGGCTTCGGCTTCTATGATTGGGGCCCGGATGCGGCGCGGTTCGTGGCCGGGTGGGACACGCGCGAGGAGCATGCGCGCGCGCTGGCTGGGGCGCTGGCCGCGCTGTGACCATGAGCGTCAGGCGCCATGCCTTGCTGGAGCCGCGGATCGCGGTCCCGTTCCTGCTGGTGGCGTTGATCTGGGGCTCGACCTGGTTCGTGATCAAGGACCAGCTGGATGCGGTCCCGCCAAGCTGGTCGGTGGCTTATCGCTTCGCCATCGCGACGGCCGCCATGTTCCTGTTGGCCGCGCGGCTGCGGCGCGGCTTCACTATGACCCTGGGCGGCCACCTGATGGCGGCGGGGATCGGCTTTTTTCAGTTCTTCGCCAATTTCAACTTCGTCTACCCCGCCGAACTCTACGTGACCTCCGGGGTGGTCGCCGTGCTGTTCGGCCTGCTGATGCTGCCCAATGCGGTGCTGGCGCGGATCGCACTCGGCACGCCGATCACGCCGCGATTCGTGCTGGGCACGCTGATTGCGCTCGCCGGCATCGTGCTGCTGCTGATGCACGAATTCCTGGCCGCGCCCGAGGGTGTGAATGTCGGGCTGGGAGTCGCGCTGACGGTGGGCGGGATCCTGGCCGCGTCGTGCGCCAACGTGATGCAGGCGCTTCCCGTGGCGCAGAAAAGGCCGCTGCTGCTGTTGCTCGCCTGGGCGATGCTGTGGGGCACATTGTTTGACATCATCTTCGCGTTTGCCGTGGCCGGGCCACCGGTGTTCCCGGCGGACCCGCGATATTGGGGCGGCGTGGCCTATTTGGCGGTGCTGGGTTCGGTGGTCGCTTTTCCGCTCTATTTCGGTCTCATCCGCGATATCGGGCCGGGGCGGGCGGCGTATAATGGGGTGCTGACGCCGGTCGTGGCGATGGCGCTTTCGACGCTGTTCGAAGGCTACAAATGGTCCGGCTTGGCGATCGGCGGGGCGGTGTTGGCGCTCGCGGGGCTTGTCGTGGCGCTGCGGGGCCGCAGTTTGTAGCTGTCTGCGAGGCATGCGGCGAGGCCGGCGCGGTAATCGCGGAAGCGCGGGCGCCAGCCGAGGATGCGGCGGGCCTTGAGGTTGGCGATGCGGCGGTTCTCGGCATAGAAGCCGCGGGCCATCGGCGAAAGGGCGGCCTCTTCCAGTGTTTGCAGCGGGGGCACGGTGCGGCCGAGCAGGCGGCAGGCTTCCTCGATCACCCCTTTCTGGCTGCAGGGCAGGTCGTCTGCAAGATTGTACGCGCCGGGTGGGGCAGCGAGCCCTGCGATCACTCCGCTGGCGATGTCTTCCACGTGGATGCGGCTGAACACCTGATCGGGCAGGTCGATGCGGTGGGCGCGGCCCTCCCGCACCCGGTCGAGCGCGCTGCGGCCCGGCCCGTAGATACCGGGCAGGC
>LXQI01000024.1:0-15964 GCA_001683845.1 Erythrobacter sp. ANT-B3C2 | reverse complement strand
GTAGATACCGGGCAGGCGGAACCCCCGGGCCCCGCGCGCCAGCCATGCGGCGTCTGCCTCGGTGCGGGCGGAGCGGCGGCAGGTGCCCACCGGGGTGCTTTCATCGACCCAGGCGCCGCCGGCATCGCCATAGACGCCGGTGGAGGAGAGGTAGCCGAGCCAAATCTGCTGCAGCGCGTCGCCGTAGCGGGCGAGCACCGGGTCCGTGCCTTCGGCCGGGGGCACGCTGGAGAGGATGTGGGTGGCGGTGGCGAGCCTCGCGAGTACGCCCGGCTCATCGTCGAAGGCCAGATCGCCGGCGCGGCCGGTGGCGCTAACCTGCCAGCCGAGCGCAAGCGCGCTCGCGCGAATCGCTTGCGCGCTGTAGCCGAGGCCGAAGATGAACAGATGCGCCATTGGCGCGTTCTAACCGCAAACCACAAACAAGACAGAGCCCCGCCCGAATGGACATTGCCCGCACCCCCGCCACGCCCGACGGAAACCCGACCATGGCCGATGCCGCGCCCGAGCCCAAGGCGCCGCCGCTGTTCCGGCGCGTGGATTATCGGCCGTTCCCGTGGCAGGTGCCGGCGATCAAGCTCGATTTCACGCTGGGGCTGGAGGAGACGCTGGTCCGCTCCGAATTGACCGTGCGGCGCAACCCGGCGGTGGACCGCTCGCCCACCATCCGGCTCAACGGTGACGGCCTCACTCCGCTGTCGGTGAAGGTGGATGGCGAGGCGATCAACAGCTGGGCGATTGACGGTGACGATCTGCTGGTGAGCCTGCCGGGTGACGACCACCGAATTGCCATCGAGACGCGGATCGATCCTTCGGTCAACAGCCAGCTGATGGGGCTGTTCGCCAGCTGCGGGATGCTGTGCACTCAGTGCGAGGCCGAGGGCTTCCGGCGCATCACCTTCTTCCCCGACCGGCCCGATGTGCTATCCAGCTATCGCGTGCGGATGAGCGGGGACAAGCGCATCTTTCCGGTGCTGCTTTCCAACGGGAACCTCGTCGATGCGGGCGAGGAGGGCGACGGCACGCACTGGGCCGAATGGCACGACCCCTGGCTGAAGCCGAGCTATCTGTTCGCGCTGGTGGCGGGCGACCTAGTGGCGCGGTGCGACCGCTTTACCACGATGAGCGGCCGCGCGGTGGACCTCGCCATCTGGGTGCGCGCCACGGGCGGGGACGGGGGTGATCTCGAACGCACCGAGCACGCGATGGATTCGCTCAAGCGCTCGATGCGCTGGGACGAGGAGGCATTCGGCCGCGAATACGATCTCGACCGCTTCAACATCGTGGCGGTGAGCGATTTCAACATGGGGGCGATGGAGAACAAGGGCCTCAACATCTTTAACACCAAATATGTGCTGGCCGACCCGCAGACCGCCACCGACGGCGATTTCGACGCGGTGGAAGGGGTGATCGCGCATGAATATTTCCACAATTGGTCGGGCAATCGGGTCACCTGCCGCGACTGGTTCCAGCTCTCGCTTAAGGAGGGCTTTACCGTCCTGCGCGACCAGCTGTTCAGCGCGGATGTGGGCAGCGAGCCGGTGAAGCGGATCGAGGATGTGCGCGTTTTGCGCGCGGTGCAGTTCCCCGAGGACAGCGGACCGTTGGCGCATCCGATCCGGCCTGATTCCTATCGCGAGATCAGCAATTTCTACACCTCCACCGTCTACAACAAGGGGGCCGAGGTGATCCGCATGATGCGCACCATCGCCGGCCCCGAGCGCTTCCGGCAGGGCTGCGACCTGTATTTCGAGCGGCATGATGGCGATGCGGCCACCTGCGAGGATTTCATCCGCGCGATGGAGGAGGGTGCCGGGCTGGAGCTGGAGCAGTTCCGCCGCTGGTATTCGCAGGCCGGCACCCCGCGGGTGAATGTGCGGCTGGAGCATGAGGGCGACATGGCAACGCTGCACCTGCGCCAGAGCGTGCCGCCCACGCCGCACCAGCCGGACAAGCAGCCAGTGCCGATCCCGCTGCGGATCGCGCTGTTCGACCGGGAGAGCGGGCGGCATGCGGGCGAGATGCTGGAGATCTTCTACAAGGAGGAGGCGAGCCTTACCTACCCCGGCTTCGCCACCCGGCCGGTGCTTTCGATCAATCGCGGCTTTTCCGCGCCGGTGGCGATCGAGCGCGCGATTTCGGCAGACGAGCTGGTGTTTCTCGCCGCCCGAGATGACGATCCCTTTGCGCGATATGAGGCGATGCAGGACCTGGTGGTCGGCCATCTGAAGGCAGCGGTGGAGGGGACGCTGGGCGAGGCGGAGCGGGCCGAGGGGCGCGCGGCGATCGGCACCGCCATGGCGGCGGCGCTGGCCGACAACGCGCTCGACGATCTGATGCGGGGCGAGCTGATGATCCTGCCGGGCCATTCCTACCTCGCCGAGCAGATGGAAGTGGCCGATCCGGCGGCGATCCACGCGGAGCGCGAGGGGCTCAAGGCCTGGCTGGGCGGGCAATTGAAGAACGAATTGCAGGCGATGCACGAGCGAGCATCGGCGGTGCCCTATTCGCTCGATGCGCGGGCCCGGGGCGCGCGCAAGCTCAAGACGCAGGCGTTGGTGTTCCTCGCCGCCGGGGTGCCCGCGATCGGCGCCGAGTTGGCCGCCGCGCAGTATCGCGCCGCCGACAACATGACCGACCGGCAGGGCGCGCTGATGGTGCTGGCGGGGCTGAAGACGCCCGAGCGGACCCATGCGCTGATCGACTTCTACCAGCGCCACAAGGGCAATCCGCTGGTGATCGACAAATGGTTCGCGCTGCAGGCGCAATCGCTGCACCCGGCGCTGCTGGAGCATGTAAAGGCGCTGGCCGGGCATCCCGACTTCACGCTGAAGAACCCCAACCGCGTGCGTTCGCTCTACATGCCGTTCACCGGGGCGGCGCACGGCTTCCACGCGGCGAGCGGCGAGGGTTACCGCATCATCGCCGATCTGATCCTGGCGCTCGACCCGCTGAACCCGCATACTGCGGCGCGCTTCGTGCCCCCGCTCGGCCGCTGGCGGCGCATTGAGCCCGAACGGGCGGCGCTGATGCGGGCCGAGCTGGAGCGGATCGCCGCCGCACCGCGGCTGTCGCGCGACACGCACGAGCAGGTCAGCCGCAGCCTTGGTTGAGGGGGACGCCGAACCGGTCGAGGTGCTGCGCGCTGCCGCGCAAGGCGAAGTGGCACATGGTTTCTTCGGGCGGCGCGGAGGCGTATCGCAAGGGCGGGTGGCCGGGCTCAACGTGGGCCTCGGCTCCGGGGATGCGGCGGAGGCGGTTGCCGAGAATCGGCGGCGCGCTGTGGAGGCGGTGCGGCCGGGGGCGGAGCTGGTGACCGTGTACCAGATTCACTCGCCCGATGTGGTGCGCGTGGATGGCGCTTGGCCGGGCGAGCGGCCGCGGGCTGATGCGATGGTGACCGACCGGCCAGGGCTGCTGCTGGGCATCATCACCGCCGATTGCGCGCCGGTGCTGTTCGCCGACCGGGAGGCGGGCGTGGTGGGCGCCGCCCATGCCGGCTGGCGCGGGGCCCATGGTGGCGTGCTCGAGAACACCGTGTCGGCTATGACGGCGATCGGCGCGCGGGCCGAGCGGATCGTTGCGGCGATCGGCCCGGCGATCGCGCAGGCCAGCTACGAGGTGGATGAGGCGTTCCGCGCAGGGTTTTCGCCCGAGGACGCGCCGTTCTTCGCCCCGGGCGTGCCCGGCCGCTGGCAGTTCGACCTGGCCGGCTATGCCGCTCGCCGACTGCGCGCCTGCGGGGTGGGCACGGTGGAGGTGCTGGGGCTCGATACCTATGCGGCGCCCGGGCGGTTCTTCTCCTATCGCCGGGCGGTGCATCGCGGCGAACCGGCCTGCGGGCACCAATTCGCTCTGATTGGGCTTAGCTGAGGCGTTTCAATACGGCCTAAAATGCCTGTTGGCACATGGCGGCGCCTCGTCTATCAGCCGCGCCAGGCGTCGCCCGTGGGATCGGTTCGGCCGGCGGCTTATCTTATTTTCGGAGCCGTGCGCGGGGCCGTTGCCCCGCCGGTGCGCGGCAGGCTAAGGCATGGCGATGGCAACCCCTTCAGGCAGCGGACAACCCGGCGCGACGGGTGCGATGGTCGATGAACAAGTGGACGGCGACGGGGTTCGCCGGCGCGACTTCATCAGCATTGCCGCCGTGTCCACGGCGGGCGTTGGCGGTGCCATGGTGCTGATCCCGCTGATCAGCCAGATGGCCCCGTCGAAGGACGTACTGGCACAGGCCACCACCGAACTCGATATTTCGTCGCTCCTGCCTGGGCAGGCGATCAAGGCGGTGTTCCGCAAGCAGCCGCTGTTCGTGCGCAACTTGACCCCGCAGGAAATCGCAGAGGCCGCTGCGGTGCCGATCTCCTCCCTGCGCGACCCGCAATCGCTGGCCGAGCGGACCAAGGAAGGGCATGCCAACATCCTTGTCACCATGGGCGTGTGCACCCATCTGGGCTGCGTGCCGCTGGGCGTGGCTGAGGGCGAGAACAAGGGCGAGTACAACGGTTATTTTTGCCCCTGCCACGGATCGCATTACGATACCGCCGGCCGCATCCGGAAGGGCCCGGCGCCGACCAATCTGCTGGTGCCCGATTATGAGTTCACTTCCGACACGACGCTCGTGATCGGTTGAGGCGGGAGACAAACGCATGAGCTTCCCCTGGGCCCGCGCCTATCAGCCGAAGGCACCGCTGATGCGGTACCTGGACGAAAAACTGCCGCTTCCGCGCTTCGTCTACAATGCGGTGGGCGCCGGCTACCCGGTGCCGCGCAACCTCAATTACATGTGGAATTTCGGCGTGCTCGCCGGGTTCTGCCTGATGTTGCAGATCGTCACCGGTGTGGTGCTGGCGATGCATTATGCGCCCAACGCGCTGGTCGCTTTCGATTCGGTCGAGCACATCATGCGCGACGTCAACTGGGGCTGGATGATGCGCTATGTGCATGCCAACGGCGCCAGCTTCTTCTTCCTGGTGATCTACATCCACATCTTCCGCGGCCTGTTCTATTCTTCCTACAAGGCCCCGCGCGAGATGATCTGGTTGATCGGCGTGGTGATCTTCCTGCTGCTGATGGCGACTGCGTTCATGGGCTACGTGCTGCCCTGGGGGCAGATGAGTTATTGGGGCGCGCAGGTGATCACCGGCCTGTTCAGCGCCATCCCGATGGTTGGCGAACCGCTGCAGATCTGGATCCTGGGCGGCTTCGCGCCGGACAATGCGGCGCTTAACCGGTTCTTCTCGCTTCACTTCCTGCTGCCGTTCGTGATCGCCGGTGCCGTGATCCTGCACATCTGGGCGCTGCACATTCCGGGCTCGTCCAACCCCACCGGGGTCGAGGTGAAGGCAGAGAGCGATACCGTGCCGTTCCACCCGTACTACACGGCGAAGGACGGCTTCGGGCTGGGCATCTTCCTGCTGCTGCTGATGACCTTCGTGTTCTTCCTGCCCAACGCTCTGGGACACCCGGACAATTACATCGAGGCCAATCGGCTGGCGACGCCCGCGGAGATTGTGCCCGAATGGTATTTTTGGCCGTTTTACGCGATCCTGCGCGCCTTCACCTTCGACTTCATTCTGCCGGCCAAGCTGTGGGGCGTGCTGGCGATGTTCGCCTCGATCCTGCTGTGGTTCTTCCTGCCCTGGCTCGACCGTTCGCCGGTGCGCTCCGGCCATTACCGGCCGCTGTTCCGCAAGTTCTTCTGGTTCGGCCTGATTCCCGCGATGGCGATCCTGTTCTGGGCCGGCGGCGCTCCGGCGGAGGAGCCCTATGTGATGCTCAGCCAGATCGCGACCGCCTATTACTTCCTGCACTTCCTCGTGTTCCTGCCCCTGATCTCGTGGATCGAGCAGCCGGAACCTCTGCCCTACTCGATCACCGAGGCGGTGCTGGGGGAGGACAAGAAGGCGGTGCTGGGCGAGAACACGGCGCCGGCCACCTGAGCGCGCGAGGAAAGACGACACCATGATCCGCTTCGTTGGGCCTGTTATCGGGCTGGGCTTTGCCTTTGTGGCGCTGATCGCGTTCGCGGTCGGCGCCTATACGGTTTTCACCGAGGGTTGGGGCGAGAAGCCGGTCGAGTACCAGTTCACGCTGCCGCCAAAGGAGGTCGAGTTCTCGCATGACGGCCCGTTTGGTCAGTGGGATTATGCGCAGCTGCAGCGCGGGTACCAAGTCTACAAGGAGGTCTGCGCCGCCTGCCATTCGATCCGGCTGATTTCATTCCGCAACCTGGCCGAGCTTGGCTACAGCGAGGCCGAGGTGAAGGCCGAGGCGGCCAGCTGGTCCGTTCCAGGGATCAACCCTGACACTGGCGAGCCCACCACTCAGCCGGGCACCCCGCCAGACTATTTCCCGCGTCCTTATGCGAACGACGTTGCGGCGGCGGCGGCCAACAACAACGCCGTGCCGCCCGACCTTTCGCTGATCACAAAGGCGCGGCATCACGGCAGCGAATATGTCTACTCGCTACTGACCGGCTATCGCGACCCGGCGACTTTTCAGGTCGATGGGCGCACCATCAGCCAAGCCTCGCCCGATTTCAGCACACCACCGGGGCTCTATTTCAATCCCTATTTTCCCAACCTCAATATCGCCATGTCGCCCCCGATCATCGTGGATGGCCAGGTGACCTATGCCGATGGCACTGCTCCGACGATCGACCAGATGTCGATGGACGTTGCGGCGTTCCTCACCTGGACGGCTGAGCCCACGTTGATCAAGCGCAAACAGACCGGCTGGCCGGTGATCGGCTTCTTGCTGTTCGCCACCGTGCTCGCCTGGTTCGCCAAGAAGCAGATCTGGGCGCCGTCCAAGTCCGCGGGCCGCAGGGACGGGCTCGATCGCAAGCTCGCAGAGACGGTGCCGTCGGGTTCGGCGCAGGGTGGCGCACAGGGTGAGGCGCTGACGGCTCCCGCCACCGATCCGGACGACGTTCGCCGGGTCTAGCCGGCGTGGTGTAGCGGGCCTCGCGGTGGGCCTGGCGCGTTCGACGGCGCGGTCTGGCCGGGTGCCGATTGCGTTGCAAAAGGGGCGCCTCGTCTGGTTGACGGGATCGGGCGTGATGAGGCCTAGCTGACGCCCGCGCTTGACGGGCAACGGCTGGCAGTGGCATTTGCGATGGCCGCGGGCGGGTATAGCTTAGTGGTAAAGCTCCAGCCTTCCAAGCTGGCTATGCGGGTTCGATTCCCGCTACCCGCTCCACCTTCCTGTCCGCGTATGTTCGCATTCATCTAGACAGGCCCCGGAAATCCACGGTATTTAGCGCCCATCAGGCCGCAAGCGTTCACCCGCGTTCGCATCCAGCCGCCCATCGGTGGGGGTATGATTGGGGGGTATGCGCTCAGGGTCTAAGAAGTACCCCCACGGCTGGGGGTATCGTTAGGGGGTGTATCCTCAAAGGGACCGGCCGAGATATGGCGCTGACAGACGTGGCGATCCGGAATGCGAAGCCCGGCGAAAAGGCGATCAAGCTTGCAGACGGCGGCGGCATGTTCCTGTTGGTCACGCCTGCGGGTGGAAAGCGTTGGCGGCTCAGATATCGCATTGATGGACGAGAGAAGCTGCTGGCAATCGGAGCATATCCCGAGATCGGCCTCAGCGATGCCCGCAAGCGTCGCGAGGAAGCACGGGCACTGATTGCCCAAGGCAACGACCCTTCGCGCGAGAAGCAGCGCGACAAGGTGCGGTCACGCATAAAGGCTGCGGACACCTTTGCCGCCATTACCGCCGAGTATTGCGCCAAGCGAAAGCGAGATGGGGAAAGGGGGTGGTCGCCTGCCACAGCCACGCGCAGCGAGTATCTTCTGTCTCTGCTGAACCCCTCTATCGGCAAGTTGGCCATTTCGGAAATCGAGCCTGCAGATGTGCTGGTGGCGGTGCGTAAGATCGAGGCGAAAGGTAATCTGGAAAGCGCCCGTCGGACCTTGCAACTGGCGAGCATGGTTTTCCGTTATGCGGTCGCCACGGCGCGCCTTCGTTCGGACCCTACTCGCGATCTACGCGGTGCGCTCACCGGCCCCAAGGTAACGCACTATGGCGCAATCACCGATGCCAAGCGCGTCGGTGAACTGCTGCGTGCCATCGATGGATATGAGGGTAGCGGCATTACTAAGCTGGCCCTGCAAATTGCCCCGCATGTGTTCGTGCGGCCCGGCGAATTGCGACACGCCGAATGGTGTGAGGTCGATCTGGAAAGCGCGCTGTGGATCATCCCGTCCGGCAAAATGAAAATGCGCAAGGCGCATCAGGTTCCCATGTCGAGGCAAGCTGTCGAACTGTTCCACGAGTTCAGTCCATCACCGGGCCGTTCGGCTAAATGGCGAGGGCGCCCAGGTCGTCCGCATCGGCGCCCAGATCGGTGTCGAAGATGATCCGCGGCGGTTCGGCCTGAGCCGCGACCGCGGGGGCGAACCGGCGAGGAGGAGCGCCAGCAGCCGCCAGGCGACGGTTTTGGCGGCAGCGGACAGGGCTTTGCGTGCGATCATCGCGGGACGGTAGCGGAGCGGCGCGGGCAGAGCGCGATCACTTCGTGTGGATGCGGGTAATGACGAGCGCGGCCAGCGCCAGCAGCAGGATGGCGCCGGCTTCGAACACCACGTTCTCGGGCGCCATGTCCTTGCCCTGCAAAACGATCAGGCGGGCCAGCGCGGTAATGGCGATGAAGATCGGGAAGACGAACAGCGATCCCTTGCCGGTGTAGAACACCGCGATCATCCCTATCACCTCGGTATAGAGGAACATCAGCAGGATATCGGCCAGATCGATCGTGCGATCTTGGTAAACCGACATAACTTCCGCCATGGCGGCAAGAAGGGTCATGATCGCGGCGATGGCCAGCAGCAGCCGTTCAAGGCCCTGGAACACTCTTTCGGCCAGTGTTTCGCCGCCGGCCTTCCATACTGGCGTGTCCTTACGACCGTCCTTGGGGAGAAGATCCATCCTGTTCTCCTTAGCGCAATGATGGGCGAGGGCAAAACGGCTCTTCGGGCAGGGTGCATTGGGCTGAACGCACTGATCCAACTCCTCAGGCCAACCGCACCCGCTCCACCTCCGCGGATTTATGGGTGAGCATACGATAAAAGACATTATCATACACAAACTTCGAAAGACGGGTTCCGTGCTTGGCGGCCATATTGACGCAGCGTGTATCAAATGGCACATTACGTTCCATAAGCAACAATCGCGAAGACATGGCAACCCAACTTTCCGAACGCGTCCCACAGCTTGCCGTCGGGGACATTCTCGCCTCCGCCCAGCGGCGGAGGGAGGCCTCGGCGACTGGGTTGAAGCTGTTCTTGCGGATCACCGCGCGCTGGGGGCTGGATGGGGAGCAGCAGCGGGCGTTGCTCGGTGATCTTCCGCGTTCGACCTTCCAGCGCTGGAAGCGCGAGGCCGGGCAGGGCGGCTTCCGGGGCGAGCTCGGCCGCGACCAGATGGAGCGCATCTCCTATTGCCTGGGGATCGACAAGGGCCTGCAGCTGGTCTTCGCGCGGGACGCCTCCGGCCTCGAATGGCTCACTGGCGAGAACCGGGATGAGCCTTTTCACGGCCAGCCCCCGATCGCGCGGATGATCGAAAGTGGGATCGTCGGCTTGCATGACACGCGTGCTTATCTGGATGCCTGGCGCGGCATTCGATGACGGGCTTTGCCCGCTCGCCGATCAGCGGGCTTTCGCACCGGATCATCAACAGCCGCTACCCGACGATGGGCGTGTTCGACGCCTATTGCGACGACGAGGCCGAATTGCGCATCGCTTTTGAACTCGAACAGGCGACCAACCCGCGCCTGAACGCCGCCATGGGCGCGCTCGGTCGCCTGCCCGCGGGATCGCTGCTGGCGGGCGGCAGGGATGATGGCGCGAGCATGGTCATGGCCGCTTTCCTCCATTGCAGCGCCTCCGGGGGACGGTTCAACGATCGCACGCTGGGCGCCTGGTACGCCGCGATGGATCAGGCCACCGCGATTGCCGAGACGATTTACCACAACGATCGCCGGCTCAGACTCTCCGCCGTGAGGCTGCCGACCTTTATCCAGTTGCGCGAGCTGCTCGCCACGCTCGATCACGCGCTGCTCGACCTGCGCGGTGCGCAGGCCAGCCATCCCGAACTCTATGCCTTGGATGATTATCGCGCCTCGCAGGCCTATGCGGCGGGCATTCGATGGCCGGACAACGATCCGGGCGAGGACGGGCTGATCTCTGACAGTGTGCGCCAGGAGGAAGGCACGAACATCAGCCTGTTCCGCCCGCAGGCGGTTCCGCTCCCGGTGCGCCAGGGCGACCATTTGCAGTACGATTGGGACCGGCGCGGTGCGGTTACCGTGACTCGGCTAACGGGGGTGTGATGGGCTGAGCGGCCTTTCAGGCGGCGCGCAACGCTGTTACGCCGCGATCATTCTCGGCCCGGGCCGCCCGGTTCCGACGCGGGCGGCGAAGCGCTAGTGAGCGAGCCGGAAACGGGCTCCTCATGTGAGACCACCAGCGGCCGCAGCCGCACGCCCAGGCTGATGACGAGCGGCCAGAACAGCGTGTTGGCGATATCGGCCAGCGTGTCTTCCACGAGCAGGCCGGACAAGAGATAATCCATCACTTCGTTTGCCAGCTCGGCCCCAGCACGAACCAGAATGGGATGCAGGTGCTGAGCGAGCGGCGGCTGACCACGCGCACGAACTGTAGGATGGCAAGCCCGGCATGGATGTGGAGCAGGGCATCGGTCAACCCCGTGGTGTCGCCGATCCACAGGATCCACTCGTGGTAGAGTTGGGGGGGTATCCATGAGGGAGTCGGGCCTTGCAGGGGTGAAGGCGTTTTGGGATAGCAGGCCCGCCCGCTCGGCCAGTCTATAGTGGCTGCGGAATGCCCCTAGTCGACCGGAGCTGTAATCCGATCAGCGCGGCGGCGGCGCGCGGCGGCCGGCCGTGCGGGCCCGATCGCCGGCTACTTCAAAGGGAGAGGCGGCGTTGGCCAGCGGGTCGTAGTAGCGGTCGATGCGGTTGCGTAAGCGATTCTGCACCCGGTTCTCGACCCGACTGTTGATACGCCCCAAGGGCGCCACATTGGTCGGATCGTCTTCGCGCGTTTGCCGCTGGCCAACCTCGCCGACGGCTGTTGTTGCCGTGCGGGCTGCCTGCTCGGCCTGCAGCTGCTCGTAACTTTTGGCGGTTGGCGCTTCCTGGTCCTGCGCGAAGGCCGGCGCTGCCGCCACCAGGTAAAGCGCGAGCACAGCGGCCGCATAGCGCAGGGCCGGGGCTGTGAGCATCGTCTTCTTTATCCTCAACGCGCCGGCGCCAGCTGGACGCGGTGGATCTGGCCGGAAACGCCGGCGATCTGGTCCGACGGGCGGACCATCAGCGCAAGCGTCTGCACCGGACAGTTCCCAGGCACGGTGAAGCGGCCGTTGAAGGGCACGCCAGCCTCGCCCTCCCCCGATGCCGGAGGCGAGGGGCGTAGGGGAACGCGCCCGAGTTCCCGCCCGTCCTGGCAGGTCAGCGCCCAATAGGGCAGCGATTGCTCGGGCTGCTCGAGCCCGCTGCTGCGACCTTCAAGGCGATAGGCGCCGGGCGGCAGGTGTTGCAGCTGCTGGAGCACCACGCCGCTATTGCTGGGCGCGGCCGAGAAATCGACCAGCCCACCCGGTTGGCCAGGCTGGATGGTGGCGGAAACCCCGGCGCTGCTGATGGCGGCCCAGTCGAAACTGGCGGTGGTTTCGGCCGCCAGCGAAAAGTTCGGGTCGCGCGAGCGCCGCCGGTCCGCTCCTAGGCGGATGCTGGCGTAATAGGCCCAAGCGTCCTCGAAGGATTGCCGTGAGACCAGCACGTTCACCAGCGTGGTGCGCGCAAGTTCGGACACTGGCACACCGCCGCGCTCGGCCTCACGAAAAAGGCGAAGGCTCGCCTCGGTATCGGGAGCAGAGCTGGCCAGAGTGTAGATGAAAGCTTCGCCCCAGCCCGGCTGTTGCGCCAGATCCGCGATCAGCTCGGCGCGAACGCGGGGCTCGGCTACGGCCGAGGCGAGGACGGGGAACAACAGGTCTGGCGCGGCGCGCGAGGTGCGCAGGGCAAGATCGTATTGCTCCAGCGCGCCGCCGATGTCGCCGCGACGCACCGCCTCCTCAATCGCCCACACCCGCGAGCGCAGCTCGCGCCGCGAGAGAGCCTGCGAATAGGTGAACAGCCGCCGCGCCTCGTCCTCGTCGCCGCGCATCTGCGCCTGCAGGCCGAGCACGCCCAGCGCCTCCACTGCAGTCGCATCCTGTCGCAACGCCTGCCGCGCGAGCTGCGCGGGGCGCGATTGCGCATCGGCGGCGGGTTCGAGCGAGAAGCGCTGTTCGGCCAGATCGGCGGTGATATGCCCGCTGCCTGGGGAAAGCATGTGCGCCCGGGCCGGGTCGGTCTTGACCAGCACATTAGCCAGCGAGGCGCCAAGGCTGTTGAGAGCAAGAAACCCCGCGCCCACCGCCAGCACCCCGCGCACCACCCATTGCGCCAGGCTCCGCTTTTCCCGCGGCCAGGATTCTCGGGTTTGGCCCGCCGGCCTGCTGCGGCGCTGGCCGTCCATCAGGTGTTTTTCGCCGCTGCAGCCTCGTCACGGCCGTAGCTGTAGCCGTATTCATAGCCGTATCCGTAATGGGCCTTGCGCGCGTCGAACTTGGTCAGCACGCCGCCGATCACATGGGCATGCGCGCTCGCCAGGCGGGCTAGCGCGGTCTTGACCATGCTCGAGCGGATGCCTTGCGATTCGACCGCGTAGATTACACCCTCCACCCGGCCGGCGATCAGCGGCGCGTCGGCTAAGCCCATCACCGGCGGGCTGTCGATCACCACATGGTCGTAGGTCTGCAGCAGCCGCTCGATCAGCACCGAGAGGCGGTTGCCGGTGAGCAGCTCGGCCGCATTGGGCGGGATCGGCCCGGCGGACATGGCGGTGAAGCCCAGCTCCGTCATCTCGAAGGTGAGGCTCTCGATATTGTCCTCGCCGGCGAGGAAATTGCTGAGGCCGCGTTCGTGGCCGACATTGCCCAGATGGTGGACCGAGGGCGAGCGCATGTCGCCATCGACCAGGATCACCTTACGCTGCGCGCGCGCCAGCGTGGTGGCCAGCGCCAGCGAGGTGGTGGACTTGCCCTCCGCCGGGCGCGTGGAGGTGACCGCGAAGGAGCGCGGCACGCCGTGTTCGGTGGTGAAGCCGAGATTGGTCTGGATCGCCAGATAGGCGTCGAACAGCTCCGACTTGCGGTCCATCAGCGCCTCCTTGGGCGTCTCCCCCTCCACCCTGGGCACCGAGCCGAGCAGCGGCAGGCCGAGCCGTCGTTCCACCTCGGCGGGGTCTGCGATCGCCTCGTCGATCTGTTCCAGCCCCAGCGCGAGGGCGGCGCCCAGCATCACGCCGGCGAGGATCGAGATCAGCAGGTTGATCAGCAGGCGCGGGCTCGAAGGCTCCTGCGGGACATCGGCCGGATCGACGATGGCGACATTGTTCACGCCCACTCCGCCGGCGACGCCGATCTCCTTGAAGCGCTGGAGCAGGCCATCGTACAGGACGCGGTTGGTATCCACCTCCTGCTGGAATATGTTGTACTGGATGCTGCGCCGGCGCAGATCGAGATAATCGCCCTTGAGCTGGTTGACCCGGCTCTGCAGCGCCGCTTCGCGCGCCACTGCTTCTCGAAAACCGGCCTGAAGCGAACCGGACACGCGCGCTTCTTCGCGCGCGATCGCCTGATCGAGCTCGTTGATCTGCGACTGGATCGCCTGTGCAGTGGGGTAGCCTGGCTCGAACTGTACCATCAGCTGCTGATACTCGCCCGCCAGTTCCGCCCGGCGTTGGCGCAGATTGTTGATGGCCGGGTTCGCGAGTGCTGCAACGGTCGCACCGGAGCTGCCGGCCTGCCGGGAGCGTGCCTCGGCTTGGATCCGGTCTGCTGTCGCCTCGGTCAGTGCGGCATTGAGCGCGGCCAGATCGTCCGCGACAATCGAGCGTTCCTGTGTGGTACCATCGCCGGTCGACTGGGCCGGCAGGTTGATGATCTGCTGGTTGGAGGCATAGGCGACGAGCTGGCGCTGCGAGTCGTTCAGCCGCTCCCTGTATTCGGCCAGCTGACGCTGGAGCAGGTCACGCCCATAGGAGGTGGCCTGGATCTTGCGCTCCAGATTGGTCTGAATGAAGTTTTCGCTCCAAGCATTGGCGACGGAGGACGAGAACGCCGGATCAGGGCTAGTGAAACGGATTGATACCAGACGTGAAAGGCGGGTCGGCTCTATACTCAAATTGTCGAGCAAGATCTGGCCCGCGATCCGCTGACGCGCCGCCCGGGCGCCCGCAGGATAGCGGCCACTGCTTAACTCAAAAGCTGGATCATCGGCGGGTGCGCCGAACATCTCAAAAAAGGATTGGTCGTCGATCAACCGCAGTTGCGCGGCCACCCGCTCGGCCAAGGTGCGCGAGCGCAGCAGGCCATATTGCGTCTGGTAGAACTCCTGGTCGGCAACGCCGGTCTCGCGCTCGACGCCCTGAAAGTTCGTTACCTGATCAGATTCACGCGAAATCTCGATCGTCGATATCGCTGTATATTGAGGCGTCATCAACAAGGTGGCTACCAGCCCCAGCAGACCGCAGGCCGCCACCGCGCCTGCAATTACCCAGCGCCAACGCGATGCGATGCGCAGATACTGCCGGATCAGCGGCATCGATTCCGCCTCGGTTTCTCGCCGCGCGACAGGCGCCGGCTGCGGGACGGGAGCGCCGCCGCTCCCCAGTCTGGACGAAATCATGTTCATGGCGCTCGCCGAAACCTTATTGCAGGAACGCGACGAGTGGCGCCGCTAGCAGTGGGGTCACCGCAATGAAGTCGCGGAATAGGCGCCTCTGCGGCGAATCCCCGACCACCACTACGTCGTTGGCGTAGATCGGTGGATCGTCATAGGTGCCTCTCCGGATCGCCTCTATGCTGTAGAGCCCTGCCATCCTGCGCCCTTCGACCGTGCGCAGGATAACCACGTCACCCTCGCGCGCGAATTCGGACAGGCCTCTAGCAGAGGCGACCGCACGCAGCAGTGTCATCTGGTTAGTTACCGGATAGAGCCCGGGCTCTACCACCTGACCGTCAATGGTGACCACTTGGCTGACTGAACTGCGAATGTTGACCGTTACTTCTGGATTGCGAATGTAGCGCCCGCGAAGCGCATCCTGAATGTCGCGTGCCAGTTCAGCCGAAGTCTTGCCGCCAGCATCGATCGTGCCGACCAGCGGCATCGAGATGCGGCCGCTGGCGTCAACCTGCATCTCGCGGGCAAGATCGGGAACATTGAAGACATCGACTTCGATCGTATCGAGAGGGCCTATCAAGGCCGGTCGGTCGGGTGCGGTCAGGTCGCTTCGCACAGGCGCGGGCAGGGTCCGCTCCCCTTCTACCACAGTCAGGCGAGAGGTCGACTGCAATGGCTCCCTCTCACCGCAAGCGGACAGAGCAAGCGGCAGCAAGAAAACACTGATAATCTTCTTCATGTGCGGAAAGGGTCAAACCGGTGAGGGGGTGGACGGCGGGCTATAGATGCTGTTCCATCTCGGGTAAAGTGCCGGCCCGGAGATCACCGGATGGGGCCGGGTTTGAGCCTTGGGCAAGAGGCACACAAGGCGAAGTGCGATGGCGCTGCGCGGCTGTCCACAACCGAAGATTTGGGTCATTGCGGCAACCTACAATCGCGACGCGCGGCAAGGGCGTCGAGGCCGAAGGCAGGGCGGATGCCAAAAATGCCCGTATTGGTACCCAGCCCGTGGCTACAAAGACGATCAGCAAGCGTGTCGAATGCCTCTCCCGGGGACCGATAGCGCCTGCTAGGGCGCGATGATGTTCGCTCCCACTACTCGCACCGGCGCCAAGCTGTTCCTGCTGATGGTAACCCTAGTGGATAGAGCCTGACGGTTGAGTCCGATTAGGGATTCCCCCCAAGGGGTTGGCGTGCGAGTCG
>LXQI01000023.1 GCA_001683845.1 Erythrobacter sp. ANT-B3C2 | reverse complement strand
TGCCGGCCGCCTTCAGGCAGAAACTCCACTTAACCTACTGTGCAGATTTGCCGAGCCACCTCTGTTCCGTCAGATGAAGGGACTTCAGAAGTTCGCCTCGGTCATGCCAACGTCCAAAGCTAGGTGGCTTCGCCGCCCTTCGGGTCATCCAGGAATACCGTTTCTGGCTCAACGGCAATCCCTGCTACTTTCGATATCTGAACTGCCACATCGCATCCCAGCGACGCATCGAAACTGGGCGGCTCATAATGCCCGATTGCACAGGCTTCAAAACTGTTTTATACCTAAAACAAGTTGCAGGAGTGCTTCTATGCGAGTTGCCTGTCTCGGCGGAGGTCCGGCCGGACTGTACTTCGCCATTCTGATGAAGCTGCGCGACCCGGCCTGTGAAGTTCACGTTTTTGAACGTAATAGGGCGGGCGATACGTTCGGCTGGGGTGTCGTTTTCTCTGACCAGACGCTCGAGAACCTGCAGGCCGCCGACCCGGTCAGCGAGCGGACGATCGCTGGCAGTTTCGCCCACTGGGATGACATCGAAGTGACTGTTGAAGGACGCACCATCTCGTCGGGCGGGCACGGCTTCATCGGCATCGGCCGGCGGCACCTTCTTCAAATCCTGCAGGCGCGCGCGGCGGAATTGAAAGTGCGGTTGCATTTCGAGCAGGAGTGTTCGGCCGACCTGTCCCAATATGCCGATTTCGATCTCATCGTCGCCGCCGATGGGGTGAACAGCTTGTTCCGCACCGCGCACAAGGGCCGGTTCGGGCCTCAAATCGAGCAACGCCGCAACAAGTTCATCTGGCTCGGCACCCATCGCCTGTTCGACGCCTTCTCCTTTATCTTCGAACGGACGCATGCCGGGTGGATTTGGGCGCACGCCTACCGATTCAGCGAGGACACCTCCACCTTCATCGTGGAGTGCAGCGCGCCAACCTGGACAGGTCTTGGCTTTGACGGCATGGACCGGAACGCCTGCATCGCCAGCCTGGAGCGTATCTTCGCCGCCCATCTCGATGGCGAAGGCCTGATGTCGAATGCCGCGCACTTACAGGGGCCGGAGGCGTGGATAAGCTTCAACCGCGTTCATTGTGAACGCTGGTCGTTTGACAACGTCGTGCTGTTGGGCGACGCGGCGCATACCGCGCATTTTTCCATCGGTTCGGGGACCAAGCTGGCGCTGGAGGACGCGATCAAGCTGGCCGAGGTGGTCGGGAAGCCAGGACTGGACGGGCGAGAAGCGCTGCGGAGCGCCTTGCAAGAGTATGAGGAGGAGCGGCGCCTCGCGGTGCTCCGCATCCAGAATGCGGCGCGCAATTCAACCGAGTGGTTTGAGGAACTGGATCGAACCATCCAATTCCCGCTGGAGCAGTTCACCTATTCGCTCCTCACCCGCAGCCAGCGGGTCAGTCATGAAAACCTACGCCTGCGCGATCCTGCATGGCTGGAGGAGATGGAGCGCTGGCTCCGGCGACAGGCCGACCCTGGCGGAGATGACGAAGGACGGCCGGTATTCACGCCTTTCCACCTCCATGAGCAGACTTTGGTGAACCGCTTTGTAATGGCGCCCATGCTGACCTATCAAGCCGGAGTAGACGGAATGGTGGGCGACTTTCACCTCGTCCACTATAGCGCACGTGCCCTGGGCGGCGCGGGCCTCCTAATCAGCGAAATGGTGGCGGTGGAGCCGGAGGGGCGTGCCACTCCGGCGTGTCCCGGCCTGTGGGATGACGGGCAGGTCGCGGGATGGGCCAAGATCAACGCCTTCGTTCACCGGAACAGTGCGGCACTCACCTGCGCGCAGCTAGGCCATGCGGGAGGGAGGGCCGCGTGCCGGGTGCCGGAAAACGGACGCGGCTATGACGAGCCGCTGACTGAACCGTGGCCAATCATTTCCGCCTTTCCGCATGCTTGGCGCGCAGGTGGGCTGGTACCTGCCGAAGCGACGCAAGCGGACCTCGACCGCGTCACCGCCGCTTTCGCCGCTGCCGCGCGCCGCGCCGACCAGGCCGGGTTCGACATGGTGGAGGTGCAGGCGGGGCACGGCTTCTTGCTGTCCAGTTTCATAACCCCGCTAATGAATCGGCGGCAGGACGATTATGGCGGCCCGCTTGACAATCGAATGCGCTTTCCGTTGCGCATAGTCGAGGCGGTGCGTGCCGCCTGGCCAAAGGACAAGGCGCTCCTCGTCCGCATCTCCGCGACCGACTGGTCCGGCGCATATGGCATCGAGGCGGCGGATGCGGTGGAGATAGCCCGCCGCTTCCAGGCAGCCGGGGCGGACATGATCGACGTGTCCACCGGAGAGACGAACCCCGCCGCGCGCCCCATCTATGGCCGCATGTTCCAGACCCCCTATGCCGAGCGGATCCGCAACGAGGCTCATGTACCGGTGATCGCGGTCGGCAACATCACCAATGCCGACCAGGCGAACGGAATCATCGCCGCCGGCCGCGCTGACCTGGTCGCATTCGGCCGGCCGCTGCTCGCCAACCCTGCGCTGCCGCTGCACGAGGCTGCCAAGGCGGACGAGCGGCGCCAGTTCATCCCCGCACCTTACCACGCCGGACACGAGCAGCTGCGCCGCGCCGGGCAGAAGGCGGCGCAATCCCTGAGAGCCTGAAACATGAGCGGTAACGATGCGACGATCAGCCCCGCACGGAAGCGGCGGCGCACCATTGTGACGGGCGAAAAGTTGGACAAGGCCGCAGGGCCGGCCGAGCTGCGCGTCTGGCTGCGGCTCCTATCCGTCACCATGATGCTGGAAAAGCGGCTGAGGCGCAGGTTCGCGGATCAATTCGGCACGACCCTGCCGCGTTTCGACATCATGGCAGCGCTGGACCGGCAGCCGGACGGCTTGACCATGAGCGCGCTGTCGCAGGCACTGCTGGTCTCCAACGGCAATGTGACGGCCATCGTGCGCCAGCTGGAGAAGGAGGGGCTGGTGGAGACGCGCGCCGTTATGACCGACCGGCGTTCCTCCATCGCCGTGCTCACAGCAGCGGGGCAGACGCGGTTCGGCGAACTGGCGGCGGCGCATCACGGCTGGATTGCCGAAGCGTTTGCTACCCTGCCGGGCGCGCACCAGACGCAGCTTTACCGGCTGCTAGGCGCGCTGAAGCAGGCGATCGGGCGCACCGGATGAACCAGCCCTTCACCGCCCGCTTTCCCGTCCGCTTCAACCATGTCGATCCGGCGGGGATCGTGTTTTATCCGCGCTACTTCGAACTGCTGAATGCGGCAGTGGAGGACTGGTTTGCCCACCTTGGCACCGACTTTCGCAACCTGCACCTCCACCACCGGCTCGGCACGCCTACGGTCAGCCTCCAAGTGAAGTTCACTGCTCCGGCCATTCTGGGCGACCTGCTGGAGATTACTATAAGGGTGCGGGAGATTGGGCGGTCGAGTTGCTGTTACGGCTTTGCCGCCAACGTAGCAGGCGCAGTCAAGTTGCAGGGTGAGGCGGTGCTGGTGTGCATGGATCTCGATCAGCACAAATCAGCGCCATGGCCGGACGAAATAAAAAAGGCGATGCTGGAGCAGGCAGGTGTCAATTCGACCAAACTCTCATCGTAGCGAGCGGAGCGAAACAATTGAGGGCAGTTCTGGGCCGCCCCCTGGATTGCCGCGTTGCCTTCGGCTGCTCGCAAGGATAAAAGACGCTAGACCGCCACAACCGGGTGCCTGAGCCGCCCGATCTTCTCCACCTCCGCCTCCACCACATCGCCAGGCCACAGGAACTCTTGAGGGTTACGCCCCGCCCCCACTCCGGCGGGCGTTCCGGTGGCGATTATGTCGCCTGGTTCCAAGGTAATCCCTTGGCTGAGATCGGCGATCAGCTCGTCCACCTTGAACAGCATATAGGCGGTGTTGCTCCGCTGCTTCTCCGCGCCGTTCACCGTCAGCGACAGGTCCAGCACCTGCGGGTCGGGTATCTCGTCGGCGGTGACGATGCACGGTCCCATTGGAGCATAGGTGTCCAGTCCCTTGGAATAGATCCACTGACCCGCCCGGCGGCAATCGCGCGCGCTCATGTCGAGGATAACGGTGTAACCGAACACATGGGCTAGCGCGTCCGCCCGCGCCACCCGCTTCGCCCGCGTGCCGATGACGGCGGCCAGCTCCACCTCCCAGTCGAGCTGTTGGGTGATGGTCGCGTCATGCTCGATGGGCTGGCCGGGGCCGATCACGCAAGTTGGCGGCTTGGAGAAGATCACCGGCTGGCGCGGCAAGTCGGGCGAGGTGTCGAGGGACTGGGCGCTCTCGCGCACGTGCTCGGTATAGTTAAGGCCGATGCCGAAGATATTCTTGCGCGGGCGGGGAATGGGGGCGAGGAGCTGGACATTCCCGAGCGGAAGTGCCGCGCCTGCGGGCACCCCGCGCCCTAGCAACTCGCCCGCCAGTGTCACCGCGTCCGGTCCCATGTCGATGAAGTCGAGCATCGTGTCCGGCAGCGCCACGCCGGAAGCCAAGCTCAGCCGCTCCAGGTCGACGACCTGCCCCTCCTGCAAAATGCCGAGGCAGGCGGCGGCGTCGATGGTGCGGCGATAGGTGACAAGGCGCATGAATTCTCCCGAAGGTTGCTAGAAGGTCAGGCGGCGAGCGGCTGGTGCCCGTCATTGTCGGCCAGCGCCTCCTCGCGGTAGAGACCTAGGCTGCGCATCACCGGCAAGTCGTGGAAGGCGAACAGACAGGCATCCTCGCGCTCGCTCCCATTGGCGTGTTCGTGCCACATCCAGGCGGGCACGACGAAGATGTCCCGCTCCCGCCAGTCGAACCGCTGCCCGTTAATGATCGAGTATCCGCTGCCTTTGGCGCATTGATAGACGAAGCTGCCGACCTGCCGGTGCGCCTTCGTCCGCTCCCCGGGGCGCAGCAGCTGGATCTGCGCACCGATCGTCTGCATCACCGGCCCGCCGGTCGCCGGGTTGACGTAGTCCATGATGACCCCGTCATAGGGCGAGCCGTCGCTGCTGCCGGCAAGGCGGCAGAGCGCCTCGTAGGTCGGGCCCCACCCATATTTGAGCATGGGCGAGTATGGCTTGGCCCATCCGTCGCTCTGCGGCCTGAGGCCCGATCCCGCCCAGCTGGCGGTCGTGTCGTCTAGTGGGAACCCTTCCGCCTGCCTGAGGTCGGGATGTACCTCATAGAAGTTTGCCTCCAGGGCATTCATCAGCGGGATGTCAAGCCCGTCCTGCCAGATGCACACTGTGCCTTCCTTGGCCACGCCATGCTCGTGCCATGTTCCGTTGGGCGTCAGCACGAAATCATTCGCGCCCAGCGTCACCCTGTGCCCGTCGACCACCGTATAGGCGCCCGACCCTTCCATGATGAAGCGCAGGGCGGATGCCGAGTGCCGATGGCTCGACGCGCATTCGCCGGGGTTCATCACCTGCAGGCCCGAATATAGCCAGCCGACCGCCGCCACAACATCGCCCCTGCCGGGGTTCTCCAGATACACCACCCGCCGCCCTGCCTTCTCCGGCGTCACAAGGTCAAGCGCACGCAGCACGTCGGCACGCAGGTCGGCATAGCGCCACAGCATCGGCTGCGAGGTGGAGGCAGGCTCCCACGGCTCGATCTTATTGGCGACCGTCCACAGTGCGCCGGTGCCCAGCTCCGCCAGCCGCGCGTAATAGGCGCGCAGTTCGGGAGTGTCCGCGACATTGGCGCGGCCAGCCACATCCTCGGCATACTGGTCGAATTTCTGGGCGTTCATCGGCGGCTCTCCATTTGTTATAGACTTAAAATATCTCCCGGCTATCGTCAAACCTTCCGCCCATACCGATGAGTAGCGCGCCCATGACCTTCAGCCCGCTCGCCCCATTTCGCGCTGCCGTTGTGCAGGCGGCGTCCGTGCCTTTCGACGCGGCGGCATCTACCGAGAAAGCGGTGCGGCTGATGACCGAGGCAGGGGAGAACGGCGCCAAGCTTGCCGTCTTTCCCGAAGCCTTCATCGGTGGCTATCCCAAAGGCGCATCGTTCGGCACGCCTGTCGGGTTGCGCAAGCCGGAGGGGCGGACCGCCTTTGCCCGATACCGTGCCGGGGCGGTGGCGATAGAGGGAGAGGAGATCGCCGCGCTGGTCGAGGCGGCGCGTGCGGCGCGGTTGGTGGCGGTCATCGGCATTATCGAGCGGGATGGCTATACGCTTTACTGTACCGCGCTCATCATCGACGGGGTGGCGGGCATCGTGGCCAAGCACCGCAAGCTGATGCCGACGGCGGCGGAGCGGCTGATCTGGGGCTTTGGCGACGGTTCGACCATGCCGGTGGCGGAGACGGCGCTTGGCCGGGTCGGCGCGGTGATCTGCTGGGAAAATTATATGCCCGCCATGCGGCTTGCCATGTATGGGCAGGGCGTGACGCTCTACTGCGCGCCGACGGCGGATGATCGTGACGGGTGGGCGGCGTCGATGCGGCATATCGCGCTGGAGGGGCGTTGCCATGTCCTGTCCACCTGCCAGCATATCACGCGCGGCGCTTACCCTGACGATTACGAGTGTGCGCTGGGCGATGCGCCCGATACCGTGCTGATGCGCGGGGGAAGCATGATCGTCGGCCCGCTGGGCGAGGTGCTGGCCGGACCGGATTATTCTGGCGAGACGATCCTTTATGCCGAAATCGATCCGGGCGAGATTGCGGAGGCGCGCTATGACTTCGATGTGACCGGCCATTACGCCCGGCCCGACGTGTTTCGGCTGGAGGTGGACCGGCGGGCAAAGGTTCCGGTCGCCTGGCGCGAGAGTGAAGGGTGAGCGGAATGGCGTTCCTCCGGCTCGTTGAGCTGGACGGCGCCACTTGTTACAAGCTGCTCGCCTCGACCATCGTGCCCCGCCCGATCGCCTGGGTCAGCACCTGCTCTGCGGCCGGAATCGGCAACCTCGCTCCCTATAGCTTCTTCAACATGATGGGTGCCGCCCCGCCGCTGCTGGTGCTGGGCACCATGCGGCAATCGGATGGACGGCTGAAGGACAGCGCGGCCAATCTGATCGAAACGAGGGAATGCGTAATCCATCTCGTCGGCGAACCGCAGCTGGAGGCGATGAACGCCACCTGCGTCGATGCGCCGCCTGATCTGGACGAGGCGGAATGGACGGGAACTGACATGACGGAGAGCTGCCTGGTTGCGCCCCGCCGCATAAGGAAAGCGCCCGTTGCCATCGAATGCCGCCTCCATAGCTATATCGACGCCCCGCCTGCCACGCTGATCCTGGTGGCTGAAGCGGTTGGCCTGCACCTGGCGCAGGAGTTCTTCGACCCGGAGCGGATGCGGGTGGACCCGCTCGCCATGCAGCTTGTTGGACGGGTGCATGGGCCGGGTGCCTATACGCGGATCGGAGTAGACCGCGTGCTGGAGCGGCCGGTGTGGCACACTGACGAGAAGTAATCCCGTCCTGTTCATGGCTGAACTTGTCGAAGCGTCGTGCCAGCCATCCGGCGGAAGCGCAGCGCCACCGGTTCAAGACGAGCGGTTGGTATTCACCTAACTCGCCAACCGCTGCCCCTCGCCCACCTCGATCGCCTGCCCGGCTTCCACGAGCCGGTTGATGAACCGCCGAACCGGGGCCAGCATAACCCCGCGCCGCCGGTAGATGACACCAACCATGATCGTATCCCAGATGGGCGCCGCGACACTGATAGGCTGGAGATGCGCATAGTCCTGGCATTGCCGGATCAGCGCGCGGGGCAGATAGCTGAGATACTCGCTGTCCTGCAACATCGTGGCCATGAAATTGGATGAGGGCGTGGAGATCACGCAGGCGGGGGCCGGATGTCCCGCCGCCTCCAGCACGCGGGTCAGCCGGTCACGCTCCCCTTCCGTGTTGTCGGGCAGCACCCAGTTATGCTTGGCCAGTTCAGAAATCGGCACCGCTGCCCTGCCCGCCAGTGCATGATCGCGATTGGCCACGACGACGATCTCGTCACGCATCACCACTTCGCGCCGGAAATCCTCGTCGTCTTCGGCTGACCGAATGGAGCCGACGATCAGGTCCACCTCACCCCTGCGAAGACTAGCCACCAGATCTTCGCGCAATCCTTGGCGGAAGGTGACGGATGCGGTGTCGTCCATCGCCACGAAGGCGCGCACCGCCTGCGGGATGACATATTGCATCATAGTCGCGCCCGCGCCGACCCGCACCACGCCGCGCCCGGTGCCCTTCATCTGCTCTATCTCGGCCACGGCGCGTTCGATCTCGGCCGAGATGAGGGAAGCGTATTGGAGGAACAGCTTGCCATAATCGGTCGGAATGACTCCGCCGGGGTGCCGTTCAAGCAGCGTCACGCCAAGTGATTGCTCAAGATTGCGGATGCTTTTGGACAGGGCGGGCTGCGTCACGTTGAGGCGCTCGGCCGCCTGGCCGAAGCTAGCGCAGCGCACGATCTCCAGAAAGTAGTGGATTTGCCGCAGCTCCATAAACGCGTGAGTTTAGCGCCCGCGCGTACTGTGGCAAGCTGGGCTTAGTATTGCCGACTGAGTGTCTCTTTCAGGAACGCACCGCCTTGATGGATGGCCCAGCCGCCCTCCTCGATGGCATGGGCGAACAGCGGCCAGACATGGATCATTCCGGCCCATTCTTGGAAGGTGGCGGTGCCGCCCGCTTCCTTGATCCTGGTATGAAGCCGTTCGGAGTCGCTGAACAGCACCTCGTCCGAACCCACCTGAATAAGCGCAGGTGGCAGTCCCTCCACCCGCCCGAACAGCGGGGAGGCACGTGGATCATGGGCGTCCGCATTGCCGAGATAAGTCGCGGCGGTGCCGGGCATGGTGGCCGGATCGACAAACGGGTCACGCGCAGCGCGCTCGTTGACCGAGTGTCCAGAATGGGTGAGGTCCAGATAGCCGGAGACGAGCCAAAGCGCGGCGGGCGCTTGTTCTTCGCGGAGTCTGGCCTGAGCTGCTGCCAGTGCGAGATTCGCTCCTGCGCTATCACCGCCAAGCGCGACACTGGACATGGCGAAACCTTGTTCCTCCAGCCAGCCGAGCGCCGCAATGCTGTCCTCCAGCGCCGCTGGGAACGGGTGTTCCGGCGCGAGACGATAGTCGAGCAGCAGCACCCGGCACCCGCCCGCCTCCGCCAGCCGCGCCGCCATTGCCCGGTAACTCGCCGCCGTGCCCAGGACAAACGCCCCGCCATGTAGCCACAGCAACACCTTGTCTCGGGCCACCCCGGCGCGCTCGCATATCAGGGCAGGAAGGTTTGGGCGGATGAACACCTTCCGCGCCTTGAAATCATCGGGCAGCGGTATTGCCGCCATCTGCGCCTCGAACCCGGCGCGCCGCTGCTCCAGCGTTGCCGGCGGCCCCGCCCGCCGCGCCAGAATGGCGGCGCGCAGCACCGCTACCTGCTCAAGCGACATCCCGTGCCTCCTCCATCGCCAGCACCTTCAACGCCTGCTTGTCGATCTTGCGAGCCGCTGTTTGGGGAAGCGCATTGGTAAAACGATACTCGGCAGGCTGTTTGTAACGCACCAGCCGCTGCTCCAGCCATTTGGCACAAGCTTCGGCGCAGACGGCACCACCTTCGCGAGGCACGACAAAGGCGACTAGCCGCTCTCCCCGGTAGCTGTCCGGCACCCCGACACAGGCCGCCGCCGCAACTTGGGGATGCGCCATCAGCGCCTCATCCACCTCGCGCGGGAACACGTTGTAGCCGGAAACCAGGACCATGTCCTTCTTGCGGTCGGCGATGTGGAGATCGCCATTCTCGTCTATCCGACCAATATCGCCGGTGTGCAGCCAACCGTCCTCGAGAGCTGCCGCCGTCTCCTCCGGCAGCCCGCGATAGCCGCGCATGATCTGTGGCCCGCGCGTCAGCACCTCGCCTGCGTCGCCTGCAGGTGCGGCGATCCGCAGCTCGGTGAGCGGCAGCGGCGGCCCGACTGCGCCCGGCTTCACCGCCATGCCGGGACCATAATAGGTCAAGATCGGCCCCGCCTCGCTTTGCCCATATCCCTCGAAAATCGGCACCCCTGTCAGCGCCTCCCAGCGGGTCAAGGTTTCGGCGGCCAACGGCGCCGAGCCGGAATAGGCGCAGCGCAGCGACCTGGTTCCTTCGCGCGTCAGCCCCTCATATCCGACCAGCCCATTGAACACCGTGGGTCCGGCGGGCAGACGGGTGACAGCGTGGCTGGCGATCGCCTCCACCACCCAGTCGGGACGGTAGCGCGGCAGGATCACCAGCGTTCCCGCGGTATAGGCTGCGAGGTGCACGCACATGGCGGCGGCGAAGGAGTGGAACATCGGCATGAAGCACAGCACCCGCTCATCGCCGAATTGCGTCGGCAGCACCGCCTCGCGCTGCGCGATGTTGGTGGCGACAGCGCGGTGGGTCAGCTCGACGCCCTTTGCCCGGCCGGTGGTGCCGCCGGTGAACTGGAGCGTGGCGAGATCGTTAGGTCGGGGCGGTTCCAGCTCCAATGCGGCGTTGCCGCTGAGCGAAGCCAAGAAGCTGAGGTCATCCTCCACAGGCAGGACTAACACATCCGACGCAACGGCATTGCCAAGCCGCTCCAGCACCGCCGGGATGGCGATCACCGCACATGGCGCGGCATCGGACAGCAATGGGCGAAGCTCGGCGGCGGTGTAGTCCGGGTTCAGCGTCGCCGCCACCCGGCCCGCCTTCTGCGCGGCGAACATGGCGATAGCGGTTGCGGCCATGTTGTGCAGGATGATAGCGACCGTGCCGCCCCGCTCACCCGCAAGGGCAAGGCGGGAGGCAAGCCGGTCCACCGCGCAGCCGTATTCGGAATAGGTGAGCGCCAGTTCGCCCGCGACCATTGCCACTGTGTGAGGCCGCTCGCGAACCGCCCGGTCCAGCACCGCCACCGTGGTCTCAGGCACCCACACAGCGCTGCCGTCCCGCCGGTGGAGCTTGGGCGTCACCGGCCCGTTACCTCGACCACCAGCGCCATCGCGCTGTCACCCGCCGCGCAGCCGTGAAACAGTCCGCGCCCGCCGCCGCGTGAGGCCAGTTCCTCGATCAGCTCGATCAAGGCGCGAAGGCCGGTCGGCCCCTGCGGATGGCCCCAGACTAGCGAGCAGCCGAAATTGTTCATTCGGTCCAACGGAAAGCCTGTTTCGCGGGCAAACACGATGTCGTTGACCGCGAACGGGTTATGCGACTTGACCGCATCGATCTGTTCGATGGCGAGCCCCGCCTTTTCCAGCGCGGCATTGGCGGCAGGGACGGGTGCGGCAGGCATGAAGGCCGGCTCTACCCGCGCCTGCCCCACGCCGAGCAGCGCCACCTCCACCTGGCTTTTGGGGCACAACGCCCTTGCCCGCTCGCGGCTGGCGACCACCAGCCCGGCATTGCCATCGGCCGGGTGCGTTTGCCCGCCGTAAGTGACGGTGCCGCCGTCGCGCACCGGCTTCAGGACGCGCAGCTTCGCCTCGTCGGCTGGCTGCACGCCCTCGTCGCCGTCCAGCGTCGCATTCACCTTGGCAAAGCGCGGGTCCGGCACCTCGAAGGGCAGGTCCATGAAACGGCGGTGGAACGCCCGGACGTCCGCCAGCCCATAGGCGTACTGGGCATAGCGCTGCAGGGTGACATCATCCTGCTCCTCGCGGGTGATACCCCACTTTGCCGCGCAGTTCTCCGCCGTCTCGACCATCGCAACTCGCGCGAAAGGATCGGAACCGAAATTATCCAGCACCCAATTTTCGGACAGCGGCGCGCCACCGGGCGCGCCAGGCTGCGGATAGACAAGCTGCGGCCCGTTTGAGACCCTGTCCGCAGTAATGACCAGCGTGGCCTCGGACCGGCCCGCCGCCACCTCCCCCGCCGCATGGGCAACGCAGCGGGCGGAGGTGGCGCAGGCCTGCATGATCGTTGGCCCGGCAAGGTGTTCCCCCCCCAGCATTCCCGTGACCCAAGGAAGACCATAGAAGCTGCCCTGCTGCGGCACGGTGAAGCCCAGCACGCCGCTGTCGATCCGGCCTAGGTCAACCCGCCGCTTCTCCAGCGCCCGCTTGGCGGTCCAAGCGGCGAAGCGCAGCGAGTGCAGTTCGGCGAACGCGCCCTGCCAGCGGACGAAGGGCGTCGCCCAGTGCGAGCCATAGGCGATCCAGGCGATCGGCGCGGCGCGGCTCGCCATCAGAGCGGCGCAAGCATGGCGTTGAACGGCCCTTCCGCGTTGATGAGGTCAATCCGCTTGTACGCGATGCGCCACGCGCCCTCCGCCTGGCGCAGTCGGTGCGTGACCCGGCCGCCGAAAATCCGCTGGTCCGCCTCGAATCCGCCCCGGTTGCGATATTCCAGCATGATCTGCGAGGATGAGACGATGATCTCACCGGCTTCGCCCTCCTCCCAAACTACGCCCGACACGACGTGCGCGGTGCGCGGTGCGGGTTCGGCCCCGAAGGCGCGCGGATTGGCGAGCCGGTGGCAGCGCGCCTTCAGGACCTGGATGTCATCATGGAAGTGGCTCGGCCCTGCTTCTGGCCCCGGCTGGTCGGGCGCGACCGGCACCCAGTAGCGCGCGTCGGACAGGAACAGGGCGGTCCACTCGTCATAACGCCGCTCGTCAAGCAGCCGCGCCTCGTGATGGACGAACCGCTCCACCAGATCCGTCATGCCTGCCCCATGTAGTCGGCCCAGGCGGCAAACTGGTTGCGGATATACGCTTCGGAGGTAGCGGGCATGCGGGTGAAGCTGTTCGTTTGCTCGCGATCCTCGTGGAGGCCCCTACTCGTCGGGATCCACTCGCGCGCGTCGGACTGGTTGCCCAGCAGGCACCGCTCGTAAATCTCGAGGTCGTCCGAGATGACGGGAGAAGCTGCGCTGTTCGCGCCCGTGCAGTACTCGATGGCGTTCCGGTAAGTCTCCTCCGGAGCGCCCTTTAGACGAAAGACGAAGCCGATCATCTCGGTGAGGTCGTGCCGCACGGGCCGGATGATGCGGATCGTCTGGTAACGCGCGTGCCAGAAGCTTGATGGGTATAGCAGCGTCAGGTGCCGGTCGACCGACAGCACCTCCCGCGCCTTCTCCGCTCCGTGGTATTCGATCAGCGAGCGGGTATAGCCATCACCCGTATCGGGCGAGTAATCTGCGCCCATGTGCCCGCCGATATAGCTGTGTCCGCCGGGTGCGGTCACCATATCGAGATCTTGGAAGAACTGGATCGGCTTGCCATTGGCGAGCATCATGCCCAGCGTCGGAACAATCGCGCCTGGCCCACCTACCTCGTTCGCCACCGCCTTGGCCGATACGACCGACGCTGAGTGTGCAAAGCCGGGGTGGATGGTGTCGTTCAGGTTCTCGAATGTCATCTTCCAATTGGCGCGGTAGTAGTGGCGCAGGACATATTGCCCGCACTCCAGCTCGCCGGCGGGGGAGCGGTCGACCAGATCGTCGATAGATGATTTCATGTGGCCGAGGAACTCAACCAGCGGCGGCGCGGCATCGCCTCGCAGATTGCCGAACAGGAAGCCGCGATATTCCTCCAGCCGCACCTGCTGGATTGCGAAATCCTTTTTGTCGAGCACGCCGTCATAGTTCTTCGGCCATGACACGAAGCGCAAAGTCCCGTCGGCGTTGAACATCCACCCGTGGTAGGGGCACTGGTGGCCATGCGGCGCGGACCCCTTGTCGAAGGCGCATAGGGTCGCGCCCCGATGGGTGCAGCGGTTGAAGATGGCGCTGACCTCCCCCTCCTTACCGCGCGTCAAGATCACCGCCTGCGAACCGATGTGGCGCACGACATAGTCGCCCGGCTCTTTCATCTCGCTTTGATGGGCAAGGTACATCCAGGCGCGGCCGAAGATGCGCTCCATCTCCAGCTGAAAAATGTCGGGATCTGTATAGACCGAACGGTGCACCGCGTCCGGCCGCACCAGGGCGGCGGGATTAGGGCGGTTACTCTCGCGCAACTGCGTCGCCATGCTGAACTCCTGACTGGCGGGCAGGCTAGGCGGCTCGGCCACAGGCGCGGTAATGGCAGGGAGGCGAGCGCACATGAAATGTGGTTATGAGGCCGGGCGCGAAAGGCGTTTCGCCTGCGCTGGCGGCTGGTTAGGTTGCCGCGATGAAAACAGGACGGGTGAGGATGAATGCCGGCATCGCTTAAAGGACTGGAGCCGATCCCGGACGATGTGTTCATCATCGACGCGGTGGTACACGCGCTGAACCTGTCGCAAGCCAACGTCGCCTCGCGCTATGGCGAGCAGCTGTATCTGATGTCCTATGGCCTCCACACCATGCTCAGCCCGCCGCACGCCTTGTGTCTGCAGGACATCTACATGGCCGACATGGAGCCGCAGGTGCTGGTGCGAACCATGTTCGAGGAGTCGCGCACCGACCTGATCGGCACGCATACGCTGCGGCTGGATTCGTGGTTCAAGGACGGGTTCGCCGCCGAGTGGAAGACCAACCAGATGTGCCGCGACAATCCGGCGCGCTGCCTCGGCTATGTCGGGCTGGACCCGACCATGGAGCGCCAGGCGGTGCTGGACGATCTTGACCGGCAGGTGGAAGCGTTGCCGCGCGCGATCGGGGTCAAGCTCTACCCGCACCAGATGAACCCCTACCGCCGCTGGCTGGCGAACGATGACACGGTGCTGGCGCTGATCGAGCGGGCTGAGGCGCATGGCCTCAAATCCATCGCCATCCACAAGGCGCTGCCCAATGGCTCCGTCCCGCTCGCACCTTACCGCATCGGCGAGGATTTCGAGCAGGCGGCGGACACTTTTCCCGGCATGGCGTTCGAGATCATCCATTCGGGCATGGCCTTCGTGGAGGAGACGGCGATGGCAGTGGGCCGCTTCCCTAACGTGTACGCCAATTTAGAAACCACCACGGCCATGCTGTGGCAGGCGCCCCGACGGTTCGAGGCGGCGCTGGCGCTGCTGATGCAGTGGGGCGGACCGGAGAAGATCTTCTGGTCGACAGGCTGCACCGTGGTCCACCCGCAGCACCTGTTGGAACTATTCTGGAACTTCTCCTTCAGCGAGGATACGATGGCGCGCCACGGGGTGCCGCAATGCGTGGAGCCGATTAAGCGGCTGATCCTGGGAGGCAATTACGCGCGGGCGATGGGGTTAGATGTGGCGGAGTTGCAGGGGGCGCAGGTGGGCGATGGCTTCGCCCGGCACCGGCGGGAGCAGGGTATTAGCGCCCCTTGGTCGGTGTGGCGCGAGGCGGCATGACCCTGGACGAGCGGATCGCAGAGGCGCTCGACAGCATCCACGATCCTTGCAGCATCGCCGCCGGGCGGCCGACCGGGCTGATGCGGATGGGGCTGGTGCTTGGATGGCAAGTTGAGGGGCGCACGCTGCATGTGACCTTCACCGTCACGTTCGCCGGTTGCACGATGGCCCCGCACTTCACCGAAGCCGCGCGCACGGCGTTGGAGCAGTTTTCAGAGTTCGAGCGAGTGGAAACGATCGTCGATACGGGCCACATCTGGACCCCGCCTGCCTCTCTACCTGCCAAGCAGATGGAAGGGCGGCCGCAAGCCTGGCGGGAGCGGGTCGCAAGTTAAACCGGATTTTTCGTCCGCTCATCCTGAGCCTGTTGAAGGGGTGTTTGCCGAGGCAAGCTTTGGACGATTGCAACCTTCGGCAAGCTCAGGGTGAGCGGGGCGTTGGTGTCGAGTTGCTCAAATTTTGCTGAAGAACGCGTCCCATTTGTCCGGTTCCAAGCACAGATGCCAGCATTCCTTGAGCTGGCTGTTCTCGATCCGCCAGGTCATCGCCTCCTTGGTGTGGAGCTCTTTGTCGTCCCTGCGTGCCCGGACCTCTGCAATCAGGGTGACGTGATCATCGCTGCCGTAATAGTCCAGCGGATGCGCCCAATAGGCGTCCACGGCCTGCTGCAGCGTGCCGAAATTGCGCATGATCTCGTCATGTCCGACATAATCGCCCGCCAGCACATTGTCGCCCGGCATGTGCCAGATGGCGTCCGGCGCGATATTGGCGAACAGCGCGGCCACATCGCCGTTCTGGAACGCCTTGTGCGCGGCGTACAGCATGTGGGCGTGCTTGTGGTCGCGGTCGGTCAGCGGCCGCATCGGCGGTGCCTCGTGCTCCGCCAGGAGCGCGCCGCTATAGCCGGTGCTCATGCCGCGCCTCCCTTGACGTTCAGCTCCACATCGATGTTGCCGCGCGTGGCGTTGGAGTAAGGGCAGACCTGGTGCGTCTGCTCCGCCAGCTTTTCCGCCTTGTCCTGTGACAGCGAAGGTACATCCACATCCAGCACCACGGCCAGCTTGAATCCCGGCCCGGCATCGTTCTCGCCAATGGAGACATGGCCCGTGACCTTGGAGCCGGACACGTCCGTCTTGTCATGCCCGGCAACGAATTGCAGAGCGCTGTGGAAGCAGGCGGCGTAGCCTGCGGCGAACAGCTGTTCGGGATTGGTGCCCCCGCCATTTCCGCCCATCTCGCGCGGCATGGCAAGGTCGAGGCTCAGCGTACCGTCGTCGCTCTCCACATGGCCGGCGCGCCCCATCGTGGCGGTGGCGTGGGCGGTGTATATGGCTTTCATTGGTTCATCTCCTTGAGAGTGGCGGCGACGAAATCGGCATAGCGGATCAGCGGGCGGCCGACGATCGCCTCGCTGGCGCGCACATCCGCCGGCAAAGCGATGCAGCCTTTATCCTGCGTCACCTCCATCATGACCTTGAAATCGTTAGCGACCCAGTCGCTCATATCCGGCACATTGGCGCGCATCTGCGCGACGAACGGTCCGACGTCGTCGCCACCATAGTGCACCTCGGTACCCAAGGCGTCGGACCAAATCCACGCCATACTTGGCCCGGTCAGCCGCTCCGGCCCGCACAGCGGCACCGCCTGTCCATCCCATTCGTCCGATGTCAGCGCCCGCGCCGCCGCCTGCGCGATGTCGCTGACATCGACGCTCCAGACGCCTACGTGGCCGACGGGCAACGGGTAGATGCCGGGGCCGGTGATCGCGGGCAGCGCCATGCGGTCGTTCTGATAGAAGAAGTTGGGCTGAAGAACGACATTGCCGTCCTGTTCCACCACCGCCTGCTTGACGGGTATCTTGGTGGCAAAGTGCGGGATCTCCTGCATCGCCTCCAGGTTGTGAATGGCGAGATAGACGATCTTGCCGACCCCCGCCTCGCGCAGCGCCTCCACCGCCGTGACGCCGACCTCCCCCTCGTCCGGGCCGAGCGGGGTGTTGAGGAACGCCGCATCGAACCCTTCCGCCGCTTCGCGCACCCGATCCGTGTCGCGCAAGTCCAGCGTCATGCCATCATTGCCAACATGGCGCGCGGCGGGCACTGCCTCGTGCCCCACGTCGCGCAGATTGGCGACGAGGCGCGAACCGATCTTGCCCGTGCCGCCGGTGACGAGAACCCGCATTGCCCTAGAACTCCAAGCGAGCGGTGATGCCGAACTCTCGCGGGCGGCCAAGGTAATTATAGGCCACACCCTGCGAGAACAGCGCGTTCTGGCCGAAGGTGTAATACTCCACATCCGTCAGGTTGAGGACGAACGCCGCCAATGTAAAGCTGTCGGACACATTGGTGAACGACAGCCGCGCGTTGAGAATGCCGTAACCGTCCTGCTCCTCAAACGGCAGGTTGAAGGCGGTGAAGAACACGTCCGACTGCAACCGGTAATCGACCCGCGGCGTCAGCACCCCCCCGGCGAGTGGAATTTCGTACTGGGCGGCAAGAGACACGGTGAACTCGGGGCTGAAGGGCAGGCGATTGCCGTTGATCGGCCCGACCAGCGCGGGCACGTTCTCGAACTCGCTGTCGTTATAGCCAACCGCCGCGTCGAACCTCAGGCCAGCGGCGGGCGCCGCCGACAGCTCCAACTCGAAGCCCTTGAGCACCGCGTCGCCCGCATTGGCGACCCGGAACTGCACTTCAGGATCGGCGATCGTCTGCTGGATTTCGGTGTATTTGGAATAGAACAGCGTAGCGTTGGCCCGCAGGCGGCGGTCCAACAGGTCGGACTTCATCCCGACCTCATACGTTTCGTTGGTATCCGGCGCATAGGTCGGTATGAACGGCTGCGGTGCGATCAAGCGGCCGTTGAAGCCGCCGGCGCGGAAGCCTTCGGAATAGGAAGCGTAGAGCAGCAGGTTCGCCGACGGCTCCCACTCGACGCCGATCTTGGGGGTGAACTTTTCGAACTCCACCTCGCCGGGAAGGTTGCTGACGATTGGCAGCACGATCCGCTGCCCCAGCAGTTCGGGTGGCAGGCCGAAGCCGAACACCGCGCCCGGCCCCACGCCTTGCGGGCGGAAGTCGAAGAACTGGTTAGAGACAATATCCTTGTTGTCCCAAGTATAACGTCCGCCCAGCGTCACCGACATGGTCGGGAGCAATTTAAGGCTGCCCTGCCCGAACACGGCGTAGGAATTGGTCACCTGATCGTTACCCTGCGTCCAGGTATTACAAGCCTGGAACGGCTCGGCCATCGGGCTGCTAATCGGCGCGAAGCACAGGTCCAGCACCTGCTGAGCATCCTCGCGGAAGTAATATCCACCCAGCAGATACTCCAGCCGCCCGCCGAACGTCTCGCCCACCAGTTGCAGTTCTTGGCTGAACTGTTCCTGCTGCGTGGTGACGTCCTGGTCGTACAGCTTGAAGCGGGTGCCGTCCGGATCGGCGGTGGAGAAGCCGTCGAGGTTGCGATAGGCACTGATCGACTTCAGCTCCGCCATGCCGAGGTCGAGCGTGGCCGTGGCCGAGAAGCCGTACACTTCGTTGCGCGCTTCCGGGCTGTTGGAGGCGAAGATCCGATAGAAATCGTCCGAATCCTGCACATCGTTCAGAGCGGCCGGTGGGAAAAACGGTGCGGGCACGATGGCGCGCAGGACAGAGGGCGCGGGGTTCGATTTATCGAGCGAGTAATCCGCCGACAAATTCACCCGAATTCGCTCGCCAAGGCCAAGGCGCAACTGCGCCCGCCCGCCATAGCGATCGATCCTGCCAAAATCTTCTTCCGTCACCACGTTCTCGGCAAAGCCGTCCTGCTGCCGGTAAAAGCCGTAAACGCGCGCCGCGCTTTCCTCGCCGATGGGCACGTTCACCCCGGCATCGAAGTCGATTCGGTCGCGGCTGCCATAAGTCGCCCGCGCGCTGCCGCTAAACTTGCTCGGATCGGGCTGGCGCGTGACGATGTTAATCGCCCCGCCGAGCGTGTTACGGCCGAACAGCGTGCCCTGCGGGCCGCGCAGCACCTCCACCCGCTCGATATCGCCCCCATCCAGCATCGCGCCGACCGTGCGTCCAAGATAAACGCCGTCGACATACAGGCCGACGCCCGGATCGTTGGTTATGATGAAGTCGAATTGGCCCACCCCGCGGACGAAGAAGTTGGCATCGGACGACCCTTGCGGTCCGGTCGTGGAGGTGAGGTTGGGAACGGTGGCTGCTAGGTCGTTGATGACGGTGGCCCCTGAGGCTTCAAGCGCCTCTCCCGTGACGGCGGTGATGGCGATGGGCGTGTCCTGCAGCCGTGTCTCGCGCCGTTCGGCGGTGACGATAATCTCACCAAGCGCGCCAGCGTAGATTTCAGGCACGTCTCCCGCCGAATCGACCGGTGGCCCTTCGACGTCCTGTGCGAGGACCGGCATGGCGCAGCCCGTCAGGAGCACGGCGTATAGCAGCCGCATCGATGTTCCTATCGGCATCTTCCATCCCTCCATTTGCGCCCGTTCGGCGCTTCTTATGAGGAGCGTAGTCTTTCAAGCCTCAAACATCTTCGACAATGAATTCTCGGCTTGGAGGGATGAATAGCGGTTCCAGGCCATTGCTGAAGCCGCCCAGCCGGTTATGCGTCACCGCCCTCATTTCATGTCCGATCGGCGTCTGGAATGTAGCAACATGACGTGATGGTCACACTCCTGCCCGATGCCGCACGCCGCGCCCTTCTCCCCGGAGAACACGTGCCCCGCCTGCCACTCCCACCGGTGATCGTCTCCAACGGTGAGTACACCCCGCCGCCGCAAAGCCGCGAACTGCGCCAGTACCAGGCATTGCTGACCGAACGCGCCGACCAAGCCGCGCCACGCCACGGGGAGACGCCGGATCGCTGGTTGGCGTCTTCCATCGGAATGGCCAACGCATTTGCCGCACTTAATGAGGTGTTCACGCCGCACTTTTCCATCGCGGATGACGAGGCGGACGACAAAGACGCCGCCGATGCGCGGCGTTACGCCCTAGCGGACCAGTTCGTTTTCGACGATCAGGTGCACTTCCTGCGCGACGATGCCGATCCGGTTGGGTTTGAGCCGCTGACCGGCCTCATCGAGATTTCCGCCGACCTCCTCGGCCTGCCCCATGCCGGCAAGTTCGATATCGAGCAGATCAAGTTCGCGCACTTTGTGAAGCTCATCTATCTCGACAGCGACACAAAGGTGGGTCTCCTGTCCGGCGCGCCGTCCGAAGGCACGCCCATGCTGACCAATGATCAAATGGCGGCGGCTCGCGCGGCGGTGAACGCCGTGGTGGGCGAGCGGCGGCTGCTGACGCACGCGGTGCTGGGACCGGGGCAGGACGGGTGGCTGGACGAGATCGACCGGGTCCATGCCGAGCTGAAGCCGGACGGGTGGAAGGGCTACACCGTGGGCGAGCCCTTCTCCTCCTGCGACAAGCGTTACCGGCTCGACGATGAGGCGCTGATGTATCCCGCCTATGAGCGGATGGTGAAGGCTGGGGTCAGGAACGTCTGCATCCACAAGGGGCTGCTGCCCGCCGATGCCGACGTGCTGATGCCGGGCGCGGAGCCGTTCGCCAAGGTGGACGATGTTGGCAAGGCAGCGCGCGACTGGCCGCAGCTCAACTTTGTCATCTACCATGCGGGCTACCGCACCATTCCGCAGCCGACGCTGGCCGAGCTGGAGCGGTTCGAGGAAACGGGGCGGATCGACTGGGTCAGCGACCTGGCCGCTATTCCTGAACAATACGGTGTCAGCAATGTCTATGCCGACATCGGCGCGTCCTTCGCCTTTACTGTGCTGACCCACCCGCGCCTGGCGGCCGCGATGATCGGGATGCTGATCAAGGGGCTTGGCGAATCCCGCGTGCTATGGGGCACCGACAGCGTCTGGTACGGTAGCCCGCAATGGCAGATTGAGGCGTTCCGGCGGCTGCAGATGCCCGCCGACCTTATCGAGCGGTTCGGCTTTACCGGTCTTGGCGGGGAGGACGGACCGCTGCGCCGGGCCATTCTGGGCGAGAACGGGGCGAAGCTCTACAACATCGATACGGCCGATTACCAAGGCGATGGGGTGCAGGCAAAGCACCTCGACGCGATCGTCGCCCGCTACCGCGCTTCGGGCGGAATGCCGGACAACACCGTGCATGGCTACGCTCCGCAGCCTGATGCTTGAAGGGCGACGCATTCTGATTACCGGCGCTGCGAGCGGCATCGGCCGGGCAGCGGCGGAACTGTTCGCCGGCTATGGCGCGAAGCTGCTGCTGATCGATCGCGACGAGAAGGTGGCGGACGTGGCGAGCGGAATAACCGGGGCACAGGCCGCGATCCTCGACATCACGGACGCCGCCGCCTTCAACGACGCGCTAAACGCCTTCGGTACCTTGGACGGCGCCTTCAACAATGCCGGGATCGAGGGAATGGAAGGCCGCATGGTGCCGATCACCGCCTATCCCGACGACGAGTTCCGCCGCGTCCTGCAAGTCAACACGCAAGGCCTGTGGCACTGCCTCAAGGCGGAACTGATGATGATGCAGAACGCCGGGCGCGGGGCGATCGTCAACACCGCCAGCGTCATGGGGTGGCTCGGCGCGCCGGGCCTCGCCGCCTACTCCGCTTCCAAGCACGCCGTTGTCGGCCTCACCCGCTCCGCCGCGTTGGAAGCCGCGCCGCAAAGTGTGCGCATCAACGCCGTGCTGCCCGGCGCGGTGGCGACGCCGATGCTGACGGAGCGGGGCTTCAAGGCCAACCCGGAGTTCGCCGAAGGCGCGGCCAAAGCCCACCCGATGGGGCGCATCGCTCAACCTGAAGAAGTAGCGGAAGCGGCCGCCTGGCTCCTGTCGGACAAGGCGAGCTTCGTGACCGGACAATGCCTAGCGGTCGATGGAGGATTATCCGCGCAATGAGGACCACTTCCGACGAAACAGTCCACCGCCTCTTGCGCGAGCAGATCGAGGGGCTGTGGGGACAAGGTCAACTCGAACTGGTAGACAGCAACTATGCCGAGGATGTGACCGATCACATGCCGGTGTCTGGCCAGGCAACCGGCCGCGCGGCAATGAAGCAGGTGGTGAGGGAATTTCGCACCGGCGTTCCCGATTTGCGCATGACGCTGCACAAGACGCTGGCGGCGGGCGGCTGTGGCGTTGATGTTTGGACCCTCACCGGCACCCATGGCGGCCCGCTTCTCGGCTGGGAGGCGAGCGGCGGACGGGTTGAGATCGGCGGCATCGACATGGTGCGGGTAGAAGAAGCGCAGATTGCCGAGCTGTGGCACGTGGAGGAAATGGTGCAGCTCGGCGCGCAGGTGGGCGCCACGCAGATTGCCTTCGGCGCACCCGCCGATGCCGCTGCCGTTCCGGCCGCATCGGTCGGCAAGGATTACCAGCCGGGCGCGACAGCCATCGTGCCGGGGGAGGAGCACTTCACCGCGCTGGAACGCCGCAACCTCGGCATTGCTCGCCGGCACATCGAGGAGATCTGGGCGCGCGGCCGTTCGGAGCTATGCTGGGAGATGTATCATCCCGATGCAATCGACCACAATCCCGCACCCGGCCAGCGACCCGGCATTCCCGGAATCGTTGACGTGCTCGGCTGGCTGCGGGAGGCGGTCCCGGATCTGCGGATGCAAATCCAGTGCTATGTCGTTGATGGCGAATGGATCGCAGATCGCTGGGTGATGGCCGGAACCCATACGGGTACGCCGCTGATGGGGCATCCGGCCCGTGGTAAGAACTTTCGCATTAATGGCATGGATGTGGCACATCTGGACGCCGATGGCCTCATCACCGATATCTGGCATGTGGAGGAGTTCGGCAGCTTGGTGCAGCAGGTAACCGGAAGTTGATCGGGCTTACTCAGCTGTGACTGCACTTACCGCCGGTGCGACAACGCATATCGGCGGACGGCCGCACGAAGCTTACAGGCGCGCAGGGAAGCGAAACGCTTGGCCTCCTCCGGCACTGTCTGACCAAGTGCACTGGCTCTTATCTGTCGTTGGGAAAGCTCACCGGCAGGGAGGCGCTTCTCGCATCGACCGGGACGGCCACCTTCGCGGAGGTCTGTGCAGAACGCGAGGCGAACCATACCTGGGACGTCGAGATTGGCCTGGTTGAAGAAGAGGAGGCTGTATCATGGACGAGCCGTATATGAACCCGGAGGAGCTCGCGGATGCCCACGAGAAGCTCAAGGCGCGCGTGGTGCAGCCGCAGCGAGCGCATGGGCTTCAATCGCCATAAGACTGCGATGAACAAGTGTCCGGTATTGGGGGAGCGCTCAGGCAGCGTTGGACGTCCGATATTGGGTCTAAGTGGCGTGGAGTTCCGACCATAGTAGCGACGAGCGTCTGGAAATGGCTCCTCAAGGCGGCGTAGCTGCCGGTCGGCACCCGACCCAAAGTCGGTCATAGTCGATGCGATGCGCTGGTCCCGAAAGCAGATGGGGTGGATGGCTCCCGCTCCCGGCATCTAGGTGCCAAAGTGTGGAAGCTGTCAAAGC
>LXQI01000022.1:40676-76919 GCA_001683845.1 Erythrobacter sp. ANT-B3C2 | reverse complement strand
CGACGAAGCCCCAACCCTCCTTAAATCACAACCTCAAATCTGTGCCATTGGTGCTGACGGGGGACAGTAAGGGCGCTAGGCTGTCTGGTTCGGACTGCCATGAAAGCCCACCCCGTGGTCCGCAGCTTTGTCCGTCCAGTGCGCTGGTCGAGCACGATTTTCTCGCGCTACGAATTGGGCCATCACTATGGGGCCCATACCGATAACGCGATTATTGAAGACGATGCCGGCTGGCCTCTTCGAACGGATGTCAGCTTCACGCTCTTCCTCTCTGATCCCGAATGCTACGACGGAGGTGCGCTCCTCATCCAGGACACAGGCGGTGATCGGGTGTTCAAGCCAAGGGCAGGTTCAGTTGTCTTCTATGCGACCAGTCAGGTTCATCAGGTAGTGCAGGTGACCCGCGGGACGCGTCTTGCCTGCATCGGTTGGGTTCAAAGCCACATCAGGCGACCAGATCAGCGAGAGATGCTGTTCGATTTGGAGCAGGTTCGCAGCGGCACGGAGAACGCCGGTGCCGCCCTCCTTCTGGACAAGACGATCGGCAACCTGATCCGCATGTGGGGCGAGAGCTAATGAAGTCGTCCGGCCTGCGCGGGTATCCGCAAGTAGTGCCCCAATCCTTACAAGCAGCGGCTCACCAATCGGGCATTGATGCGGCTGGTGAAATCGTCGGTTCACGCCGGGCTCTCGGTCCACATCGTCAGGGCCGAAAAAGAGAGAATGCCGATCGTCGCCGGGCGCTGGACGCGGCAGCGGTCCGCTTCGACGGTGGCCGAAAGGTGAAGATTACCTTGCGGGAACGCAAGCCGGAGAGCATCGGGGGCATCGTGGAACAGACGCCTAACTCCATCCCAGTCATGCCCGCGTATGGCCATTCGCCGATCCGCACGCTGATCGTCGGCAGCACTACTTCCGCCAGGATCCGCAAGGTACACATTGCTGTCCTGCTGGTGCGTTAAAGCGATGGGAGACCTTACCCACTTTCGCCACAAGCTGCTCGCCCGACGTGAGGCGCTGACGCGGGAGGAACGCGTTTCCGAGGCGGACCGCGCGCCAGTGATGCTCGACCAGGAAAGCGTCGGCCGGCTCTCGCGCATCGATGCGATGCAGATGCAAGCCATGGCACTGGCGCAGCAGCGCCGCCGAAGGGTCGAACATGCGGCGATCGATGCTGCGCTGGTGCGGATCGACCAAGGCGAGTTCGGCCATTGTCTCAGATGTGGTGAGGACATCGCGCCTGCTCGGCTGGAGCACAATCCCACGCTCACACTCTGCATAGAATGCGCTAAGGAGAGCTGAGCCTGTGATGCTAACCTGCATCTGTCAAATACCTCACCAGGATTGAGGCTTTGGCTTCATCTTTCTCTCGGTCTCCAAATTTTGAGGGTGTTGGTGCAGGTCTCCGAAGTGCGCTGGCCGGTTTTGGTGGAGCATGATCAAAGCACCGTGATGGCGAGGATGGGGCTTGTTGTCGCACAAGCCACAAAGCAAGCCCGTCAGTCGAGAGCGGCGAACCATTCCCCGTAGGGCGTGTTGCGAGCCATGTGCCGATTGTAATCGGGCGCGCCATCCTCCCACCATATCGGCCCGCGTCCGCCGAGCCCACGCTTGGCACGGTCGACCCGTTCGCGACCTGCCCGTTTCGCATCGACGTTATCAGAACGGCGCGCCCGCCGACATCCTGGCGAGCCACCATCAGGTCTGACACGAGCTGCGCATGCTGTTCCACGCTCAAACTCGAATTGGAAGTGCGCCACAGACGGCCGCAAACGACGAAGTAACGCCCGCCGGGCGTCAAAGGGTTTGAACCGGCCTTTCCCCGTACGTCGTGACAGCCACATGGCAATATCCGCGGCGGAAGCATTCGCCGAGTTGGTGAAGGTCTATCGGGCGGGCGAGATCGTAGGCGAGACCACCGCTGGAGCGGCCTAATGCAATAGCAATCTCCCGATTGCCTCCAAGTACTTGCCCAGCGAATCGGTCGGACGTGGGAAGTCGGCCCGTCCAAGTTCGACTGGGAAGGCATCGCCATTGCTCCAACTATCAATGCAGATATAGCCACCGCGCTCGATGCAGCGCACCTTGCAGCCCTGCGCAGGATCTCCCAGCCGCGGCGCAGCCGTATGGAACGATAAATCGAGGCGAAGGCGACGCTGCTGGAAGCCAAGCTTGAGCCGAAGACCCCGGCGCATCCGTTTGACCTCTATGCCAGAGTCTATGAAGGTCGTACTATTTCGGTGGCGGAGGAGGGACTCTACTCGCAACTTGAGGGTGGCCTAAGACGCGACTGCTCCCGCTGGGGGTGACATCTTCATCATGGAAGCCGCCCCTGCCACGAGAATTGTTATTCATTCGTCCACGGCCGGGCCAGTGGCATGGACATGATCCGCGGCGACGGAACGCGGCAGAAGCAATCACGAACGGATTGATGGCAAGCGGCCGGACTGCAAGATCTGGCTGCCACTGCTGTCGCAGTTGCTTGCGTCATGTCCTCTGTAGTAGTGGCGATCGTTCAACTGAACAAACTGCAGATTGGCATCTGAACTCCTTAGGCACCCTGCTCAGCGAGAGAGGCCGCCAAAGCTAAAATGCGTTCGGGAGGCAACTGACCAGTGAGCGCAAAGGCATTCGGCCCTTCTTCCCAAAAGGCAATCGAAAGGTCGTCGCGCTGCTCCAGCATTGGCACTCCTTCGGCAGGTGTCTCGGCGCGGGTGCCGAAGAGTGAGATTGCCTCGCCATCATCGGTTTGCAAAAGCAGCGCGACCGACATGCCGAGAGCGGATGGGTAGACCTGAACGTCAGCCAATCGCCACTCCTCCGGCAGTTCAGGCACGTCGAGACCAGTCGCGGAGGCGATTTCCTTACGATCAAGGTGGGTGCTCTCAAGCTGCGAGCGCATTCCCTGCCTGGCAAGACTGGTGGCGTAGGACGCATCGGCTTCTTCGATGAACGAGGCAGCTTGCGCGGGTGTTGGTGTGTTGCCGACCATCCCATGGCCGGTCCACCCCGCTGCAAATATCAACACTGCCGCTGCCGCTCGTTGCCAGGGCGGCATCGCGCGTTCTACGGGCTTGCGTTTTGCGAACGGGATGATCTCCGCTTCGGGGGGCTTGCGACCCACCAACGTTCCTTTGGTGCTGCCGGCCTGTCGCTGGAAATCCATCTCGGGCCAACGTTCACGCCATTGGCGGGCGACGATCCTCTCTCCGGGCCGCGCAGCATCATCCAGCAGGACAATTCCCCCGGGAGACAGCCTGTCGAAAAGGCATTCCGCAGCCCCACGCACGAACGGATGGATCGCCCAGGGCGGTCCGTCGATCACCAGAAGGTCGATCGTGTGAGGGAGGCCCTGGAGGTCATACCAGCGGCCAGGCCACGGCTCCACTTTTGCGGTCAAAGGAGCGTGGCGAAGGTTGGCCTTGGCACCTTCGCCAGCGACCCACTCGGCCGTGGCCGCGACGAAGGCTTCATGCTGATCGTAGCTAAACAGCTGCCCATTGCCATTCGCCTGCAAGGCCTTGGCACAGACAAGCGTACTCGCCCCGGCTCCAAGCTCCACCATGGTTTGCGGCCGGATCTCCTCAACTGCATCCACGATGCGGTGCAGGAATCCGGTGTCCGCCTTCCAGCTGCCGAGGTTTGGCAAGGCATCCGGCGCAAGACCAATTCGCTCGAGAAGCTCGCGCTTGCTCTTCTTCGTTCCTCCCCAAAGGCTGATCAGAAGCCACGGCCAACCGATTGCACCAAAACCCAGCCGATAGGCCGTATCGGAGGCTGAAAACCGGTAATTCCCTGCAGTTGCTTCATCCTTGAGCGCAAGCAGGCCAGTAATATCACGAGAAGTCATGCGCATGCTGTCCGATCACGATCGACTGTGAGCACCTCCTACGGCGTGACGCTGGCACTTGCCAGCTAAGTCATTGCGACTCGGTGCCTATTCCGGCCTTGGCTCGGTAGAGGCGCCGCCGAGTTCAAAACCTAATAAAGCGCCTCTTCGATTCCGCTGATCCCCCTGTGAATTAGCGAATGCGGCCGACGTACCGGCGCCGAAGCGTGCATCTGTAAAAGCATCGTAACCCGGGGTGGGCAGCCGTTGGGAGTAGGGACGCTCAACATCCGAATAGAAGCCACTTAATTACAAGTGGAACGGACCTTCCGTTGCGGATGAGAGGCGCAGTTCTTTCGACCACTGCTGTAAAGTTGTATTGTCGACCAGGTTTGACGGCAGCAAAACAACTACAGCTGGGAAAGCCGAGGTTGATGGAGACGCTGCCCGTCAAAGCGCTCGCTTCTTAGCTAACTAGAATATCTCGATCCATGAAGCTGGTTACAAAGTCGGGTCAACGCCCCCCAAGCGGTCGTGCCGGTCAGGTCATCAAGACCTCGCGAAAGAGCCAACCCTTTAACAAATCGGTCAATCTTTCGCTTCCTCTTCCGGGATGAACATCGCCCGGTCCTCTGGCGGATAATCCTCCGGGTGGACCGAAGACTGGTTCTTCAATGCCGAATGATCGCGCACCAATGCGCTGTCGCCCTCGTCTTCGGGCTCGCGCTCTTCGTCACGGGGTTCGTCTACGATTTCGTACTCCATCGCCTCAACTCCTGTGGTTGAAGCTTAAACCAACAAACTTCCTTTTCTTTCCCGAGCGTTGCGACGATCCGCCCGGGAGTTCAGATATGCAGCGCGCGGCCATAGGCGGCGAGCACACTCTCGTGCATCATCTCGCTCAGCGTCGGGTGCGGGAAGATGGTCCCCATCAGCTCGGCCTCGGTGGTTTCGAGCACCTTGCCCACCGTATAGCCCTGGATCAGCTCGGTCACCTCGGCCCCACACATATGCGCGCCGAGCAACTCGCCGGTCTTCGCATCAAACACGGTCTTGATGATCCCTTCGGGCTCGCCCAGCGCAATCGCCTTGCCGTTGCCGATGAAAGGAAAGGTGCCGGTCCTGATTTCGTATCCGGCCTTCTTCGCCTTCGCTTCCGTGAGACCGACGCTAGCGACCTGCGGGTGGCAATAGGTGCAGCCCGGGATAGCATTGCGATCGAGCGGATGGGGGTGAACCTCCGTGTTGCCCAGCTCCTGCGCGATGGCCTCGGCGCAGGTCACGCCCTCGTGGCTTGCCTTGTGCGCCAGCCACGGGCCGGGCACGCAATCGCCGATCGCCCACAAACCCTTAGATTTGGTGCGGCCATAAGGATCTATCTGGATAAAGCCGCGATCGCGATCGGCCAGCTTCTCGATGCCGATGTCCTCGGTATTGGGCACGATACCGATCGCAACTATTACATGGCTGTATTCGCCGCGTTCGATCTTGCCGTCCTTGCTCTTGATCGTGGCGCTGATGCCCTTCTCCAAAACCTTGAGCTCTTCCAGCGAGACTCCGGTGCGCAGGTTGATGCCCTGCTTCGTCAGCTGTTTGTGGAGAAAGGCGGAAATATCCGCATCCTCCACCGGCACGATCCGGTCAAGCATTTCGACCACCGTCACCTCGGCGCCCATATCGTTGTAGAAGCTGGCGAATTCGATCCCGATGGCGCCGCTGCCGATCACCAGCAGCTTGCTCGGCAATTCGCTGGGGACCATCGCGTGGCGATAGGTCCATACGCGCTTGCCATCAGCCGGGGCGAACGGCAGGTCGCGCGCCCGCGCGCCGGTGGCCACGATCACATGTTTGGCGGAAAGCTGCTCCTCGCCCTTCTCGTCCTTCACCGTCAGGCTGGTAGGGCCGGTCAGCGTACCCACCCCCATATGCACGTTGATCTTGTTTTTTTTCATCAGGTGCCCGATGCCCTGGTTCAATTGCTTGGCCACGCCGCGGCTGCGCTTCACCACCGCCTCCAGATCTGCGCTGATCCCTTGCGCGATGAGGCCATAATCCTTCGCGTGCTGCATGTAGTGGAAAATCTCGGCCGAGCGCAGCAGCGCCTTGGTGGGGATGCAGCCCCAGTTGAGACAGATGCCGCCCAGCAGCTCGCGCTCGACGATCGCGCTCTTGAGGCCGAGCTGCGAGGCGCGGATTGCCGCGACATAGCCGCCCGGGCCGCTTCCGAGGACGATAACGTCGTATGGTTCAGCCACTTGGGTGTTGCTCCTGCGCTTCAACCGCTCGCGGGCGGCCGTGATCGTCAATGGCGACGAAGGTGAACTTGGCCTCCGTCACCTTGCTGGCTTCGTCCTGGTGGCGGGCGCGGCGCCAGGCCTCAACGGCGATTGTCATGCTGGTGGTGCCGACCCGCTCGATCTCGGTATAGACCGACACCTCGTCGCCGACTTTCACCGGCTCGTGAAACTGCATCGCGTCCATCGCCACCGTCACCGCGCGCCCGTGCGAGCGTCGCGCGGCGGTGAGGCCGGCGCCATTGTCCATCAGGCTCAGCAGCCAGCCGCCGAAGATGTCCCCATAGGCGTTGGCGTCAGCCGGCATCGCAACGACGCGGATGGCTGGGTCGCGCTGGTTGGTCATGGCGTCAGGCGACCAGCCCCAGCGGCGCCTCGCACAAGTCCTTGAACGCCTTCATCAGCGCCGCGCCATCCGCCCCGTCGATCGCGCGGTGGTCGAAGCTGCCGGTGGCGCTCATCACCGAGGCGATCTGCAGCGAATCCGCGACCACATAGGGTCGCTTCTCGCCCGCGCCGATGGCCAGGATCATGCCCTGCGGCGGATTGATGATCGCCTCGAACTGCTTGATCCCGTACATCCCCATATTCGAGAGGCTGGCGGTGCCGCCCTGGTATTCCTCCGGCGCCAGCTTGCCCGCGCGCGCGCGCGCGGCGAGGTCCTTCATTTCCTTGCTAATCGCGCTCACCGCCTTGGAACCTGCGTCCTGGATGATGGGGGTGATGAGGCCATCGGGGATCGAGACCGCCACGCTGATGTCGGCACGGGTGAAGCTGAGGAGCTTGTCGCCGGCGAACTGTACGTTGCACTTGGGCTCGGCCACCAGAGCCTTGGCCAGCGCCTTGATCAGCAGGTCGTTGACGGAAAGCTTAATGCCCTGGCTCTCGAGCGCCGCGTTCAACTCGCCGCGCAGCTTGAGCAGTGCATCGAGCCTGATGTCCACCGTGAGGTAGATGTGCGGCACCTGCTGCTTGGATTCGCTGAGCCGGCGGGCGATGATCTTGCGCATGGAGGAGAGCTTCTCCTCCCTATGCGGGATCCCGAAGTCCTGCGCCGGCACGGAGGCGGCTGGGGCTGCGGATGGCACGGCGGGAGCGGTCTTCGGCCCCGCCTCCGGAATGGCTTCCGCCGAGGGCTTGGCAGCGCCGGCTTCCGAGCCCTCGAGATCCGCCTTGACGATGCGACCGCCGGGGCCGCTGCCCTTCACCCCAGAGAGATCGATGCCCTTGCTCGCAGCGATGCGTTTGGCCAGCGGCGATGCGACCACCCGCTCGCCGGAGGCGGGCGCGGGTGCGCTGGCGGTCGGCGCCGGAGCAGGAGCTGGCGCCGGCGCGCTATCCTCCTTGGCGGCGGGAGCCGGAGCCGGCGTGGGTGCGGCACTCTCGCCACCGCCGGCCGGCTGGACTGCGGAAGCATCCTCGCCTTCCTCGGCGAGCGTGGCGATCACCGCGCCGACCTTCACGCCCTCGGTGCCCGCTTCCACGGCGATATGGGCAATGATGCCCTCGTCCACCGCCTCGAATTCCATGGTCGCCTTGTCGGTCTCGATCTCGGCCATGATGTCCCCGCTGGAGACCTGGTCGCCCACCTTGACCAGCCATTTGGCGAGCGTGCCTTCCTCCATGGTCGGCGAGAGGGCGGGCATCCTGATGGCGATCGGCATGGCGGCTATGGTGATCCTGTCTGCTTTGGCCCGCAGTCTCTGACCAATTTGCTAAGCCGGAGCAAGGTTCTTGCGCGCAGTCCCCAAGTCGCCGATAATTGCCGGCGGGAGAGCGAGCGGCGATGCGCGTCTATCTGGTCATTATCGACGAGAGCGAGGAGGCGCACGGGGCCCTGCGCTTCGCCGCGCGGCGCGCCGCCGATACCGGGGGCGCGGTGCATCTGCTGGCGATTGTGCCCAAGCAGGCGTTCAGCGCCTTTGGCGCCGTGCAGGCGACCATTGAGCAGGAAGCGCGCGACCGAGCCGAGGCGCTGGCCAACAGCGCCGCTGGCGAATTGGTTTCCGAAATGGGCAAAATGCCGCCGATCACCGTCTGCGTGGGGGATGGCAAGGCGCTGATCGATGAATATCTGAAGGAGCACCCCGAGGTCGCCGCGCTGGTGCTGGGCGCTGCGAAGGAGGGTGGCCCGGGGCCGCTGGTGACCCACTTCTCGGCCGTCGCCGGCACACTGCCGTGCCCGGTGTTCCTGATCCCCGGCAGCCTGGCCGAGGAAGACATGGTCCGCCTCAGCTAGCGCTTGGCCCGCCCCTGGTGGCGGATATTGCCGGGGCGCCCGCGCTTGCCGGCCGCGAACTTGCCGCCGCCTGCCTTGCCGCCCTTCGCTTTGCCTTCGCCGGCCCTGCCTGCGGAGCCCCGCTTCCTCTCCGGCCGGGCGCCCCGCGGCTCCACCGCCGATCCATCGCTGTCGGGCACCTCGAACTTGAGCGCGCCGGTCAGCGGATTGGCCTCGGCAAGGCGCAATTGCAGCATGTCCCCGACGCTGTAGGCGGTACCGCTCTCTTCGCCGAGCAGCGCCCGCGCGCCCTCGTCATAGCGGAAATATTCGCGGCCCAGCGAGGAGACCGGCACTAACCCGTCACCGCCGAGCCCGACGATGGTGGCGAAGAAGCCGAACTTCTGCACGCCGGTGATCCGCGTGGCGAAAAACTCGCCCACGCGAGCCGAAAGCCAGGCGGCAACGTAGCGGTCGATCGTGTCGCGCTCGGCCTCCATAGCCCGGCGCTCGGTTATGCTGATCGCGTCCGAGATCCGGGAGAGGTCCTCCCGGTCGCGCTCTGAAAGGCCGCTGCTCTTCGGCAGGCCGCCGGAGGGCGCGGGCTGCTCAAAATTGAACGCATCGACCAGCGCGCGGTGCACCAGCAGATCGGCATAGCGGCGGATCGGAGAGGTGAAATGCGCATAGCTGCCCAGCGCCAGGCCGAAATGCCCGGCATTGGTAGGGCCGTAATAGGCCTGAGTCTGGCTGCGCAGCACCGCCTCCATCACCAGCGCCTTCTCGGCCGCGTCGGATACGTCGCGGATCATCCGGTTGAACAGGCCGGGCGTGATCACCTGCCCCAGCGCCAGCTTGCGGCCGATCGAATTGAAATAGTCCTTCAGCGCCACCAGCTTCTCGCGCGAGGGCGGCTCGTGCACGCGGTACACCACCGGGCTGGCCTTGCTTTCCAGCGCCTTGGCCGCGGCCACGTTGGCGGCGATCATGAAATCCTCCACCACCCGGTGCGCATCGAGCCGCTCGCGCAGGGCGATCTCGGCGATGCGGCCCTGCTCGTCGAGCATCACCCGGCGCTCGGGCAGGTCGAGCTCGAGCGGGTCACGGTCCTCACGCGCCGCGTTGAGCGCGCGCCAAGCATCCCACAGGTGTCGCAGGTGCTCGGGTGCGGTGCCGCTATCGGTACGCGCCTGCGCCTCCTCATAGGCGATCACCTCTTGGATGCGCACCAGCGCACGGGCGAAGCGCCACTCGGTCACGCGCCCCTCGGGCGAGATGGTCAGGTGGCAGGCCATCGCCGCGCGGTCTGCGCCCTCTTTCAGCGAGCAGACATCGGCGCTCAGCACCTCGGGCAGCATCGGCACCACCCGGTCGGGGAAATAGACCGAATTGCCGCGCTTGCGCGCCTCGCGGTCGAGTTCGCCACCGGGCCGGACGTAGAAGCTGACATCGGCGATGGCCACCACCGCGCGCCAGCCGCCCTGCTCCAGCGGTTCAGCCCAGATCGCGTCGTCGTGGTCGCGCGCGTCTGCCGGGTCGATGGCGATGATCGGCAGGTGGCGCAGATCCTCGCGGTGCTCCTCGCTGAGCGGCAGCCTGGCCGCACGCTCCGCCTCGTCCAGTGCCTCCTGCGGGAAAAGATGCGGGATACCGTGCTTGTGGATCGCAATCAGCGAGAACGCGCGCGGCGCTAGCGGATCGCCCAGCACCTCGACCACCTTGACCCCGGAACGAGCGCTGCGCCCGGCCGGCTCGGCGAGCACCAGCTGGCCGGCTTCTGCCCCGCCGAGATCGGCGATGGGAGAGGAATTGCGCACGCGCTTGTCCACGGGCGCCAGCCAGGCCTTGCCCGCGCCATCGATCTCCACCACGCCGAGCACCGATTCCGCTTGGTTCGGCAGCTTCTTCATCGGATGCGCGCGCCAGCCCTTCCCCGCCTCCTCGGTGCGGGCGAGAACGCGGTCGCCTGTGCGTAACGCGGCCATCTTGCGGCTCTCGACAATCCGCAGGCGGGGTGGTGGGGTGGCATCATCCGGCTGCCAGCTATCGGGAATGGCAATCGCCTCGCCATCCTCGATGTCGACGACCCGCAGCACGGTCACCTTGGGCACCCCGCCCATCCGGTGATAGGCGCTTCGCTTCCCGTCGATCAGCCCCTCTTCCGCCATGTCGGCCAGCAGGGCCTTGAGCGCGATGCGCTCCTGCCCCTTGAGGCCGAACTCGCGCGCGATCTCGCGCTTACCAGCGGACGCATCAGAGGACTGGATGAAGTGGAGGATCTGCTCGCGGGTGGGAAGGCCCTCGGGCAGCCGGTTGTGCGGGTTGCGCGGCATCCAGCCTATATGGCGGCGCGGCTACTCCGTCACAAGCGGGGCGAAGGCGCCGCCGGGGACAGCGCTGGCGACGGGGCTCTCCACGCCCGCCGCCGAGATGGCGCTGACGCCGAACAGCCAATCATCCCCGCGCACCCCCTCAAGCCGCGCCTGCGTGCCGGCAATCCGCTCGCGAAATCGCTCCCATCCGGGCTGGTCGGTGCGGCGGCGCCAGATCGAGTAGCTGGCCGCGCCCGGCACTGCTTGCCATTCAAGCGCGGTGAAGGTCTGCACCGCCGCTTCGACATTGGGCGCGGGCGGCATCGGAGAGCGGGCGAGCCGGTCGAGCGCCCGCACGTTCAGCTGCGTCACCCGTGCGAGATAGGGGAAGTCCATCTCATCGATTGTGTCGCCATAGGTGATGCCACCTTCGGTGCGCAGATCCTGATGCTGGTGCTCGTAATCCTCGATTGCGACCGAGAAGCGCACCGCGGGGTAGCCCTTGGCGAGGAACGGGATCTGGTCGCCGCCCCGCCCCATCCGGTCGGTTCGCCAGATCTGGCGCACGTCGAGCCAGCCCGGCTCCTCCGCCGCCAGCGCGTCGATCCAGCGCGAGAGGTTGCGCCCGGGGCTGTCGTTCTCGCCACCATTGCGGCTCTGCGCTGCACGGGTGCGCTCGTCGAGATCGGCGCGGGGGCCTTCGGAGAAGACGCGCACGGTCCGTGCATCGCACAAGCCGTCGCTGCCGCAGCTGCCGCCGACGATATCGTTGTTGAGCACCGCTTTGACCTGCCAGCCCTGCTCGGCCGCATAATCGGCCAGCAATGCGCCCCCGTGCAGCCCCTGCTCCTCGCCCGAGAGCAGCGCATAGACGATGGTGGTGGGGTAGCGCTGCTGCGAAAGCACGCGCGCCGCCTCGATCACCAGCGCGGTGCCGCTGGCATTGTCGTTGGCGCCGGGCGCGTCGCTGGTGGCATCCATCACGTCTGTCACGCGGCTGTCGATGTGCCCTTGCACGATCACCACCTCGTCCGGCCGCTCGGTGCCCCGCTGGATGGCGACAACGTTCACCAGCCGCACGGGCTCGGGAATGCGCGCGCCGGTGATCATCCGTTCGGGCGTGACGACCTGCAGGCACCCGCCGCAATCGCGCGAAATCGCGCGGAACTGCCCCTCGCCCCAGCGAGTGGCGGCACCGATGCCGCGCGCGGCGCTGTCCTGCTCCGAAAGCGTGTGGCGCGTGCCGAAGCCGACCATCGCCTCGACATCGGCGCGCAGTCGATCGGCGGAGACTTGCGTTGCGGGGCCGGTGGAGGCGGTCGCGGCACTTCCGGCGATCGGAGCCTGGGTGGTGGCGCAGGCGGCGAGCGGCAGGGCCAAGAGCGTAGCGGCAAGGAAGCGTGTCATGCGGCAGTCATTAACGAGGGCTCAGGGGCGAGCGCAAGCGTGCTTCAGTCCAACGCCAAAACTGTCGTCAGTAATAGGCGATCAGCCGCCCCAAGGTGGTGATCACCAACCAGAGAGCAAGCGAGACCGCGGCCGAGACCCGCGCCAGCCCCGAAGGCGAGCGATCCCGCCCGCCCCTCGCTGTGAACCGGAAAGCGAAGGCATTCCCGAGCGCGAGCGCGATCAGCACCAGCTTGGTCTTGAACACGAACGAACCGGCGAGCGCCGGCCCATCGGCCGCGAACAGCACCAACCCGCTGGCAAACTGGAGCGTTAGGCCGATCACCGCCACCGGCGTCAGCGCGCGCGCGAGGTCGCCCAGCGGCAGGCTGCGCCACAGGCCGACGATCCGCAGGTCGACGATGCCGATGCCGCCGACCAGCATGACCACGCCGAGCACGTGGAGCACGTTCGCCCATGGATAGATCCAGGGCGACAGGCGGGTCCAGGCGACAAGGCCGACCGCATCCAGCCAGCCCGCCAGGGCCAGCAGCGCGGCCTCCATGAGTCAGCGCAACTCGACGATCTTGCCGTCCGCCCGGATCCGCTCGACGCGCATCTCGGGGGTCCCGTCGCGGCGGATATAGCCGGTGAGGGTGATGCGCTGGCCCTCGTCGATCGAATCGAGGGTGAGACCACGGGCGGTCATCCGGGTCACCGGGGCCAGCACCACGTCCCACTGGCGGCCCTGCCAGTTCATCTTGGCGCTGCCGTGCGGGCTGCTCCAGGTCACCTCCTGCAGCGGGCCGGAGAGCGTGATCGGCTTGGTCTCGTCATACGAGCTCCAGCCATGATGCGCCCAGGCGGCCACCGGCGCTGCGGCGATCAAGCAGGCTGCGGCGAGTTTTGCTAAAGCCGACATGAAAGGTCCTTTCGAGAGACTGACGGTCACGCCGATTTACACGAGGTTTCGGCGGGTTGCACCCATGCTCTGCGCCCCTTCTTCCGGGCCACCGCTCAATAGGCGCGGGCGACGAGGATCCGCTCGGTCGCAGGCGCACCGCTGAACAGGCAGGCACCGTCGGCTGGCTCGGCATCCACCGGCACGTTGCGGATGGTCAGCTTGAGGGCCTTCAGCCGCTCGACCACCGCATCCAACGCCGGCCCGGTCGGGCGGCACCATTGCACCTCGGCCCAGCCCGGGTAGCGGCGGTCTTCGGCGAAGAATCCGCTGAGCGCATCGAAGCTGTCGATGTCGCGGGTGATGTTGCGCGAGCGGCGCACTGCGGCTTCATCAAACAGGCCGGACTGGATCTCGGCCAGCATTCCCGGCAGCGCCTGCGCCGCCTCCTCGCGCGTGGGCGCCTCGAAGCCGGGCTTTCCACCCTCGCCCCACAGGCGATCGCGCCGCAACATGCTGACCTTCCCCGCTTCCCGGTCGCGCGGGCCGACCTCGACGATGACCGGCGCACCCCGGCGCACCCAGTCCCAGCGCTTAGCCGCCGCCTTGCCCGACCGCCTATCGAGCAGCACACGCAACTTCTCGCCAAAGGCCTGCTGGCCGGCGATCGTCCCGCGCAGTTCCTCGCAATATTCGAGCAGCGGGCCATCGCCATCATCGCCGCGCAGCATCGGCAGGATCACCACCTGCTGCGGCGCGAGCTGCGGCGGCACGCGCAGTCCGTCGTCATCGCCATGCGTCATGATCAGCGCGCCGACCATGCGGGTGGAAAGGCCCCAGCTGGTGGTATGCGCCAGCTGCTGGCTCCCTTCGCGGTCCTGAAAGCGGATGTTGGCGGCGGTGGCGAAATTGGTGCCCAGATAGTGCGATGTGCCGGCCTGCAGCGCCTTGCCATCCTGCATCATCGCCTCGATCGACCAGGTCTCCACCGCGCCGGGAAATCGCTCGTTCTCCGGCTTCTCGCCGACGATCACCGGCAGCGCGACGTCCTCCTCGGCAAAGGCGCGGTACATTTCCAGCGCGCGCATCGTCTCCACGCGGGCATTTTCGGCATTCTCATGCGCGGTGTGGCCTTCTTGCCAGAGGAATTCGGCGGTGCGCAGGAACATACGGGTGCGCATCTCCCAGCGCACCACATTGGCCCATTGGTTGAGCAGCAGCGGCAGGTCGCGCCAGCTCTGCACCCAGCGGCTCATCGCATCGCCGATGATCGTTTCCGAGGTCGGCCGCACCACCAGCGGTTCCTCCAGCTTCGCCTCGGGATCGGGGATCAGCCCGCCCTTGCCATCGGCGATCAGGCGGTGGTGGGTGACGACCGCCATCTCCTTGGCGAAGCCTTCGACATGCGCGGCCTCGCGCTCGAAATTGCTTAAGGGGATGAACAGCGGGAAATAGGCGTTCTGCACGCCCGCTTCCTTGATCCGCGCATCGAGCAGGCGCTGCATCCGCTCCCAGATGCCATAGCCCCACGGCTTGATGACCATGCAGCCGCGCACGCCCGATTCCTCGGCCATGTCGGCGGCCGAGACGACCTCCTGGTACCAGGCGGCGAAATCGTCCTCGCGCCGGTTGGTCAGGGCATGGCGGATGGCGGACATGGCAGGCTCGCTGGTGAACGGAAGGAAGCCCGCGCATTGCCCCGGGGGGCGCACACTGTCGAGGGGGTGGGCGAAGACAGAGGGCGCGAAAAGCCGGCAGCCCCCTGCGCCGGTTAGTTGCCGAGCTCGTCCAGCTTCTTCTGCATCGCCTGCATCTGCTCCTTGAGCGCATCGATCTCGCCGCTGCTCGGTGGCCCGGTCCGAGTGGCCGAAGCGGGGGGCGTTGGAGTGGGCGCGGCCGTGCCGGGGCGCTGGATGCCGGGCAAGAAGGCGCTGGCGGCAGCCTGGAACATCGCCATGTTCGTCTCGGCCAGCTTGGCGAAGGCATCGGTACCGGCGCTGGCGGTCCAGCTTTCGTGCAGCTTGCGCTGGTTGAGGCGAAAATTGTCCATCGTCGCCTCGAGGTAGTGCGGCACCACCGCCTGCATCGAATTGCCGTACATCGAGATCAGCTGGCGCAGGAAGCTGATCGGCAGCATCTGCTCGCCGCCGCTTGCCTCTTCTTCCATGATGATCTGGGTGAGGATCGAATGGGTGATGTCGGTGCCGATCTTGGCATCAAGCACCTGAAAATCCTTCCCCTCGCGGGTCATCCGCGAAAGGTCGTCCAGCGTGATGTAGCTTGAGGATTTGGTGTTGTAGAGCCGCCGGTTGGCGTACTTCTTGATGACGATGGGCTGATCGCCCCTGCTGTCGTCAGCGGCCATGCGACGGGGTACTCCTTGTTCGATGCCTGCTTAGCAGCTGCAGCATGAATCGCGCAACATTTTGTCGCCAATATCAACAGGCGCGGCGCTCGAAACGCCGGCCGAGCGTGGTCAGCAATTCATATTGCGACAGGCCGGTGAGCCGTGCGGCAGTGGGCAGATGATAGGGCACATCGAGCCAGTCGCCGGGGGCGAGCTGCGGTGCGGCGGTGCAATCCGCCACCACCATGTCCATCGATACGCGCCCGATCAGCGGCAGCTCGGCTGCGCCATGGCGCAGCACGGCCTTGCCCGACCAGGCGCGCAGAAACCCATCGGCATAGCCCAGCGCGATGGTGGCCGCGCGCATCGGCCGCTCGGCAACGAAGGTGGCATTGTAGCCCACCAGATCTCCCGGCGAGAGATCGCGCAACTGGATGATCTGCGCCTGCAGCCGCACGACCGGTCGAATATGCGCCGCCATCTCTGTCCGCGGTACCCCGCCGTAAAGCGCCAGACCGGGTCGGGTGAGATCGAAGGCGTAGTCCGGGCCGAGCGCAATGCCGGCGCTGTTGGCAAGGCTGCGGCGGCGGGCCTGCACCTCTGGCGCGATCGCCGCGAACAGCGCACGTTGGCGTTCGTTCTGTGGCGAATGCTCGTCGGCGGAGGCGAGATGCGAGTGCAACGTGTCGATCTCCAGGGCGGCGATCGCCGGGTCGCTCACCAGCGCGGGGGGCAGGCCAAGGCGGTTGATGCCCGTATCAACCATCAGGTCGCACGCCCCGCCCCCCGCCTCCAGCCATAGACGCGCCTGTTCGATACTGTTGATCACCGGGCGCACACCCATGGCGATCGCATAGGCGGCCTCGTCGGCCGAGACGGGGCCGTGCAGCACCGCGATGCTAGCCGGCTCGACATGGCGCGCGACCGCCGGAACCTCCGACCAATGGGCAACGAAGACATCCCGCGCGCCCGCTTCGCGCAGCACCGGCAGAACCGCATCGACGCCGAGCCCATAGGCATCGGCCTTCAACGCCGCGCCCGTCGCGGCGCTGCCCGACAGCCGGTCGAGTGTTCGCCAGTTTGCCATGAGCGCTTCGCGGTCGATCAACAGCCGGAGCAAGAGCGGCGGCAGCGGAGGCGGCGTCTCAGGCCTGGTCATCGGCGACCGCGATGCGCCGGTACCCGGTTTTGCAATTGCGGCCATTGCTCGTCAGCTGGCCGGGACCGGGGCATCCAGCGCAACCAGCGCGGCACGCCAGGGCAAGAGGATCGCACCCTGGCGTGCCGTGAGCCCACGCGCGGGTTCGAGCAGCGCAAGATCGGCCCAGCCCGGCCGCTCGCCTTCGCCGCCGAGCCAGCGTTCGATGGCGGCGAGGCTGGCGTCGATCTCCGCGGCATCGCGCCCGGCCGCGTGGCGGGCGAAGATCGCCGCCGCGGCTTGCCCCACCGCGCAGGCCTGCACCTTGAGCCCGAGCGCCACAATCTGCCGCTGCTCGTCCAGCGCGAGATCGAGCGCCAGCGTGCTGCCGCAGGTGGGGGAGCGCGCCTCGCCTCTGGCCGAGGCGGTGGCGAGCGCGAGCGGCGGGTGATCGGCGAGTTCCACCGCCAGTGCCAGCAGTTCGGGCGTGTACAGCCGTGCGGCGCTCACGCCGCCTCCTCCTCTTCGGCCTCGGCGGTATCGTCTTCCTCGCGCAGGCGCTCGCGCTGTTCCTCGATCATTGCCACCATCGCTTCGGCGCTGGCATTGACGAACGGGTAGGTGCGCGATTGCGTCAGCCAGTCCGGCCGGCCGTCCGGCCCCCAGATCGTATCGTAGGCGAGCACCACCATCGAAAAGGCGGCGACCACGATGATCACCCCCTTGAGCGCCCCGAAGGCCAGCCCCAGCACCCGGTCGAACGGCGCCAGCGCCGACTTGCGCGATGTTTTCCCCGCCTGCGTGGCGATCAGCCGCATCGCACCATAGGGCACCACCAGCAGCAGCGCGAAGGCCAGCACCGCGGCGCCCGATGGCGTGCCCACGTGCTCCACCAACCAGGCGGAAAGGTCCGAGTGAAAGAAGCGGATGGCGAGCACCACCAGCAGCCAGGCGAAGAGCGCGAGCACCTCCTGCACGAAGCCGCGCATGGCCCCGCCGACGGCGGCGGCGCCGACCACCAGCAGCACGATGATGTCGAAGGCTGTCACCCGCTGCTAGCTATGCTGCGCCCACCACCCGGTCAACGAGCTTGGGCAGCGCGGCGATGCCGTGATAGCGCAGGCCCTTGACGGCGGCGGGCGCGCCGCCCTGTCGCCTGTCACCCGCGCCGCCCTCTTCCGGGCCGTGGCCGATATCGAAGCCGAGCTTGGCGGCCTCCCGCAAGCGCAGCCCGGCATGCGCCACCGGTCGAACCTCGCCCGAGAGCGAAACCTCGCCGAACCAGATCGATCGCAGCGGCAGCGGGCGGTCGGCCAGCGCGCTGACCAGCGCCGCAGCGACCGCGAGATCGGCCGCCGGGTCGGTCAGACGATAGCCGCCCGCGACGTTCAGATAGACCTCGGCCGAGGAGAAGCTCAGCCCGCAGCGCGCCTCAAGGACGGCGAGCAGCATCGCCAGCCGCCCGCCATCCCAACCGACCACCGCGCGCCGGGGGGTGGCACCTGATTGCAGCCGCACGATCAGCGCCTGCACCTCCACCAGCACCGGCCGCGTGCCCTCCAGCGCCGGGAATACCGCGCTGCCGGCGAGCGGCTCCTCGCGCCCGGAGAGGAACAGCATCGAGGGGTTGGCGACCTCTGTGAGCCCCGCGCCCTCCATGGCGAAGACGCCGATCTCGTCGACCGCGCCGAAGCGGTTCTTGAGGCTGCGCAGGATGCGATATTGGTGGCTGCGCTCGCCCTCGAAGCTCATCACCACATCCACCATGTGCTCCAGCACGCGCGGGCCGGCGATGCTGCCGTCCTTGGTGACATGGCCGACCAGGACCAGCGCCACGCCGCTTTCTTTGGCATAGCGGATCAGCTCGAAGGCCGAGGCGCGCACCTGGCTCACGGTGCCGGGGGCGCCCTCGATATTGTCCGAATGCATGGTCTGGATCGAATCGATCACCAGCAAAGCGGGCGGTTCGCCGGCGTTGAGCGTGGTGAGAATGTCGCGCACCGAGGTCGCCGCGGCGAGGCGGAGCGGCGCATCGGCGAGGCCGAGGCGGGCTGCGCGCAGGCGAACCTGGCCAGTCGCCTCCTCGCCGCTGACGTAGATCGCCTGTGCTCCGGTTCGCGCGATGGAGGCGGCGGCCTGGAGCAGCAGGGTGGATTTGCCGATCCCCGGCTCGCCGCCCATCAGGATCGCCGAACCGGGAACGAGGCCGCCGCCCAGCGCCCGGTCGAATTCGGCGAGGCCGGTGCTGCGGCGGGTGAGCGGCGCGGTGGGCGCATCGAGCGCCTCGAAGCTGATGCCGCGGCCGCCGCTGGAGAGGTGGTGCTTGGCCGAAAAGGGCGTTTGCGGCGCCTCTTCAACCAAGGTGTTCCACTGCGAACAATCGGTGCATTGGCCTTGCCAGCGGGTCGCAACGCTACCGCATTCGGTGCAGACGTAGCGCTGTTTCGGCTTGGCCATGGCCATTTGCTACCAGAACACAAGAGGAACGCAAGCGCCCCGCTCAGCCGGTGAAAGCATCCTTCAAGCGATCGAAAAAGCCCCTGCTTTCGGGGCATTCCTCGCCGGTTTCGGTGGCCTGGAACTCGCGCAGCAGCTCCTTCTGGCGAGCGGAGAGGCGGGTCGGGGTCTCGACCACGATCTCCACCACGAGGTCGCCTGTCCCACGAGCCTGCAGCACCGGCATGCCGGCGCCGCGCTTGCGCAGCTGCTTGCCGGTCTGGATGCCCGAGGGGATCTCGATCGCGTGGCTTTCGCCGTCTAGGCCGGGAATGGCGATGGTGCCGCCAAGCGCGGCGGTGGTGATGCTCACCGGCACGCGGGTGAACAGGGCCGTGCCCTCGCGCTGGAACACCGCGTGCTGGCGGATGTGGATGAAGATGTAGAGATCGCCCGGGGGGGCGCCCATCGGCCCGGCCTCGCCCTTGCCGGTGAGGCGGATGCGGGTGCCGTTATCGACGCCGGGGGGAACCTCGACCGCGAGCTTCTGCACCTGATCCACTCGGCCCTCGCCGCCGCAGGCGCGGCAGGGCTGCTGGATGACCTCGCCGCGGCCGTGGCAGGTGGGGCATGGCCGCTCGATCACGAACAGGCCCTGCTGCGCGCGAACCTTGCCGTGGCCGCGGCACATTCCGCAAGCTTGGCGCTGGGTGCCGGGCTGCGCGCCGAGACCCGAGCAGGGCTCGCACGAAACGGAGATCTCGACCTCGATCTCGGTCGCCTTGCCGTGGAACGCCTCTTCCAGCCCGATCTCCAGATCGTAGCGCAAATCCGCACCGCGCCGGGGGCGCCCTCGCCCGCTCGCACCGCCGAAACTGCTGCCGAAGATGGTCTCGAAGATATCGCCGATATCGCCGAAATCCTGCCCACCATGGCCCCCGCCGCCCATGCCGCCGCTAAAGGCCGCGTGACCGTAGCGATCGTATGCGGCGCGCTTCTGCGGATCCTTCAGGCATTCATAGGCGGCGCTGATTGCCTTAAAGCGCGCCTCGCACTCCTTGTCGCCCGGGTTGCGGTCCGGGTGGAATTTCATCGCCAGCTTGCGATAGGCGGATTTGAGCGCCGGGCCGTCCGCATCGCGGCCGACCTCGAGCAGCTCGTAGAAATCGATTTCAGTGGCGGACATGTCCGAGCTCCCAAGCGCGGCCGCCGCCGGCGCGAACAGCGCTGGCGGCAGCCTTGCGTTCCATCAGACCATCAGCCCTTTTTGTCGTCGTCCACTTCCGAGAACTCGGCGTCGACCACGTCCTCGTTGCCGGGCTCGGAGCCTTCGGCCGAAGAGCCGCGGGCGGCACCGGCACCCGCTGCGGCGCCGGCCTGCTCCTGCTGGTAGATCTGCTGGCCCATCTTCATCGCCACCTCGCTCAAACCTTGCGAACTGGTCCTGATCGCCTCGGCATCCTCGCCCTGCAGCGCGGTCTTGGTTTCAGCGATGGCGCTTTCGATCTGTGACTTGAGATCGGCATCGATCTTGTCGCCATGCTCGTCCAGCTGCTTCTGCGTGGCGTGGACCAGGCTATCGGCGGTGTTGCGAACCTCGGCGGTTTCACGGCGCTTCTTGTCTTCCTCGGCGAATTTTTCGGCATCCTGCACCATTTGCTCGATGTCGTTATCGCTGAGGCCGCCGCTGGCCTGGATGCGGATCTGCTGCTCCTTGCCGGTTCCCTTGTCCTTGGCAGACACATTCACGATGCCGTTGGCGTCGATATCGAAGGTCACCTCGATCTGCGGCACGCCGCGCGGTGCGGGCGGGATCCCCACCAGATCGAACTGGCCGAGCATCTTGTTGTCGCCGGCCATTTCGCGCTCGCCCTGGAACACGCGGATGGTCACCGCCTGCTGGTTATCGTCCGCGGTGGAGTAGACCTGCGCCTTCTTGGTGGGGATGGTGGTGTTGCGATCGATCATGCGGGTCATGATGCCGCCCAGCGTCTCGATGCCCAGCGACAGCGGGGTGACGTCGAGCAGCAGCACGTCCTTCACGTCGCCCTGCAGCACGCCGGCCTGGATGGCGGCGCCCATTGCCACCACCTCGTCCGGATTGACGCCGGTGTGGGGCTTCTTGCCGAAGAAATTCTCCACCACTTCGCGCACCTTGGGCATGCGGGTCATGCCGCCGACGAGGATCACCTCGTCCACGCCGCCCTTGTCCATCTGCGCATCGGCCAAGGCCTTCTTGCAAGGCTCGAGCGTGCGCTGGATCAGCGCATCCACCAGCTGCTCCAGCTTGGAGCGGGTGAGCGTTTCCACCAGATGCAGCGGGGTGGAGGAGCCGCCTTCCATGCGGGCGGTGATGAAGGGGAGGTTGACCTCGGTCTGCTGGCTGGAGCTGAGCTCGATCTTGGCCTTCTCCGCCGCTTCCTTGAGCCGCTGGAGCGCAAGCTTGTCCTTGCGCAGATCCATGTTCTCCTTCTGCTGGAACTGATCCGCCAGATATTCGACGATCACGCCGTCGAAATCCTCGCCGCCCAGGAAGGTGTCGCCATTGGTCGACTTCACCTCGAACACGCCATCGCCGATCTCGAGGATCGAGACATCGAACGTGCCGCCGCCGAGATCGTAGACCGCGATGGTCTTGCCCTCATCCTTGTCCATGCCATAGGCCAGCGCGGCCGCGGTGGGCTCGTTGATGATGCGCAGCACCTCGAGACCGGCGATTTGCCCGGCATCCTTGGTGGCTTGGCGCTGGGCGTCGTTGAAGTAGGCCGGCACGGTGATGACCGCCTGCGTGACCGTCTCTCCAAGGAAGCTCTCGGCGGTTTCCTTCATCTTCTGCAGGATGAAAGCGGAGATCTGGCTGGGCGAATATTCCTCGCCGCCGGCCTCGACCCAGGCATCACCGTTCTTGCCCCGCACGATGTCGTAGGGGACCAGACCCATGTCCTTCTTGGTCAGCGGATCGTCGAAGCGGCGGCCGATCAGGCGCTTGATGGCGAACAGCGTGTTGTCAGGATTGGTGACCGCCTGGCGCTTGGCGGGCTGGCCGATCAGGCGCTCGCCATCCTTGGTGAAGGCGGTGATGGAGGGCGTGGTGCGCGCGCCTTCCGAATTCTCGATGACCTTGGGCTTGCCCCCCTCCATGACGGCGACGCACGAATTGGTGGTGCCGAGATCGATACCGATTACTTTGGCCATGGTTTTCCCCAGATTTACTTAGCAGTTGGACGCCGCGCACTTGATCCCCCGAGTGGCGGCGGAACCGATCGGCGGCTCAATGGCGAGCGATATAGGGGGGGTTTGGCTTGGCACAAGCCTGCCCGAGGGCTAGGCGCAGAGCGGCGACGAGAGGGAGTGACGAGGGTGACGACGAGACGTTTGCTGCCGGCGCTGGCGCTGGCCGGAGTGGCGCTGCTGCCTGTGGCCTGCGGCGGCGGGGCGCCAGAGGAGCAGCAGGCGGAGCAGCAGGCGGAGCAGCAGGCGCCGGCCAACCTGGCGCCCGACGCACCCGAGGGGATCAGCGTGACGAACGCGCGGCTGATGCTGCCCCCGGTGCCCGGCAACCCGGCGGCGGTCTATTTCGATATCGGAAACGGTTCGGCCAGCGTCGCGACGATTGCTGCGGCGTATGTGGACGGGGCGGGCGATGCGACGCTGCACGAGACGGCCGAGGGCGGCGGGGGCATGACGATGCGGATGGTTTCGCAGCAGGCAGTGCCGGCGGGCGAGACGGTGCGTTTTGAGCCGGGCGGGCTCCACGTGATGGCGGGCGAGCTTGCCGATAGGCTGCAGCCGGGCGGCCAGGCTGAGGTGACGCTGACCTTCGCCAGCGGCGACAAGGTGAGCTTCCCGGCCGAGATCCGCGCGGCCGGCGACGAGCGCTGACGCCGCACGGCGAGCCGCCCGCTGCCTGCCCCGTCGGCGGGGAGCGGCGGCTGACGGCGGGCGAGGTGGCGCTTGCCCGCAGCGTGTTCGGCAGGGCAATCGACTATGACCGCGTGACGATCCGGCGGCGCAAGTTTTTCCCGTTTCAGCCGCGCACGGTGACGATGGCGCCGCGCGGGCATCTGCACTTTCACCCGCAGGCGAGTATCTATTGCGACGATTTCTGTGCTGCGCCGCTCTCCGCGCAGGGGCTGTTCATCCATGAGCTGACGCATGTCTGGCAGACGCAGACCCGCGGTGAATGGTACCTGGTGCTGCATCGGCATCCGTGGTGCCGCTACGATTACAGCCTCCGGCCCGCGCAGGCGCTGACCCAATACGGGATCGAGCAGCAGGCCGAGATCGTCCGCCATGCCTTCCTGCTGCGACGGGGCGCGCGAATGGCCGGGGTGGGCGACCCTGGGGCTTACGATTTGCTGGTGCGTTTCCCGGGGGCGGAGGGCTGACCCGGCCCGCGCATCAGCGGCGCGGATCGACCGGGTAACCCTCGGTGCCGAAGCAATCGTCGTCGAGCTCGCCGCGGCTGTTGTAGCCATCGCAGCGCTTGTCGCGATCGACGAAATAGCCGGCCGTCGCGCCGGCGGCTGCACCCATGGCGGCACCGGTGACCACGCTGCCGCCGGTGACTGCGGCTAGGCCCGCGCCCACGGCCGCGCCGACGCCAGCGCCCTCGGCAGCGTAATGGTCCGCACAGGCGCCGAGCGACAGGGCCGAGCCCAGCAAGGCGGGAGCGAGCATGATCTTGATGTTCATCGGGAGTTCTCCGTTTCCCCTTGATGAGGGAGCTACGGAGTGGATGCTAGCAGGTTCCCGATGAACGGCCGCGATCGGACCGGCGCGTGCCTCAATCGGGTTGGCGCGCCACGGCGACCATTGCCGGGCGCAGCAGCCGGTCGCGGATCATGTAGCCGGACTGCATTTCCTGCACGATGGTGCCGGGTTCAGCCTCTGCGGTGGGGATTTCCAGCATCGCCTGGTGCTTGTTGGGGTCGAGCGGCAGGCCGGCAGCCGCGATCCGGGTGATGCCGTGCTGGCCGAATACCTTGTCCAGCTCGCGGCGGGTGGCATCGAGCCCGGTGACGAGGCCCTTCCACTTTTCGCCCTCACGCAGTTCGGCGGGGATCGTCTCGAGCGCGCGGGCGAGGTTGTCGGACACGGTCAGGATATCGCGCGCGAAGCCGGTCGCGGCATAGGCGCGGGCATCGGCGGCGTCCTTTTCCATGCGGCGGCGCACGTTCTGCGTTTCCGCGCGCGCGTAGAGCACCTCCTGCTTGGCGGCAGCCAGTTCCTCGCGCAGGGCGGCGAACTCGTCCTCGTCCTGGGCGGCATCGGCATCCGCATCGCCTTCCAGCAGCGATTCGGGCACGCCTTCCAGCTCCCGCTCGATGGCCTCGTCGGCCGTGGAGCCTTGCGGTTCGTCGCGTTCGATCATGCCTGCCTTCAGTTCAGCCAATGCGTTTGCCCAGCGAGCGGGCGGTGAAATCCACCATGGGCACCACGCGCGCATAATTCAACCGCGTCGGCCCGATCACGCCCAGCACGCCCACCACCCGGCCCTCGCGATCGCGATAGGGGGCGGCGATCACCGATGAGCCGGACAGGGCGAAGAGACGGTTCTCCGCGCCGATAAAGATGCGCGTTGCCTCCGCATCGCGCGCGCTGTCGAGCAGTTCGGCGACCGATTGCTTGCTTTCGAGATCGTCGATCAGCGAGCGCACGCGCTCCAGATCCTGCAGCGCGGCATCGTCGAGCAGATTGGCCTGCCCGCGCACGATCAGCACGGGGCGGCGCGCGGCATCCTCGCTCCATATCGCAAGGCCGCGCTCCACCAGATCGCGCGCGGCGCTGTCGAGCGCGCTCTGGCCCGAGGCGATCTCGGCCTGCATCGCCCCCGCCGCCTCGGCCAGCGTGCGACCAGCGAGACGGGCGGTGATGTAGTTCGAGGCCTCCTGCAGGGCGCTGGGTGCGGCATTGGGCGGCAGATCCAGCAGGCGGTTCTCGATCGTGCCGTCCAGCCCCACCAGCACCGCGAGCGCTCGGTTGCGATCGAGCAGCACGATGTTCATCTGCGCCAGGTTGGGCTCGCGCCGGGGCACCATCACCATGCCCGCCGCCCCGGAAAGGTCTGACAGGATCGCGCTGGTGGTCTCCAGCGCAGCCTCGATCGGGCCGGGTTCTGAGAGGCGCTGCTCGATGGCGGCACGTTCTTCGGCACTGGGCTCGGCCACCTGCATCATGCCGTCGACGAACAGGCGCAGGCCCAGTTCGGTGGGCATTCGGCCCGCGCTGGTGTGCGGCGCGGCGAGCAGGCCCAGCCCCTCCAATTCGGCCAGTACCGAGCGGATCGAGGCTGGGGACAGATTGAGTGCGCCGCCTTGCGCGTCCCTCGCCACCGCCAGCGTGCGCGAGCCGACCGGCGTGCCGCTGGCGAGATAGCCCTCCACCACTAAGCGGAAGATGTCGCGCGCGCGCGCGGTGAGTTCGGTTACCGGGGGGGAGGCCATGACAGCGGCGGTTCTACCCGCTAGGGCCACCGGCGGATAGACAAGGATCAAGACATGCGACCATCCGGCCGCGCGCCCGACGAGATGCGCGCCATCACCATCGAAACCGGCTTTACCAAACATGCGGAGGGATCTTGCCTGATTTCCTTTGGCGATACGCGGGTGCTGGTCACCGCCAGCGTGGAGGAGAAGGTGCCGCCATTCCTGCGGGGCAAGGGCCAGGGTTGGGTGACAGCGGAATATTCGATGCTGCCGCGCGCCACCCACACCCGCGGCAACCGCGAGGCGGCCAAGGGCAAACAGAGCGGGCGAACGCAGGAAATCCAGCGGCTTATCGGGCGGAGTTTACGCACGGTGGTCAATCTGCAGAAGCTGGGCGAGCGGCAGATCGTGCTCGATTGCGACGTGCTGCAGGCCGATGGCGGCACGCGGACGGCGGCGATTTCCGGCGCCTGGGTGGCGCTGCGGCTGGCGGTGAACGGGCTGCTGAAGGCCGGATCGCTGACGGTGGACCCGATCGAGGCGAAGGTGGCGGCGATCAGCTGCGGGATCAGCGCAGGCACGCCGGTGCTCGATCTCGATTATGTCGAGGACAGTGCGGCCGATGCGGATGCCAATTTCGTGCTGCTGGAGGGCGGCCGCATCGCCGAGGTGCAGGCCACTGCCGAAGGTGCGACCTATGACGAGGAAAGCCTGCTGCGCCTGCTGCGCCTCGCCCGGATGGGCTGCGAGCGCATCTACGCGGCGCAGGACGAGGCGGTTCGCGGGTGACCACCCGCCGTCTCGGCGCCGGCAAGCTGGTGATCGCCACGCACAATGCGGGCAAGCTGAAAGAGATCGCCGCGCTGCTGGCTCCCTATGGCCCGGAATGCATTTCAGCCGGGGCACTGGGGCTGCCCGAGCCGGCGGAAACCGGGCGCAGCTTTGCCGAGAACGCGATCATCAAGGCGCGCGCCGCCGCCGAGGCCTCGGGCCTGCCGGCATTGGCCGACGATAGCGGGCTGGCGGTGGCGGCGCTCGACGGGCGGCCGGGGGTGTACACGGCCGACTGGGCCGAGCGGCAATGGTTCGAGGGCGCTCCGGGGCGCGACTGGTTCATGGCGATGGGCAAGGTGGAGGGGATGCTGGCGGCGCTCGGCCCCGACGCGCCGCGCGGGGCGGCGTTCCACTGCACGCTGGCGATTGCCTGGCCCGATGGCGAGCATGCGCTGTACGATGGCCGGGTGGAGGGCGCGCTGGTGTGGCCGCCGCGTGGGGACAGGGGCTTCGGCTACGATCCGGTATTCGTACCCACCGGCTCCGACCAGTGCTTCGCGGAGATCGAGCCGGAGGAAAAGCACCGCATCAGCCACCGCGCCGCGGCCTTCGCGCTGCTGGTCGCGGGCCAGTTCGCGGGATAGAACAACGGGTGGCCCGCGCGCTCTACATCCACTGGCCGTTCTGCCTGAAAAAGTGCCCCTATTGCGACTTCAACTCGCATGTGCGGGCCGAGGTGGAGGTGGCGCAATGGCAGGAAGCGCTGCTGGCCGATCTGCGGCACGAGGCCGAGATGGCAGGAGGCCAGCCCCTGGACTCGGTGTTCTTCGGCGGCGGCACGCCTTCGTTGATGCCGCCCGCGCTGGTGGCGGCGCTGCTGGCCGAGGCGGAGCGTCTTTGGGGCTTTGCGCCCGGCATCGAGATCACGCTGGAGGCGAACCCCTCCTCGGTGGAGGCGGCGAAGTTCGCCGCGCTGGCGAGTGCGGGGGTAAACCGGGTTTCGCTCGGGCTGCAGGCGCTCGACGATGCGGCGCTGCGCTTCCTTGGCCGGTTGCACGACGTGCGCGAAGGGCTGGCCGCGCTGGAGGTGGCGCAGCGGCATTTCGGCCGGGTGAATGCCGATCTGATCTACGCCCGGCCCGGCCAGACCGCGGCGGATTGGGAGCGCGAGCTGCGACAGGTGCTGGCGCTGGGCACCGGCCACCTCTCGCTCTACCAGCTGACTATCGAGCAGGGTACGCGGTTCGCCACCGACGTGCGCGAAGGTGCCTTTACCCCGCTGGACGACGATCCGGCGGCTGATCTGTTCGCCCTCACCCGTGACATCGCTGCCGAAGCAGGGCTGGCGGCTTACGAGATCAGCAACCATGCGCAGCCGGGCGAGGAGAGCCGGCACAATCTCGCCTACTGGCGCTATGCCGATTATATCGGGGTCGGACCGGGAGCGCATGGGCGGCGCAACGGCTTTGCAACCCAGCGGCACAACAAGCCCGAGAACTGGCTCGGCGCGGTCGCGCGGAATGGCCACGGGCTCGCCGAGGAGCGCGCGCTTCACCCGCCAGAGCAGGCGGCCGAGGCGCTGCTGATGGGGCTGCGGCTGCGGGAGGGGGTGGACTTGTCCGCCCTTGCCCGCCGCTTCGGCCTGCCACCTTCCGTGCTGATCGACCCACGCAAGCTGGCGCTTCATTGCGAGCTTGGGTTCGTCTGGCAGGATGGCGAGCGGATCGGGGTGAGCGAGCGGGGCATGCCGTTGCTCGATGCGCTGTTGGGCGAGCTGGTGGCGGGTTCGCTGGTGGCGGCATGAGCCACGCCCCGCCCCGAACCGAGCAGCGCGCCGACATGCTCGAGGCGTGGCGCGCGCATTTGGCAGAGAGCCGCCGCCGCTCGCCGCACACGGTGCGCGCCTATGTCGCCACTGCCGCCCGGCTGATCGATGCCACCGGGGCTGAAGGGTTTGGGGCGGTGGCGCGGATCGACCTGCGCGCCTTGCGTGAGCAACTCGCGGCGCGGCGGGCCGAGGGGTTGGGCAATGTCTCGGCCGCGCGCGAGCTTTCCGCGATGAAGGCGTTCCTGCTGTTCGCAAGGGCTCAGGCGGGGGTGAGCGACCCGGCCCTGCCCCGGCTGCGAGGGCCGCGGCTTGCCAAGGGATTGCCGCGGCCGGTGACGCCTGACGATGCGCTGAACCTCGCCGACGCGGTGGGCGAGGCGGCGGATCAGGAGTGGATCGGCGCGCGCGACCGGGCGGTGCTGCTGCTGATGTATGGCGCAGGCCTGCGGATCGCCGAGGCGCTGTCGCTCAAAGCCGCCGATCTTCCGCTGGGCGAGGTGCTGACCGTCACCGGCAAGGGTGGCAAGCAGCGGGTGGTGCCGATCCTGCCGATCGTGCGCGCGGCGGTGGCGGACTATGCCGCGCGCTGCCCCTGGCCGCTGGCAGCGCAGGAGCCGCTGTTTCGCGGGGCGAAGGGGGCGCCGCTCGGGCAGGGGATGGTGCAGAAGGCGGTGGCGCGGGCGCGTTTGCTGCTCGGCCTGCCGCCCAGCGCCACGCCGCATGCGCTGCGCCACAGCTTCGCCACGCACCTGCTCGGCGCCGGGGCGGATCTGCGCAGCCTGCAGGAGCTGCTCGGCCATGCGAGCCTGGGCTCCACCCAGATCTACACCCGCGTCGATGCCGCGACCATGCTGGAGACCTATCGCGCGGCCCATCCGCGCGAGCGCTAGGCCGTTTCGCCGTAGCGCTCGTTTCCGCGGGTCATGCGCGGGAGGATGCCGTCGCGGCGCACAAAGCCGTGCCACAGGGCCATCGTCACATGCCCGGCCACCAGCGCGAGCAGCGCATAGCCCAGTTCGCCGTGCAGCGCACTGCCGAGCGCCACCAGTGGCTCGATCTCGGCCTCGCGCGGCGCGAAGATCGGCAGGCCGAACCAGCTCAGCCCACGCTCGCTGCCATAAGCGCGCAACAGCGCCAGGCTCGGCACCGTCAGCATCAGGGCATAGAGCGTAAAGTGGACCGCGCCCGCGGCGCGTTGCTGGAGCGGTGGGCCCGGGTACGGCGGCCGGCGTGACAGGTTCGCCAAGCCCCAGGCGCCGCGCAGCAGCACCAAGCCCCACAGGATCATGCCGAAATTGAAGTGCATGCTCCAGAAGAAGCTTTCGATGGCGGTGTCGGACGCGAACTGGCGCAGCAGCGCGGAGGTGAACTGCCAGAACAGCAGCAGCGCCATGCCCCAGTGCAGCGCCCGGCTGATGGGCCCGTAACCCGCGCGGCTGTCACCCCAGCCGGATTGCGGGGCCGGTCGCGTGTGCGCTTCAGGCTGGGCCATCCTTCCCCCACCAACCAGGCACCGGATAACGGCGCGGAGCGGTTTATTCTCCCGAGCGGCGGCGCGGTGTCAAGGAGCGCGGCAGCGTCACTCGCCCGGACTGCGCCGCGGGCTCCAGGTGATCACCCGCCAGATGTATCCGATGACGAACAGCACGATCGAGCCCACGATGATCCAGCCCATCAGGCCCTCATATTGCTCGATGTAGCGCGCGAGCCAGGCGGCGCCCAGGATCAGCAGCGTGTTCCAGATCGCCGAGCCGAGGAAGGTGAAGATCAGGAAGCGCCAGACGGACATGTGCATCAGCCCCGCAGGCAGCGAGATCATCGTGCGCAGGAAGGGCGAGAAGCGCAGGGCGAACACCAGCCACTGGCCGTAGCGCTGGAAGAAGCGGCTGGCCTGTTCGACATGCTCCCAATCCAGCGTCAGCCAGCGGCCCCAGCGCTCCACCAGCGGTTCGAGCCGCTCGTAGCCGTAGCGATTGCCGATCCAGAACCAGACATAATTGCCCACCGTGGTGCCGAGCGTGCCCACCAGCAGCAGCGGCCAGAAATCCATCGCGCCGCGCGCCACCAGCACGCCCCCGAGGCCCATGATCAGCTCGGAGGGGATCGGCGGAAAGATATTCTCCAGCGCCATCAGCAGCGCGATGCCGAGATAGCCGCCCCGCTCGACGATATCCAAGATCAGCTCATCCATGGCGGCAGAACGGGCGAGCGGCGCGCGGGTTCATGGGCTGCGCCTACAATGCGGCGAGCCGGGCTTCGATCGCGTCCCAGATGCGTGCGGGGGTGTCGGTGCCGTTGAAGGCGTCGATGGCGAGGATGCCGGTGGGGCTGGTGACGTTGATTTCGGTGAGCCACTTGCCGCCAATCACGTCGATGCCGACGAACACGAGGCCGCGGCGCTTCAGTTCCGGGCCCATGGCGGCGCAGATCTCCTCCTCGCGGGCGGTGAGCGTGGTTGCCTCCGCATAACCGCCCTGCGCGAGATTGGAGCGGAACTCGCCCTCCCCCGGCTTGCGGTTGATCGCGCCGGCTATCTCGCCATCGACCAGCACGATGCGCTTGTCGCCCTCGGTCACTTCGGGGAGGAACGGTTGGACCATGAACGGCTCGGGCCAGACCTGGCCAAAGAGCTCGGTGAGCGCGGCGAGGTTGGTGCCGGCCTCGTCGATGCGAAAGATGGCCTTGCCGCCATTTCCGTGCAGCGGCTTGACCACCACCGAGCCGTGCTTCGCGTGGAAGGCGCGCACATCCTCGATGCTGCGGGCCACCAGCGTGGGTGGCATGAAGCCCGCATAATCGAGCACCAACATCTTTTCGGGCGCGTTGATCACTTGGCGCGGATCGTTGACGACCAGTGTTTCGCCCTTGAGCCGGTCGAGCAGCAGCGCGGCGCTGATGTAGCCCAGATCAAACGGCGGATCCTGCCGCATCAGCACCACGTCCACCTCGGCGGCGAGATCGAGGCGGACGGTCTCGCCGGTATAGGCGAAGTGGTCGCCGGCAACGCGACGGACGGTGACCGGCCGGGTATGCGCGGTGATGCGGCCATCCTCCCAGGCCAGCGTGCGCACGTCGTAATGCCACAGCGCGGCGCCGCGCGCCTGCGCCGTGAGCATCAGCGCGAAGGAGGAATCGCTGGCGATATTGATGGTTTCCAGCGGGTCCATCTGGACCGCGACGCGCAGGGACATGCCGGCTCCTTCGATTGCCGGCTAGGGCTGCCAGGCGTTGACGATGTGGTCGGGCGGGCGGCCGGGTGCAAGCAGGATCACGTCCACCCGCATGTCTTCGCCCTCGCGGACATATTCATGCGCCACCGACTCGGCAGCGGCGGCGACCCGGGCGAGGCGCGGCTCGTCGATAGCGAAGGCGAGCGCGCCGGCATGCTGGCGCCATTTGACCTCGACGAAGGCGACGGTGGTGCCTTGCCGGGCGATGAGATCGATCTCGCCCAGCCTTGTCTTGCGGCGGCGGGCGAGGATCTCCCAGCCGTGATCCAGCAGCCAGCTTTCGGCGCGCTGCTCGGCGGTGCGGCCGCGCTGTTCGGCCAGTTGGCGCTTCATTCGCCGCGCAGTTCGAGCGCGCGGGCGTAGAGCGTACGGCGATCGAGCCCGGTTGCCTTGGCCACCTGCGCGGCAGCCTGCGAGGGCTTTTCCGAGGCCAATGCATCGCGCAGCATCGCGTCTGCATCGGCCTCGGATGCGGCTCGCTCGGGGGGCGGGCCTAGCAGCAGTACGATCTCTCCGCGCGGGGGGTGCGCGATGTAATGCGCGAGCAGTTCCTCCGGCGTGCCGGTGCGGCATTCCTCGTACAATTTCGTCAGTTCGCGGGCGACCGCGCATTCGCGGCCGGGCAGTTGATCGCTTATGGCGGCCAGCGATTTGCTGAGCCGGGGCGCTGTCTCGAAGAACACCAGCGTGGTGCGGATGGGGGCGAGTTCCGCCAGCAGATCGGCGCGGGCCTTGTCCTTCGCGGGGAGGAAGCCGGCGAACAGGAAGCGGTCGCTCGGGAGGCCCGACAGGGCGAGCGCCATTATCGGCGCGCTCGGGCCCGGCAGTGAGGTAATCGCGATGCCGGCGGCGCGGGCCTGGCGCACCAGCCGGTAGCCGGGATCGGACACCAGCGGCGTGCCCGCATCGCTGACCAGCGCGACCGCCTTGTGGGCCATATCGGTGATCAGCCGGGCGCGGTCTTCGGGCGAGGCATGATCGTCGTAGCGCCACAGCGGGCGGGATATCCCCAGATGCTGCAATAGCCTACCGGTGACGCGCGTATCCTCGCAGGCGATGAGATCGCACGTTTCCAGTACCTTCGCGGCGCGGCGGGTGATGTCGCCGAGATTGCCAATCGGCGTGGCGACAATATAGAGGCCCGGATCAAGGGCTGAATGGAGAGGGGTGTCGCTCACGCGGCGCCTTGTGGCCCACAGGCGGTGCCGGAGACAAGGCCGGGCCGCAGAACCAGGGAGTTTTTGCATGGTGGCGATCATCCGGCGTGGTCTTTTCGCGGCCTTCTGCACGCTGGCGCTATCCGCCTGCCAGGTGATCCCTGGCGGCGAGCGTGCGCCGGCACCCGCGCCGCCGCCGCCGCCGCCGAGGCCGAGCGCCGCGCCGGCCGACGACAGGCTGCCGACGGATACCGAGCGCCACCGGGTGGCGCTGCTGGTGCCGCTTTCGGGCAGCAACGAGGCGGTGGGCCGGGCGATTGCCAATGCCAGCACCATGGCGCTGCTCGACACATCGGCCGAGAACCTGCGCATCACCACCTACGACACGGCGACCGGCGCCGGGACCGCCGCGGCCCGCGCGATCGCCGATGGCAACCGGCTGATCCTCGGCCCGCTGATGCGCGAGGACGTGGCGCCGGTGCTGGCGCAGGCCCGCCCGGCCGACGTGCCGCTGATCACCTTCTCCAACGACAGCACGGTGGCCCAGCCCGACGTGTTCGTGATGGGCCATATCCCCGAGCAATCGGTGGAGCGCACCATCGGCCATGCGCTGGCGCAGGGCTCCCGCCGCTTTGGCGCGCTGCTGCCGCAGGGCGAATATGGCAATCGCGCCGCCGAAGCGCTGAGCGCGGCGCTCTCCAACCGGGGCGAGCTGGTGGCGATCCAGCGTTACGACCGGGGCAACACCTCGATCATCAGCGCGGCCGAGCGGCTGGCCGCGGCCGGAACGCTGGATGCGGTGATGATCGCCGAGGGGCCGCGCCTTTCGGCGATGGCGGCCAGCGCGCTGGCGCGGCGCGGCGTGCGGCCCAATTTCCTCGGCACCGAGCTTTGGAGCGGCGAGGCGGGCATCGCCAATGCCGCAGCGCTGCGCGGCGGGTGGTTCTCGGCCGTGCCGGACGAGCGCTATCGCCAGTTCGTCCAGAGCTACCAGGCGCGGTTCGGCGAGCAGCCTTATCGCATCGCCACGCTGGGCTATGATTCGGTGCTGCTGGCGCTGCGGGTGGCGCGCGACTGGCGGCCGGGACGCGACTTTCCCGTTGGCGAGATGGTCAATGCGGAGGGGTTCCTCGGGCTCGACGGCCCGTTCCGCTTTACCCGCCGCGGCGTGGGCGAGCGGGCAATGGAGGTTCGCCAGGTGGGCTCCGGCACGGTGACGGTGATCGACCCGGCGCCGCAGCGGTTCTAGGCTGGCCTGCCCGGCTGGGAGTGGCCCGGGCATGAAAAGAGCCGCCGGCGCGAGGCCGGCGGCTTTATCCTGTTCAGCCGCTGATTACGCGTAGGCGACGCGAATGGTCTGCTGGCGGCGGCGCATCATGAAGCCGATGGCGCCGAAGCCGATGATCATCATCGCCCAAGTGGCGGGCTCGGGAATGGCCGAAACGGCAGCGATGCCGAACAGCGACCGATCCGTATTGCCCAGCATCGTGAGCGCGCCGGTGTTCAGATCCGCGCTGAAGAGCGAGGTGCCATTGAAGACGAAGGCCTCGTTGCCCACGATATCGAAGCTGGTGCGCGAGCCAAGGTCCATGCCCAGTTCGCCCACCGTCATCAGCACGCCGCCATTGTTGTTCTGGGTCGTCAGCACATCGAGATCGGTGTCGATCGAGTAGAGCTGGGTGCTGGCGGCCGGCTCGCCGAAGGCCGAGGTGGTGTAGGCGGCGGCCGAAACGCCGGGGTTGGCGCCCGCGTTCGGGTCTCCCGCCGCATAGGCCAGCGGGCTGGTGGTGGGCGCACCGGTGAGCGAGCCATCATTCGGGTTGAACACGAAGTTGCCGTTGGTATTGCTGACGATCCGCACGCGATCGATCGTGGGGTTGAAATCGAAGCCGAACACGCTGCCAGTGATTGCCAGCTGCCCGCTGACGGCGGTGGCGGCGCCGGTCATGGTGTCGATCGTATAGACGAACCGACCAGCGCTGAGGCCGTAGAGCACGCCGTTGAGCGGACGGAAATCGAGCGCCTCGAGGCTGCTTTCCGCGCCGGTGATCGCGACGACGGAGCTGGTGGAACCCGGCGTGCTGCTGTTGAAGGTGACGAGATTGTTGTTCTCGTCGACGCCGAAGATGGTGGCCGCGGTGGCGGCGAACGGCATGGCGGCGGCAAGGCAGGTGGCTGCTACTAAGATCTTCTTCATATGAATTCTCCCCGGAGAAACGGACGGCGAGTGGCTGGTGAATCCAATTTGCCCCTCGGCTTTGCATACGCGGACAGGGGCCGACTGGATGCCCCTAGTTAATAAAAAGTGTATGGTGACCCATTTCGGGACGCTCGACTGATAGCATTGGGCGGCAAACGCTGGCGATAAGTGTGCCGGCGCGCTTGCCCTTTGCGCGCAGCTTGCGCTTAGTGGGCCGATGGCCGACGATCTGTTCGACGCGCTGCCCCAGAGCGATGGCGGCGATTACGATGCCTCCGCAATCGAGGTGCTGGAGGGGCTGGAACCCGTGCGTCGACGGCCGGGAATGTATATCGGCGGGATCGACGAGCGGGCGCTGCACCATCTCGCCGCCGAGGTAATCGACAATGCGATGGACGAGGCGGTGGCCGGGCACGCCAACCGCATCGAGGTAACGCTGGCCGAGGGCAACCGGCTGACGGTGAGCGACAATGGCCGCGGCATCCCGGTGGACGAGCATCCGAAGTATCCCGGCAAGTCGAGCTTGGAGGTGATCCTCACCACGCTGCATTCGGGCGGCAAGTTTTCCGGCAAGGCTTATGCCACCAGTGGCGGCCTGCACGGCGTGGGGGTGAGCGTGGTCAATGCGCTTTCCAGTAACACGCGGGTCGAGGTGGCGCGCAACAAGGAGGTGTTCGCGCAGGAATTCGCGGCCGGGCACGCGACTGGGCCGTTGCAGCGAGTGGGTCCGACCCCGAACCGGCGTGGCACTACGGTGGCCTTTACGCCGGACGTGGCGATATTCGGGGAGCGACAGTTCAAGCCCGCGCGGCTGTTTCGGTTGGCCCGATCAAAGGCCTATCTGTTCGCCGGCGTGGAGATCCGCTGGAAATGCGCGGCCGAGCTAGCCGGTGATGGCGTGCCGGAGGAGGCGGTATTCCAGTTCCCCGGCGGGCTGGCCGATCATCTGGCCGAGCAAGTGGCGGGGCGCGAATGCGTGACCGCCGAGTTCTTCGCGGGCAGCCAGGATTTTCCCGCTCAGGACGGGCAGGCGCAGGGGCGGGTCGAATGGGCGGTGGCCTGGCCGCTGTGGTCCGACGGGGCAGCCAGCTGGTACTGCAACACCGTGCCCACGCCCGATGGCGGCACGCATGAGCAGGGCCTGCGCGCGGCACTGACCAAGGGCTTGCGCGCCTTTGCCGAGCTGGTGAACTACCGCAAGGCCAAGGAGATCAGCGCCGAGGACGTGATCGCGGGAGCAGAGATCATGCTGAGCGTGTTCATCCGCGAACCTTCGTTCCAGAGCCAGACCAAGGACCGGCTCACCAGCCCTGAGGCCGCGCGGCTGGTCGAGAATGCGGTGCGCGACCATTTCGACCATTTCCTGACCGACAATATGGAGCGTGGCCGCGCGCTGCTGGGCGCGATCACCGAGCGGATGGAGGAGCGGCTCAAGCGCAAGGCCGAGCGCGAGGTGAAGCGCAAGACCGCCACCAATGCGCGCAAGCTGCGCCTGCCCGGCAAGCTGACCGATTGCAGCGGCGAAGGCAGCGGCGAGACTGAGCTGTTCATCGTGGAGGGCGACAGCGCCGGGGGCAGCGCCAAGCAGGCGCGCGACCGCAAGACGCAGGCGATCCTGCCGATCCGCGGCAAGATCCTCAACGTCGCCAGCGCGAGCATCGACAAGATCCGCGCCAATAGCGAAATCGCCGATTTGGTGCTGGCTCTCGGCTGCGGCACGCGGCGCGATTGCGACACGAGCGCGTTGCGCTATGACCGGATCGTG
>LXQI01000022.1:0-40507 GCA_001683845.1 Erythrobacter sp. ANT-B3C2 | reverse complement strand
CCCCCCCCCCCGCCCCCCCGCCGCTCTACCGGCTCGTGGCGGGCAAGGAGAGCGCCTATGCCCGCGACGACGAGCACCGCGCCGAGCTGGAACGGACCATGTTCAAGGGGCGCAAGGTGGAGGTGAGCCGGTTCAAGGGCCTCGGCGAAATGAACCCGCAGCAATTGCGCGAGACCACGATGGACCCGCGCACCCGCGGCATGATCCGCATCACCCTGCCCGAGCAGAACGAGCAGCGGCATGCGGTGAAGGAACTGGTCGACCAGCTGATGGGGCGCAACCCTGAGCACCGCTTCAACTTTATCCAGAACCGCGCGGGCGAGCTGGACCGGGACTTGATCGACGCCTGATTGCTGGGGCGGCCGACGGGCTGGACGGAGGGAGAAATGCGATGTTCGACAGAATTGCCGCCGCCTTGCTGCTGCTGGCCATGCCGGGGGTGAGCGTGGCGCAGGAGCAGCGGGCCACCGAGGGGCAGACGCTGCTCGAGACGCGGCTGCGCGAAGCGGTGGCGGTGCTGCAGGCGAGCACGCCGGCTGAAGATGTGTTCGCCCCCGCCTTCCTCGCGGCGGTGCCCGAGGCACAGCTGCACGCGATGAACACGCAGATGGCGGCGCAGTTCGGTTCGCTGCTGGGGATCGAGAGCGTGGAGCCGGTGGGTCCGGGCATTGCGCGCATTAAGCTGCGGTTCGAGCGCGCCATCGCCAGCGGCGGAATGCAGCTTGAGGCAGGCGAGCCGTTTCGGATCATCGGGCTGCGGCTGAGCGAATTCGCTCCGCTGGAGGCGAATGCGGAGGAGCTTCTGGGCGAGTTGCGGGCGCTGCCGGGCGTGGCAAGCGCGCTGTTCGTGCCGCTGGCGGGGGGCGCGCCGCTGCTGGCGCATGAGGCGGAGCGGCCGCTGGCGATCGGTTCGACCTTCAAGCTCTATGTGCTTGCGGCATTGGCGCAGGCGGTGGCCTCCGGCGAGCATCGGTGGGACGAGGTGGTGGCGCTCGACCAGCGCTCGCTGCCGAGCGGGTTGTTGCAGGACTGGCCGCGGGGCGCTCCGCTGACGCTGCACACGCTGGCGGTGCTGATGATCGCGCAGAGCGACAACACCGCCACCGACCAGCTGATCGCGGTGCTCGGGCGCGAGGCGGTGGAGGCCGAGCTGGTTGCCGCTGGCCATGCTGCGCCGGAGCGTAATCGCCCGTTCCTGACCACGCGCGAGTTCTTCCTGCTGAAGGCTGCCGAGCCGGCCGAGGCCGCGGGCTATGCGGCGGCGGATGCGGCAGGGCGCCGGGCAACGCTTACGGGGCTTGGCGGGCAGGCGCCCGATCTTGCCGCGACCGAAGCGGCGCTGGCGGCGGGGCCGAGGGCGCTGGAGGTGGAGTGGTTCGCCTCAGCGCAGGACATTGCGCGGCTGTTCGGCCGGATCGCAGCGCTGGAGGACGAAACGGCGCTTGCGGTTCTGGGGGTGAGCCCGGCGCTGCCGCAGGGCTTGCGCTCGGCGTGGGATTATGTCGGCTACAAGGGCGGATCGGAGCCGGGCGTGCTCAATTTGAGCTGGCTGCTGCGCGACCGGGCGGGGGCGTGGCATGTGCTGACGTTGGGCTGGAACGACCCTGCGGCGCCGCTGGACCGTTTGCGGCTGGAGTTGATGGCGCAGCGGGTGCTGGCGCTCGCGGGCAGCGGAGCGGAATGAGGGCGGAGCGGAGCTGCGAGGGTGCTGTGCATGCGGCGCGACGGGGGGTGAGATCCTGACCCAGCATTCCGCGGCCTTTGCGGAACGCCGGTGATGGTGCAGAGCTCGGCCCAGCCGCAACTGCGGACGGTGCGGCTCGGCTGCCTGGAGCCAGGTCACAGGCTGGCGCCGCGAAGGGCGATCTAGACCGTTGGGGGCCGGGACTGGGCAATGATCGACCTGCCGCTGGAGCGGCATGAGGGGCAGCCGCCCGCGCCATTGGTGGCACAGGACTGATCCGATCCGCTTGGGCGGGGCCGGTGGCTGTGGTAGGGTGAAGGGCAAGGAGAAATCGCATGCGTCTGTTCCTGCCGCTGGTTGCGCTCACCGTGCCGGTAATGGCGCTGGGTGCGGATAGCCCCTCACCGCTCGAAGACGCCCCGCCCTCGCCACCTGCCCTGCGCTACCAAACACCCGCGCCTGCGCCCGACGGTTGCCGAGACCGGATCACCCTGGTGCGCGAGGAGCGCGGGCTGCTGCGGCTGCAGCGCGAGATGGCCGAGCCGGAAGAGCCGTTGTTGATCGCTGGGGTGGACAAGCGGATCGAAGGGTGCAGCGTGCTGGTGATGAAGGACAATGTCAGCGACATTCGCCCGCTGCCCAGCCGGCCGAAGGGGCCGCCGATGTTGCGGCGCCTGCCGGCTCAGTAGAGCAGCAGTTCGGCGCTTTCCTCACGCCAGCGCGCCTCGTCTGGCGCGGTTAGCGCTTCCAGATCGCCTGGCATGGCGGCCGGATTGTCGACCCATTCGCGCAAACCGGGGCCGCCGTTGATCACGTCGATCGCCATTCGATCGAACTCATATTCATAGGCGAAATCGCGCCAGAGCTCGTAATCGGGGTGGAGCCGGCGGATGGCCTTGAAGGCGAGTGCCTGCAGCCGCCATGGGCGGAAGGCTGCGGGATGGTAAAAGCGGCCTTCGGCGTGGATCATCAGGGCGTTGCAGAGCGTTCCTGAGTGCTTGTGGAAGGTGGGGGTGAACCAGCATTCGCGTAACGCGCAGCCGACCAGCCACTGGGGGGCCAGTCGGCGCATTTCGGCCAGAACCGCGGCGGGATCGAGATCAGGCGCGCCGAACAGCACCTCCAGCGGGCGGGTGGTGCCGCGCGCTTCGGAGAGCGTGGTGCCCTCCAGCATCACCGTCCCGGCATAGCAGCGGGCCATGTTGAGGCTGGCTGCGTTGGGGCTGGGGTTGATCCAGATGCGGTGTTCGGGCCATCCGTAGCCGGGCGCGGTATCGGGCTCCCAGCCCTCCATCGCGATCACCCGGCAATCGACCGCCAGCGCGTAATGCCGCACGAACCAGGCGGCCAGCTCGCCCAGGCTGAGGCCGTGGCGCATCGGCATCGGCCCGGCGCCCACGAAGCTTTCCTGCCCGGGTAGCAGCAGCGTACCTTCGACCGGTCGCCCGGCGGGGTTGGGACGATCGAGCACCCACACGGTCTTGCCGGTGCGCGCGGCCTCTTCGAGCACGTAGAGCAGCGTGGTGGCGAAGGTGTAAATGCGGCAGCCGAGATCCTGCAGATCGAACAGGAACACATCGGCCGTGCTCATCATCTGCCCGTTCGGGCGGCGGACCTCGCCATAGAGGCTGAACAGCGGGATGCCGTAAACCGGATCGACCTCGTCCGGCGTTTCGACCATGTTGTCTTGCTTGTCGCCCTTGATCCCGTGCTGCGGGCCGAAGGCGGCGCTGACCTCCACCCCTGCGGCGATCAGCGCGTCGAGCGAATGGGTGAGATCGGCGGTGACGGAGGCCGGGTGGGCAATGAGCGCGACGCGCTTGCCCGAAAGCTGCCGCAGCAGGGCCGGATCGGCCAGCAGGCGATCGATGCCGAAATTCATGCGCCCTCCTCAGATGCGGGGGGCGGTGCCGCAAGCGTGGCGGTGAAGCAAGCCGGATCGTGGAAATCCGGCGCGGCGGGCGGGTGAGCGAGCGCCCAGTAGGTGAGGGTGCCGCTCTCCTCTTCGATCACCGCGGTGAGGGCCATGGCGGCGGGCGTTTGGGGCAGCACTGCGAGCGGAATGGCGGCATCGAAGATTGCCACCGTGCCGCCGCGCCGCAGGTTGCAGGCGGGCTCGCGCGGGATTGGCCGCTCGCGCATGCCGGTGCGGGGTGCGGTGAAATCGTAGGCGGCCCATCGTTCGGAGGGGGAGAGGTTGAACTCGGTGTAGGCGGTGCCGCCTTCGGAGCGCAGGAACAGCTCGAAGCAGGTGGTACGCCACAGGCCGTCCGCCCGGCCCCGTCCGGCGAAGGGCGGCACGGCCAGCTTTGCGGCATGCTCCACCCGCCAGCGCAGCAGCAGCCAATGTTCCTGCTGGCCAATGACGCACGCCTCGATTGCGCTCACCGCTAGCGGAGGGTGCTTGGGGTGGGGGATCAGCCGATGCGTTTGCACGCGCGCCTCCGCATGCTAGGCGCCCGCGGCTGAACAGAGGGCGCCATGAGCCAGTACCAGTCCGACCTCCTCCGCCTGCTCGACGAGCGCGGCTATCTGCACCAGCTGACCGACGCGCCGGCGCTCGATGCGCTTGCCCGGCGGCAGGTGGTGCCGGGCTATATCGGCTTCGATCCCACCGCGCCATCGCTGCATGTGGGGGGGCTGGTGCAGATCATGCTGCTGCGCCGGTTGCAGCAGGCGGGGCACAAGCCGATCGTCTTGATGGGCGGCGGTACGGGCAAAATCGGCGATCCGAGCTTCAAGGATGAGGCGAGGCTGTTGATGACGGGCGAGGTGATCGCCGCCAACATCGCCTCGATCAAGCGGGTGTTCGAGCGGTTCCTGACCTTCGGGGACGGGCCGGCGGATGCGATCATGCTCGACAATTCCGAGTGGCTCGATGGCCTCCAATACATCCCCTTCCTGCGCGAGGTGGGGCAGCATTTCTCGGTCAACCGGATGCTCAGCTTCGATTCGGTCAGGCAGCGGCTGGATCGCGAGCAATCTTTGAGCTTTCTCGAATTCAACTACATGATCACGCAGGCCTACGACTTCCACGTTCTGGCGCAGCGGCACGGCTGCCGGTTGCAGCTGGGCGGCAGCGACCAGTGGGGCAACATCGTTAACGGGATCGAGCTGGCGCGGCGGATGGACGGCACCGAGGTGTACGGCGTGACCACTCCGCTGCTCACCACCGCCGACGGCGCCAAGATGGGCAAGACGGTGGCGGGCGCCGTTTGGCTTAACGAAGATATGCTGCCAGCGTACGATTTCTGGCAATATTGGCGCAATGTCGACGACCGGGATGTGGGCCGTTTCTTGCGCCTGTTCACCGATCTGCCGCTGGACGAAATCGCCCGGCTGGAGGCGCTTAAAGGCGCGGAGATCAACGCGGCCAAGGTGGTGCTCGCCAACGAGGTGACCGCGCTGGTGCGGGGGCGCTCGGCGGCGCAGGGGGCCGAGGCGAGCGCGGCAGAGACATTTGCGGGCGGGGGCCTGGGCGACGATTTGCCGGTGCTTGCGGTGCCGCCCGAGGGTATTCGGCTGGGCCAGGCCTGCACCGCGCTCGGTTTCACCGCCTCGAACGGCGAGGCCAAGCGCAAGATCGCCGAGGGCGCGGTGCGGATTGACAACGAGCCGATGGCTGATCCGGCCCTGCTGATTGCGCTGGCACCGGGCGAGGAGCGCAAGCTGAGCGTAGGGCGCAAGCGGCACGGGGTGCTGCGTGGCGCCTGAAAGGCACAACACTGTTCGAAGTGCCTTTACGGTTTCGTCAGCTTTTCCTGCGAGATAGCGCCTATCAATGACGTTCAGGCGGATCATGCAGGCAAAAGCGCAGCTTTGCGTCACCGACATGCGGCGAGCGACCCGCTGCCCGGTGGATTACGCAACCACGGGTGACCATCTCGGCCGGGGAGAGATCGAGATGCACCTGTGCAACATTTCGACTCACGGTTTCATGCTCGATCGGGTGGCCGGGCTGGCGCGGGGTGACCGGGTGGTCGTTCGCCTGCCGGTAATCGGCCGGCTGGAGGGCTGCTGCGCGTGGACCATCGACGAGCGCGCCGGCTTTCAGTTCGAGCGAATCCTTCGCCCCGACGATTTTGCCGCGATGCTGTTGGCCATGCAGCCCAACAAAAGGCTGCGGCGGCGCGCCTGATCGCCGCCGGCTTGCGAAAGCCGTTACACAGCGGGCCAAGTTGGAAGGGGCCGAGATCCTGAATGTTCTTGCGCGCCTTTTTCGCCGCCGGGCCTCTCGCTGGGCAACAACGTATGGCTCTGGCGCAAGCTGGCGTCCCCCAGCCCTGAGGAATGGGCCGAGTTTCTCAAGCGACACAGGGGATCCCGTCATTTCGGGATGGCACCACATGGCTTCGGACAATCTGTTCACCGACCCCTATCTGACCGCGACCGGCAGTACGGTATGGATCGTGGCGCTTGGATCAGTGGCCATGATGGCAGCGTCGTCTTGTTGCATCGCGCATCCGGTTCAAAACCCGACACGGTTGGCCCGGTGCCTATTTAGGGTGATGTTTCCTCAGCTGGGGTGCGATGTCCGTACCAAGCGTCACCATTGGCATAAATGTAGTCGTCGCGGCGGGATCGGTGGTGACGAAGGACGTTCCGCGCAACACAATGCTTGCGGGTGTGCCGCAAAAGCCATTGGGCTGACCGAGCAGTACGCGGCTCGGACCATGGCCCAGACCGAGGTGATGCATGCGCGGACCTGATCCGGCAACGCGAGGGCCGTTTGAACCCGGTCATGGAGCCGCTTCTCGAGCGCATGCGGGCAGATCGTACCTTCAGGAGCAGTATCGAGCAGAACAAAAGGAGCCCATTAACCTTAGTATCTTGTGCTTAGCGCAGGTGGGCGTCTTCTGGTGCGCATTGCTCCTGGAGTGGCTCTGAGCCGGATCGTACGGCCGATGCAAGGCAAGGCTCGTGCCGCGAAGTCGCAACTCTGAGGCGGTGATCGGCGCGGGTGGGCGCGAAGGCGGCGCTTGGCAGGGCATGGCGGCGCTGTCATGGGCGCGGGCGTGATCCATGCCGCTCCGGTGCCGCCCGCGCCGACGCCCCAGCCGCGCAGCCCGCTCGCCATCGCCGATTACCGGCGCTTCTGGCTCGCGCGGTTCGTGGCGGTGTTCGCCACTCTCTCGATGGTGGTGCTGATCGGCTACCAGACCTACGACATTGCGCGCGCGGATTATGGCATGGGCCGGTCCGAGGCGGCGTTCATGCTCGGCTTGCTGGGTGCGGCGCAATTCGTGCCGCTGCTGCTGCTGACGCCGGTGGCGGGGCTCGCGGCCGACCGGTTTGACCGGCGCCAGGTGGTGCTCTGCGCCAATGCCGTGGACTGCCTGTTGGCGCTGGCGCTGGCGATCGCCACCATGAACGACGCGCTGACCCTGCCGCTGCTGTTCGCGCTGGCCGCCGGGCACGGAGCGGCGCGGGTGTTCAACGGCCCTGCCCTTTCCGCCATTGCACCCAACATCGTGCCGCCGCGCCTGCTGCCGCGGGCGATCGCGCTGTCGTCCATTGCCATGCAGGCGGGCACGATGGCCGGGCCGGCGGTGGGCGGGCTGATGTTCGCGTGGGAGCCTTCCGCTCCCTATTTCCTGTCCGCGGCAATGCTGCTGGGATCGGGCCTGCTGATTATGAGCGTGCGGCCGGTGCGCGCGCGGCAGGAGGGCCCATCGGTGCACCCGCTGCGGCGGATCACGGAAGGATTCCGGTTCATTCGGCAGGAGCGATTCCTGCTCGGCTGCATCACCCTCGATCTGTTCGCGGTGCTGATGGGTGGGGCCACGGCAATGCTGCCGGTGTTTGCGCGCGATATCCTGATGGTGGGCCCTGAAGGTCTCGGTCTGATGCGGGCCGCGCCGGCGGTGGGCGCGGCGCTGGTGGCGGCGTTCCTCTCGGTGCGCCCGTTCGAGGACAATGTCGGCACCAAAATGCTATGGGCGGTGGTCGCTTTTGGCGTGGCGACAATCGCCTTTGCGCTCAGCCGCGATTTTCTGCTCTCGCTGGCGCTGCTGGCGGCGCTGGGCGCGGCCGACATGATCAGCGTGTTTATTCGCTCTTCGCTGGTGCAGCTCAACACGCCGGACGACAAGCGTGGGCGCGTTTCCGCCATCTCGGGCCTCGCGATCAGCGCCTCGAACGAGTTGGGCGAGCTGCAATCGGGCCTTGCCGCGGCCGTGCTGGGCGCGACGGGGGCGGTTGTATTCGGCGGCGTGGGTGCGATATTCATCACCGGCATCTGGGCCTGGCTTTTCCCCGAATTGCGGCAGGCGCGCCGATTTACCGCCAAGTTCCTCAACGAGGATGGTTCGGAAAAGACAGCGCTCGACGAAGACCGGCACAGCCGAGAGGAACGAACGATATGAAGGCCAACAACGTCCTTGCCACGATCGGCAACACTCCGCACATCCGCCTCGCTCGCCTCTTTCCCGACCATGAGGTGTGGGTGAAGAGCGAGCGGGCCAACCCCGCCGGCTCGATCAAGGATCGCATTGCGCTGGCCATGGTTGAGGATGCCGAGGCCACGGGCGCGCTGCGGCCGGGCGGTACCATCATCGAGCCGACCAGCGGCAACACCGGCATTGGCCTCGCCATGGTGGCGGCGGTGAAGGGTTACAGGCTGGTTCTGGTGATGCCCGAATCGATGTCGATCGAGCGCCGGCGGCTGATGCTCGCCTATGGCGCCAGCTTCGACCTGACTCCCAAGGAGAAAGGCATGAAGGGCGCGCTCGCCCGGGCGCAGGAGCTGGTCGACGAGACCGAGGGTGCCTGGATGCCGCAGCAATTCGAGAACCCGGCCAACATCGCCGTTCACGCGCGTACGACGGCGCAGGAGATCCTGGCCGATTTCGCCGAGACGCCCCCGGCGGTGCTGATCACCGGGGTGGGCACCGGCGGCCATCTGACCGCCTGCGCCGAGGAACTGAAGAAGGCGTGGCCCGAGATGAAGGCTTTTGCAGTGGAGCCCGCGCTGTCGCCGGTGATCTCGGGCGGCCAGCCCGGCCCGCATCCGATCCAGGGGATTGGCGCCGGCTTCGTCCCCGGCAACCTGCGCACGCGGGCAATCGACGGGGCGATCCAGGTCGATGCGGAGGATGCCAAGGAGATGGCCCGCCGCTCTGCGCGCGAGGAAGGGCTGCTGGTCGGCATCTCCAGCGGCGCGACCCTGGCGGCAATCCGGCAGAAGCTGGCGGAGGTGCCGGCGGGCACGCGCGTGCTGGGCTTCAACTACGACACCGGCGAACGCTATCTCTCGGTGCCGGAGTTCCTGCCGGCGGAGTGACCGTGCCGGGCCGGTGGACGCTGACCGGGTTTGCTGGCGATCACTGAAGCAGGGCGCAGGCAGTTTCAGGGCGCGTCGCGGTTTTGGGCGCCTCCGGCTGGTCTGGTTCGCGCCCGCCTCGGCGAGGGCGTTGTCGGGAGGCGGTGCTGGTGGGCTTGGCGGGAACGCCAACCACCACCGCCCCCTCCCCCCTCACCGTTCGGTCCGGACGAGCCGGTCTCCTTCGAGCCGGCGGTAGAAGCAGCTTACCTCGCCCGTGTGGCAGGCCGGGCCGGCGGGGCGGACCTGCAGCACCAGCGCATCCTGATCGCAATCGACCGCGATCGCCTCGACCTGCAGCACGTGGCCCGATGTCTCGCCCTTTTGCCACAACCGGCCGCGGCTGCGGGAGTGGAAATGGGCCAGGCCCGTCCGGCAGGTGGCCGCAAGCGCCTCCTCATCCATGAAGGCCACCATCAGCACGTCACCGCTGGCACTGTCCTGCACCACGGCGGTGAGCAGGCCCGCAGCGTCGAACCGAGGGAGAAAGATGCTCCCCTGCTCCCGCTGTGCAACTTCGTTCGAAGGCTGTGGAATTGTCTGGTCCTTTGGCGAGGGGGCGGCGCAATGCCCCAAACCTGCGCTTGTGGCCCGATAACCACAGCGGCAGGTGAAAATCCACCGTCGCGCGTGAAGCGGCTTTGTTCCCTGTGCTGTCGGTGGGATGAACGGTGCGCGGCCAGTGAAGCCGCTTCCGACCGATCGCGCCGGATACGCGCCAAGGTGGGGAGGTTTCGGATGGTTCGGACCAACGGACCGCCGGATGCATGAGGGTTTGGGCATCAGCGTCTCCGGGGGGTCGACGCTTTGTCCAGCGAATTTCGTCACGCGGGCGCCCGGGTTGATCTCCGGGCGCCTTGCGTTGGGGGTGCAGCCGCAGTGCAATGCAATTGAACGGGAGCCAGATACCGGTTGCATCGGGGTCGCTCGGCTAGCGCAAATCGTGCTGTACGCGGGCGAAGCAGGCGACCAGTACGGTTTGCGCACCAGCGACGCGCAGCGCGGTCACGCAGGCGTTGCTGGTGGCGCCGCTGGTCATCACATCGTCCACCAGCACCACCTGCGCACGCTTGAGGGTGGCGGCATGGCGCGGATGGGGCGCGATGACGCCGGCCAGCGCCTGCGCCCTTTCGGCCTTGTTCAGATGGCCCAGCGGCGGGGTTGCCTTCGACCGCACCAGCCCTTCCACCAGCAGCCGCTGCCCGTGGATCCGGGCGAGTTCGCGGGCTAGCAGCGCAGACTGGTTGTAACCGCGCTTCCACAGCCGCAGCCGGTGGAGCGGAACCGGCACGAACAGCCACTCGCCATCGAGCGGCGGCAGGCGCGCTGCGATCATCCGCGCCAGCATCGGGGCGAGCCCGATCTTCCCGTTCTTGAGCGAGAGCACCAGCCTGCGCGATGCGCCGGTATAGAGCGTGCCGGCGGCGATGCCATCATACAGCGGCGGATCGGCGCAGCAGGCTTCGCAGAACTGAGGGGGGCCATGGCCCGCAACCGGGCGCAGGCATCCCGGGCACGCCGGGTCGGCCGGGAAATCGAGCTTGCCCCAGCAGGCCGAACACAGGCCGTCCTGCGCCGCCAGCCCCTCGCCGCACGAGGGGCAGCGCGGCGGGTAGAGGAGGTCCACCAGGGGGGCGAGCGCATCGGCCAGCTTCATCGGCGGCGAAGGTGGCGCGGTTGCGGTGGATCGGCAAGCGGCCTTGCGCGGTCGCGTGCCCGGCGGCAGGGCGGGCGGCATGGCAGGCACCACGGTACAGGCACCCCCGACGATCTTCTCGCCAGAGCGCCGCCGGGCCGCTCGGCGCCGGGCGCTGGTGATGCAGCGGCAGCCCGGTGCCGCGCGCTTTCTGCTGGACGACATGGTGGAGGACGTGATCGAGCGGCTCGCCTTCCTGCGCCATGAGCCGCGGAGCGCGCTGGTGATCGGCGACCGGGGCGGCGCGCTGACGGCGGCGCTGGAAGCGCGCGGGGCCGGCGCGGTGGTGCGGGCCGATCCGGCGCCGGATGCGGGCGAGCTGGCGCTGGACGAGGAGGCGCCCTTCCCTCCCGAAATGCTCGGCACCGGCGTTGACCTGATCGTCAGCCTGGCGTTGCTCGATACGGTGAACGATCTGCCCGGCGCGCTGCTGCACCTGCGGCGGGCGCTCGTACCCGGTGGGCTCGCCATCTTCAGCTTCGTGGGTGCGGGCAGCCTGCCCGTGCTGAGGGGAGCGATGCTGGCGGCGGATGGCGAGCGGCCGGCGGCACGGTTGCACCCAATGGTCGACGTGCGCGCGGGGGCGCAATTGATGCAGCGCGCCGGCTTCGCCGACCCGGTAGCGGACAGCCGGACGCTGAACGTGGGCTATCGATCGCTGGAGCGGCTGATCGGCGATCTGCGGGCGCAAGGCTCGGGCAATGTGCTCGCCGGTTCCGGGCCGCCGATCGGCAAGCGGGGCCTTGCGCGGGCACGGAAGGCTTTCGCAGACGCCGCCCATACAGAGGGGCGCGTGGTGGAGCGGTGCGACATCATAACGCTGAGCGGGCGGGCTGGCGGCGCATGAATGCGCGGTTTCGAAAACTTGCGACAGGCGTTTGCGGCAGAAATGTCTGCTTGGGCCGAGGGGCGTCTTCCAAGTCGTGCTTGTTGAGGAGAAAGCCTTGCTGTTCCATCAACATGGGAGAGCTGCCCGTCGGCTGGCGACCCACTTCGCAACCTTTGGAGCGCGCGCACTGATAGGCAGGAGCGGACCAGCGGCTCAAGGTATCCATGGAGAGGATACTGAGAGACGTGCGAAGAACTGTTTCGCGCCCGATTTCTTTAGCAAATGGAATTACGGAAGATCCGAGGGAACGCAGAGATTGGCGAGCACCGCACGGTGGTCCGAGCCATTGTCGGGGAGGACTTGAAACGATGTAAGCTGCAGCCCCCCCTTCAGCATGAGTTGGTCCAGAGGCCAGCCCACCAGCAACATGTTGGCAGGAAAAGTCGGATAGGTTCCACACCCGATCCGCGGGTCGCGCCAGTCCCCGGTCTCGCGGAACTTGGTGGTCGTGCGAGACCAAGGCACGTCGTTGAAGTCACCCATCACAAAGGCATTGGGGAGCCGGTCTGGTGTCTGGATGCCGGCATTGACGATATTCTCGTCTCGCCTCTCGGTGTCCCACCCCGGCAAGGGCGGCTTGGGATGGAGACCGATAAACTCGATGGGCGGCGAGCCTTCCGGTTGCAACGTGGCGTAAAGCGTTGGCGTGTCGCGATGGGTGTTCTCGACGACATTGGATTTGATCACCGGCAGGCGCGTTGCGAAAACCAGTCCGAAAGCTTCGGGCTGAGGATGCCTCTGAACATGGTCATATTCGGACAGAACTGGCTCGAGAGCCTCAATCCAGCGCTGGTCGGTCTCCATCAGAAAGAGCAGATCGGGATCGTAACGGCGCAGCTGCTCAGCCACCCTCGCGTATTGCGTGTTCTTGACCTTCACGTTGACCGCCATGGCCGAAAAGCAGCGGGGTCCTTCCGGTGTCGCCGCACCCTCGGCAAGCTCGAGCTGCGTCCCCGCCAAGGCCGAATACGGCCATATACGCCAAATGGTGATGCCGATGACCAAGGCGAACATCGCAACCGTCGCCCAGCGCCAACGCGACCCGGCGAACAGTGCCAGGAGCAGAAGCAGCGCAGCGAGATAGGCCATGGGTTCACGCACGAGGTCGATCGTTCTGATGAACCATTGGTCGCTCGGGATCAGCGAGACGAGAACGACCACCAGCAGCAGAGCTGCCACGACCAAAAGAACGACGGCGAATTTTCTCATGCGGTGTTCCGCTCCCTTTGGACCCTCGACTTGCCGGACTGATGAGGGCGTGTCTGCCGAGGCTTGAACTGTCAGAAGTGGAACTCACCGACAAGGCTGAGGGGGTAGAAGCTGCCCTTCCGCTACCCACCCTTTCTTCGCTATTCGCCTGCCTAGGCCTTCCTTTCGGAGCATTTGCCGGGCTCGCGTGGGAGATCGGCTGGTTGCGTTCTCGCCTCAGCCCCGCAATGCGGCCTGGGCGGCGGCGAGGCGGGCGATGGGGACGCGGTAGGGTGAGGCGCTGACGTAATCGAGGCCGAGCGCGGCGCAGAAGGCGATGCTGGCCGGATCGCCGCCATGTTCGCCGCAGATACCCAGTTTAAGATCGGGCCGGGCGGCGCGGCCGCGCTCGGCCGCGAGCGCGATCATCTGGCCCACCCCTTCGATATCGAGACTGACGAAGGGATCGCGCGGGTAGATGCCCTTTTCGACATAGACCGAGAGGAAGCGCGCGGCATCGTCGCGGCTGACGCCGAGTACGGTTTGCGTGAGATCGTTGGTGCCGAAGGAGAAGAACCGGGCCTCCTCGGCGATCTCTCCCGCCATCAGCGCGGCGCGGGGCAGTTCGATCATCGTGCCGACGAGGTAATCGAGCGTGCGCTCCTTTTCCGCGAATACCTGCGCGGCGGTCTCGTCCACCAGCTTGCGGAGGATTGCCAGCTCGCGGCGGGTGGCGACGAGCGGGATCATAACCTCTGGGACGACAGGATCTCCGCCCTGCGCGGTGACGTCGCAGGCGGCCTCGAAGATGGCGCGGGCCTGCATCTCATAAATTTCGGGGTAGGTGATGCCCAGGCGGCAACCGCGATGGCCGAGCATGGGGTTGAATTCGTGCAGCTCGTTGGCGCGGCGGCGTAGGTGATCGGGGCTGACGCCGATGGTCTCGGCCAGATCCGCGAACTCCGCCTCGCCGTGCGGCATGAACTCGTGCAGTGGCGGATCGAGCAGGCGGATCGTGCAGGGCAGGCCCGCCATGGTGGTGAAGATGGCGGTGAAATCGGCACGCTGTTCGGGCAGCAGTTTTTCCAGCGCGGCGCGGCGGCCGGCCTCGTCCTCGGCCAGGATCATCTGGCGCACCGCGCTGATCCGTCCGGTATCGAAGAACATGTGCTCCGTGCGGCAGAGGCCAATGCCCTCGGCGCCGAACTGGCGGGCCATGCGGCAATCCACCGGCGTTTCGGCGTTGGTGCGCACCTTGAGGCGGCGGTGGCGATCGGCCCATTCCATCAGGATGCCGAAATCGCCATCCAGCTGCGGCTCGATGGTGGGCACCTGGCCGGCGATCACCTCGCCCCGGGCGCCATCGAGGGTGATCGTGTCGCCCTCCGCCAGATCGCGGCCGGCGATGTGCAGGGTGCGGGCCTTGAGATCGATCGAGACGGCCGAGGCACCCGAGACGCAGGGGCGGCCCATGCCGCGCGCGACCACTGCGGCGTGGCTGGTCATGCCGCCGCGCGCGGTGAGCACGCCTTGCGCGGCGTGCATGCCATGAATGTCTTCCGGGCTGGTTTCGACGCGGACTAGGATCACCTTTTCGCCGCGGGCGGACCAGCTTTCGGCGGTATCGGCGTCGAGCACGATGCGGCCCGATGCGGCGCCCGGACTGGCGGGCAGGCCGCGGGTCATCACGTCACGCGGGGCGGTGGGATCGAGCGTGGGGTGCAGCAGCTGGTCGAGCGCCATCGGATCCACCCGCAGCACGGCCTCGCGCTCATCGATCAATCCCTCGGCCACCATGTCCACCGCCATCTTCAGCGCGGCTTTGGCGGTGCGCTTGCCCGAGCGGGTCTGCAGCATCCACAGCTTGCCCTGCTGCACGGTGAACTCGATATCCTGCATGTCGCGGTAGTGCCGCTCGAGCAGATCGAACACGGCGGCGAGTTCCTGGTACGCGGCGGGGAGCGCCTCTTCCATCGAGGCGGGCTCGGCCCCGGCGGCCTCGCGGGCGGCGCGGGTGAGATATTGCGGGGTGCGGATGCCGGCGACCACGTCCTCGCCCTGCGCATTGACCAGATATTCGCCGTAATAGACCTTTTCGCCGGTGGCGGGATCGCGGGTGAAGGCGACGCCGGTGGCGCTGGTTTCGCCCATGTTGCCGAACACCATCGCCTGCACGTTGACCGCGGTGCCCCAGCCTCCGGGAATGTCGTTCAAGCGGCGGTAGACCTTGGCGCGGTCCGAATCCCAGCTGTCGAACACGGCGGCGATGGCGCCCCACAGCTGTTCGTACACGTCCTGCGGGAACGGGGCGCCCTGCTCGCGCTCGACGATGGCGGTGTATTCAGCCACGAGGGTACGCCAGTCTTCGGCGCTCATCTCGGTATCGGCGTAATAGCCGTTCTCTTCCTTGGCGAATTCGAGCGCTTCCTCGAACAGGCCGTGATCGAGGCCGAGCACCACGTCCGAATACATCTGCACGAAGCGGCGGTAGCTATCCCACGCGAATCGCTCGTCGCCGCTGGTGGCGGCGAGGCCCTGCACCGTCTCGTCGTTGAGCCCGAGATTGAGGACGGTGTCCATCATCCCGGGCATCGAGACGCGCGCGCCCGAGCGGACGGAGACAAGCAGCGGATCGCCGGGATCGCCGAAACTTTTGCCCACGGTGCGCTCAATATGGGTCAGCGCCTCGGCCACGGCGGCGCGCAGTTCGGCTGAGAAATCCGCGCCTTCCTGCAGGTAGCGCACGGATTCTTCGGTGGTGATGGTGAAGCCGGGGGGCACAGGCAGGCCGATCGTGGCCATTTCGGCGAGGTTGGCACCCTTGCCGCCGGTGATGGTTTTATCTCGCGTGCGCGGATCGTCGTGAGCGACGCCGCCGCCAAAGGTGTAGACGGTGCGAAGGTGGCCCGCGTTGGCGCCCGCGTTGCCGGCGTGTGCCGCGCCGGCGATATCCTGGTCCGCGATCATCGTGCGCTGAGCCCCTCTCGACTACCCCTCGATCTGCGAGAAGTCGGCCACGTTGTGCACAGCAGCGCGGAACCGCGCAAGCAGGTCAAGCCGGGCTGCGCGTTTGTCCTGATCCGGGTCGTTTACAATGACTTCCTCGAAGAAGCAGTCGATGGGCGCGCGCAGGGTGGCCAGCGCGGCCATCGCGCCCTCGAAATCCTCGGCGGCGACGGCGGCGGCGGCGCGCGGTTCGGCCTTATCCAGCGAATCGGCCAGGGCGATTTCCGCGGGTTCGGGGGTGTAGGCGTGCTGGCCGGAGTGGCGCTGGGCCATCTTGGCGTCGATCACCGCCTTCAGGTCCGGATCGTCGACCAAGGCGAGCGGGTCTTCCTCGCCGGTCTGTGCGATCTGGCCTTCGGTGCCGTGCCAGTCTTCCTTCTTGAGAATGTTGGCGGCGCGCTTGTAGGCGGCGAGGAGGTTCGCGCCATCCGGCGTGGCGATGAAGTTTTGCAGGGCGTTCACCCGGGCTAAAAGCCGCACGAGATCATCTTCGTTCCCGAGAGAGAACACGGCGTCGATCAGATCGTGGCGGACGCCGGCCTCCCGCTGCTGAACCTTGAGGCGGTCGGCGAAGAAGGTGTAGAGCTCATTAAGAGCACCCGTTCCGAGTGCCTGACCTGCGTTATAAGCCGAATAGGTTACGAGGAAGTCGTGCCGACCAATAATCCGGCCGAGCGGCATACGCAGCGCGTTGTGTACAATGAGAGCGATTATCCCCAAGGTTTGTCGGCGGAGAGCAAAAGGATCCTTTGAGCCAGTCGGCTTCTCATCGTTGGCAAAAAAGCCAACCAGCGTGTCCAGCTTGTCCGCCAAACTCACCGCCACCGTCACGGGGGCGGTAGGGACTTCGTCGCCCTGCCCCACGGGCTTGTAATGGTCGCGGATAGCGTCAGCCACTGCATCCGGCAGGCCTTCGGCGCGGGCGTAGTAGCCGCCCATCAGGCCTTGCAGTTCGGGGAACTCGCCGACCATTTCGGTGACGAGATCGGCCTTGCACAGCTTCGCGGCCTGTTCGGCATGAGCAGGATCGGCGCCCTTGACGATGCCTTCCTCCACCAACCAGCGGGCGAGCTTCGCCACCCGCTCGACCTTGTCCGCCACGGTGCCGAGCTTTTCGTGGAAGGTGATGCGCTCCAGCCTGGCGGCGTGTTCGGCGAGGGTTTTCTTGCGGTCCTGCTCCCAGAAGAAGCGGGCGTCGGACAGGCGGGCGGCGAGGACCATGCGGTTGCCGTCGACGATGGCGGCGCCGCCGTCCTTCGGCTCGATATTGGCGGTGCAGATGAACGCGTTGGCCAGCGGGCCTTCCTCCTCGCACACGAAGTATTTCTGGTTGGTGCGGGCGGTGAGCTGGATCACCTCCGGCGGCACTTCGAGGAAGGTGGGGTCAAAGCGGCCGAGCAGCGGCACCGGCCACTCGGTGAGGCCGGCATTCTCCACCACCAGCCCCTCGTCCGCCACCAGCGACAGGCCCGCCTCGGCGGCGGCCTTGGCGGCACCGTCGCGGATCAGCGCCTCGCGCTCCGCGTGGTCCACAATGACATGGCAGGCGCGCAGCTTAGCGGCGTAATCATGCGCGCCGTCGATGTTGATCGCGCCCGGGTGGTGGAAGCGGTGGCCCACGGTGGCGACGCCCGAGGGCACGCCGCCCACGTCGAACTTGACCAGCTCCTCGCCCAGGATCGCGACGATGCCGGAGAGCGGGCGCACCCAGCGGATACTCTCGGTGCTGAGCGAGGCGGCGCCCCAACGCATCGACTTGGGCCAGGGAAAGGCGCGGATGATCGCCGGGATGGCATCGGCCAGCACGGCGCGCACTGCCCTGCCCGGCTTCTCGACCACGGCGAAGAACACGCCGTCGCGGTCCTCCAGCTGTTCGCGGGCGAGGCCGGTCTTGCGCAGGAAGCCTTCAAGTGCCTGCGGCGGTGCGGAGCTGCGCGGGCCCTTGGTCTCCTCGCGCACGGCCTCGGTGCTTTCAGGCATGCCTTGGGCGATCAGCGCGAGGCGGCGGGGCGTGGACCAGACGGTGATGGCGCCGCTGCCTACCCCGGCGGCCTGCATCTGCTGACGGAACAGCCGCTCGAGATCGGCGCGCGCGCCGGCCTGCATCCGCGCGGGGATCTCCTCGCAGCGCAGTTCAAGCAGGAAGCTGCTCGCGTCGGGGGTCATTGGGACCACTCCGGGAAGCGTTCGGCCCAGCGGGGGGCTTCGCGGGCCATGTGCGCCTCGCAAGAGCCGCGGGCGAGATCGCGCACGCGGGCCATGTAGCTGGCGCGCTCCTGCACGCTGATCACGCCGCGCGCCTGCAGCAGGTTGAACAGATGGCTGGCCTCCACCGCCTGCTCGTAGGCCGCGATCGGCACATCATTGTCGAGCGCGTTTCGGCATTCGGTCTCGGCCTTGTTGAACAGCTCGAACAGGGCCTCGGTGTCGGCCACCTCGAAGTTCCACCTGGACATCTGGCGTTCGTTTTCGAGGAAGACGTCGCCGTAACTTACGCCGCGGCCGTTGAAGTCCAGATCGTAGACGTTGTCGACGCCCTGAATGTACATGGCGAGGCGTTCGAGGCCGTAGGTCAGTTCGCCCGCGACCGGCTTGCAATCGAACCCGCCCATCTGCTGGAAATAGGTGAACTGCGTCACCTCCATCCCATCACACCAGACCTCCCAGCCCAGCCCCCAGGCGCCCAGCGTGGGGCTTTCCCAATCGTCTTCCACGAAGCGGATGTCGTGCTTCAGCGGATCGATGCCGATCACCTCCAGGCTGCGCAGGTACAGTTCCTGCAGGTCGGGTGGGCTCGGCTTCAGGATGACCTGGTACTGGTAGTAATGCTGGAGGCGGTTGGGGTTCTCGCCGTAGCGGCCATCGGTCGGGCGGCGGCAGGGCTGGACGAAGGCGGCGTTCCACGGCTCCGGGCCGAGCGCGCGCAGGGTGGTGGCGGTGTGGAAGGTGCCCGCGCCCATGCGCATGTCGTACGGCTGGAGGATCAGGCAGCCCTGCGCGCTCCAGTAATCGTGCAGCGCCAGGATCATGTCCTGGAAGCTGCGTGCCGGGTCGCGGAGGGGCGGTTGCATCGCCATGGCGGCGGCATTGGCGAATGCAGTGGGGCGCGTCAATGGCGCCCCGCGTCGCACCGCTTGGCAGGAAGACCTGACACGATGTCAGGGGTACTTGACATCAGGGCTGCGAGTCGGCAAGGATGTCAGCACAACATGACATCTGGTCAGGTTGGCTCGACATTCAGGAGGCCCGGCCATGCTGTTCTACCGCTCATCTTCCGGTCCGGGAGCCCGCCCGCTTTCGCTTGCCGCGCTGCGGACACTAACGGGGCTCGCGCTGGTGCTCTATCCGGCGGGCGCGCTGCTGAAGGCGCTTTCGCCTGATGATTCGGCGGCGTTGCAGCTGGGGGGTTATGCCCTCATCGTGGCGGCGCTCATCGCCGCGTTGCCAATCCTGACCTCGCAAGTTCAGCGGATCGTTGCCGACGAGGCCGCCGGGCTCGACGAATATGAGCTGGCGGTGCGCCACCGGACGCTGAGCGCCGCCTATGGGGTGTTCACCGGGATGGTGCTGCTGGCACTGATCTATGCGGGCATGGCTAGGGACGCGGGCTGGTGGCTGCCGCGCGGCTTCGATGCGTTCAATGCGCTGTTCTGGGGGGCGCTGCTGTACGCCACGCTGATCCCGGCCACACTGCTGGCCTGGAGCCGCGATGCGGCGGGGCTGCAAGGTGAATGAACAATCGGCTCAAGGTGCTGCGCGCGGAGCGCAACTGGAGCCAGGCCGAGTTGGCGATGAATCTCGACGTTTCGCGCCAGGCGGTGAACGCCATCGAGACCGGCAAGCACGATCCTTCGCTGCCGCTCGCCTTTCGCATTGCGCGGCTGTTCGAGCAGCCGATCGAGGAGATTTTCGATGACCAGCAAGCCTGAACGCCCCCGTCCCCGCCGCCGCCTCGCCGCACTTGCGCTGTTCGCAGCGGCGCTGGCGGGTGGCGCAATCCTCGGCGCGCAGACCGGTGCCGTACCGAGCTTGTCGCTGCCGGGCGGAGCGACGGGCGGCGGCGGGTTTGCGCCGGCGGCGGTGTACGCCCCTGTCTCGCTCGGCCTGTTCCCACCCCTGGCCTGAGCGGCCCATGCAAGGAGCCTCTCGCATGATGACGACCACTACCAATGGGAACAATGTCGCGGCCGAGGAATCGCCTCGCTCGCCGCTGTGGCGGCTGCTGATCGGGCTTGGTGCTCTGATAGTCGCCATGGCCGCATTGGGCGCCGTAACGGGGATCGTAGTGGCCGGGCTGGAGGACGGGTTCGAGTCGGCGACGTTCGCGCTGCTGGCGGGCGCGCTGCTGGTAGGGGGGGTGGCGCTATTCGCCACCTATCGGCTGCACCGCGCGGCCCGGCAAGAGGACCCGAGCGAGCGCTCTCGCAAGGTCAACCGGATCATGCTCTGGTCATGTGCGCTCGGCGCTGGACTGGGCTTGCTGTTGGCAGCGGGCACGTTCGGCAGCGAGCAACCCTTTGCCGCCTTCTCGAACGAACCGCTCCCCGGCTGGGTTGCGGCGCTCGTCATTGCGATATGGCTGGTGGCAGTGCCGGCGTTCACCTGGTGGTGGATGCGCACCGTGGATGAGCACGAGTTGCGCGCCTACAATCTGGGCGGGCTGACCGGGCTCCACCTGTACTTTTTCACCACCCCCGCCTGGTGGCTGGGCTGGCGCGGCGGCTTCCTGCCCGAGCCGGACCACATGCTGACCTTCTGCGCCGTGACGCTGGTGTGGTGCGCCGGCTGGCTCTGGTGCCGCTTTCGCTAACCCTTCATCGTGCACTCTTAAGTAAAGGAACTCCTGATGCGTAACCGATTCCTGACCGCGACCGCCACGGCGCTCGCCCTTGCCCTTGCCGGATGTGCCGCCACGGCGCCCATGGGCGAAACCCCGACGCTCCGGGCGGAGACCCCGCCGCCCGGCGCCATTCCCGGCCCCGGGCTGTGGCGGGTGGCGGACGCGGACACCACGATCTACCTGTTCGGCACCGTCCACGCCCTGCCGCCGGACACGCTCTGGTTTGACGAGCGGGTGCAGCGCGCCTTTGACTCCTCGGGCAAGCTGGTGACCGAGATCGACATCGCCGAGATGGCCGCGCAGGGGCAGAACCTGATGGCAGCGGGCATGCTGCCCGAGGGGCAGACCCTGCGCGGATTGATGAGCGCCGAGAATCGCGCCGAGTACGAGGCGGCGCTGACCACTCTGGGCCTGCCGCTGGAGGCGCTCGACCGGATGGAACCGTGGTTCGCCGCCATGACGCTCTCGCTGCTGCCCCTGTTGCAAGCCGGCTACGAGGCGGAGAGCGGGGTGGACATGGCGCTCACCGCGAAGGCCGGGGGCAAGGAGCGGGGTGCGCTGGAGACCATCGAGGAGCAGATCGCGCTGTTCGACACGCTGCCAATGGCGGCGCAACTGAAACTGCTCGACGAAGCGGTGGAGATGGTGCCCGAGGCGGCGACGATGCTCAACGCCATGGTGGCCGAATGGTTGGAGGGCGACGCCGTCGGGCTCGCCACTATGCTGAACGAGGAACTGGACGATCCGGTGCTCTACGAACGGCTGCTGACCCAGCGCAATGCCAATTGGGCCGAGTGGATCGAGCAGCGGATGGCCACGCCCGGCACGGTGTTCATGGCGGTCGGCGCGGGGCACCTTGCCGGCGAGGGCAGCGTGCAGGAGAAGCTGGAGCAGCGCGGCCTGACGGTGACCCGCGTCTGGAAGTGAGCCGGCTGGCTGGGCTGTTTACGGGTACGCTCTGGGGCCTCCTTGCCGGCGCGCTGGCGCTGGCGGGGTGCGCCCCGTCCGAGGCCGAGCGGGACTGGCCCGCGCCCTCCCCCGCGTTGTGGGCAGTGAGCGGGCCTGCAGGCGAACCCGGCAACGGTGTCGCGCCTGTGGCCTGGCTGTTCGGGACCATCCACGCCCTGCCAGGGGCGCTGGAGTGGCGCACTCCAGCCTTAACGGCTTCGCTGGCACGCTCGGGCGTGCTGGTGGTGGAGGTGGCCGAGCTGGGCGATTCAGCGGCGGCGGCGGAGGCCTTCGCATTGCGCTCGCGCTCGCCCGGGTTGCCGCCGCTGCTAGAGCGGGTGCCGGCGACCGATCGCCCCGCCCTTGCGGCGGCGCTGGAGTCGGCCGGGCTTTCGGAACGCGCTTTCGCGGGCGTGGAGAGCTGGGCCGCAGCGCTGCAGCTGGCGAACGGGCTGCGCCGGTATGACAGCGCCAACGGGGTCGACCGTGAACTGATCGGCGATGCGCGGCGGGTGATCGGGCTGGAGAGCTTCGACAGGCAGTTCGCGCTGTTCGATGCGCTCCCGCCCGAGGCGCAGGGGCACCTGCTTGTGGCCGTGGCGCGCGAGGCGACGGCGGAGCAGGACGAGCGGATCGCCGCCTGGCTGACGGGCGATATATCGGCGCTGGTGAGCTTTGGGGAGGACGGCCTGCTCGCCGATCCGGTGCTGCGCGAGGCACTGCTGCTTACCCGCAACCGCGCCTGGGCCGAGCGGATCGCCGCGCTGATCGAGGCCGGCGAGCGCCCGTTCGTGGCGGTCGGCGCGGCGCATATGCCGGGGCCGGAAGGGCTGCCCGCGCTCTTCGCGGCACGGGGCTACGCGGTGCGCCGGGTCCAGTAGCGCTTGCCCTGCCCGCCCGCTTGCCCTAAGGGCGCGCGCTTCCCGTCATGGTCATCCCTGGAGGCGTGGCGGGACACAGCAACCTATTCGAAAGGCACGATGATGAGCGATGCTCTGACCCTGCCGGCCGAGCTGCGCAAAAGGGCTGGCAAGGGAGCCTCCCGAGCACTGCGCCGCGAAGGCCGGATTCCCGCCGTGATCTATGGCGGCAAAGACGAACCCGCCACGATCCATGTCGAGGAAAAGCTGCTGATGAAGCAGCTGATGACCGGACATTTCATGAACTCGATCGTGATGGTCGAGTTGGATAGCGGATCCGTGCGCACGATCCCCAAGGACGTGGCGCTGCATCCGGTCACCGGCCGGCCGGTCCACGCCGATTTTCTGCGCCTCTCACGCGATTCGAAGATCGAGGTCGCGGTGCCGGTGGTGTTCGTCAACGAAGACGACAGCCCCGGCCTCAAGCGTGGCGGCGTGCTCAACGTGGTGCGCCACGAACTGGAACTGGTGTGCGAGGCAGACCGGATCCCCAGCGAGATCGAGATCGATGTGACCGGCTTGGAAGTGGGCGATTCGCTCCACATCAGCGCGGTGACCCTGCCCCAGGGCTCGGTCAGCGCGATCACCGATCGTGATTTCACCATCGCCACCGTGGTTGCTCCCTCGGCGCTCAAGCGCTCGGATGCGGAAGCCACCGACGAGGGTGAAATCGAAGCGACCGAAGTCAGCGAGTAAGTCACGGTCGGCGGCCTTCCCGCCGCCGCCGCGGGTTGGTAATGGACAAAGCCGAGCGCCGGTCCTCCCCTGAGGATCGGCGCTTTGCATTTGAGAGGCACCGCCTCTAGGGCACAGCCATGCAATTGTGGGCAGGCCTCGGCAACCCCGGTCCGCGCTATGCGCTGCACCGGCACAATGTCGGCTTCATGGCGGTGGATGTGATCGCCGAAATGCACGGTTTCGGACCGGTGCAGAAGAAGTTTGCCGGCTGGCTGCAGGAGGGCCGGATCGGCAGCCAGCGGGTGCTGCTGCTCAAGCCCGCCACCTTCATGAACGAAAGCGGCGCCAGCGTGGGCGAGGCGATGCGCTTCTACAAGCTCGAGCCCGAAGCGCTAAGCGTGTTCCATGACGAGTTGGATCTGGCACCGTTCAAGGTGAAGGTGAAGCGCGGCGGCGGCACCGCCGGGCACAATGGCCTGCGCTCGATCGATCAGCATATCGGCGCAGAATTCCGCCGGGTGCGGATCGGCATTGGCCACCCGGGCCACAGGGAGCGGGTGACCGGCTATGTGCTGGGCAATTACGCCAAGGTTGAGATCGACGATCTGACCGATATGCTCGCCGCGCTGAGCGCCGAGGCGGAGTGGCTGGCGAAGGGCGAAGATGCCCGCTTCATGAGCGATGTGGCGCTGCGGCTGCAGGATTGAGCGGGCCGCCCCGGCTCGCCGATCAGCCCTGCGTGTGATCGAGCAGGATCGCCACGCCCAGGCCGATGAGGATCAGCCCGCCGGTCACCTCCACCACCTTGCGCCCGCCGGAGGGAATGCGCGAGCCGAGCAGGCAGGCGGCGGTGCACAGCACGGCGGTGACTGCGCCGATCGTGAGGCAGGCAAGGCCGATCGGCGCACCCAGTGCGGGCAGCGCGAGGCCGGCGGCGGCGGCATCGATGCTGGTGGCCACGGCGGCCGCCCAAAGCGCGAGGTGGCGGGCGCCGGCATGGCGCGGCTGTTCGGGCACTTCGGCGGCTGCCGGGCTGCGGATCATGCGGGCGCCGATGACCGTCAACAGCGCGAAGGCGACCCAGTGATCGTAGGCCTCGATCAGGCCAGCGAAGGCGACCCCCACCGCCCAGCCGAGCAGCGGCATTAGGCCCTGCGCCAGACCGAAGATGACGCCCAGTTGCAGCGCACCGCCCAGAGAGGCGCGGCGGCCGACCGCCCCTTCCACCAGCGCCACGGCGACGGCATCCATCGCGAGGCCGAGGGCCAGGAGCACGATGGCGAACATCCGCCCGCCCCTAGCCAGCCTCGAGCGGGAGGAAAAGCCCTGCGCCGCGCGGCTGGCTTTTCGTACGCAGCGTCCCTAACGAGCCTGCTTTCGAGCCAATACGGAGTGAATGATGGGGTTCCGCTGTGGGATCGTGGGCCTGCCCAATGTCGGCAAGTCGACTCTGTTCAATGCCCTGACGGAGACGCAGGCGGCGCAGGCGGCCAATTATCCGTTCTGCACGATCGAGCCGAACGTGGGCCAGGTGGCGGTGCCGGACGAGCGGCTGGAGACGATCGCGGCCATCGCCAAGAGCGCGAAGGTGGTGCCCACGCAGCTCGCCTTCGTCGATATTGCCGGGCTCGTGAAGGGGGCGAGTAAGGGCGAGGGACTGGGCAACCAGTTCCTCGGCAATATTCGCGAGGTGGATGCGATCGTCCACGTGCTGCGCTGCTTCGAGGATGACGATATCCAGCACGTCAACAATCGGGTGGACCCGCTTTCCGACGCTGAGGTGGTCGAGACCGAGCTGATGCTGTCCGATCTCGACAGCCTGGAAAAGCGCGTGCCCGCCGCTGCCAAGCGGGGGGCGAGCGGCGACAAGGAGGCGAAGGCCACCGCCAGCGTGCTGGGCCAGGCGCTCGAGCTGCTGCGCGAGGGCAAGCCAGCCCGGCTGACCGAGCCAAAGGACGAGGAGGAGGCCCGGCTGTTCGCACAAGGGCAGCTGCTGACCGCCAAGCCGGTGCTCTATGTCTGCAATGTCGGCGAAGGCGATGCCGGCAGCGGCAATGTGTTGAGCGAGCGGGTGTTCGCCAAGGCCAAAGCGGACGGGGCGATGGCGGTGGTGGTCTCGGCCGCGATCGAGGCCGAGCTGGTGGCGATGGACCCGGCCGAGAGGGGCGAATATCTCAGCGACCTCGGGCTGGAGGAGACCGGCCTCGCCCGGGTCATCCGGGCCGGTTACGAGCTGCTGGGCCTCAAGACCTTCTTCACCGCCGGGCCCAAGGAATCGCGCGCCTGGACCGTGCCCGCCACAGCCAAAGCACCGCAGGCGGCAGGGGCGATTCACACCGATTTCGAGAAGGGGTTCATCCGCGCCGAGACCATCGCCTTCACCGATTATGTTTCGCTGGGCGGCGAGGCCGGCGCGCGGGAGGCGGGGCGGCTGCGCCAGGAGGGCAAGGAATATATCGTGCAGGACGGGGACGTTTTGCTGTTCAAGTTCAACGTGTGAAAAGCGGCGCGGAAGCCATTTGCTTCCACGCCGCAATCACCTTGCAATCACCCCGCAAGCGGGGTGCAAAAAGGGCCCGTCAGGCCCCCGGTCAGGCCCCCGGTCAGGCCTGGGTATCGACGTAGGCGGTCCACATGCGCGCAACCGGGGCGCGGGCGCCCGAGACCTGCGCGAAAGTGGCCTTCGCCTCCGCATTCTTGTTCTGGTGCGATTGGGCGATGCCGAGCCTGGTCAGCGCACGATCGCGATCGACGCCGCCCTTCTCCAGCGCCAGCGCGAACATCGCTTCGGCCTGCGCATAGTCCTGTAGCGATAGGAACACGTCGCCCGCGCTCATCGCCTGGCGACCCTGCGCGGAAGAGCGTGCTTCGGCCGCCAGCTGCGGAGCCTCGCGCCGGTCGGTTGCCTTGCGCTCGTCGACGATGCGCTTGACGTCGGTGTAGAACGAGTCGCCGCTGGTGAACACGCCCTGCTGCAGGCCGGCGGCCAACACCCGATCAACCTCGTTCGACATGATCCGCGGATCGGCCGCCTCGACATAGGTTTCATAAAGGTTGCGCTCGGTCAGCGAACCGGTCTGCATCATCAGGCGCAGTAGATCGAGCTGCGCCTGCGGATCCAGATCGTTGGTGGCGGCGATGACCTGCAGGGCGGCGAGCCAGTTCTGCTGGGTCGGCTCGTTCGCAACCAGCAGCGCCGACCATTCGCCGGCTTCCTGCGCCATATTGGCATTGTAAGCCACGGAGAGCCCCCGGCGCACCCAGGCCGGGGACACCGTCTGCCCGGCCGCTAGGCGCTGTTCGATCACGCCTCGCAGATAGGTGAGCCCCTGCGCATTCTGGCCTTCGCCAAAGTACGTCTCGGCGATCAGGCCCTCGACGTCCGCCTGTTGATAGCCGGCGGCGGTGGCCGCCTCGATCGATCGGCGGGCCACGGCCCAATCGCGCGCATCGTATGCCAGGGTTCCGAGATTGTAGTGGAACTGGCCCAGCCGCTCGGGCTCGACCCTGCCGCTTTCCAGCATCAGTTCGATGCCGCGCCGCTGCAGCACCGGATCGCTGAGGCGAGTGCCGATCACCAGCGCAAGGTTGCCGGCGGCATGGCGATCGTCCGGGGTGGAGATCGCGGCATAGACCTGATCGAGTTGCGCGCGCGCGGGGGCGAGATCGGCGCCTTCCGTGCTGACGATGGCGGCCACCGGCTGGTAGGCGGCGACGAAGGCCTCGGAGTTGGAGGGCTGTTGCTGTTCGGCCGCCGGCTGGGCCTGCTGCTGCTGGCGGCGCTGCTGCGCCTCGGCCGGGGTGAAGGCGGTGCCGAGCATGGCGGCCGCGGCGAGTGCGGCGGCCAGCGCCAAGGGGGACGCCGAGCCGAAGCGGGCGGGAAGAAGCGTGCGAAGCATCGTGGAAATTCTCCTGTGAGATGCGTAAAATCGGTCAACGGGCTGCTATACTTCGCCCGCCCACTCGACAAGCAAACGCTGCTTGGCCGGCGGGGGTCCGTAGGGGTGCTGGGCTGAACCCCCATTTAACCGTTTGGGCAGGCGCTTTACCGCTTTGGGCGGTTTGCTGGCGGGTGAAATGTGGAAAAGCGGCGCCTTTGGCCGCTCGCAACAGCCGGTTTGCTGGCATGGTGGGCCGCTATGGCCTAGGGTAGAGGATCGACCTGACCGCGACGACAGAACGGGCCAACCGCACCGGTGAACGACACGACCGACACTCTCGCTCCCCCGCCCGCTTCGGGCGAGTACGAACGCATCGACATCGTCGATGAGATGAAGACCAGCTATCTCGATTACGCGATGAGCGTGATCGTGGCGCGGGCGCTGCCCGACGTGCGCGACGGGCTGAAGCCGGTGCACCGGCGCATCCTGTTTGCCAGCCAGGAAGGCGGCTTCGTCTACAACCGGCCCTATCGCAAGAGCGCCAAGATCGTCGGCGACGTGATGGGCAATTACCATCCTCACGGTGATAGTGCGATTTACGATGCGCTGGCGCGGATGACCCAGCCATGGTCTCTGCGGGTGCCGCTGATCGACGGCCAGGGCAATTTCGGCTCGATGGACCCCGATCCGCCGGCCTCGATGCGCTATACCGAGGCGCGGCTGGCGAAGGTGGCCTCCACCGCGCTGCTGGACGATCTCGACAAGGATACGGTCGATTTCGTCGAAAATTACGATGGCTCGCGTTCAGAGCCCTCGGTGCTGCCGGCGCGCTTCCCCAACCTGCTGGTCAACGGTGCGGGCGGCATCGCGGTGGGCATGGCGACCAATATTCCGCCGCACAATCTGGGCGAGGTGATCGCCGGGTGTCTGGCGTTTATCGAGAACCCCGCCATCACCTCCGAGGAATTGTTCGAACTGATCCCCGGCCCGGACTTCCCCACCGCACCGCTGATCCTGGGCCATGCGGGGGCGCGCGCGGCCTATACCACCGGGCGCGGTTCCATCCTGCAGCGCTGCCGCCACAAGATCGAGGAAGGGCGCGGCGAGCGCCGCTCGATTGTGCTGACCAGCATGCCGTTCCAGGTGGGCAAGAACGGGCTGGTCGAGAAGATCGCCGATGCGGCCAAGGAGAAGCGCATCGAGGGCGTTTCCGACATTCGCGACGAGAGCAACCGCGAAGGAGTGCGCGTTGTGATCGAGCTGAAGCGCGACGCCTCGCCTGAAGTGGTGCTAAACCAGCTGTGGCGGCACACGCCCGCGCAGGCCAGCTTCCCGGCCAATATGCTGGCGATCATCGGCGGCCGGCCCGAGACGCTCGCCCTGCGCGATTTCATCCAGGCCTTCATTGCCTTCCGCGAGCAGGTGATCACCCGGCGCACCAAGTTCGAGCTGAACAAGGCGCGCGACCGGGCGCATATCCTGCTCGGCCTGGTGGTGGCGGTGGCGCACCTCGACGAGGTGGTGGCGATCATCCGCGGATCGCGCAATCCGGCCGAGGCGCGGGCGCGCCTGCTGGGGCGCGAATGGCCGCTGGGCGAGATCGGCCCCTATCTGCGGATGGTCGCGGCAATCGAGGAGGGCGAGGCGGCCAGCGAGGGATTCTACCGCCTCTCCGAAACGCAGGTGAAGGCGATCCTCGACCTGCGGCTGCACCGCCTTACCGCTCTGGGGCGCGACGAGATCGGCGGCGAGCTGGAGGAACTGGCTACGCGGATTGCCGAATTCCTCGCCATTCTCGCCGACCGGGGCCGGCTGTACGAGGTGATGCGCGAGGAGCTGGAGGCGATCCGCGCCGAATTCGCCACCCCGCGTGTCTCCGAGATTGCCCCGGCGTGGGACGGGATCGAGGACGAGGATTTGATCGAGCGGGACGAGATGGTCGTCACCGTCACGCTCGATGGCTATATTAAGCGCACCCCGCTCTCGACCTTCCGTGCGCAGGGCCGTGGCGGCAAGGGCCGCGCCGGCATGGCGACCAAGCAGGAAGATGCGGTGATGGCGATGTTCGTCACCAGCACGCACAACCCGGTGCTGTTCTTCTCGACGGCGGGCAAGGTGTACCGGCTGAAGGTATGGCGCCTGCCCGAGGGTGGGCCGAGCACGCGCGGCCGGCCGATCGTGAACCTGCTGCCCGCGCTGGAAGAAGGCGAGACCATCGCCACCGTGCTGCCGCTGCCGGAGGACGAGGAGAGCTGGGGCGCGCTGCACGTGATGTTCGCCACCGCCAAGGGAGGCGTGCGGCGCAATGCGATGGATGCCTTTGCCAACATCCCCTCCAACGGCAAATTCGCCATGCGTTTCGATGATGGTTCGGCCGACAAGCTGATCGGCGTGGCGCTGGTGGAGGCCGGCGACGACGTGCTGCTGGCCACTCGGCAGGGCAAGGCGATCCGCTTTCAGGCGAGCGACGTGCGCGAGTTCCAGTCGCGCACCTCCACCGGCGTGCGGGGGATGAACCTGCTGCGAGGGGACGAGGTGGTCTCGCTCTCGATCCTGCACGAGGGGGACCATTCGCCTGACGAGCGCGACGCCTATCTGCGGGTGGCGCCGTGGAAGAGCGAAGGCGGCGCCGCGGCGCTGTCCGACGGGCATGCCGCGATGGCGGAGGGGGAGCAGTTCATCCTCACCGTATGCGCCAATGGCTATGGCAAGCTGACCTCGGCTTATGAATATCGCCGCACGGGGCGCGGGGGACAGGGCATCGTCAATATCGACAACATCGCCCGCAATGGCCCGGTGGTAGCGAGCTTCGCCGCGACCAAGCAGGACCAACTGATGCTGGTGACCGACCAGGCCAAGCTGATCCGTATCGGCCTCGATACTTTGCGGGTGATCGGCCGCAACAGCGCGGGTGTGCGGCTGTTCGACGTGGCGCCGGGCGAGCATGTGGTGAGCGCGGTGCGGCTCGACGAGAACGAGGCGCCCGAGAATGAGGCCGAAGAGGCGATTGTTGAGGAGATGGTGGCGCGGGGCAGCACCGAGACCGCTCCCGAGACTACGATGGACCGCGACGATCCGGTGGAGGACGAGGATTCGGGCGCGAGCTAGGTGCGGGGTGTGAGAGGTAGCGCTCGCTTGTGGTGTTCGTCTTGTCAGCCCTTCAATCGACGCGTTTGGTGCTAACCAGCCGCAGCTCGGGTTCGCGCTTTCGGAGGGTAGAGATTACACCGATTGCCACGAGCAGCTGGCCGAGATAGGCGAGCGGCCAGGTGAAGATCTCCGGCAGATTGCTGCCCAGCAGCGGCCCGGTTCCGGCAAAATAGAGCAGGTCGGCAGCGAGGAACAGCATGGCGCCCGCGCCTACCCTCGTGCGCGGGAAATCGCTCGCCCAGGCGCCGGCCACCATTCCGCCGAGCGCGAGCCCGTAGGCGGCTGTGATCAGATCGGCATAGTCGCCGCCCACCAGCAGACGCAGGGCCAAGGGCGGGCCCAGCAGCAGCGCAGACACGATCCACTTTTCACGTGCCGGGAAATTCGCCCGCCGGTGGCGCAGGTAGAGCAGCATCGCCACGATGTGATAAGCGAAATAGAGGATGTGCGCGGCCTGCGGATCGAATTCGGCGAGCATGTCGCCCGTTGCGGCGATCAGCAGCATGATCGCCAGCAGCCGGGCATCCTGACTTGAGTGGCGCAGGTAGGCGTAGAGCGCGAGCAGCGCGGTGGCGGCGCCTTTGAGCGGGATGAAGTACAGCTCCGGCCAAGGGCCCGAGCGCAGGTAATAGAAGGCGAGTGCGGCGATGATGCTGGCCAGCAGGTAAGGCCGTCTATCCGCCAGCGTTCGCGTGGTTTTGGGCATGGCGCTCCCCTTGACGCGACCGGGCTGGCAGAGCAACCCGCCAGCCATGCACGAAGTTCACATCATCGGCGGCGGGCTCGCGGGGAGCGAAGCGGCCTGGCAGCTGGCGCGGCGGGGCGTTCGGGTGCGCCTTTCCGAAATGCGCGGCGCGCCCGAGGAACGGGGTGGCGGGAGCACCGCGGCGCACCATACGGACGGGCTGGCCGAGCTGGTGTGCTCCAACTCGTTCCGCTCGGACGATGACGAGAAGAATGCGGTCGGCCTGCTGCACCATGAGATGCGGCGGCTGGGCTCACTGGTGATGCAGGCGGGCGAGGCTTCGCGGGTGCCGGCTGGATCGGCGATGGCGGTGGACCGCGATGCGTTCAGCGAGGCGGTCGAGAGTGCGCTGGAGGCGCATCCCAACGTGACCATCGTGCGCGAGCGGGTGGATGTGCTGCCTGCTTCCGGCCCTACCATCGTCGCTACCGGGCCGCTTACCGCCGCCGCTTTGGCCGATAGCATCGGCGGGGCGACGGGGGCGGACAGCCTTGCCTTCTTCGATGCCATCGCGCCGATCGTGCACCGCGAGAGCATCGACATGGACATCGCCTGGTTCCAGAGCCGGTGGGACAAGAATGCCGATGGCGGGGGCAGCAAGGATTATATCAACTGCCCGATGACTAGGGAGCAGTACCTCGCCTTCCACCAGGGCCTGATCGACGGGGAGAAAACCGCGTTCAAGGAATGGGAGGCCAGCACGCCCTATTTTCAGGGCTGCATGCCGATCGAGGTGATGGCCGAGCGGGGGGTCGATACGCTGCGCTATGGGCCGATGAAGCCGGTGGGGCTCGACAATCCGCATGATCCCACGCCCGAGTTTCCGCAGGGGCGCTGGCCCTATGCGGCGGTGCAGCTGCGGCAGGACAACAAGCTTGGCACGCTATGGAACATGGTCGGCTTCCAGACCAAGCTGAAGCATGCCGAGCAAGTACGCCTGTTCCGCACCATTCCGGGGCTGGAGAATGCCGAATTCGCGCGGCTGGGCGGGCTGCACCGTAACACCTTTCTCAACGCGCCGCGCCTGCTGGACCGGCAGCTGCGGCTGCGCGCCGCACAGCACATCCGCTTCGCCGGGCAGATCACCGGCTGCGAGGGCTATGTCGAAAGCGCGGCCATCGGGCTGGTGGCGGGCATGATGGCGGCGGCGGAGCTGGCGGGTAAGGCCTGGGCCTCGCCCCCGCCCACCACGGCGTTGGGCGCGCTGCTGGCGCATATCACCGGCGATGCGGAAGCGGCGGACTATCAGCCGATGAACGTGAATTTCGGCCTGTTTCCGCCGCTGCACGATGTGAAGAAGAAATCGCGCAAGGAGGCCTATACCGAGCGGGGCAAGGCCGAGTTCGGCGCGTGGTTGGCGGAGCGGGGGGTGGCGGAGCGCGGGCTGGCGGAGCGTGAGGCGGTGCCGGCCTGAACGCGCTCAGCAATTGCAGTTCGGGCGGCTGGTGGCGCGCGGGCGCGGGGCGGTGGCGGCGAATTCCTCGGACGTGAGGATTCCATCGCCGTTCACGTCGGCGTCCTCGAAGCGGGTCACCGTGGTGGCTGCCCATTCCTCGAAGGTGAGCAGATTGTTGCCATCCTTGTCCAGCCGGCGGAACGCGGCCGTGCGGGTGGAGAGCATTTCGTTGCGGGAGATTTGGCCGTCGCGATTGCGATCGTAGCGGAAGAAGCGCTGCTGCTCGCGCGTGAGCTCGGTGGCTTCGGGCGGCGCGGGGCCGCGCAATCCGGAGACATCGGCGGTGGGCAGCGCATCGGGCGCGGGTGCCGGAGCTTCGGCGGTGAGTTCAGGTGGGGGCGCGCCCTCCTCGATCTCGGCCCTTCCCTGCAGCCAGAACAGGCCGACGCCGACCAGCAGCAGCGCGACCACTGCGCCAAGGACCATGCGATTCATCTGCGACCTTCCTTCCCTTAACCATCATTAGCGACCCAGCGCACCGATCCGCAAGGCCGCGATGGCGCTGCCGCGGCCGGCCAGCAGCGGCCCGCCCCCGCTGGCGAGCGACCGCCAGCCGAGGCCGGCGAGCACCGCCAGTGCGCGCAGTGATTTCGGCAGGCGGGGTGGCGGGCCGGCCGCTGCGCCGAGGGCGAGAACCGCCGCGCGTTCGGCGGGGGCGGAGAGGTTGGCCGCGAGATCGGCCAAGGCCCAGATGCGGCCGGCTGCTAGCGCCGCATCGGCGGCCAGCGCTTCTCCGAGCGTGCGCGCCAGAGTTGCGAAGCCCTGCCCTCGCCCATGCGCAAAGACTTCGGCATCGAGCCCCTCGCCCAGCAGCGCCTCCCACCCATCCACCAGCGGCACGAGTGCGGGCGGATCGGGCCAGTGGCGTAGGGCATCGAGAACAGGATCGCCGCGGGGCCAGCGCTCGGGCGATTCTCCGAGCCGGTCGCGCCACCAGGCGAGGCGCATCTGGCCGAGAAGCGGTTCGCGCATCTGCCGCAGGAGCGTTGCCAGCCGGCTGTCGAGCGCGAGCAGCGCGGCGGTGGCCGGGCGGGCGCGTGGCGGGGCCCAGGCCAGCGCCAGGCGGGCGAGTTCCGGCAGTTCGTCAGTGGGCGGCGGTTCGGCCATAGCGGAACGCCGCTCGCCCCCGGTCCGCCCCTGGCCTCAGGCCTTGTAGCAGACCTTCTTCACCGCGCTGACGATACGCGGCGAATCGATCAGCGCCAGCTTCTCGAGATTGGCCGCATAGGGCAGCGGCACATCCTCGTTGCACACGCGCAGCACAGGGGCATCAAGGTTGTCGAATCCCTGTTCCATACACACCGCAATGATCTCGGACGAGATGGAGCAGGTGGGCCAGCCCTCCTCTGCAATCACCAGCCGGTTGGTCTTGGAAAGGCTTGCGAGGACGGTTTCGGTGTCGAGCGGGCGCAGGGTGCGCAGATCGATCACCTCGGCCTCGATGCCTTCGCCGGCCAGCGTCTCGGCCGCTTCAAGCGCGAGGCCCACTGCGATCGAATAAGCGACGATGGTGACGTCGCTGCCCTCGCGCATGATCCGCGCCTTGCCGATTGGCAGGACGTGATCGTCCAGCTGCGGCAGTTCGAAGGTGCGGCCGTAGAGCAGCTCGTTCTCGAGGAACACCACCGGGTCCTCGCAGCGGATCGCGGCCTTCAGCAGGCCCTTGGCGTCGGACGCATCGTAAGGAGCGATGACGATAAGGCCGGGCACGCTGGCGTACCACGGGCCGTAATTCTGCGAGTGCTGCGCGCCGACGCGGCTGGCGGCGCCGTTGGGGCCGCGGAACACGACCGGGCAGCGCATCTGGCCGCCGCTCATGTAATTGGTCTTTGCGGCCGAATTGATGATGTGATCGATCGCCTGCATGGCGAAGTTGAAGGTCATGAACTCGACGATCGGGCGCAGGCCCCCCATCGCGGCGCCTGCGCCGATGCCGGCAAAACCGTATTCGGTGATCGGGGTATCGATCACGCGCTTGGGGCCGAATTCGTCCAGCAGACCCTGCGTGACCTTGTAGGCGCCCTGATATTCGGCGACCTCCTCGCCCATGACGAACACGCGATCGTCGCGGCGCATTTCCTCGGCCATGCCGTCGCGCAGCGCCTCACGCAGGGTGATGCGCAGCATGTTGGTGCCGGAGGGGACCTCCGGATCGGCCTTGCGCGCGGCGGGTTGGGGCTTAGTGATTTCGGCGGTGCTCGCCTCGGGGCCGGCCTTTTCGCCCGCTTCGGCGGGGGCGGCATCCTTGCTGGCGGGTTCAGGAGCCGACGGGGCGGGTGTGGCGAGCGCGGCGGCATCCTCGCCCTCGCCCGCCAGCACGGCGATCACCGTGCCGACCTTCACACCCTCGGTGCCTTCGGGCACGAGGATCTGGCCGACGGTGCCCTCGTCGATCGATTCGAACTCCATCGTGGCCTTGTCGGTCTCGATCTCCGCCAGCACGTCGCCCGAGGAGACCGTATCGCCTTCCTTGACCAGCCAGCGGGCCAGCGTGCCCTCTTCCATGGTGGGGGACAGTGCTGGCATCTTCAACTCGATCGCCATGATCAATAGGTCTCCACCAGCACATCCGTGTACAGTTCTTTCGCCTCCGGTTCCGGTGAGCTTTCCGCGAAGTCCGCCGCTTCGGCGACAATGGCGCGGATGCGCTTGTCGATCTCCTTGAGCTGATCCTCGCCCACGCCCCCGGTCATCAGCTCGGCCTTGGCGGCCTCGATCGGGTCGCTCTTCTCGCGCACGCCCTGCACTTCCTCGCGGGTGCGGTACTTGGCGGGATCGGACATCGAGTGGCCGCGGTAGCGATAGGTGTTGAGCTCCATCAGCACCGGCCCTCCGCCGCCGCGCACATGCTCGATGGCGACCTTGGCGGCCTGGCGCACCTCGAGCACGTCCATCCCGTTGACCTTCATGCCGGGAATGCGGAAGGCCGAGCCGCGGCGGTAGAATTCGGTCTCCGCGCTGGAGCGCTTGACGCTGGTGCCCATCGCATATTCGTTGTTTTCGATGACGAAGACGATCGGCAGCTGCCAGAGGCTGGCCATGTTGAAGGTTTCGTACACCTGGCCCTGATTGGCCGCGCCATCACCGAAATAGGCGAGGCACAGGCCGCCATCGCCGCGATATTGATGCGCCAGCGCCAGCCCCCCGCCCAGCGCAACCTGCGCGCCCACGATGCCGTGGCCGCCGTAGAAGGCGTGTTCGGTGCTGAACATGTGCATCGAGCCGCCCTTCCCCTTCGAGATGCCCGCCTGGCGCCCCGTCAGCTCGGCCATGATGACCTTGGGATCGATCCCGTAGGCGAGCATATGGCCATGATCGCGATAGCCGGTGATGACCGAATCCTTGCCCTCTTCCAGCGCGGATTGCAGCCCGACGGCGACCGCTTCCTGGCCGATGTAGAGGTGGCAGAAGCCGCCGATCAGGCCCAGGCCGTAGAGTTGGCCAGCCTTTTCCTCGAACCGGCGGATCAGCAGCATCTGCTCGTAGAAGCCGAGCAGTTCCTCGGCCCCGGGGCTGTATCGGCGATCGGCGACGAACCGTTCCTGGAGGCTCTTGAGGGCGAAATCACCGTCTGCATCTGCGGCGGCGTTTGCAGTGGGGGCCGAATTGCTCCGGACGCCGGCGGACTTCTTCGCCTGGGCATTGCCGGAGGTGGCGGAACTCGGACTGGCGGCTCTTGCCAAGGCGTCTTCCCCTGCTGTGTGGCCCCTCTTCGCGAAGGTGCCGCTGTGCGCTGCTCATCGCTATAGGCAGAGGACAGCGACACTGGCAACGCCCCGCTTGGGCCTGTAACGCGCGCTGCCGGAAGCGGTGCGGACGCGCAGCCGTGCAGGCTCACTGACCGGGGGAGAGGGGCACCACATATTCGTCGGGATGGGCAACGTTGAGATCGCGGCGCAGCAATTCGGTGACGAGATCTGGATCGGCCCGCTCGGGGTCGAGCCGCTCCACCCTGTTGGCCAGCGTCGCCCGCTCCGCTTCTAGCAGGGCGATCCGCGCCTCCCGCTGGTCCAGCATGGCGTTTTGCTCGCCCCAGGCGAACAGCCCATAGGGGCCCGCCAGCACCAAGCCGCCGAGCAGCAGCAGGGCAATCGCAAGGCCGGCCGGGCCGAGGCGGCCGAGCAGGGATGGGCGGCGTGATGCGGTGCGGCTCATGGTGCACTAGGGGAATCACAAATGCGCGCGCGTGACAAGCGCCATTGCGGCCGAACCGGGGTTTCCCGCATGTGGTAAGACGTAAGCTGCAGCGCGCACGTGCCGGCAGGCGGTTGCTTCGATTGCGCCGCTCCCATATTGGCAGGGGTCGGCGCGCCCGTAGCTCAGCAGGATAGAGCATCGGATTCCTAGTCTGAGTTGCCGAGTGTGGATCGTATGCCATCGGGGTACCTTCCACACCGCGCAATTCAGCCATTCCTGGACGTTCAGTAACATTCCTCACTGAGGGGGCATCGGAGGTCGCTGTGGGGGAGCCCATGGCGGCCTCCAGTGTTAACGAGAACAACCCGACAACACCGTACAACTACGCAGCAGGCTGACCCTGGGTTGCGCCTACCATTTCAGGCGCTTAGGGTCTGCACATCCGGTGAGTGTACACCGAAAGAACAACGAGACGGAGGGGTCCGACCTATGACTGAAGACCTGATGCTGGCCCAGCGTGTAATCGAGCTGGAGACCATCGAGCGCGGCCTCGCCCGCTACGAACAGCGCACCCTGTCCAAGGTGCAGTGCGAAGGCTTCGACAAGCACGAAGAGGTGCAGAAGCTCATCCGGGGTTCCGTCCCCATCCTCGCCGAGGGCATCCGCGAGTGGCACCAGCAGGCCGCCCAGGCCAAGGGCCGCAAGTCCACCAGCTTCACCGCGATCGACAACCTAGACCCGGACGTCGTCGCCGCGATCGGCATCACGGTCATCTTCCAGCAGCTCCCCGATGGGGGCCGCATCGCCGACATCACCGCCCAGATCGGGCGCCGGATGGAGATTGAGCTGGAGGGCGAGGCGATCAAGCAGACCAGCCCCAAGGAAGCCGCCAGGTTCCTCAAGGCCGCCGAGGGCAAGCTGAGCCCATCGCTCCTGGAGGCTCGCTTCAAGGCCCTGGTGGAGCGCCACGAGGCGGCCCTGCACTGGTCGCCGAGCACGAAGGTCCTGGTGGGCCAGACGGTCCTCAACGTGGCCCTCACGAAGCTGGCGGAGCTGTTCGTCACCTCGACGTCGATCACCCGGGGCAAGAGCCACAACGTCGTCGAGCTGACCGATGATGCCTGCGAGGTCCTGGTGGAGATGGAAGGCATCACCACCATGCAGCACCTCCCGCTGCGCCCCATGGTCCGCGTCCGGTCCAAGGAGCAGCGCGTCCTGATCCGGGAGGCCCTCGATGCGGGCACGATGAAAGAGGTCCTGACGGCCCTCAACGCCAAGCTCCTTGCGCTCCACCAGGAAGAGCCCGACGACCTCGTGGGACATCGGGCGCCGAGTGACAACTATCCACAGCACGCAATCAGTATAGGTAAGACTACGGATGCCATCAGGCCCTATCGTCTACGTCTGTAGTCGTCATGGTCGTGAGGCCTGATCCCGATCGTGGGCCTGGAGGTGCCTGGAGGTCCTGAGGTCCCGCGTCCCCGCACGCATGGCATATGCCGTCAGCCACCCAGCACCACTGACTACGTCTGAAGTCGTCAGCCTGCTGTGAGGGGCACCGGATCGATCATCCAGTGGGAAATGGCTCAATCCTGCGGATCACGAGGTCAGGAGGGCCTAAATGTGGGGGAATGGTGGGGGACGAGGCCAATGGGAGGCCCAATGTCCCCCGTGTTCGCCCTGGGCCTTGCTGGGGGGAGGACGCAGACGGGGGGGTGTCGTCGGGCTTCAGACGGACTGGGAGGATCGTGGTGTTATCCCCTTGGTTCTAAAGGCAAATGCACAATCCACGGGTCCCCTTCCCGGGCCTTGATGGTACCACGGCGTTTTCCGGGATCGTGATCCAAAACTCGGGGGTTCGCTGGACGCGCATAATCACAGATCGGACCCCTCCTCACGCCGCAGTTTTCCTGGAGTTTCTGCGGCAGGAGCCTCTCCCTGTCCCCCGCCCGATTATTTCTGCGGGTCCCTCCAGTCGCCTCCGGGTCCCTCACGTTCACCTAAGATGTCTCCAGCCTGAACACCGGGTACCTTCAGGACCCCCGAGGGACCCTAAGTTCCCCCCAGTAATTCCCCCATGTTTTCAGTAGGTTCGCATTAGTGCCACCTATTGAACAACTCTCTCCCCACCCGGCAACCCAGAGGCCCCTTAAGGTCCCCTTAGGTCCCCCTAAGCCCTCCAGGTGTGGAGATTGATAAGATACCCCCAAAGGTACCTTAAGGCCTTAGGGCCCTTAAGGGTGCCGAAGAGGAGGGTGTCCCACCCCCAAAAGATGCCCTCCTCGATGAGGGCCTACAGACCCCCAGGACCTTATGGCACTCGAAACAGCAACCACGATCGCGCAGCTCAACCCTGCGAACCCTTCGGGTGCCGATCGCATCCACCAAGGCGACGATCACATCCGCCTCATCAAGGCAGCCCTCAAGGGCACCTTCCCGAACATCATGGGTCCCGTCACGGCCACCCACGATCAGCTCAGCGCCCCATTCGTCATGCCGGTAGGTATCATCACCGCCTGGTTCGGCGCCGCCGAGGCAGTTCCTGCAGGCTGGGCCATCTGCAACGGCCAGACGGTCAATCGCACCGATGGGCTCGGCGAGGTCCAGACGCCTGACCTCCGCGACCGCGTGGTCGTAGGGGCCGGTGGGTCCTTTGCGGTCGGCGAGGTCTTTGGGGCCGCCACGGCCACCGGGAACACTGGCGAGGCCGGGGGCCACAGCCACACCATCAATGGCGGCGAACACACCCACACCGGCACCGCGCAGGCCCATGCGCTGACCGAGGCAGAGCTTCCGGCCCACACGCACCGCACGGTGACCTCAGGTCAGTCGAGTGGGGCCTTGGGCATCCAGGGCATCGCCCAGGTCGCCTCCAACAATGACAACAGCTCGTATCGGCTCTCCGGTATCGGCGGCGTCCCTAACACAGGCACCACCAACCCAGTCGGATCGGGCCAGGCGCACAGCCACGCCATCCAGCTCGACAGCTCGGCCCACTCGCACACCGCGAGCGCGGCCCCGGGCCACCAGCACTCCATCGCGGTCTCCGCCTTCCAGCCCTCCGGGGCCCTCCACTACATCATGAAGGTCTGAAGCATGCGTTACATCCCCACCCGACGCGAAGGCCTGGGCGGCTGATATGCCCACCTTCCCAGTTCGCCGCCTTGGTTCCGCTGGGATCGTGCCTGACGCCTTCCCTGCGGACCTGGAGAACCCTTCGGCCTTCACGGGCGGCGTCAACGTCCGCTTCAAGAACGGCCAGGTCTCCCGGGCCCCCGTCTTCCGCCAGATCGCCGAGCTGACCCACGAGCCGGGTCACATCCTCGCGGTCCCCCCCAGTTCCTCAGGTTACGAGGAGGTCATCTCGGTCTCCGCCGACTACGCCTCCTTCCTGCGTCTCAATGGCGCGACGCTGGAGGACCTGACGCCCCTGGGTCACACCGGGTCCGATACGGGCCAGGCGATCACCTCAGGGTTCCTCGGCGGCGTCACCTATGTGAACCGCGAGAGCCACGCCCCCCTATGTAAACGCCCCCAGGACGACAGGTTCATAGAGGTGGCCTGGCAAAACTGGACAGTAGGATAAGTGGATTTTCTGCCTGACGGCGGCCATTGTGCCGCATGACAGGAGATCAGATGAGCAGACGACCACGCCGGAACCACAGCCCGGCATTCAAAGCGAAGGTGGCTTTAGCTGCCGTTAAGGGCGAGAAGACGCTGGCCGAGTTGGCGCAATTGTATGACGTACACCCGAACCAGATCACGACGTGGCGGACGCAGTTGCTCGAAGGGGCTGCTGGTGTTTTCGGCGCCGACAGCCCCGAAGCGGCGGAGCCGGCGATTGATGTGAAGACGCTTCACGCCAAGATTGGCGAGCTGACGCTGGTGAACGAATTTTTGTCAGGGGCGCTCGGCAAGGCGGGTCTGTTGCCGAGCGCAAAGCGATGATCGATCGTTCGCACAGCCTG
>LXQI01000021.1:51049-149701 GCA_001683845.1 Erythrobacter sp. ANT-B3C2 | reverse complement strand
CCACGTGCCATCGCGCTGCGTGATCCACCCCCCGGCCGACTTCATGTGGTCCAGAAACGGAAACGACGTATCGTAATACGAGTTACCACTTAGGTTCACACCAACCTCGATGGCTGGTAGAACTACCGACTGTTGGACAGCGTCCTTGGTGGGGACAGGAATATAGCTCGCCTCTTGGGCGGAGTAAGTGCCCGTTCCTGCCACCACGAGCAGGGGCGCGCCGATTGCCGCTGTGCCGACCAGTCTCAAATCCGCCATATAAATTCCCCCGTTTGGTTACGACCCTCTTCGCCGAGAACTCATACAGCTGGCGAACCGCCCGACAACCGCCTGCTTCGCAAGTGCACAACGGTTCGCCCCATTGTTTGCACGGCACGGCATTCGTACGCTGCACAAGGAGGAGGTTTCCATCCGGACGCTTGTCTGACACACCAGCCAGGCTCCGGCAAAATGGCGCACGCCTCTAGGAGACGCGGCGAACAGGAGGGAGAGAACGATGTGGAAGCGATGCTGTTGGGGCGGGGGCTAGTGCAGTCCGGTCAGACAGCAAAAGCGGCGGAGGCGCAGCGTCAGATAGCGGACCAGCTGGCCGATGGCGCGCCCGTGGAGACGGTGACCCTCTCCAACGCCAGCGGCGTTTCCGCACGGGTGCTGACCTATGGCGCCACGCTGCAATCGCTCACCGCGCCCGACCGCGATGGCGTGCTCTCGGACATCACTCTGGGTTATGACGCGGCTTCCGATTATGCGGAGCGGCCCAATTATTACGGCGTGACGGTGGGGCGCTTCGCCAACCGCATCGGCGGCGGCACCTTCGAGCTCGACGGCCAGCGCTACCAACTGACGCAGAACGACGAGGCCAATTCGCTGCATGGCGGGGTGGAAGGGTTCGACAAGCGCAACTGGCGCATCATCTCGGTGGAGAGCGGTCCGGTGGCCAGGCTGGTGCTGGCGCTGACCAGCCCGGCGGGCGACCAGGGCTATCCCGGAACGCTGGAGGTGCAGGTGACCTACACGCTCAACGATGCGGGCGACCTGGGCATTCTCTACGAGGCGACCAGCGATGCGCCCACGGTGGTCAACATGACCAACCATGCGCTGTTCAACTTGGCCGGGCAGGATGCGCACAGCGATGCGATGGACCATTGGCTGATGCTGCCGGCCAGTCGCTACACCCCGGTGGACAACGGGCTGGTCCCGACCGGCGAGTTGCGCCCGGTGGCGGGCAGCGTGTTCGATTTCCGCGAGCCGCGCACCATCGAGCAGGGACTGCGCGAGGCGAGCGACCGGCAGATCGTGGCCGGCTGTGGCTACGACCACAATTGGGTGCTCGACAAGGGGCTTACCGAGGGGCCGGAGCTGGCGGCGCGGCTGGTCGATCGGGGATCGGGGCGGGTGCTGGACGTGCTTTCGACCGAGCCCGGGCTACAGTTCTACAGCGGCAATTTCCTGGACGGCACCGTGGTCGGCAAGGGCGGCAAGGCCTATCGCATGGGCGACGGCATCGCGCTGGAGCCGCAGAAGTTCCCCGACACGCCCAACCAACCGGACTTCGGTTCCGCCAGGGTGGAGCCGGGGCGGGCGTATCGCCACCAGATGATCTACCGCGTGTACACGATGCGCTAAGGCAAGGCCGTCTTCGGAGCCTGGTGGCCCCGGGGTGGCAGGCGCAGCGGATCGCGCCTATCGGCCTGACCATCATTTGTGGCCCGTAGCGAACGATGCTGAACGCTTGACTCCCTTTCGACCGTCACCCACAGCTTGGCGCTTGGTCGCGGCATTACCTCCAGCCGCGCGCGTCGATATGGGCCGAGATCGGCACAATTTGGTTAAAGCGCCACCGGGTCGCTTGGTGCTCATGGCGATTTGCAAGGCAGTGATGGATTGATGTCACCGGCGAACTCCCATTCGTCCATCGTGCTGGTTGCGCCCAACGTGTCGCAATTCATGGGCGGTGAAGCCATCAAGGCGCTGGGCATCTGCTGCGAGTTGATGGAACGCGGCTATGCCGTCTATCAGGTCACCCACGAGCGAAACCGGGCGGAGCTGAGCCAGAACTTTCCCGAATTGGCGATCACCTACACCCGGGAGCGCAAGATCCAGCATTTGATCTGGAAGCACTTCGGCAACAGTCCGCTGATCAATGTTCTCGACGTTTACTTCATTCACAAGGACGCGCGCCGGATTGTGCGCGAGACCGGCAGCCAGCTGGTCCACTTCACCTCGCCGATTTCGACCGTCATTCCCTATTACAGCTTTCCGGAAGCGGCGGTTGTAATTGGTCCGCTGAACGGGACGATCTCCCGCCCTCCGGCTTTTAGCCAGCGGCAGAGTTTCAGGCGGCGCTTCTCGGAGCTTCTCCAGCCGACGATCCAGCGGGTGCTCGGGCTGCTGTTCAGGGGCAAGCGGGACGCCCATGCGATCCTGGTCGCCGGTGGCGATAGGACCAGGCGGGCGCTGCTGCGCGGCGGGGTGCGCGAGGAGCGGCTCGTGAACACGCTCGACAGCGGCATTTCGAATGATCTGCTCTCGTTTGAGCGGATCGTGCATAGTGGGCGAAACGGTCGGTTCGTCTATCTGGGGCGTCTGGTCGAATACAAGGCATGCGATCTCCTGCTGCAGGCGATGGCCCGCACCCCGGCATGGATCAAACTTGACATCATCGGCGATGGTCCCGAGCGCGGCCGGCTCGAGGCGCTGGTGATCGAGCTGGGGCTGCAGGACCGTGTCCGGATGCTCGGCTGGGTCAAGAGCGGGCCAGCGCTATTCGAGGCGTTGCGGGAATATCGTGGCATGGTAACCGCGAGCCTCGCCGAGGCGAACGGCATTGCCGTGCAGGAGGCGATGATGCTCGGCCTCCCGGTGATCGCGGTCAATTGGGGCGGTCCGGCGCTTCTTCTGAGTGGCGGAGGAGGGATCCTTGTCGACCATCGGTCTTCCGATGCCATGGTCGCGGGCCTCGCCGAGGCGATGACCAAGCTTGCGTCAGACGGCACCTATGCCGACCAGCTTGCACGCACGGCCCGCGATCAAGCCGAGCGCGAGCACTTCGCCTGGAACGCGCTGATTGGGAATTGGGTGCACATCTACAATCGGGTGCTTTCGCAGAGCGGGCGGCCGATTCTGCAGCCCGCCCCGGTCGCGCTGCGCCCGAGCGGAGATCTCGCGAGCGCGCCCGTGCTTTCCTGACAGGTGCCCCCCTGGGGGCCGAGGCGCAGTCAGGACCACCTGATCTCCTGCCGGCTGCTTTTGCCCAGCTGACCGAGGGGCGCAATGCTCGATGGTGGCCGGGGGTTGTGAGTGCGTTTTTCCGCCATGTGCTTGGGCAGATCGGGTGCGCAGGAGGCAATGCGGGTGCGGGTGCCCGGGCCTTCTTTCGAATGCCCGCGCAGGGATGGCTGCGGCGATGCAGGGCTCACCAAACGGCCGCTCGACTGGGCAGGCCCTGCCCACCGGAGACCGGCCGAACGGCGGGTCATGCGGAAGCTGCGAATGGACCTCGGCCAGCAGGGTGGCGAGTGGCTTGCCGTTGATCCGCGTTCGCTTTTGCATGATCAGTGGTTGTCTCTGGGGAGGCCTTTGGTTTGGGCGATGCGTTGGTATTGTTCGCTGCCTTCGAGGATGGCGCCGGTGTTGAGCTGGCCGGTGAGGGCGCGCTGGATTTCCTGCCAGGGGGTTTGCGAGGCGGGGTAAGCGAAACCGCCGTTGGCTTCAAGTTGGGTGCGGCGGCGGGCGAGTTCCTCGTCGGGCACGAGCAGCATGACGAGGCCCTTGGCGAGATCGATCCGCAGCCGGTCACCGGTCTGCACGAGGGCGAGGCCGCCGTGGGCGGCGGCTTCGGGCGAGGCGTTGAGGATCGAGGGGCTGGCCGAGGTGCCGGACTGGCGCCCGTCGCCGATGCAGGGGAGCGCGTGGACGTTCTCGGCCAGCAGGTACGCGGGCGGGCGCATGTTGACCACCTCGGCGCCGCCCGGATAGCCGATCGGCCCGGCGCCTCGCATGATTAGCATGGTATCGGTGGTGATGCCGGTGGCCGGATCGTCGATCCGCGCGTGGTAATCCTCGGGCCCGTCGAACACCACCACGGGGCCTTCGAAGGCCTCGGGATCGTCGGGGTTGGAGAGGTAGCGTTGGCGGAACTCCTCGCCGATGACGCTGGTCTTCATGATCGCCGCATCGAACAGATTGCCGGTGAGCACCATGAAGCCGGCATGTTCGATCAGCGGCTGGCCGAACGGGCGGATCACCCGCTCGTCCTCGATCTTGGCGGTGCGGCAGTTCTCGCCGATGGTGCGGCCATTGGCGGTGAGCGCGTCTTCGCGGATCAGCCCGGCGCCGATCAGCTGCGCGACCACGGCGGGCACCGCGCCGGCGTGGTAGAAATCCTCGCCCAGATACTCGCCGGCAGGCTGCATGTTGACCAGCAGCGGGATGTGGTGGCCGTGGGTCTGCCATTCCTGCAGCGGCAGCTCCACGCCCAGGTGACGGGCGAGGGCGGTGAGGTGGATCGGCGCGTTGGTGGAGCCGCCGATGGCGGAGTTGACCGCGATGGCGTTGAGGAAGCTGTCGCGCGTCATGATGTCGGACGGCTTGAGGTCTTCGGCGACCATCTCGACGATCCGCTTGCCGGTGGCATACGCCGATTCCTGCCGGTCGCGATAGGGCGCGGGGATGTTGGCGGTGCCCGGCAGCATCATCCCCAGCGCCTCGGCCAGCGCGTTCATGGTGGAGGCGGTGCCCATGGTGTTGCAATAGCCGGTGGAAGGGGCCGAGCTGGCGACCAGCTTGATGAAGCCCTCATCGTCGATCTTGCCTTCTGCCAGCAGTTCGCGCGCCTTCCACACGATGGTGCCCGAGCCGGTGCGCTCGCCCTTGTACCAGCCGTTGAGCATCGGCCCGACCGAGAGCGCGATGGCCGGGATGTTGACCGTGGCCGCGGCCATCAGGCAGGCCGGCGTGGTCTTGTCGCAGCCGGTGGTCAGCACCACGCCATCGAGGGGGTAGCCGTAGAGCAGCTCGACCAGCGCCAGGTAGGCGAGGTTGCGATCGAGCCCCGCGGTGGGGCGCTTGCCGGTCTCCTGGATCGGGTGGACCGGGAACTCGAGCGCGATGCCGCCGGCCTCGCGGATGCCCTCGCGGATGCGCTCTGCCAGGATGAGATGGTGGCGGTTGCAGGGGCTGAGATCGCTGCCGGTCTGGGCGATGCCGATGATCGGCTTGTCGCCGCGCAGTTCGGTGAGCGACAGGCCGAAGTTGAGGTAGCGCTCAAGGTAAAGCGCGGTCATGTCGATATTGTCGGGGTTGTCGAACCAGGCGCGGCTGCGCAGAATGCGTGACATCCGAAAATCCCCCCGATGACGGCGCTTGAGGCTGTCTGTGGGCTAAAACAGTCCGACAAATGAGACAAGCGCAAGCCGCTCTGGCGGCTTGCGGGCAAAGGGTCAGGCGAGAAGGGGCCGATGGCCGTGGCACCGAGCCGGAACGCGGCCGGCCGCGCTGGCAGTGCCTCTGGCGGTCCTTCGGGCTGCGCCTGGAGTGGGGGGGTTCCACGGTAAACTGCAAGCCCGCGCTGGCGCTGCTGGCCCCGCTGTTCCTCATGTGGGGCCTCATCACGGTGATCACAACACGCTGCTGCCGCATCTGCGCAGCGTGTTCGAGCTGACCTACACGCAGACCACGCCGATCGAGTTCGTCTGGTTCATCGCTTATGGCGTGATGGGGATGCCGAGCGCGTTCCTGATCGAGCGGACCGGCGACAAGAAGGCCATCATCATCGGCCTGCTGGTGAGGGGGTCGGTGCGGTGATAATGGTGCCCGCAGCGCGGATCCCCTCCTATTGGGGTGACGCTGTTCGCCCTGTTCGTGATCGCCAGCGGCATCACCTTGCTGCAGGTGGCGGCCAACCCCTGCGTGTCGGTGATCGGGCCGCAGGAAAGCTCGTAAGCGCGGCTGACGATGGTTCAGGCGTTCAACTCGCTGGGCACCTTCATCGCGCCGCTGTTCGGCGGCTATCTGATCCTCAGCCGCACGGTGGGCAGCACCGCGCTGGAAGGCACGCAGCTGAGCGAGGCGCACCGGCTGGGCGACGCTCAGGCGACGCAGCTGGCCTACATCATGGTGGCGGTGGTGCTGGTGCTGCTGGCGTGGTGATCTGGCGTTCCAGCCTGCCCGCGCTGGGCTCGGCCACCAGCCGCATCGCGCGCGAGGAGCGCAAGCAGCACTCGCTGTGGAACCACCCGCAACCTGGTGCTCTGCATTCCCGGCGATCTTCATCTATCTGATCGCCGAGATCGGCGTGGCCAATCTGTTCACACCTGTGGCTAGCGAGCCTGACGTAATGAACCACCACGCCCGCCCCGCAGTCCGCCCAAGCACCCTCAGACGGACCATTGCACTCGGGCTCGCGCCCGCCCTGGCGGCTTGCGGCGGTAGGGGGCAGCAGCGGGGGTGGGGGTGACCACGAGTGTCCTGCCTTCTCCGATGGTGTCGAACTCGCCGACGCTTGCTCCCGCGCCGGCTCCTTCGTCTGCTCCCGCCCCGGTGTTCACGCCGCAGGCCGCGGCGGAGCCGACGACCGGCGTGCGGCTGAGGCTGGGCAAGTGCGTGAACATGGGCAACATGCTCGAGGCGGCGCGCGAGGGTGAGTGGGGGCGGCCGATCGTCGCGAAGGATTCCCGGATGATCCGCGCGGCCGGGGTTCGACAGCGTGCGCCTTCCCGTCCGCTGGTCGGCCCACGCCGGGGCCGATGCGCCCTACGCCATCGACCCGGCCTTCATGGCGCGGGTGCGGCAGGTGGTGGGGCAGGCGCAGGTGGCGGGTCTTGGCGACGCTCAACATGCACCATTACGACGAGCTGTTCCAGGCGCCGGACGCCCATCGCGAGCGCTTCGCCGGCCTGTGGCAGCAGATCGCGAGCGAGTTCCGCACCGCCGGCGACCGCGTGTGGTTCGAGCTGCTGAACGAGCCGCATGCCCGGCTCGATCACTTCAACCTGCTCTCGGTGCTGAACCCGGCACTGGCGAATGTGCAGGCGACAAACCCCACGCGGCCGGTGATCATCGGCGGGGAAAACTGGAGCGGGTGGGTTCACTGGCAAGCCTGCCCATGCCGGACGATTCTTATGTCGTGCCGACGTTCCACACCGACGATCCGTTCGCCTTCACTCACCAGGGGGCGACCAGGGTCGATCCGGTGCCGGCGCTGGGCAAGATCTTCGGCAGTGCGGCCGATTGGGCCGAGCTGAGTGCGAATTTGCGCGCGGTGCAGGAGTACATTGCGCGCACGGGGCGCGTGCCGTTTGTCGGCGAATATGGCGCGATGGACCACCCTGTGGTGCCGCTGGCCCAGCGGAGCGAGTGCTTCCGGGCGATGAGCGCGGCCTATGCCTCGATTGGCGTGCAATCCTGCGCGTGGGGCTATTCGAACACCTCCGCCTGCGCGACGGTGCGAACTGGCTGCCGGGCATGGTGGAGGCGATCAGCACGACTATGACGCGCTGATTGACGTCATTCGAGGTTGGGCGCCAGCCAGCGCTCGATGATGCCGCGCTCCACGTTGCGGCGGGTGGCGTAATCCGCGACCTGATCCTCGCCGATGCGGGCGACCGCGAAATATTCACTTTCGGGATGCGCGAAGTAGAAGCCCGAGACCGCCGAGGCGGGCAGCATGGCATTGCTCTCGGTCAGCACGGCGCCGGCGTTTTGTTCGGCCTGCAGCAGATCGAACAGGATCGGCTTGAGGCTGTGATCGGGGCAGGCGGGGTAGCCGGGGGCGGGGCGGATGCCGCGATAATGCTCGCGGATCAGCGCCTCGCTGGTGAGCTGTTCGCCCGGCGCGTAGCCCCACAGCGTGGTGCGCACGTGCTGGTGCAGCCGCTCGGCAAAGGCTTCGGCGAAGCGATCGGCCAGCGCCTTGAGCAGAATGTCCGAATAATCGTCGTGCTCGGCCTGGAAGCGGGCGAGGTGCGGTTCGATACCGTGGATCGCCACGGTGAAGCCGCCGAGCCAATCGCCCGCCGGGTCGACGAAATCGGCCAGGCAATAATTCGCCCGACCGGTGCCGTCCTTCGCGCGGGTCTTGCCGACCTGCTGGCGCAGGAAGGGGATCAGCGTGCCATCACCCAGCCGCACGTCGTCTTCCTCGCGGCGGCAGGGCCAGAAGGCGCAGACGCCGCGCGCGGTGAGCCAGCCTTCGCCGATGATGCGATCGAGCATCGCCAGCGCATCGTGCTGGAGGTGGCGCGCGCTTTCGCCCACGACCGGATCGTCGAGAATGGCGGGGTAGGTGCCGGCCAGCTCCCAGGCGCGGAAGAACGGCGTCCAGTCGATATAATCGCGCAGGTCTGCGAGGCTCCAGCTGTCGAACACGTGCAGCCCGGGCTGGATGGGGGCGGGAGCCTTGAGCGTGAGATCGGGCTTGAAGCCGTTGGCGCGCGCCTCGGCCAGCGGGAGCAGGGCGGACTTGCCCTTGTTGGCGCGGGTGACGCGAACCTTGTCGTATTCCTGCGCGGTCGTATCGACAAAGCCATCGCGCTGGGTGTCCGACAGCAGCTGGCTGGCGACGCCGACTGCGCGGCTGGCATCGAGCACGTGGATCACCGGGCCATCGTAGGCGGGGTCGATCCGCAGCGCGGTGTGCACGCGGCTGGTGGTGGCGCCGCCGATCAGCAGCGGCAGCGCGAGGCCGGCGCGCTGCATTTCCTGAGCCACGGTGACCATCTCGTCGAGCGAGGGGGTGATGAGGCCCGAAAGGCCGATGATATCGACCTGCTCTTCCTGCGCGGTTTCGAGGATCTTCGTCCAGGGCACCATCACGCCGAGATCGATCACCTCGTAGCCGTTGCACTGGAGGACCACGCCGACGATGTTCTTGCCGATATCGTGGACGTCGCCCTTCACCGTGGCCATGATGATGCGGCCCTTGGCGCGGGCGCCCGGCTGCTTTTCCGCCTCGATATAGGGGATCAGGTGGGCGACCGCCTTCTTCATCACGCGGGCCGATTTCACCACCTGCGGCAGGAACATCTTGCCGCTGCCGAACAGGTCGCCGACGACATTCATGCCATCCATCAGCGGGCCTTCGATTACCTCGATCGGCCGTCCGTTACGGGCCTTGACCGCCTGGCGCGCCTCTTCGGTGTCGCTCACCACATGCGCGTCGATGCCCTTGACCAGCGCGTGTTCGAGCCGCTTGGTCACCGGCCAGCTGCGCCATTCGGCTTCAGCGGCGGCTTCCTGCGGGGCCTGCCCACGGAACCGCTCGGCTAGAGCGATCAGGCGCTCGGTAGGGGACTGCTCGCTGCCCGGCGGGGGACGGCGCATGAGGATCACGTCTTCGCAGGCCTCGCGCAATTCGGGCTCGATCGTGTCGTAGACGTCGAGCTGGCCGGCGTTGACGATCGCCATGTCGAGCCCAGCGGGGATCGCGTGGTAGAGGAACACCGAATGCATCGCGCGGCGGACGGTCTCGTTGCCGCGGAAGCTGAAGGAAAGGTTGGACAGCCCGCCCGAGCAATGGACGTGCGGGCAGGTCTCGCGGATCTCGCTCACCGCCTCGAGGAAATCGAGGCCGTAGCGTTCGTGCTCCTCCATGCCAGTGGCGACGGCGAAGACATTGGCGTCGAAGATGATGTCTTCGGGCGGAAAGCCGATGCCGGTGAGGAGGGCATAGGCGCGCTGGCAGATCGCCACCTTGCGCTCCTTGCTATCTGCCTGGCCGGCCTCGTCGAAGGCCATCACCACCACGGCGGCACCGTAATCCATGCAAATGCGCGCCTGCGCGAGGAACGGCTCCTCCCCCTCCTTGAGGCTGATCGAATTGACGATCGGCTTGCCCGGCACCCATTTGAGCCCGGCCTCGATCACCTCCCAGCGCGAGCTGTCGACCATCACCGGCACCCGCGCGATGTCCGGCTCGGCGGCGATCAGGCGCAGGAAGGTGGTCATCGCCTCCTTCGCATCGAGGAGGCCCTCGTCCATGTTGACGTCGAGGATCTGCGCGCCGTTCTCGACCTGGCTGCGCGCCACCTCGACCGCGGCGGTGTAATCGCCCGCGAGGATCAAATTCTTGAACTTCGCTGACCCGGTGACGTTGGTGCGCTCGCCGATATTGACGAAATGCGCGGACGAATAGGTATGCGGCGCCGGTTCGGGCGCGCGGATCACGGTGCTGGCCATGGGTTCAGTCTGCCATCGAGAAGGCTTCGAGCCCGGCGAGCCGGGTCACGCGCGGAGGATGCGGGGGCGTGCGCGGCGGCAGGCCGGCGACGGCCTTGGCGATCGCGGCGATATGGGCCGGAGTCGAGCCGCAGCAGCCGCCCAGGATGTTGACATGCCCGCCCTCGGCCCATTCGCGCAGCGAGCCCGCGGTGGTGCGCGGCAGCTCGTCATATTCGCCCAGCTCGTTGGGCAGGCCCGCGTTGGGATAGGCGAGCAGCAGCGTATCGGCGATGCCGGCCAGCAGCTGGACATGCGGGCGCAGCTGCTCGGCGCCGAATGAGCAATTGAGCCCCACCGCCAGCGGCTGGGCGTGGCGCACCGAGTGCCAGAACGCCTCCACCGTGTGGCCGGAGAGGTTTCGGCCCGAAAGATCGGTAAGGGTGAGCGAGAGCATCATCGGCACTTCGCGTCCGATTGCGCGCTCCAGCTGGCGAACCGCATGGATCGCCGCTTTGGCGTTCAGCGTGTCGAAGATGGTTTCCACCAGGATGAAATCGACCCCGCCTTCGACCAGCGCGGCGGCCTGTTCGCGGTAGACCTCGGACAGATGGTCGAAATCGATCTCGCGATAGCCCGGGTCCTCGACCGAGGGGGAGAGCGAGAGCGTCTTGTTGGTCGGCCCGATCGCCCCGGCGACGAAGCGGCGGCGCCCGTCGCGCGCGGCAAAGCCGTCGGCCGCTTCGCGCGCGATGCGGGCGGAGGCGTGGTTGATCTCGGCCACGAGGTGCTCGGCGGCGTAATCGGCCTGGCTGATGCGGTTCGCGGAAAAGGTGTTGGTGGAGACCATGTCCGACCCGGCCTCGAGATAGGCGCCGGTGATCCGGGCGATCACCTCGGGACGGGTGAGCGCGAGAATGTCGTTATTGCCGCCTTGGGATTTTGCGAGGCCGAGCGTGCCGGCGAAATCGTCCTCCTGGAGGCCGCACTGCTGGATCTCCGTGCCGAACGCGCCGTCGAAGATGGCGATCCGCTGCGCCGCTAGGGCGAGGAAGTCTTCGCGTGCGTTCATGCGGCCTGCTCTATCGGTGCGGGCGCGCGCTTGCCGAGCAGATGGCACAGCGCCTCGGTCAGCTCGGCGCGGTTGAGCGTGTAGAAGTGGAAATCGCGCACGCCGCCGGCATAGAGCCGGCTGCAGAACTCGGCCGCCAGCGTGGTCGCCACCAGCTGCCGCGTGCCGGGGCTGCCGTCCAGCCCCTCGAACAGCTGGGCCATCCAAGCGGGCATGCTCGCCCCGCAGGCGGCGGCGAACTTGCGGGTCTGGGCGAAATTGGTGATCGGCAGGATGCCCGGCACGATCGGCGCGGTGATGCCGGCCGCCTCTGCCCGGTCGCGGAAGCGGAAATAGGCTTCGGGGGTGAAGAAGAACTGCGTCAGCGCGCGGGCCGCGCCGGCGTCCAGCTTGCGCTTGAGGTTGTCGAGATCGCTGTTCGGGCAGGTCGCTTCGGGGTGGACTTCGGGATAGGCAGCGACCGAGATTTCAAAAGGGCCGATCTGCTTGAGCCCCGCGACCAGTTCGGCGGCGGAGCGATAGCCTTCGGGGTGGGGCACGAACGGCGTTCCGGGCGGCCCGCCATCACCGCGCAGCGCGACGATGTGGCGCACGCCCGCCTCCAGATAGGTGTGCGCGACCGCCTCGACCTCTGCCCGGCTTGCGCCGACGCAGGTGAGGTGGCCCGCCACCGGCAGAGTGGTTTCGCCGGTGAGCGCGCGCAGGGTGGCGATGGTCGGCTCCCGCGTGCTGCCGCCCGCGCCATAGGTCACCGAGACGAAATCGGGGGCGAACGGCTCCAGCCGCGTCACCGTCTCGCGCAGCTGTTCCATGCCTGCGGGGTTCTTGGGCGGGAAGAATTCGAAGGAGACCGCCACGTCGCCGGGCAGGCCGGCAAAGGCCGAGGTGCCCAAGGGTGCGAAGCCGGATTGATCGGAATTGCTCATGTCTATGCCGCCGCCTTGTGGGGAAGGGATCTCTGTTGCGCCCCGCCGCGCTCGGCCACCCAGATCTTGGTGGCCAGCCCCTGCCCGGGCAGGGTGAGCGGCGGGGCCGGGGTGAAGCCCGAGGTGGCGAGCCACGCCGCCATCTGCTCGTCGGTAAAGCCGAGCCGCGCATGGGCGTGCTGCTCGCGCAGCTCCTCGCGCGCATGGGCCGCCAGATCGACCACCGCGATCCGCCCGCCGGGCCGGCACACACGCGCGGCCTCGGCCAGCGGAAACGCCGGCTCGGAGGCGAAGTGCAGCACCTGGTGCAGCACCACCGTATCGAAGCTGGCGGGGGGATGGGGCAGCGCCACGAAATCGCCCTGCAGCAGCTCCCAGCGATCGGCCGGCAGATCCTGCAGCCGTGCGCGGGCGAGGCGCAGCATCTCGGGGCTGCGATCGAGGCCGACGACGTGCTCGCTTTCGGGCAGCAGCAGATGCGCGATGCGGCCGGTGCCGGTGCCGATATCGAGCACGCGGCCGAGCTTCTGACCGGACAGCGCCTCGGTCAGCGCCGCCTCGACCTCGTCGGCAGGGGTCAGCAGCGCGCGCAGGCGGTCCCAGTCGGCCGCGTGACGCGCGAAATAGGCCTGCGCGTGGCTCTCGCGGGTGGAGCGGATTGCGGCCAGGTGCCGACGATCTTCGGCGCAGCGCATGGCGAAGCTCTCGTCCTCCGCCTCGGCTGATTCGAGCAGCCGCGCGACCGAGAGGAGCAGCCGGCGCGAGCCGGTCACCGGAGCGGCATGGCGCAGGAAGGTCCAGCTGCCCTCGCGCCGGCGTTCGGCCAAGCCGCTTTCGCAAAGGATGGCGACATGGCGGGATACGCGCGGCTGACTCTGTCCAAGCACATGCGCGAGTTCGCCGACCGCCAGCTCCATATGCGCGAGCAGCCGCATTATCCTGAGCCGGGTCAGGTCGCCAAGCGCTCGGGTGACGGTTTCGGTCCGCATGGTCAGCCTGCTATCACACATTCTCGCATATAGCAATATCTTTATTTCACGCCGCTAGCCCGGGCCCGTTTCAGGCGGCTGTCGGCAGGCTTGGTCACCGATGGCCCTTGACAGGAACGCTTCAGCAGACGCTATTCTGAACCTTCTTGCCAGAAGATCAGGGCCGTTTTAGTGGTTAGCGCTAACATGGTGCCCGCGACGGGGATTGCGGCGCCCTGGGAGGAGATGGGAAGCAATGGACACCACACCGAGGGGCACAGTAAACACCGCGCTGATCACGGCCATCGTTGCTGTCGCGACGATCGGCGGACTGCTGTTCGGCTATGACAGCGGTGCGGTCAACGGTACCCAAGGGGGGCTGATCGAAGAGTTCGATCTCAGCCCGACCGCCCTCGGCTTCACGGTGGGCTCGCTGCTGATCGGTTGCGCCTTCGGTGCCTTCTTCGCCGGGCGGCTGGCCGACGTGATGGGCCGCCGCACGGTGATGCTGTATGCGGCGGGGCTGTTCCTGGTGAGTGCCCTGGTGCAGGGGCTGATCGACGTCCATTCCTGGTTCGTCGTCGCGCGGTTTGCGGGCGGCATGGCGGTGGGCGCGGCAAGCGTGCTCTCCCCGCTCTATATTTCCGAAATGGCGCCGGCGAATATTCGCGGCCGGCTGACGACGGTGCAGCAGGTGATGATCATCACCGGCCTGACCGCCGCGTTCGTGGTGAACTATGTCCTCGCGCAGACCGCCGGCAACTCGCTGTCCGAGATCGGCGGCCTGCCGGCGTGGCGCTGGATGTACCTGGCGCAGGCGGTGCCCGCGGTGGTGTTCCTGGTGGCGCTGTTCTTCATTCCGGAGAGCCCGCGCTACTTGGTCGCGCGCGGGCGCATCGAGGAGGCGCGCGACGTTCTGGCGCGGCTGTTCGACCAAGCCACCGCCGATCGCAAGATCGAGGAAATCCGCGCTACCTTCGATGCCGACCATCGGCCGCGGCTGGGCGATGTCACCCGCAAGGGTACGATCTTCCTGCCCATCGTGTGGGCGGGGCTCTTGCTGGCGACGTTCCAGCAATTCGTCGGCATCAACATCATCTTCTATTATGGCGAAACGCTGTGGCGGCTTGCCGGCGTATCGGAGGAGACCGCGCTGGAGCGCAACATCCTCTCCGGACTCGTCTCGATTGCGGCGGTGTTCGCGGCGCTGCTGATGATCGACAAGATCGGCCGCAAGCCGCTGCTGATGATCGGTTCTGTGGGCATGGCGGTGACTCTTGGGGCGATGACCTGGGCCTTTGCAGGCGGGGGCACCGACCCGGCGGGCAACCTCGTGCTGGGCGAGACCGCCGGCTGGACCGCGCTGGTGGCGGCCAACCTCTATGTCCTCTTCTTCAACTTCAGCTGGGGCCCGGTGATGTGGGTGATGCTGGGCGAAATGTTTCCCAACCAGATCCGTGGATCGGCGCTGGCGGTGTGCGGCCTCGCGCAATGGGCGGCCAACTATCTGGTGGTGCAGAGCTTCCCATGGATGGCCGAGAACCTCGGCCTTGCGGCGACCTATGCCTTCTACACGGTGAGCGCGGTGATCAGCTTCTTCCTGGTCCGCGCCTTCATCACCGAGACCAAGGGCAAGGAGCTGGAGGAGATGGAAGGCTGGACCGCGCCCGAAGCCGCGGGCGACGCGATCACGCCGACTACCCGGATCGGCTGAGCGCCCCGCGCCGGGAGCATTCTTTGCCGGCCAGCCGGGGGATGCGTGCGCCTCAGGCGGCGGCGATGAACGAATTGGCGATCGCCGCGCGCAGTGGCTTGGGGCGATAGTCCGAGGAATAGGGCAGGCCGCGCACCTCCAGCCCGTCGTCGCGCGGGGCGAAGCCCTGCAGCCAGCTGAACCCGTCGACCATGCCCCAGGCGAGCACGTCTTCCAGTTGCTCGTAGCCGAGCATCAGGTCGAGATAGCGCCCCGTATAATCGGCCACGGCTGCATCACGCGCGGGTAGGGCGGAGGGCAGCGCCTTGTCCTTCACGTCGAACTCGGTGATCATCAGCTTGTAGCCCATGCTCACCACCTCATCGAGAAAGGCGCGCAACTCCCGCTCGGCATAGGGCCCGACGCCCGTAGCCGGATCGATCGAGAACATCTCGATATGCGACTGGATGCCCAGCGTATCGACCGGCACGTTGCGTTCGCGGAAGCCCTCCAGCAGGCGCAGCACATCGGCGACGTGATGGGCGTGGTGCGGCTCCCAGCTCATGTAATCGTTATAGACCAGCTCGGCGTCCGGCAGCAGTTCGCGCGCGAGGCGGAAGGCATGGTCGAGCACCGCTTCGGGGCTGCCCATCGCGCGGCTAAGGCTGGTTTCCATCAGCCCGTTGGTATCGTGGTCGATCGCCTCGTTGACCACGTCGTAGCTGGCGATGATGCCGCGATAGCGATCGGTGACGGTGCGGATATGGGTGGAGAGCACCCGCTCGGCCTCGCTCGCCGGGTTGGCGCCGAAATCGTAATTGTTGAGCCATTCGGGAAACCAGCGCGGGCGGTGCCACAGCAGCGTGTGCCCGCGAACGGCCTGCTCGTTGGCACGCGCCCATTCGACGATCTGGTCCATCCGCGTGAAATCGAATTCGAACGGGCGCGGCTGGACGGTGGCCCATTTCATCTCGTTCTCGGCCACCACGACCCCGCATTCGGCGGCAACGATGGCGGCATAGGCCGGGTTCTGCACCGTGCCGCCGACCCGCGGGCCGGGGAAGGCGGCGACCGCGCTGCCGAAGCGGCGGCCGCTGCGCTGGGCCAGCGCATTGAGGCTGGGCGAGGGCACCACCGAGGATGGCGGCGCGGGCGCGGGGGTGGAGATCGGTCCCGGGCTGCCGCCGGAGCCGCTGCAGCCGGCGAGCGGAAGGGTGACGAGGCCCGCTAGCAGCTGGCGGCGCGAGGGGTGGAGGGCATTGTTGGTCATCGTATCCTCTCTGCGAGGCGCCAGCGCAGGCGTGCGTGGCCGGGGAAGGTTGGCAGCGGCATCAAGCGATTAGGGCGCGTCGGCCATCGGCGGAGCAACCGCGGCAGTAGAAGGCGCACTTGAGGCCGGCGCCGGTTGCGCCATGGCGAGCGGCACGGCGGATGCCGTGAGGCAGGTGGCGGCGGCCAGCAGCGCGGCGCGGATGCGCGAACCCATCGGTTCTTTCCCTCTCCCGCAGCTTGACTGTGTCGCCTCGGTCTCTGATACCGCTACCATGATTATCGCAAGAGGCCTTGTCAATCGCTGCGCAGCGCTGCTGTTTTTGCTGCCTGTGCTCGTCCTCTCCACCCCCATTCGTGCCGAGGATGGCTACGATTTGTGGCTACGCCCCGCCCCGCTCGATCGCGCCGCCGCCGCCGCCCGGCATCTGGGCCCCGTGGCGCTGTGGGCCGACGAGACGCCGACCGCCCGCGCCGCCATGGTCGAACTCGAGCGGGGAATTGGCAGGCTGCTGGGCGACGCCGCGAGCACCGGTGCCGGGCTGGTCCTGGCGCATGACAGCCGGTTGGCGGGCGATCGGGCGCTGGAGTCGCTGCGGCTGGAAACGGCCACGGAGGGTTCCTATCGCATCGGGCGGCTGGCAGATGGGCGCACGATCATCGTCGGCCATGACGATGCGGGCCTGCTCTACGGCGCCTTCGCGCTGCTGCGCCACCTGGGCGTGGAGGGCACGGCGCCTGCGAGCCTCGCCTCCGCCCCCACGCTGGCGCTGCGAATGCTGAACCATGGGACAATCCCGATGGTACGGTGGAGCGCGGCTATGCCGGCAGTTCGATCTTCGACTGGTGGCACCTGCCCGAGCAGGTCGACCGCCGGATGGTCGATTACGCCCGGGCCAATGCCTCGGTCGGCATCAACGGCACCGTGGTCAACAATGTCAATGCGAGCCCGCTGTTCCTGACCGAGCGCTACCTGCCCAAGCTGGCCCGGTTGGCCGAGGTGCTGCGGCCCTATCGCATCCGGCTATATATCTCCGCGCGCTTTTCCGCCCCGCGCGATGTCGGCGGGATGGAGACGGCCGATCCGCTCGATCCGGCGGTGCAGGCCTGGTGGCAGGCGAAGGTGGACGAGATCTACGCCGCGATCCCCGACTTTGGCGGTTTCCTGGTGAAGGCCAGTTCCGACGGCCAGCCCGGCCCACAAGATTACGGCCGCACCCATGCGGACGGCGCCAACATGATGACCCGCGCCATCGGGGAGCGGGGCGTGGTGATCTGGCGCGCCTTCGTTCATTCGGAAACCGACCAGACCGACCGGGCGATGCAGGCCCATGCCGAATTCGTGCCGCTGGACGGGCAGTTCGCCGAAAACGTGATCGTGCAGGTGAAGAACGGGCCGATCGATTTCCAGCCGCGCGAGCCGTTCCACCCCCTGTTCGGCGCCACGCCTGATACACGGCTGATGCTCGAGGCGCAGATCACCAAGGAATATCTGGGCTTTGCCAGCCATCTCGTGTTCCTCGCACCGATGTGGGAGGAGGTGCTTCAGGCCAAGACCGGCCGCGCGGGCACCGTCGTACAGACGATCATGGGGGGCGGCATGGCGGGCGTTGCCAACACCGGCTCGTCGCGCTTCAGCCGTGCCGAGCCGTTCCTGGAAGCGGTGGTGCCGATGATGATGGGCAGCCGACAGGCGGCAGTGAATTACATGACCCCGGTCGGCCTGACTCACCAGATGGCGACCGACCACCATTATGGCCCCGCGCCGTGGGTTTGCGACCTGGCTCGCCCGGAGTGGAACCCGTGCTATCACGCGCAGGCCGATGCCGAGGGGATCGGCTTCGATCGCACCGCTACGGGCAGCGGCGCGCTTGGGCAATATGCGCCCGAGATCGCCGCGCAATGGCAGGACCCGGCGACGATCGACGAGGAATATCTGCTCTGGTTTCACCATCTGCCCTGGGACCACACGACCCAGTCGGGCCGGCCGTTATGGAGTGAGCTGGTGCACCGGTACGACCAACGGGTGACGGCGGCCGTGCAGATGGCGCAGAACTGGGCGGAGCTTGCCCCGCATGTCGATGCCCAGCGTCATGCCGAGGTGGCGGCGCATCTGGCGATCCAGGGCCGCGAGGCGCGCTGGTGGCGGGATGCCTCGATCGCCTATTGGCGATCGCGCAACGGGCTCGCCATGCCGCCCGGTACCACTGCACCCGAACACCCGATCGAGCATTATCGCGCGCTCGATTTCCCCGAAGCGCCGGGGCACCCGTGATCGGCAGGCCCAGCCAGCGCGGCCCGGCCGGGCCACACGAGCTTGCGGGGCGGACGGCTTTGCGCTTGAAGGCCGCATGAGCAATGTTACGACCACGGCCGGCAAGAGCACCCGGCGGCAATCCGGCCAGCCAACGATCACCGACGTGGCTCGGCTGGCCAATTGCTCGCCGATGACGGTGAGCCGCGTCATCAACGACGAGAACAGCGTGCGCGAGAAGACCCGGCAGACGGTGCTCGCGGTGATCGAGAAGCTGGATTACAAGCCCAATCGCGCCGCCCGCAGCCTGGCCGGCGGCGCGCAGACCAGTATTGCGCTGCTCTATTCCAACCCCTCTGCCTCCTACCTCAGCGAGCTGCTGATGGGCAGCCTCGACCAGGCGAGCCGCAGCGCCATCCACTTGGTGGTGGAACGCTGCGAGTTCAACAAGGACGAGGAGGAGGTAATCGCCCGCCTGCTGAAATGCGGCATCACCGGCTTCCTGCTGCCTTCGCCCCTGTGCGACGAATCGGCTCTGCTCGACATGCTGCCGCGGATGGGCGCACGGGCGGTGCTGGTCGGTCCCGGGCGCCCGCACCCCTCGCACTCCGTGGTGATGATCGACGATTACCAGGCGGCGTTCGACATGACCTTGCACATCATCTCGCTGGGGCATCGGCGGATCGGCTTTATCGTCGGCAATCCACACCAGAGCGCCAGTGGGCAGCGTCTCTCGGGCTATCTGGAGGCGATGGCGGCGGCCGGGCTGACGGTGGACGAGGGGCTGGTGGTGCAGGGGCTGTTTACCTACCGCTCTGGCTGGGATGCGGCGATGCGGTTGCTCGACCAGCCCCATCCGCCGAGCGCGATCTTCGCTTCCAACGACGACATGGCCGCCGCGGTGGTGGCGGTGGCGCACCGGCGGCACCTCGATGTGCCGGTCGACCTTTCGGTGTGCGGGTTCGACGATACGGCGATCGCCAGCACGATCTGGCCCGAGCTGACGACCATCCGCCAGCCGATCAGCGACATGGCGCGCCGGGCGCTCGAGCTACTGGCCAGCGAGCTGCGCGGGGCGAGCGCGGGCCGCCGTACGCGGCCGGCGCACGTGACCCTCGATTATTCGCTGGTGCGGCGCCAGTCCGATGCGGCGCCGGGCCTTGCCAAGGGTGCGGTGCGCGTGAAGGCCGGCGAACGGGCGGGTTGAAGCCGGCGTGCGCGGAGCGGCGGCGGTCCGGCTGAAGCTCAGGGCTCAATCTCAAGCTCGAAGCCGGGCAGCGGCAGGTCGCGTTCGTCGTAGGTGTTGACGACGGGGCTGTCGGCCCAGGCGTAGCGGACGCGGCTGGCGGGCTGGCCATCCGTGAAGAGCAACATGTCCGCGCCCTGGATGGTGGCGCGGGCGAAGCGGCAACTATCTTGCGTGTCGGCGCACAATCCGAACGCCAGCGGGGGGCCGCTCCAGCTTTGCAAGGCGCTTGCAACGCGATCGAAACGCACCCGCACCCACTCTCCATCGCTTGTGGCAGAGCGGGGCATTGGCAATGCTTCGCCGCGTGCGGCGAGCGCCAGGCGGCGGCCGAGCTCGGGCTTGTTGGCCGGGTGGATATCGGTCCGCTCGCCGATGTCGATCGCGGTGACGAGCGCGGCGTTGCTGTCGGCGACGACGGCGCGGCGCTGCGCCTCGCGAAGCTCCGCCCAGCCGGAGGCGACGGGCTGCGCGGCGGTGGGGCCGTAATCGGCCAGCTGCACCACCAGCACGCGCAATTGCGGGCCGAACTGGCCGCGCCAGCCGGCGAACAGCTCGCGCAGGCGTTCCCCATAGCCGGGGATGCCGACGTCGCTTTCGCCCTGGTACCAGGCGGCGCCGGCGAGCGGGATGTTGCCGAGCGGCGCGACCATGCGGTTGTGCATCACGCCAATACCGGCATTGGCATCCCATGGCGCGCGGGGCGAGCCGCTCTCGGTGCCGATAGCATAGAGCCAGCCTTCGCCCAGCGGGATACGCCGTCCGCCGGTGACCGCGAAGCACAGCCGCTCGGCCGGGCTGGTGAAGCCGCCGGTGGCGTAGGAATTGGACGCGATCACCAGCACCTCGTTGGCGCCGGCCTGCAGATAGGCGGGGGGCACGGAATATTCCCGCTCGGTGCTCCAGCCGTGGGTGAAGCCGAGCGGGCGGCCGTTAATCCAGGTGGCGTCAATATCGTCGATGATGCCGATGTTCAGCGTGCCGCCAACTGCGGCCTGCGCGGGTGTGAGATCGATCGTGCGGCGCAGCAGCACATTGCCGTTGGCGTTCTTGGCCAGTGTCGTGCCGGTCCACTGGTTCCACACCGAGATCTGCGGCACCGGCAGCCAGTCGACGGTGGAAGGATCGCTCCACGGCTTTTGCCCGGTGCTTTCCCGCCACCAGCTTTCGTACAGCGGGGCGAAGGCGGCGGCGGCGCCCAGCGGATCGGCCGAGAAGGTTTTGAGCAGGGCCATCTGCTCGGCCCCGTAGAGCGCGGTGCCGCCTTGCGGGGTGAGCCAGGCGCGGATCTGCGCGCCGCCCCAGCTGGCATGGACCGCGCCCATCGGCACGCCGAGCTCGGCGCGTAGATCGCGCAGCATGGCGTAGCAGGCGGCGGAGAAGGTGCCGGTGGTCTCAGGGCTGGCTGCCTGCCACTGGACCGCCTGCGAGAAGGCGCGCTCGGGCCTCGGGCTGGTCTCCAGCGGCACATTGAGCATGCGCAGCAGCGGATCGGCCGAGGCGGCGATGAGATTGTCGCCGTTGAGCGTGGCCGAGACGGTCATCGCCATGTTCGACTGGCCCGAGCACAGCCAGACATCGCCGATGACGATGTCCGAGACCGTCACCGAGCCCCGCACGCCGGTGACGGTGAGCGTGAGCGGATGGGCCGAGGCCGGGCGGGCGGGGAAGGTGAGGCGGAAGGCGCCATCTGCGCCGGCGGTGGCGGCGGCGCGCTCGCTTCCAAAAGTGGCGGCGATCCGCTCGCCGGCGGCGGCGGTGCCCTCGACCACGATCGGCTGGCCGCGCTGGATGACCGCATGGTCGCCCCACACCGGGCTCAGCACCGGCGCGGCGCGGGCCGGGGCGGCGAGCGCGGCGCCGGTGGCCAGCAGCGCGACGACGACGAGCGCGGGGCGGATCAAGCGAGCTTCACCAGCGGCTGCGCGAAGCCGGCGACCTGTGCCTCGAAGGCGAGCAGGCTGCCGGCGAGCGGTTGGGCGGCCAGCTCCGCTTCCGAGAGCCCGCTGCGCGCGGTGGTGACATAGGCGGTGGTGAGATCCGGGCCGCCGAAGGCCAGCTTTGTAATGTTCGCCGTCAGCATCGGCACACGGGCGACGGGCGTGCCATCGGGCGCGAAGCGGATGAGGCAGGAGCCGCCGGAGAAGGCGCTCCAGACATGGCCCTCGGCATCGACCACCGGTCCATCGGGATGGGCGTCCGGCAGGTGCTCGGCAGTGTCCGCAAACAGGCGGGTTTCTCCCACGGTGCCGTCCTCGTGCAGATCGGCGGCGTGGATCGCCTGCCCGAGCGTGCTGGTGAAGTAGATCGTGCCACCGTCCGGCGAGATGGCGGGCCCGTTAGTGATGGCGATTTCCGCTGGGCCGGCGGGCGTGATGGTGCCGCGATCAAAGCAGTAGAAGCGGCCGGTGGGGGCATCCTCATTATCATCCATCGTGCCCATGAACACGCGGCCGTGTGGATCGGTACAGGCATCGTTGCTGCGGTTGCCGGCCGGTTCGCCGGGGATGGCGCAGAGCGGTTCGAACGCGCGCTGCTCGGGATCGAAGGTGCAGAGCCCGGATTGCAGCCCGCACAGCAGGCGGCCATCCTCGGCCGGCAGCGCCCAGCCGATCTGGCCGGGTGCCTCGGCACTGGTGGCTTCGCCGGTGGCGGGATCGAAGCGCCACAGCTGGTGGCGCTTGATATCGACGAACCAGAGCAGCTGGTTTGGCGCATCCCACACTGGCCCTTCGCCCAGCGTGCAGTTGGCGCGGAACGCCTCGCGCACTTCGAGCTTCATCTCCATCCGGCGTCCACCCAATAATTGTGTGCGGTGCAATAGCGTGCATCGTCCGAGGCGAGGAACAGCGCCAGCGCGGCGACGTCCTCCGGCTGGATGCGCCCTTCGAGGCACTGCGCGGCAACGATCTCGGCCTCGCCTTCGGGCGTGTACCATTGCATCTGGCGCGGGGTCTGCACGTTGCCGGGCAATATCGCGTTGACGCGAATGCCGTCTTTCCCGAATTCGCGCGCAAGGCTGCGGGTGAGGCCCTCGATGGCGGCCTTGGCGGTCTGGTAGACGCTCAGGTTCTCCAGCCCCAGGTGCCAGCTGATCGAGCCGAGATTGACGATCGAGCCGCGGCCTGTCTGCTGCATCGACGGGATCACCGCCTTGGCGGCGAAGAACAGGTGCTTGAGGTTCACCGCCATCATGTCGTCCCAATATTCGGGTGTGACATCGGCAACGCTGTGGCGATCGTCGCGCGCGGCGTTGTTGATCAGCACGTCGCAGCCGCCGAGCCGCTCGATCAGGCGGCCGAGCAGTGCGGGATATGCGGTGCTGTCCGTAATGTCGCAGGCTTCGAAGATCGGCGCAATCGCGGCGGTGGCGGCGAGGCGCTGCGCCTGTTCCGCGCCCTCGTCCTCCAGCAGGTCGACAAAGGCGACCGCCGACCCTTGCGCCACGAAGCCCTCGACCATGCCCTCGCCGATGCCCGATGCGCCGCCGCTGATGATCACGCGCTTGCCGGCGAGGCTCGGGTAGTGTGCCCGGCCCGCCTGTTTGTCTCCCCCCTCGGTCAACTCAATCTCCCGTGTAGACGGTTTTGATCTGCGTGTAGAATTCCACGGCGGCGTAGCCCTGTTCGCGCGGGCCGTAGCTGGAGCCGCGAGTGCCGCCGAAGGGGACGTGGTAATCGACCCCGGCAGTGGGCAGGTTGACCATCACCATGCCGGCGCGGATGCGCTTGCGGAAATCGCGGATGTGCCTGGCGTTGTTGCTGACGATGCCGGCGGAGAGGCCAAAATCGCCCATGTTGGCGATCTCCAGCGCCTCCTCGTAGTTCTTCGCGCGGATGGTGGAGACCACTGGCCCGAACACCTCCTCGCCATTGATCCGCATGTCCGGCCTGGTGTCCGCAATCAGCGTTGGCTGCATGAAGTAGCCGGGGGTCTCCAGCTCCAGCCGCTCGCCGCCGGTGGCGATGCGGCCCCCTTCGTCGCGCGCGATGCCGACGTAGCGCAGGTTCTGTTCCAACTGCGTTTTGCTGCTGGCGGGGCCGATCTGCGTGCCCTCGGCGAGTGCGCCGCCGACCTTGAGCGATTGCGCCTTCTGCGCCAGCGCCTCGACGAAGCGATCGTGGATCGCATCCTCCACGATCACGCGGCTGGAGGCGGTGCAGCGCTGGCCGGTCTGGAGGAAGCCGCCATCGGCCGCGATCGCCACCGCTTTGTCGAGATCGGCATCGGCAAGGATGACCAGTGGGTTCTTGCCGCCCATCTCCATCTGCACGCGCGCCTGCCGGGCCACGGCGGCCTTGCCGACCGCGGCGCCGACCTCCTGCGAGCCGGTGAAGCTGATCGCAGCGACATCCGCGTGATCGACCAGCGCGCGGCCCACGTCTCCGCGGCCGAGCACGAGGTTGAACACGCCGGCCGGGGCGCCGCATTCGTCGATGATGCGGGCGAGTGCGCTGGCCACCGCGGGGGTGATGTTGGCGGGCTTGAGCACCACGGCGTTGCCGAAGGCGAGCGCGGGGGCGATCTTCCAGGCCGGGATGGCGATGGGGAAGTTCCACGGGGTGATCAGGCCGATGACGCCCAGCGCCTCGCGATAGGTGGCGACGTCCAGCCCCGGGCGGGTGGATTCAAGCGTGAGGCCGTGGCGGCGCAGCGCCTCGCCGGCGAAATAGCGGAAGATGCGCGCGGCGCGCAGGGTTTCGCCCATGCCTTCGGCGCGGATCTTGCCTTCCTCGCGGGCGAGCAGCTCGCCCAGTTCGGCGGCGCGCTCGAACAGGGTGGCGGCGATCTTGTCGAGCAGGTCTGCGCGCACTTCGGGCGAGGCGGCGGACCAGGCGGGGAAGGCCTGTTGCGCAGCGGCGACCGCGCGGTTCACATCCTCGGCGGTGCCATCGGGGAAGCGGGCGACGATGTCCTTGGTGTTGGACGGGTTGCGGCTTTCCAGCGCGTCGTCCGCGCCGGTCCATTCGCCGCCGATGAGATGGCCGAGACTGTGGGTTTCCATGGGGGGTTCCTCTAGATCCTGTCAATCAAGCCGCGCTGCGCGAGATTGCGCATGAAGGCGGCGATGCCGAGCTCCCAGGCAGGAGCATCGCGCGATGTTATGACAATATTAACCAGCCGGCCGAGCCGGTGCGAGCTGATGGTGACACGGTCGCCCAGTTTGTGGGTGAAACCCGCGCCGGGCGTGTCGCGATCCTGGGTGGGAGCAAATAAAGTGCCGCAGAACAGCACGAAGCCATCGGGGTAGTGGTGCTCGCTCAAGGTCTGGCGGACCAGTTCCAGCGGGTCGCGGCTGATTTCGGCCATGAGGTTGGCGCCTTCGAGGCGGTAGCCTTCCGGTCCCTCGATCAGCAGGTCGACATTGGCGGTGCGGACGTCATCGATCGTGTAGCCATTGTCGAACAGGCGGATGAACGGGCCGATCGCGCAGGAGGCGGTGTTGTCCTTCGCCTTGCTGAGGAGCAGCGCGGAGCGGCCTTCGAAATCGCGCAAATTGACGTCATTGCCGAGCGTGGCGCCGACCACCTCCCCGCGCGGATCGACGACCAGCACCACTTCAGGCTCGGGGTTGTTCCAGCTGGAATCGGAGCGCACGCCGATGGGCGCGCCCGCGCCCACGGTGGAGAGTACCGGCGATTTGGAGAACACCTCCGCATCGGGGCCGATCGCGACCTCGAGATATTGCGACCACATGCCCTGTTCGATCAGCGCGGCCTTGAGCTCGTCTGCCTCCGGGGTGCCGGGGACGACTGCGCGGATGCCGGCGCCGACCTTTTCCTCCAGCCCGGTGCGGATCTCGGCGGCGCGGGTGGCATCGCCGCGGGCGCGCTCCTCGATCACCCGCTCGATGGCGGAGAGGGCGAAGGTGACGCCGGCGGCCTTGACACATTGCAGGTCGATCGGGGAGAGCAGCGACCAGCCCTCGGGCAGGCCGGCCTCGACCGGGCCGAGCGGGCGGCCGCCGTCGAAGGCGCGACGGTCGATCGCGCCTGCGACGGTGGCGACCTCGGCGGTGAGATCGAACAGCTGGCCTTCGCGGATGGCGATGACGCACGGCCCCTCGGGCGATTGCGCGCGGCCGAGAAAGCGCCCGGCGGAATGGTCCTGCGGCAGGATGTCGCTCAGCATGGTGGCCATCGGCTTTCGTTAGCCCCCTCATCTGTTAGCGCTACCGATAGGAACCGACCGAGGGCCGCGCAAGGTAAATAGCCACTTTGCCCTCGCCTCGCTGCCGCGGATCACCGGCGCCGCTTGCGGGCTTTGCGAGCAGCCGAACAGCTGCTGCGCATCGGTGCCCAGACGCACCTCCTCCAGCGAGTAATCGGTCTGCCCCTGGGTCTGCAGCACGAAGGGCGCGGTGATGCGGGCGACGTTCACCCAGGCATCGGCGAAGCATTCGAGCGGTACGCCGAAGCGCACGAAGCCATTGGTGGGCTGGAGGTTCAGCGGGACCCAGGCGCCGCAATTGGCCCCTTCGCAATTCATCCGCAGCGCGGCCGAATCCGGCGCATCGTCGATCCGCATGGTGAACAGCAGCAGCACCTTGCCGTTGGTTTCACGGGCAAGGTCGATCGGCTCGAGGTTGGTGAGCGAGAGCGCCCCGCCGCCGCTTTCAATGCGCACGCGGCGCGCGCCTTCCTGCACGTCGGTGTTGGTGGCGGTGACCTCGGCCCGGCCACCCAGTGCGCGGGCGGGCACGGCGCTGATCCGCACGGTCTCGCTCATGTCGGCATTGCCGAGCCCGAACGACCAGCTGGCCGCCGGCGCGCCGCCGGAGAAATAGGCGCCGCTACCGGCCTCGGCGATGCCCGCATCCTTGTCCAGAGGGGCCCAGGTGGTGCGCGGCGCACCATAGGTGAGGCCGTAGCCGAACGGGAACAGCGCCCCGTCTTCCAGATCCGCCGTGCGGGGCCAGTCGGCCGGCAGTTTGCCGGTGAAATCGTAGCGCGGCATGCCGCTGCTCTGCCCGACCAGCACATCGGCGATGCCGACGCCCTCCGAGCCCGGCAGCCAGGCGACTACGAAGGCATCGGCGATGTTGAGCGCCGGGTTCACGTAGAGCGGGCGGCCGGTGATCATCAGCGCGACCACCGGGATGCCCTGCGCCTTGAGGCGCCGCATCGTCTCGTACGGACGGGTCAGTTCGGGGGCAAGCTGGAGCGAGGGGCGATCGCCCTGGAACTCGGCATAGGGCGTCTCGCCGAACACCACCACCGCCGCATCGGGCCGTTGGGTGAAGCTGCCGTCGGGCGAGAGCTGCGCGCTGCCGCCGGCGCTTTCGACCGCCTGGTGCAGCCCGTCCCAAATTGAAGTGCCGCCGGGGAATTGGCTGTTCTCCAGCCCGGTGCCCTGCCAGGTGAGGGTCCACCCGCCCGATTGGCGGCCGATATCGTCCGCCCCGTCGCCGGCCACCAGCAGCCGCCTGCCGGGGGCGAGCGGCAGGACGCCCTCGTTCTTGAGCAGCACCAGCGACTTGCGCACCGCTTCGCGCGCGATCGCCCGGTGCTCGGGGGCGCCGAGCAGCTCCCAGCGGCCCGAGAGAGCGCGGTCCGACGGCTTGCCCGCTTCGAACAGCCCCAGCCGCAGCTTGACGCGCAGGATGCGGGCCACCGCATCGTCGATCCGCGCCATCGGGATGCTGCCAGCGCGGGCATCGGCCAGCAAATTCGCATACAGCGGCTTCCAGCTGTCGGGCGCCATGTACATGGCGAGCCCCGCGAGCAGCGGATCGGGGCAATCCTCCACGGTGCAGCCCTCGACCTGCCCGTGCGCGTTCCAGTCGGAGACGATGAAGCCGCCGAAATTCATCCGCTCCTTCAGCACGTCGTTCAGCAGGCTGCGATTGGCGGTCATCTTGACGCCGTTCCAGCTGGAGAAGCTGGCCATCACCGTAGCGACGCGGTTCTCGATCGCCGGGCCATAGGGCAGTCCGTGGATGTCGCGCAGCTCCTCCTCGCTGATCCGGGCATCGCCCTGATCCACGCCGCCCTCGGTGCCGCCATCGGCCAGGAAGTGCTTGGTGGAGGCGATCACCTTGCCGCGCGGCAGGATGCGCTCGCCATCGGGCGGGCCCTGCAGCCCGCGCACCATCGCGCCGACATAGGAGGCGACGAGTGCCGGATCGGAGGAGTAACCTTCGTACGCGCGCCCCCAGCGGAAATCCTGCGGCACCGCGACGGTGGGCGCGAAGGTCCATTCCTGGCCGGTGACGCGGATCTCGGTGGCGGTGGCGGCGCCGATCCGCTCGACCAGCTCGGCATCGCGCATGGCGCCAAGGCCAATATTGTGTGGGAAGATGGTGGCGCCGATGATGTTCGAATGGCCGTGCACCGCATCGGTGCCCCAGACGATCGGGATGCCCACGCCGCCATCCGAGCGATCGACCGAGGCCTCGTAGAACTCGTCCGCCGCCTGCAGCCAACGGGGGGCGGGGGCGAGATCGTCGCCATAGGGGCCGCTGTTGCCGCCATTGAGCACCGAGCCGATGTTGTACTGGCGCACGTCTTCGGGCGTGACGCAGCACAGATCGGGCTGCATCAGCTGCCCGATCTTCTCCTCCAGCGTCATGCGGGCGAGCAGGTCGACGATCCGCGCCTCGTCTTGCGGCAGCTGCGGCACCGGATCGACATATTGCGGCCAGATCGCGGGGTTGGCCACGCCGGCCTGCGCTCCGCCCGCTGCCGTGCCGGGCTGTCCGGTCAGCGCGCCCGAGGCGCAGCCCGCGAGCAGCAGCGCGCCAGCGGCAGCCGCGGTGGTGGTGTCAAGCCGCATCAGTTTTTCTCCCGCAAGCTTGCCGCCTGTGTGCCCAGGAGCCCGGCATCCTCTGCGCCGGCTGTTAGCGGTATCAGTACCGATCCTGCAAGAGCTTCCCCCCTTTGTCTGGCATTGGAAGCAGGTGCTGATTTAACGGCCAATGGCGAGATAGATCGGCACCTTGGGGGTGGGCAAATCCGCCATTCTCCCGCCAGTTAGGTGAAATCGACGGAGGCGGTCCGAGTCCCCGCGCCGGTGACGCAGGCATTCACCTCGAACACCTCGTGCAACATGCCGGCGGTAAGCGCCTCGGCGGTCGGCCCGCAGGCGACCAGCCGTCCCTCGCGCAGCACCGCGAGCCGCGTGGCGTGGCGAGCGGCCAGCGTGAGTTCGTGCAGCGAGGCGAGCACCAGCGTGCCGCGCCCGGCCAATGCGCTCAGGCGGCCGATTCCATCGAGCGCGTGGCGCGGATCGAGCCCGGCGAGCGGTTCGTCCGCCAGCAGCAGTTCGGGTTCGCCGACCAATGCGCGCGCCAGCATCGCCCGCGCCAGCTCGCCGCCCGAGAGCGTGGTGGCTGGCTGGTAGCGGTGGGCGCCGAGGTCGAACTGAGCGATCGCCGCGTCCACCCTCGCGGCGAGAGCAGCGGGCAGGCCACCGAAGGCCGGCAGGTGCGGCGTGAGGCCCAGCGCCACCATCCGCTCCACCGGCAGCGGCCATTCGGCGCGCGGGGATTGCGGCAGATAGGCGCGGCGGCGGGCGAGCGTGCGCCGGTCGATCCGGGCGAGCGGGACGCCATCCAGCACCACCTCGCCCGCATCCGGCACCAGCAGCCCGGCGAGCACCGCCATCAGCGTCGATTTTCCCGAACCGTTGGGGCCGATCAGCCCGGTGAACTGCCCGCCTTCCAGCACCAGCGACACGCCATCGAGGATCGTGCGCCCGCCGCGCCGCACGACGATGCCGTGCGCTTCCAACCGGGTTTGCGGAGTGCTCATGGCGCGGTCCGCCGCAGCCGGGTGACCAGCCAGAAGAAGAACGGGGTTCCGGCAAGGCTGGTCAGCACGCCCAGCTTCAGCTCCTGCGTGGTGGGGATGAGGCGCGTGGCCACATCCGCGTATAGCAGGAGGATCGCGCCGAAGATGGCGGAGGGCAGCAGCACGCGGCTGGGCTGGTGGCCCACGAAGGGGCGCACCAGATGCGGCGCCAGCAGCCCGATGAACCCGATCGCCCCGCTCACCGCCGTCGCCGCGCCGACCGACAAGGCAGTGCCGGCGAGCGCCAGCAGGCGGGTGCGAGAGATGTCGATGCCGAGGCTCTCTGCCTGCGCCTCGCCCAGGGTCAGCGCATCGAGCGCGCGGGCGGTGGTGGCGAGGCATACCCAGCCGGCGAGGAGGAACGGCAGCGCCAACAGCAGCTGGTCCCACCCGCGATCCGTTAGGGAGCCGAGCAGCCAGGTGGTGATCTCGTAGGCCGCCCAGGGGCTCGGCGCGAGGTTCAGCGCCAGGCTCAGCCCCGCGGCCATCAGCCCGGAGACCGCCGCGCCCGCCAGGATCATAGTCAGCGTGCCGCCGCGACCTACCGTCAGGGTCAGTGCCGCGGCGGCCAGTGCGCCGGTGATGCCGAGCAGCGGCGCGGCCAGCGCGAAGCTCGCCGCGAGCCCGAAATAGATCGCCACCACCGCGCCCAGCGCCGCGCCGGCCGAGACGCCGAGCAGCCCCGGTTCCGCCAGCGGATTGCGCAACAAACCCTGCAGCGCCGCGCCCGAGAGGCCGAGAGTGGCCCCCACCAGCAGCGCCAGCAGCGTGCGCGGAAGGCGCAGCTCCCACAGGATCAGCCAGGGCAGGCTCGGCTTGGGGCTCACCACGCTGCCCGCCAGCAGCGCGGGATCGAGCCACACCGCCCCGGTGCCGAGCGAGAGCAGCACGCCCAAGACCAGCAGCGCCGCTGCGATCAGCGGCCAGAGGCGGGCGCTCACCAGCGCACGTCACCGGGCGGCAGGCGCTCCAGCGCGGTACGCAGCTGGCGCGCCGCCTCGGCCGATTGCGGCAGGCCGCAGGCGTGGAGCGTGGCCGGGTAGATGATCTGGCGCCCGGCGAAGCCCGCCTGCACCACCGCGTGCTCGCCCGAGGAATCGCGCAGCGAGGGGGCATCGAACCGGTCTGCCCCGCGCAGGATCGCCTGTGGGCGGGCGGCGAGCAGCTCCTCCAGCCCGAAGCTTTCCGCCGCCGCGCCGGGCAGCCGGGCGGAGAGGTTGCGAGCGCCCGCGGCCTCGATGATCGCGTGGGTGAGCGTGCCCTGGCCCGGCACCGCATCGCCGCCGTTCCAGGCGACCACCTCGATCGGGCGCTCCGGGGCGGTCGCCGCCAACTCGGCCAGCGTGCGGTCCATTTGCGCCACCAGCGCCTCGGCGCGGGCGGGCTCGCCGACGGCTTGGCCCACTTCGCGGGTGATGCGGCGGATATCGGCGAAGCTGTTGGCGGCGTCGATTTCCACCACCGGGGCGTTCACCTGTGCAGCTAGACGGCGCAGGGCGGTGGCCGACCAGGGGCTTGCCAGGATCAGGTCGGGCACTTGGGCGACCACCTCTTCGGCGGTGGCGCGGTTGGTGGGCACGCCATCGGCCGCGCCGGGCAGGAGGACCGCCGCAGGGCCTGTTGCGAGGTGGGTGATGGAGGCGATCCGCTCCTTTGGCACCAGCATCAGCAGCAGCAGATCGCTGCACAGATTGGTCGACATGATCCGCTGCGGCTGGGCGGAGGGTGGCGAATCTACGGTTGCAGCGGGGGTGCAGGCGGACAGCAGCAGGGTCGCAAGCGCCGCGACGCCGATTTGCAAGCGCGATGCACCGGCTTGAAACCGCGGCGCAAATCGGCTGGAGCGGTGGTTGCGACGTTGCGCGCTGGATCGGCCGGCGCGCAGCGGCCATTCACGCGGGGAGCCCGGCTTGAGCGAACAGACCCTGAGTTCACCGACCCGGCAGGCCGGGGGCAAGCCGGCGAGTGCCCGAATCGGCATCCTGACGTTCCATCGCTGCATCAATTACGGCTCCTACTGGCAGGCGCGCTCGCTGGTCGAGGGGCTGCGCGCCGGAGGGGCCGATGCGGTGCTGATGGAGCATTGCAGTGCCGAGGTGCGGCGGGCCGAATGGGCCTGCGCGTTCCAGCCGCTGTTGCCCGAGCGATCGCGCCGGGAAGAGCTGCCGCTGTATGGCGCCAAGGCGCGCAAGCTGATCGCGGCGGCCGATGCCTTGCCCGGTTCCGCGCCGTTCCCGCTGGAGCGGCCGGAGGAGGCGGAAGAATTTGCCTGCGTGGTGGTCGGCAGCGACGAGGTGTGGAACCTGCGCCACCCCTGGTATGGCGGCAAGCCGGTGTTCTGGGGCGAGGGGCTGCGCACCCGGCGGCTGGTGTCCTATGCCGCGAGCTTCGGCAACCAGGACGCGGCCGAGGGGCTGGCGCCCGACTGGGCCGAGCGGCTGCGGCGGTTCGACGCGATCTCGGTGCGCGATCGCAATTCGCGCCTGCTGGTGGGGGAAGCGCTGGGCGAGGAGCCGGCGCTTGTGCTCGACCCTGTGCTGCAGTTTCCGGTGGCACTGGAGGCGGTCGGCGAGAAGCCCGGGCCGGACGCGGGCGAGCGTTACATCGCGGTGTACGGCCATTCCTTCCCCGACGAATATGCGCGCGCGGTGCGGCGGGCGGCCGGAGATGCGGGGGTAAAGCTGGTGAGCATCGGCTATCGCAACGATTGGGCGGATGAGCAGCGGATCGACGCCGGGCCCGATGAATTTGCGCAGCTGATCGCCGGGAGCGAGGCGTTGGCGACCAATTTCTTCCACGGCTGCGTGTTTGCTCTGCTGTTCGAGCGGCCCTTCGCCGCCATAGCCTCCAGCTACCGTGCCAACAAGCTGCGCGATCTGATGGAGAAGGTGGGGGCTGAAGAACGGCTGGTGAGCGGGGGCGACGTTGCGCAGGTGGGCGAGTTGCTGGCCACCCCGCCGGACGCGGCGGTGGGCCAGCGGATCGCCGGGCTGCGCGAACGATCCGGCGCCTATCTCGCCGCTGCGCTTGGTTGAGGCGGGGAGCCTCGATGCGGCGCGGCTGAGCCCGGGCGAGGTGATCGCCGGGGGGCTGTGCATCGGTTGCGGGAGCTGTGCCTCGGGCGAGCCGGCGGGTGCGATGGGCTGGAACCGGTTCGGCCAGCTGGAGCCTGCGGGGTCGTCCGAGTGGTTGGAGCGCAAAAGTGCGCGGCTGGCGGCGATCTGCCCGTTTTCGCCCCACGCGCGCGATGAGGACCAGATCGCTGCGGCGCTGTTCCCCGATGCGCCGGTGGTGGATCCGCGGATCGGCCGGTTTGCGGCGGCTTATGTGGGCCATGCGGGGGAGGGGTTTCGCGAGGCGGGTAGCTCGGGCGGGATGGTCAGCTGGGTGGCGGCCGAGCTGCTGGCGCGGGGACTGGTCGACGGGGTGGCGCATGTGGCGCCGACCGACCGCCGAGCGACCGGGCGGCTGTTCGATTATCGCATCTCACGCAACGTGACCGAGCTGCGGGCCGGGGCGAAATCGCGCTATTATCCGATCGAGCTGTCGCGCGTGCTGGACGAGATCCGCCGCGTTCCTGGGCGCTATGCGGTGGTGGGGGTGCCGTGCTTCGTCAAGGCGGTGCAGCTGGCGCGGGCGGCGGAGCCGGTGCTGGCGGAGCGGATCGCCTTCACGCTGGGGCTGGTGTGCGGGCACATGAAGAGCGCGGCGCTGGTGGACAGCTTCGCCCTGCAGATGGGTGCGGAGCCGGCAATGGTGCGGGCTGTGGATTTCCGACTCAAGGATGCCGAGCGGCCGGCGAATTGGTACCGCACGCAGCTTGTGCTCGAAGAGGGTGCCACGGCCGAGCAGGATTGGTGGCACCTGCTGGAGGGCGATTGGGGCAGCGGCTTCTTCCAGCATTCGGCCTGCGATTTCTGCGACGATGTTGTGGCGGAAACCGCCGACATCTCCTTCGGCGATGCCTGGGTGGAGCCCTATTCCAGCGACGGGCGGGGGACCAATGTGGTGGTGGTCCGCTCGGCCGTGCTGCACGAGCTGGTGGAAGCGGCGCGCGGGGCACGGCGGCTGGCGCTGGAGGCGGTGGGCGCGGAGCTGGTGGTGGAGACCCAGGCGGCGGGCTTTCGCCAGCGGCGCGAGGGGTTGGCCTATCGGCTGGCGCTGCGGAAAGGCGGGTTGCGGCCGCGCAAGCGGGTGGCGCCCTCGCGCGCTGGGCTGGGCTGGCGGCGGCGGGCGATCTACCGGATGCGGCAGGCGATCAGCGCCTGGAGCCACCGCCTGTTCGCCGGATCGCGGGGCGCAGGGGTGCCGGCGTTGTATAAGCGCCCGGCGCGCTGGCTGGTCGCGCTGTATGCGGCGCTGACCTATTCTCGGGGGCGGCTGGGGGCGTGGCTCGACCGGGTGGAGCGGCGGCTCGGACGTTGATGGCTGCGATCGCGGACAGTCCCCCTGCAAAGTGGGCGCAGCGAACGGCTGAACCTTCGGTCATGGGTGGTCAGCTGCCGGGACAGATATCACCGCAACGAAGGCTCTACTATTGTTTAAACGAAAGTTTTGTTTATACGAAAGCGCTTATCGCAAGGCAGCATTAGGAATGTGTCATGGATAGAGCGGAACGTGTTGGGGCCAATATCAAGCGATTTCGGGAACTTGCCGGACTTACCAAGTCAGAATTGGCTCGGCAGGTGAGGGTCAGCCCTACGGCAGTCCATAATTGGGAAGAGAACGGTGTCATGCCCAGATTGGAGGTCATGCTTAGGCTGGAAAAGGCACTGGAGGTCAGTTGGATACAGTTGAGGAATCATGGCGCTGAGAAGAACCATGCTTCAAAAGACTTTGGTTCTCCAATGTCAGCGCCTGAATCGAGCCGAGGTGAGCGGCTGGAACAGTTCAAGCGACAGATCGCGGCATTGTTCGATGTCGCTCCTGACAAGGTGGAGATTATCGTTCGAACCTAGTCGGCCCGGAAGAGGCACAACTGGGTCGCTTCCTGACCGGCCGCTCTTGCAGGGGAACACGTCCGTGCGGACCTGCGATCCGGTTCGCGCTCAGCCGAGGATGCGGCGGTGAAGTGCGATGTATTCATCGGCCGTGCGCTCGACGCCGAAGCGGGCGGCGGCGGGGCGGCGGTTCGCGCAGACGGCTGGGGGCGCGGATCGACCGGGAGGAGTGGCGGCTCAGGCGGTGATGACCGCGAAAATGGACTGTCCGCTTCAAAGTGGGCGCAGCCAACGGCTGAACCTCCGACACTGGGTGAAAAGCTGTCATTGTAGCCGACCCTAACCTGCTTATTTGAGCCGCGCGGCCACCACGTTCCCGCGCCGTTTTGGCTTTCAAGAACGGGACGGTCCGGCGGATTAAGGAGGGTTGCTGTGGCGTGGATTGCGCTTGTTTTGGCCGGTTTGTTCGAGATCGTCTGGGCGACTGCCATGAAGCAGTCGGAAGGCTTCACCCGGCCCTTGCCGACCATCGTGATGGCAGTCGCAATGCTGCTCAGCTTTGGCTTGCTGGCCTGGTCGATGAAGGTGCTGCCACTTGGCACTGCCTACACAATCTGGACCGGTATTGGAGCCGTCGGAGCTTTCATTGTCGGCATAGCCTATTTCGGCGAGGCCTTGAGCCCTATGCGGGTTTTCGCTGCCGTGCTGATCGTCAGCGGTCTCATCATGATGAAGCTGTAGACGACAACGGCTTAGGCTGTATGGAAATTGAGGCGCCGGCGACCCGTTGGCTTTTACCTCTCGCGAGTTTCGGTGGGAAGAGCAAGACCGGGTGGTAATCTGCCATTGGAACCTGGCTGCATGATGCGGTTCTTTTCTAAAGAGGAGAAGACCATGACATCGATCACCAAGATTGGACTGCTATCAGGTTTTCTTTTCTTTGCCCACGCAATGATCCCATTCAGCCACGCGTGGCCATTGGTGTGGCCACTTTTGGGAGGCGTAGCGGCAGTTTATCTGGTGTCACAGCGAGGTGGTGCGCAGAGCTTCTGGAAGGGCCTTTCGGCATCTGCAAAGGTGGGCTTCGCTGCTGCGGCGTTCTTTTTTGTAGCGACCGCTGCGGCGCTGTTTATCCTTGGCCAGCCCAGCTTCGAGCCGGTCGCTAAGTCCCTAGGCGCCGAGGGGGGAGTCGCCGTGAGTGCTCCTATTCTCCTGAGCCTCGCCTTTGCTGCGTTGATCGGCATGGCCGTGGCCATGGTGTCCGGGGCTTTGACCTACCCGCTGGTTCGTCCGAAAAACGCCTAGTCTACCGCGCTTTCGAATGTCCGCTCATGGGCCGCCCCCCGACAGGCAGCTTTAGCGGGGGGACACTTGCGGACCTGCAATCCATTCGCGCGCTCAGCCGAGGATGCGGCGGTACAGGGCGATGTATTCGTCGGCCATGCGCTCGATGCCGAAGCGGGCGGCGGCGTGGCGGCGGATGGTGGTGCGATCGAGTTCTCCGGCATGGTGGATTGCCTCGACTGCCTCTTGCGGGCTGTCGACCAGGAAGCCGGTGATGCCGTGCTCGATCAGTTCGGGCATCGAGCCGCGGCGGGTGGCGATCACCGGGGTGCCGCAGGCCATCGCCTCCACCACCGACAGGCCGAAGGGCTCGTCGAAATCGATCAGGTGCAGCAGCGCGCGGGCGCGGCCGAGTGCCTGCACCCGCTCCGCCCCGCCGACGGGGCCGTGGTAGCGCACGCTGTCGCTGAGCGCGGGAGCGACGTCGCGCTCGAAGCAGTCCTGGTCCTGCACGATGCCGTAGAGATCGAGCGGGCGGCCGGCGGCGTGGGCAGCGGCGATGGCGGCGGCGGGGCCCTTGTCCGGGTGGATGCGGCCGAAGAACAGCAGGCTTTCGGCGCCGTGCGGATCGAGCGGGAACTCGTCCATGCGGATGCCGTGGTGGATGGTGGCGGCGTAGCGAAGTGCCGGGTGGCGGTCGGACGCGCTGATGGCGACGTAGTGCACGCGCGTGTCGTAGGGCGCGTACATCGGGAGGATGCGGTCCGACGAGAAGCCGTGGATCGTCGTGACCATCGGCGTGGACACGAGATTGGCGAAGGCGTGGGCGGGGAAATCGGCCTGGTTGTGGATCAGGTCGAACTCGCCGGCGCGCTCGAACAGATGGGCGAGGTGGCGGTGCTCCCACACCTTGGCGTCGATGGACGGGTCTTCGCTGTAGGGTGCGGGGACCACGCCGGCGAGCGTGGCGGCGGTGAGGCTGTCCTGCGTGGCGAACAAGGTGACGTCCAAGCCTTTGGCCACCAGCGCCTCGGTCAGCAGGCTGGTGACCAGTTCCCACGGGCCATAATGACGCGGCGGGGTGCGCCAGGCGATGGGGGCCAGCATGGCGATCCTCATGCCAAGACGATGCCCTCGTTGGCGCGGAGGGTGCCGGGCTGCGGCGGGCCGACGAGCGTGGAGAGGAGGGGGGTGCCCCGCCACTCGGTGTCGATACCTTGCGCGGTGAGGTTGAGCAGGATGGTGAGCTGGCGGGTGCCGTGGGTGCGCTGGTAGGCGAGCAGGCCGGCGGGTGCATCGAGCAGCTGGATGGCGCCGACGGAGAGCGCTGGTTCCGCTCGCCGGAGTGCCAGCAGGGCGTGGGTGAGGGCGAGCATCGAGGCGGGATCTTGCGCTTGCGTGGCGACGTTGCGGGTGGGCCAGTCCCGGTTGAGCGGGAGCCAGGGTTCGGCGGTGCTGAAGCCGGCATGGGGTGAGCTGTTCCATGGCATCGGGGTGCGGGAGCGGTCGCGGCCGATGTCAAGGTGGGGCTGGCGGTGGTGTTGCGGGTCGCGGATGCGGTCGGGCGGGATCGGGACATGGCCGATGGCCAGTTCGTCGCCCTGGTAGAGCGTGGGGGTGCCGCGCAGGGTGAGCAGCAGCATCATCGCCACGCGCGCCTGCGCCCCGCCGATGCGTGCGGCAATGCGCGGGGCATCGTGGCTGCCGAGCACCCAGTTGGGCCAGCCGTGTGGGGGCAGGGAGGCGAGGTAATCGGCGACGACGCGGGCGAGGGTGGCCGCGTCCCACTCGTTCTCGATCAGCTGGAAGTTGAACGGCAGGTGGACCTGCGGGCGTTCGGGCGGGCCGTACCAGCGGGCGAGGCGCTCGTTGGGGAGGAAGATCTCGCCGATCAGCACGCGTTCGCGGCCGGTGGCGCCGGTGTATTGCTCCGCCAGCGCGCGGAACTCGGCGGAGAGGGCGTGGGCTTCGGGCTGGTCTGTCGAGTGGCGCTGGATGAGGCGGTCGCGTTCGGTCTGGGCGCGGGTCCAGGCGGGGTTGGGCGGATTGTCGGGCAGGGCCTCGGCCTTTACGATGTGCCACAGCACGTCGATGCGGAAGCCGTCCACGCCGCGATCCAGCCAGAAGCGCAGCACGTTGAGCATGGCCGCTTTCATCTGGGGGTTGCGCCAGTTGAGATCGGGCTGCTGGGGCAGGAAGGCGTGGAGGTAAAATTGGCCGGTGGGCTCGTCCCACTCCCAGGCTGGGCCGCCGAAATCGCTGATCCAGTTGTTGGGCGGGCCGCCATCTAGCGCGGGATCGCGCCAGATGTACCAGTCCCGCTTGGCGTTGGTGCGGCTGGATCGGCTCTCGACGAACCAGGGGTGCTGATCCGACGAGTGGTTGGGCACGTAATCGAGCAGCAGCTTCAGCCCGCGGGCGTGGGCCGCGGCGAGCAGGCGATCGAAGGCGGGCAGATCGCCGAACAGGGGGTCGATGGCGCAATAATCGGCCACGTCGTAGCCGAAATCGGCCATCGGCGAGGGGAACACGGGCGAGAGCCAGATGGCATCCACTCCGAGGCTGGCGACATGATCCAGCCGCGCCTCGATGCCGGCGAGGTCGCCCACGCCGTCACCATCGCTGTCGGCGAAGGAACGCGGGTAGATCTGGTAGATCACCCCGCTTTGCCACCAGGCGTGCTGCTGTTCGTCGGCCATGCGCGTGCGGCCATGCAACGATGGAGGGTCTGGCACCAGAGCCAATGGGAAAGCCAGAAGACCGAATGCGTCTTGTGGGCCACTGTTCACCAAAAATGCCGTCCGCTCGCCGCTGATCCGGGGCGATGCGGAACATGACGCCAACGGCTTCGTTAACCAGACATCACCGATTCGTCGGACCAAGAGGATTTTTACATGATTTACATCAAGACCCTATTCGGCGCCGTTGCCCTGATGGCCGTGGCCGGGTGTGCTTCGAGCATGCCGCGGGTGGTATCGGCTAACAATCAGGGCATCACTTACCAAGTGAAGCCCGAGGATCAATCCAAGGCTGAGAGTGCCGCGCGGGATTATTGCCGGGCTCGCAACCGTAACGCCGAGCTTCGGACTGTCACGCCCACCGGCGGCGGCCGCTCGACCATTACCTTCAACTGCGTCTGATCGCAGGCACCGGCGGCTGGTCCGATTGCGGGCCGGTTGCCGGCTGAGAAAAGCGCCGCTCGGCTGGTCCGGGCGGCGTTTTCTCGTTTGGGCATGGAAGCTCCTCGAGAGCTTTCGAACCGCGGAACCTGAGCGGCGGGTGCGCTTTAGAACGCCATGGCCATCGATCTTCCCCATCCGCCCGTTGTCGTAATCACCGGTGCCTCCGCCGGGGTTGGCCGGGCGGTGGTACAGCGCTTTGCCCGGGATGGTGCGAAAATCGGGCTGATCGCCCGCGGCATCGAGGGGTTGGAGGCGACGCGGTTTGAGGTCGAGGCGGCCGGCGGCGAGGCGCTGATCTACCCCTGCGACGTGGCCGATGCTGCCGAAATGGAAGCTGCCGCCGAGACCTTCGAGAACGAACTCGGGCCGATCGACATCTGGATCAACGCCGCCTTTGCCGGGATCCTCGCGCCGTTCATGGAGGTGAGCGTCGAGGATTATGCCCGGGTCACCGATGTCACCTACATGGGGCAGGTGAACGGTACGCGCGCGGCGCTGAAGCGGATGATGAGGCGCAATCGCGGCTCGATCGTGCTGGTGGGCAGTGCGCTGGCCTATCGCGGGATTCCGCTGCAATCGGCCTATTGCGGGGCCAAGCATGCGGTTCAGGGCTTTCAGGATTCGGTTCGCAGCGAACTGTTCTCGGCCGGATCGAAGGTGCATGTGAGCATGGTGCAGCTGCCCGGTGTCAACACGCCGCAGTTCGACTGGATCCGCACCACCATGCCGAAGAAGCCCAAGCCAGCGAGCCCACCCTATCAGCCGGAGATCGCGGCAGAGGCGATCCATTATGCCGCCTATCACCGGCGCAAGGAGATCACGCTGGGCTGGCCGAGCCTGCAGGCGATCTGGGGCGATTGGTTCGCCTCCGGGCTGGTGGACCGCTATCTCGCGGCGACCGGGATCGAGGGGCAGCAGGATGAGGAGCGGGTGGCGCCGGATCGGCGCGACAATCTCCACGAGCCGGTGCCGGGCGATCGCGGGGCGCATGGGCGGTTCGACGCGATTGCGCACCGGCGTTCGAGCCAGCTGTGGCTGACCACGCATCGCGCGGAGGCGGCGTTGAGCCTCGGCGCGACGCTGGTAGCGGGCGGGCTCGCCTGGGCGCTCTCGCGGCGGCGATAAGGGTTACAGAGTGCGCAGGCTCTGCGAGGGGCGGGCGCGCAGCACCGGGAGCGATGCGGCCAGCGCGAATACCAGTACCAGCCCCACGCCGCCGCCCAGCACCGCCAGCACGCGGTTCCAATCGGGCAGCCAGTCGAACTCGAACAGCTGGGTGACGATTCCCCAGGCGAGGGCGCTGCCCAACAGCAGCGCCACTACCCCCAGCACCGCCGCGAGCATGGCGAATTCCGCCAGTTGGAGCAGCAGCAGCTGGCGGCTGCTGGCGCCGAGCACGCGCAGGATCACGCTATCGTAAGTGCGCTGCGCACGGGCCGAGGCGATCGCGCCCAGCAGCACCGCGAGGCCCGCCAGCACCGCCACGCCCGAGGCGGCGAGGATCGCCAGCGCCACCTGTTCGAGAATGGCGCGGGCCTGCACCAGCAGCGGGCCGACCTCGATCACCTGGCTGGAGGGGAAGGTGCGCACCATGTCGCCCAGCAGGCCGCTGGCGCGCTCGCCTGGGGGCAGGGCGATGGTGGCGGCAAGATTGTGCGGCGCATCGTCGAAGGTGTTGGGGGAGAACACCAGCACGTAGTTGAAGCCCAGGCTCTCCCAATCGATCCGGCGCAGATTGGCGATGCGCGCGGTGCGCTCCACGCCGAGCAGGCCGACGGTGAGCGTATCGCCGATGGCGAGGCCAGCCGCTTTGGCCAACTCCTCGTCCACGCTGACCAGCGGGGTTCCGCGGTAATCCCGTGGCCACCATTCGCCCGCGACCAGCGAATTGCCCTGCGGCAGGCTGGGCGCATAGGTGAGCCCGCGCTCGCCGCGCAGCGCCCAGGCGCCTTCGGGCAGTTCTTCCAGTTGGGAGACAATGATCTGCTCGTCCGGCGGACCGTAGGCGAGGATCGCGCCGCGCAGGGTGGGCACCGTCTCGACCACGGCGCCGGGGGCGCGCTGTTCAACCAGCGTCTCGAACTCGGTGAGCCGGTCGCGCGGGATATCGAGCATGAAATAATCGGGCGCGCGCTCCGGAACGCTGCGCTGGATATTGGCATCGAGGCTGGTTTCCACCGCCGCCAGCAGCACGAAGGCGGAGAGGCCGAAGCCGAGCGCGGTGACCAGCGAAGAGGTGGAGGCGCCGGGCCGGTGGAGATTGGCCAGCGCCGCGCGGGCGATGGGATTGGACGGTCGCGGCGCGCGGGCGGCGAAGCGGCGGATCAGCATTCCGAGCCCGGCGAGCAGCGCCAGCAGCGCTGCCGCTCCGGCGAGGAACAGCGCATTGAGCCAGGGCTGGGGGGAGCCCAGCACCGCCAGTAGGACGATTCCCAGCAGCCCGAGGCCGACCGGTTTTGCCGCTCCGCGCCAGGCCTGTGCCAGCGGCGAGACGCGCGCGCGCATCAGCGCCATGGCGGGGAAATCGCGCGCGCGGATCAGCGGCGGGGCGGCGAACACCAGCACCACCAGCAGGCCGAACAGCGCGGCGCGCAGCAGCGAGGGCGGGTCGATCACCAGCCCCGTGTCCACCGGAAGCAGCTCGCCCAGTGCGGCGGCCAGTAGCGGCGTCACCAGCACTCCCACCGCCAGCCCGGCGAGGGAGCCCGCCAGCGCCGCCACGCCGACCTGCAGCGAATAGATCCGCGCGATGTCTCCGCTGGTGGCGCCCAGGATCTTGAGCGTGGCGATGCTCGCCCGGCGCGCCTCCAGATACGAGGCGACGCCGCCGCCGATGCCAATGCCGGCGATCACCAGCGCGGCAAGGCCCACCAGCGTGAGGAATTCGCCCATTCGGCCCACGAAGCGTTCGGCACCGGGCGAGGCGCGATTGCGGGTGCGCAGATCGAGCCCGGCCCCGGGGAAGCGGCTCTCGATGGCTTCGGCCACCTCGTCCGGGTCCTGCTCGGAGGCGAAGCGCAGGCGAGTCTTGGTCTCGTACATCGAGCCGGGCGCGATGAGGCCGGCGGCGCGGGGGAAATCGAACGGGACGATCACCGTCTGGCCGAGCTGGAAGCCCTCGCTCAGTCGGTCGGGCTCGTCGGCGATGATGCCCGCCACGCGCAGGCTCTCGCTGCCGATGCGGATGAGGTCGCCCGGGCGCACGTTCAGCCGCTCGGCCGCGCCCTCCGCCAGCCACGCCTGTCCGGGGGGCGGGGCGCCCATGCGGCTCCCGCCATCGAGCACCAGCGAGCCGTAGAGCGGCCAGTTGGCATCGACCGCCTTGAGCTCCACCGGGGTCGCGGCGCTTTCGGTGCTGGCCATCGCCTGCAGCCGCAGGCCTTGCGAGACCGTGCCGTAGCTTTCGAGCAGCGCGGTCTCTTCGTCCGAGAGCGGACGCTGCCATACCTCGACCTCGATATCGCCGCCGAGCAGCACCTGGCCCTGGGTGGACAGTTCGCCGCGGATCGCCGCGGTGAGTGTGCCGATCGCCGCTAGCGCGCCCACGCCGAGGAACAGGCAGACGAGCAGCAGGCGCAGGCCGCGGAAGCGGCGGTGCAGATCGCGCCGGGCGATGCGCCAGGCGGCCGCCCAGCCGAGTGCGCGGAGCGGCGCGCTCATTGCGCGGCGGTGTCGAGCGGGATGTCGGCGGAGTTGGCCGAGGCGTTGGCGGTGTCGCTGTCTGGGTCGCTGTCTGGGTCGCTGGCGGTGTCGCTGGCGATTTGCCCGTCGGCCAGAGTGATGACGCGCTCGCAGCGGGTGGCGAGCGCTTCGTCATGCGTGATGATGATCAGCGTGGCGCCAGTCTCGGCGCGGCGGGCGAACAGCAGCTCGACGATCTCGCCGCCGGTAACCGCATCGAGGTTGCCGGTCGGCTCGTCGGCAAAGACCAGCGGCGGGCGCGGGGCGAGCGCGCGGGCGATGGCGACGCGCTGCTGCTCGCCGCCCGAAAGCTGCGCCGGATAGTGGGTGAGACGATGGCCGAGGCCCACCGCCCCCAGCTCCCGTGCCGCGCGATCCCACGCATCGGGCATGCCGGCGAGTTCGAGCGGGGTGGCGACGTTTTCCTGCGCGTTCATCGTGGGCAGCAGGTGGAAGGCCTGCAGCACAATGCCGATTCGCCCGCGCCGGGCGAGCGCCAGCGCATCCTCGTCCAGCGCGGCGAAATCGGCGCCGGCGACTTGCAGCGTGCCGCCGCTGGCGCGTTCCAGCCCGGTCAGCACCGCCATCAGCGAGCTTTTGCCGGAGCCCGAGGGGCCGAGCAGCGCCAGCGTCTCGCCCGTTTGCACGGTGAGGTCGATGCCCTTGAGGATGGGGACGGCGGCGGAGCCTTCGCCAAGGGTGAGGCGAAGATCGCGCGCCGCGATGGCCGGGGGACTTGTCACGCGGGTGCGATGGCATAGCTAACCCGCGCGGACAAGGAGGCGAGCATGCGCGTGGTTGGTTTGATGGTGGCGGTGCTGGCGCTCGCCGGTTGCGGTGCGGAGCCGGTGGCAGAGGCGCCGGAGCGCCGCGCGGCCGGGGGCGATGGCGCTGCGGCTGCTGTCGGCTCGCGGGCCGAGATGAGCGGGCCCGAGCGGCGCATCCTCGCGTTTGGCGACAGCCTGTTCGCGGGCTATGGGCTGGAGGAGGGCGAGAGCTATCCGGCGCGGCTGGAGGCGGTGTTGCGCGAGCGCGGCGTGAATGCGCGGGTGAGCAATGCCGGCGTTTCGGGCGATACCACCGCCGCCGGGCGCCAGCGGCTGGGCTTCGTGCTCGACAATGAGAAGCGCGTGCCGGACCTTGTGATCGTGGAGCTGGGCGGCAACGATTTGCTCCGCGGGCTGCCGCCCGAGCAGACCCGCGAGAATCTTGATGCGATGCTGGCCGAACTGGAGGCGCGGGGCATTCCGGTGCTGCTGATGGGGATACGCGCGCCGCCCAATCTGGGCGTGGAATATGTGCGGGCGTTCGATTCGATCTACTCCGCGCTGGCCGAACGCTACGACGCGGCGCTGGTGCCGTTCTTCATGGAGCCGGTGCTGATCCGACCCGGCCTCGTCCAACCCGACCGCATCCACCCGACCGCGCAAGGTATCGAGGCAATGGTGGCGGCGACCGTGGATGCGGTGGCGGAAGCGCTGCCCGAGGACGAGGGCTGAGGCGCATCTTCTGCAACAGAGGCGGCGGCGCCTGATCCGAAATCCGCCAAGGAGCGCGTATCAGCCCACCCGTTCCACCGTGCCGCCGGCCACCCGCCAGACCGCTGCCTCTCCGGTGATGGCGGCGAAAGGAGTCGGTTCGGTGCCGGTCAGCCAGACTTGCGCGGCGCCGGCGCGCAGCCGCTCGAACAGCGCTTCGCGCCGCAGCGGATCGAGATGCGCGGCCACCTCGTCGAGCAGCAGCACGCTCGGGCGCCCGGCGCTGGCCAGCGCGGCATGGGCGAGGGTGAGGGCGATCAGCATCGCTTTCTGCTCGCCGGTGGAGCAGGCGGCGGCGGGCTGGTGCTTGCCGGCCATCACCACCGCCAGTTCGTCGCGGTGCGGGCCGGTCAGCGTCCGGCCGGCCTCGCGATCACGCGTGCGGCTGGCGGCGAGCGTCTCGGCCAGCGCCTCGGCCGTGGCGGGGCCGCCGGGACGAGAGGTGAGCAGCGGGCGGGCGAAGGGTTGCTCCGGCTCGGAAGCTAGGGCGGCGGAGAGGCGCTCCACCAGCGCCGCGCGCCGCTGAGCCAGCGCCGCTCCCGCTTCGGCCAACTGCTTCTCGCCCGAGAGGAACCAGGCGGCATCGGTGCCGGGCTCGGCTAGTAGGCGATTGCGCTCGCGCAGCGCCCGCTCGAAGCGCGCGGCGATGGTGGCATGATCGGGAAACAGCGCTACCGCCAAACGGTCGAGATAGCGCCGCCGTGCGCCCGCACTATCGGTGAACAGGCCGTCCATCGCCGGAGTCAGCCAGCCGATCGCCAGCCATTCGGCGAGGCTGGCGGCGCTCGCCTCGGCGCCGTTGACCTGCACCAGCCGGCGGCCCGGCCGCTCGGGCGCGGTGCCGGTACCCAGCACCACCGGCTCGCCGCCATCGCCGGGATCAAGCCGTGCGCTGATCGCGAAACCGGCGCTGCTCTCCGGGCGCTCGGCGGGCTCCGCCAGCGCAATCTCGGCCAGTTGCGCGCGACGCAGGCCCCGCCCGGGGGCAAACAGCGAGAGCGCCTCCAGCACGTTGGTCTTGCCCGCGCCGTTTTCGCCCACCAGCAGGTTCAGCCGGCCGGCGCCTTCTAGCGTGGTTGAACCATGATTGCGGAAGCTGGCAAGGGTGATCCGGTCGAGCGTCATGGGTCCTGAAGCGGGGAGTGCGAAGCGTGCCGGTTTAGGCGATCGGCCAGCCGGCGGCAAAGCGCAAAGGTGGATGCCACAGGTTGGCGGATCTTGCCAAGTCTCGGCGAAGCGTGCGCGGCGCGCGACGAGCTGTTTTGGCTAAACCCCTGATTAACTTGGCCTTTCGCAAACTGGCACGCCCCCTGCAACACATTGGACATCCGGGCGGACAGGCTGCCCGGCAAGAAGGGAACACCATCATGAGCAACATTTCGCACTTCGTCCGTCACGCGTTCGCCGGCCTGAGCGCCGCCGCCCTCACCGCCACGCTGCTGATTGCGAGCTTCTCCACCGGCCCGCAGATGAGCGCCGTTTCCGGGCTGATCGCATGAGCGATCATAACCGCCGGAGCGACCTCGTCCGGCCAGCGGACGAGGCGCCGGGCAAGTTCCGGCTGGACAAGCCCAACGGCAAGCTGCTGGGCGTCTGCTCGGGGATGGCGCGGCACTTCGGCTGGGACCCGCTGACCGTGCGGATCGTCTTCGTGCTCGGCGCGGTGCTGGGCATCGGCAGCTTCATTCTCCTCTATCTCGCGATCGCGCTGCTGGCGGATTGATCCGCCGGCGCGCGGTCGCGCCCCCTTACTCGCCGGCCGGGGCACCGCCGTTGGAGCGGGCGAAGGGCGAGAAATCCGTATCCGCGTCGAACACCTCGACCCCCTCGCGCCGCTTGAGGAAGCCCACGACGCCGTAGGTGACGGGGGTGAGCAGCGCCTCCCACGCGGTCTTGATCAGCCATTGCGAGAGGACCACCTGCAGCATCAGCTCGGGCGGCCAACCGGCGAGCCCCCAAAAGGCCAGCGGGTAGAAGATCGCGCTGTCGAGCCCCTGGCCAACGAAGGTGGAGCCAATCGTGCGCAGCCACAGGAACCGGCCGTTGGTCGCCACCTTCAGCCTTGCGAGGACGAAGGCGTTGACGAATTCGCCGACCCAGAAGGCCAGGATTGAGGCGCCGACGATCCGCCAGCTGTTGCCGAACACGAATTCATAGGCCTCCTGGCCCGGCCAGCCCTCGGCCGGGGGCAGCGCGACCACCACCGCGGCCATGAAACCCATGAAGATGAGCGCGGCAAAGCCCGTCCAGATCACCCGCCGCGCCTGCGCATAGCCATACACCTCGGTCAGCACGTCGCCGATGATGTAGCTGATCGGGAAGAACAGCACCCCCGCGCCGAACGACCATTCGGCGCCCGAGGGCAGCACGATGTAGCTGGGCTTGGCCGCGCCGATGATGTTGGAGAGCAGCAGGATGGCGACGAAGGCGGCCATCAGATAATCGAGATAGCGAAAGCGCATGCCCGCGCCCTGGGCGCCGTCCAGCCGTGCCGGTTCGCCCGTCATGCCTCGTGTTTAGCGTCGATTTGCGGTTCGGGTAAAGCGCGCTATGTCGCGCCGCGGCGCGCCCTTAGCTCAGCTGGATAGAGCACGGGACTTCTAATCCTGAGGCCGGTGGTTCGAGTCCACCAGGGCGCACCAGTTTCAGGTTCGACAGTGTTGGCGAATGCACAAACGGGTATCGTCGATCCTGCGGTCGAAAGCAGCCGCGGCGGCGCGCACGTCGTCGATGGTGATCAAATCGGGAGTCACAAAAACAGCTCCGCGGCGGCGTCCAGGATGGCGCGGGCGTCCAGTCGGTACTCCCGGTAGAGATCGGGAAGATCGCCTGTCTGTCCAAATCGGTCGGTGCCCAGGGGAGACACACGGTTCCCGCGCACCCCTCCGATCCATGAGAGCGTCGCGGGACTGCCGTCGATCACCGTTACGAGGCCGGCTGTCGGTGACAGCGAGCCGAGGAGGGTTGCGATCTGGGCCGGTTCGCCCGGCCCCTCGTTCCAACGGGCGGCACGCGCGTCGGACCACCCCCGATGGAGCAGATCGGGCGAGGTGACTGCCATCAGGCCCATCCCAGGAATATCATCCTGCAATTGCTCCCACGCCTCAAGTGCCTCGGGGAGAATTGCGCCGGTTACCACAATTGCGGCTTCTGATCCCGGAGCGGGCTGCTTCAGCCAGTAACCGCCCTTGACGGCGCCGCTCTGCCAATGATCGCCTTCGCGCTCAATTTGCTCAATGCTCCGCGTCGACAGCCGCAGGTAGACGGAACCTCCCCCGGGTGCCTGGATGTGGTTGAAAGAGTGCTGCATTAGAAGCGCAAGCTCGTCGGCGTAAGCCGGCTCGTAATAGGTGAGCCCGGGTTGGCCGATACCGATCAGCGGGGAATTGATCGATTGATGGGCGCCGCCCTCCGGACCCAGCGTGAGACCCGAAGGCGTGGCGACGAGGAGGAACCGACTGTCCATGTAGCAGCCGTAGTTGAGCGCATCGAGGCCTCGGGCGATGAACGGGTCGTAGACCGTGCCCACGGGAAACAGGCGCGTGCCGAACAGAGGTCCGGCGATCCCCGCGGCCGCGAGCAGGAGGAAGAGGTTGCTCTCGGCAATTCCCAGTTCGATGTGCTGGCCGGCGGGGCGAGCCGCCCACTTCTGGGCCGAGGGTATGCGTGCGGCGGCGAAGACGTCCACTGTGTCCTGCCGCCGATAGAGCCCACGCTGGTTGACCCATGCACCAAGGTTGGTGGAGACCGTGACGTCGGGCGAGGTGGTCACGAGGTGGGCGGCAAGTGGATGGTTCGACTTGGCGAGATCGAGGAGGATCTTGCCGAATGCGGTCTGGGTCGATTGCTCGGATCCTTCGGGGACCGGGAGTTGGTCCGGGATCGGGACCATTGTGCAATCGCGATCGCCCAGCTTTCGCTTGAGCCGCGAGCCATCGACGTATGCCGCAAGCCTCGCCTCTTTATTGGCGCCCAGCCCGGCCCAGGGCTTCCATTCATCACCAGGGGCAATTCCCATCTGGTCCCGCAGCGCCTCGATCTGGCTGGGATTCATCAGGCCCGCGTGATTGTCCTTGTGCCCGGCAAAGGGCAGGCCGTAGCCCTTGATCGTATAGACAATGAAGCAGGTTGGCCGGTCGTCGTCGGCCTCCGCGAAGGCATCCAGCAGCGTTTCGATGCAATGACCGCCGAGGTTGGTCATCAGGCGAGCGAGCGCTGCATCGTCGTGGCCTGCGAGCAGATCGGACACACCGTCGCGGTTGCCGATGTCGCGCGTCAATCGTTCGCGCCAGGCCGCTCCCCCGCTATATGTCAGCGCGGCGAAGTCGGCATTGGGACATCTGTCGATCCAATCCTGCAGGCTCGAACCGCCGGGCTGTTGGAACGCTGCCCGTTGCAGTTTACCGTGCTTCAGCGTCAGCACCCGCCAGCCGCAGGTTTCGAAAATGTCGCCGAACCGGTCGAACATCCTGTCTGCGGTCGTCGCGTCGAGACTTTGGCGATTGTAATCGACGATCCACCAGCAATTGCGGATGTCGTGCTTGTAGGCCTCGATGAGGCATTCGTAGATATTGCCCTCGTCGAGCTCGGCATCGCCCAACAAGGCGATCATCCGCCCGGTGTCTTCGGGCGCCAGCATGTTGTGTGCGACAAGGTACTCCTGCACGAGCGAGGCAAACGCCGTGACCGCAACTCCAAGACCGACCGAGCCCGTCGAGAAGTCGACCGGGATAAGGTCCTTGGTCCGGCTGGGATAGCTCTGCATGCCGTTGAACCCGCGGAACGCCTTGAGCTGTTCCAGGCTCTGGGTGCCCAGCAGGTAATGGATCGCGTGCAGGATCGGCCCGGCGTGGGGCTTCACGGCAATGCGATCGTTGGGGCCGATTGCCTCGAAGTACAATGCCGTCATGATCGTGGAAATCGAGGCGCACGACGCCTGATGACCGCCGACCTTGAGCCCATCGCGGCTTTCGCGCAGATGATTGGCGTTGTGGATCGTCCACGAGGCCAACCATCGCAGCCGCGCGTCGATCGTCTCCAGCAGCGCCAGCCGATCGGACTGGATCGCCTGCGGACTTTCCGCCTTGGAGGTTCTGGTGCGCGAGGTCATTGGCTCAGCGCCCCATGTGAGTTGCCATTAGAGGTGAGTCCGCGGGACCGCTGACCCTGCCCACCGCGTCGATCAGCCATGAAATCCGGCCTCCGCCCTCGCGGCGCGCGCGCCGTTTCGCAGGAACACGTGGTCGGACCCTTGTAGGAGTAAGGTCGCCCCGAGCTTGCGCCATTGCGGGACAAGCGCACAATTCAGCTTCTTCTTCAACGAGACTACCCATCAGCCACAGGAACGAGCAAGCGGTGTTGAAATGTACGCCAGCCAGCAGGTTGCGCCGCCCGATCGGTACTTTCAAATTTGCGATTGCGGATTTTAGCCCAAACACACCCTTTCAGAGGGTAATGGCTTTCACCGCCATCGCAATGGCCAACGCGGCGGAGGCACCGTTTGGCGTCCACGACATTGACACGAAGCCACATGATTTTGCAGGGCTCTAGCTCAGAATGGCGGAACTTCAGGAGAGCACGTCAGGGGGGGCGCATTGGCTTCGCGATCCGGCATTGTGTCGGCTCCACCCACTCTGGCCGCCCAGCGCCGTCTAACATCTGACGCGAGTGGATGGGGAAACTGAGAATGTCGTTTCAAGCTTATCTGAAAACCATCGAACGGCAGACTGGGCTGGATGGATCCGGCCTTAAGGCTGCGTCGGATGCAAAGGGATACTCGGAGCAAGGCCGCTTGAAGCCCGGGATCAAGGCTGGGCAGGTTACAGACTGGTTGAAGGGCGAGTACTCTCTTGGTCATGGCCACGCTATGGCCGTTTACGCTCTTCTGTCCGGAAAGCGCAGCGAGAGCGACTAGCAGGCGTGCGATCGAGCCGAGCGGCTGCAGCATCGAGTCGCCCGCCACATCGCGGGGAGGGCGGCGGCGCCTGGCAGGACCACGCCGTTCTCCCGCGCATGAAAGCGCGCGAGCAACTCGCAATGATTCCTTGGCCACTGGGATCGGCTGTCGGCCATATCGACGAAATGGACTGCCCCACGCCGGTCGAGCCGTCGCCCCAGGCCAAACTCCCTGCGACAAAGCGGGCGTTCCTTCTGCTGCACCTGCCGCGCTAGGCCAGTTGCGTGATCGCCACGACGAGGATCACCGTGTAGAGCAGGATCGCGATAATCAGGAACACCGGATTGACCCGCTCCGGCAGGCTGGCCTGTGCCAGTTCGCGGAAGCGCCCCAGCAATTCGGGCCAGGTGTAGGAGACAAAATCTCCCTGCGTCATCACCGCCACCAGCTGCCCGTCATGATCGACGATGGGGAGCCGCCGGAAGCGTTCGTTCGACATCATTCGCAACCAGTCGACCAGTTCGTCATCGGCTTTGGCGGTTCGCACCGGTTTGGTCATGATCCGCTCGACCGTGGTGGTCTTCGGATCGAGTTCCGCCGCGATCAGCCGGCGGAATATATCGCGCTCGGTCATCATTCCGATGACGCGATTTGCCTGGTCGACCACGATTATCGAGCCGAAGTTCTTTTCAGCCATCGCAGTGACCGCGTCGAACACGGATTGCGATGGAGGGCAGGTGAGCGGCTTGGCTTTCTGGAAAAGCTCTTTTCGGTCACTGATTTTCACTGCCGCACATCCTCCCAGCTATGGTTCACAAATGTCTTCGGCGCGCCGGCGGATCGACGCGCCTCTCGGCGTTTGCCTCAGTTGTTCTGAAGCTTGCTGGCGACAAATCGAAGATGTACTTCCGTGTAGCGAAGGCGCTCATTCGCGGGGGTACGGATCGTCGCATTCTGCGCTGCACGTTCACAGATCGATCCGTGCGGCCTCGTAGAGTTTGCTGATCCGCGAGACCTCGTCGGCAGAGCCCAGAATCACGCTGACCCGCTGATGCAGGCCGATAGGCTGGACGTCCAGGATGCGCTGATCCCCCGTGATCGCCCCACCCCCGGCCTGCTCGATCAGCATCGCCATCGGGTTCGCTTCGTAAAGCAGCCGAAGCTTGCCCTCGGTGACTGAAGGGCGCGAGTCCGAAGGATAGAGGAAGACCCCGCCGCGGGTCAGGATGCGATGCACATCCGCCACCATCGATGCCGTCCAGCGCATGTTGAAGTCGGATTCGCGCCCGCCGTCGGTGCCCGCGAGGCAATCCTCGATATATTGGCGAACCGGTTCATCCCAATGCCGGGCGTTCGAGGCATTGATGGCGTATTCGGTCGTCTTGGTCGGTACTCGCATGTCGGGATGGGTCAGCCGCCAGCTGCCCATTTCGCGATCGAGAGTGAAGCCGAACACGCCTCTGCCGAGCGTGATAACGAGTTGGGTCTGGGGGCCATAAATGGCGTAGCCGGCAGCAACCTGGCGATTGCCCGGCTGGAGAAAATCCGCTTCGGATGCATCGCGCCCCGAAATGTCGTCAGGGGCCTTGAGCACCGAGAAGATGGTTCCGACCGAGAGGTTCACGTCCACATTGCTCGAACCGTCGATTGGATCGAACAGGATCAGATATTCACCTTTGGGGTAGCGATTGGGAACAGGGTGGATGGTTTCCATTTCCTCCGAGGCGAGCGCGGCTAGGTGCCCACCCCATTCATTTGCCTCGAGAAAAATCTCGTTGGCGATGACGTCGAGCTTCTTCTGCACCTCGCCCTGCACGTTCTCGCTCTCCAGGCTTCCCAGCACATCGCCAAGAGCACCCTTGCTGATCACATGGCCGATGCGCTTGCAGGCCCGCGCAACCAGCTCGACCAGCAGCCGCAGCTCCGGCTCGATCAGCTGCTCGCTGCGCTGTTGCTCGATCAGGAACTGGGTCAGTGAGTTCTGCATGGTCAGTATCCTAGCATTGAAGGCATCAGGTCGGCCCTGCACAACCCACCGCGTAGCTGACGCCCAAGCAAGGCGATTCGAGCCTTGATAGAACACAACCACCATGAATGGCTGTCATTGGATGCGAGGGCGGGCAAGCGGCAGTCCGACGAAGGGGTTCCGAGGGTGAAAACAGGGCGAGTGAGGCCACCGGCCCACCGAGGAACTTCAATATGCCATTTCACCGGGCGCGGCGACAGGGAGATGAGGAAAGCGAGCGAGGCCATCCGAGCACCGGCAACATTCCGGTTGAGGTCTGCAGTTGCGAACAGCGATTACCGCACGGCAGGCGTGAGCCTGGATCGGGCAGACAGCCGGGCTTTTCAGCCGTTGTACCCTATCGGCATGGCGCGAGCGGCTATGCAGATGATGCGCGGGGTGCACGCTGCCGCCGCATCATCCCTCCAAGAACACCGAAGCCCACCACCAACAAGAGCCAGGTCTCGGGTTCGGGAATGGCGCTAATGGTGGGGCCGGCATAGTTCACATCGTAGGTGATGGGCGGAATGATCGAAGTCGGAAATGGCGGTGGGGAGGAGCCAACTTCGACAAATCGGTAGAACACCTGGAAGGGATCGTAGATCGAGCCGACGGCCGGGTTGGGCGACTGCCCAATCGTCAGCGGGCCATCCAGAAAGGATGTGAAGGACGCAAGCGAAGCAGCCTGCATGACCCCGCCCGTGTTCCGGGGATCGCCGAAAGCAACCTGGAAGCTTTCGCAGAGTTGCGGGTTTCCACAATCCACCTGGCTGGTCGAGATCCGCAAGGTCGAAGAATAAAGAAGACTGGTCGTCTGTCCCGGGTCAAGCGTCCTGAGGTTGACACTGATGTTGGTCGCGCTCCAGTCGGCCACCGTCCACTCGGGCGCATTGTCCTGAATATTGAAGCCGTTGAAGACAGACATGTCGCTCGTTTGCACCTCCGGAGGAGACTGCGCCGCGCTGCCGCTTGTCCGATAGAGCGCGCCTTGCCCGAAGCCTGGGGGCTGAAAAATCGAGAAGACGAAATTCGCCTGCGATCCTCCTCCAGGATTAAGGAAAGAATTCGCCAGATGACCGGGCGTGATCTGGGAGTCAAACCGCAGATCCACCGGTGAGGGACCGCTGTTGAACAGCGTGAAGTTGATGTTCGTGGTAATGGTCAGCGAACAATTGCCGACACATTGGCCGTTGTGAAGGAAGAAAAAGCTGCCGTTGTCCAGTGTTCCAGTCAGCGATAAGCCCACTTCGGATATGCCGGTCTCGGTGGTTTTCCGTTCGAATATAGCCTCCGACCCGCCAGAGTTGAAGCCGGATCCTTGCTGCCCTGCTAGGTCGTACCAGAAGCTGTTCTGGATGGTTGAAGTCTCCACGACCTGCCCCAGAGCAGTTGACGGAGCCAAAAAGAAAATCAGCCCGAAAGGAGCAAATCCTTGAAACAGATCGAATTTGCGCATCGGTTCAGTCCTTTCGTCTCCCGTTCTTCAAAAAAACGGTGATTTGGATCACTATCCTAGTGCAGAATACAGCAACTAAGTCAATTCATTACATTGTTTCTCCAAATTACCGATCACGTTTGGTTTGTTTTCGATCTTGCGCTGAAGAGCCATGGCGCTGCGGCACCGCTGCCGGGCTGCCGCCCCATTCCCCGCCATCCAATCGATGCGGGAACGAAGCAACAGCAGGGCAACCTGATCCGGATCGTCTGCGCCATAATGAAGATCATAGATCCGCTTCACATTGGCCGCGAGGGACTTTGCTTTGTCGAAGCGTCCGCCCCTTGCTTCCGCCTCGGCCGCGTAGAAGTCGACATCTCCCAAGGCCGGATTGTCAGCACCATACAGGCTCGCGAAGATCTGCCGCGCCTGGCTGAAACTTGCCGAAGCCTCTTCGTGCCGGCCTTGCCCCGATAATATGCGTCCCATCAGCAAGTGGGCCGCAGCGAAATTGGGGTGGCGCGGCTCCAATACACGTTGGTAAATTCTCAAGGCTCTTGTCATCTCGGCCACGGCTGCATCGGGCTGGTTGGCGGACAGGTTCGCAAGGGCCTGGTTGTGAAACGACCGGGCCGTGCGCACGTCGCGCACGCCGAACTTGGCGACGAAGACGTCGCGCGCCTGCTCGTAAAGCCTGTCGACTTGGGTAAAATCGTTGGCCTGGACCAGCGAGTGGGCCTGGTTCATCAGGTTCTCGCCGATCTTGCCGCGATGATCGCCCGGCAGTTGCTGATAGCGAACCACTGCCGCGGCGTAGCGCTCGGCAGCCAGCGGGTACTCCGCTTTCAGATGAGCGATGTGCGCTTCCTGTTCGGCCACCATCGCCTCGATCTCAGCACTTCGCGAATTTTCCCCGTCGTGCGCCGCCACCGCTTGTTCGATAAGGCTTTCCACGGCGTCCACATCGCCGCGGCTTTTCGCGACAGATGCCAGTTTGAGGAGCGTTGTCGCGCGTCCCGCTCCAGCGGAAGGCTCCAGCTTCAGGGCAGTCAGAAGGGCACGTTCGGATTCCTGCGGCAGCCCGAGATTGTAATAGATGTCTCCGGTGGCTCGCAGGAGCCGGGCTGCAACCTGCGGTTGCTGCCTGAACTCGACAACGGCCCGTTCGCTCGCCCGGTCGAGAAAGGTTAGGGCGGTGATCGTTCGCGGGTTTTCCGTCGCCGGGTTCGCGACCTCGAACGTGCCGATTAGAAACTCGAGACTGCTCTCCGCCAGATCGCGCTGTTCGACCGCGACTCTTCGCTGCCCTTCGGCGTAAACGGCAAGGCCGAGGGTGAACAGGGCAACCATTGATGCTGCCGCGGTCGTGAACATCAGTTGCCGTTGGCGACGAACGGTATCGCGCCGCACGAGGACATCGAGGCGAACCCCGGAGAGGCCGGCCAGCAGTTTTCGGGACGCGAGCCGTTTGCCATCCTTTCCGGGCCTGATGTCGGCAGCGATCGGTTCCGCCGGCTCGCCAGACGGCGCCCCATCGGGGCCGAGCCGAAACCGCAATGCCTCGGGAAAGCATTCGAGGGCGCCGCCAACGTTCGGTTCGCCCGACGCGATCAGAGCCAAGCACCGGTTTTCGCCATGTTGCCGCTTGAAGGCGAGGATCTCCTCGTTAACCCAGTGAGACTGTGCCGAGCGAGGGCTGCAGATCACGATCAGGAAGCGCGAGCACGCCAGCGCCTGTCGCAATTCGGCACCCAGATCACCGCTGGCCGCCAGTTCTTCACGGTCGCGGAAGACCGGCGGCAGCCGTCCGGGAACTGCGCCAAACTGACCCTCCAGCCCGACGATGCCGCGAGGAAAGCGGTAGGTTTCGATCGCGCGATGAAGCCAGCGGGCGATCGGCTCATCGCTGTGACTATAGCTGATGAAAGCGGAGAAACGCTCGGTCACACGGAAACACCCGTGCTTCTAGCGTACCGCTTTCGGGAAGCTGGCGCCATGATCGACTCTCATGCTGGTAGACGAATGCCCCGCTTGTACACCATCTTTGTCATCACGAGGAGGGAGATGGACGATGGCGCATCGATTGCTCGCGTAATTCTATGGATCAGTTGAGAAAAGAGACCCAACCCGCCCCCCGAGACGCCCACGAAACCGCCGTAATTGGGTGAAGGATGAGGTCCATTAAAAGGTGAAACATACGGAGCTGTACTGATCGGCGGGGCAAGAGATCGGGTGTCGCGGCCATTTCACTGAGGGGAGTGGCAGGGGCGATCCGGAGCTGATCTTGTGACCCGGAGCGAAAAGCCATATTCCTTTCAGAGTTCGGGGGAAGGGAGCGTTCGCTGATGGTCGGGCCGGCGGCAGTGCAACCAGCGCCTTCGACCGAGCCCACCGTGTTCGTCAGCTATTCGAGCACCGATCGCAAGGCGCTGCCGCCGCTGCTTGAAGCTCTGGAACGGGCGGGCTATTCGGTCTGGTGGGATGGTATGATCGGCGGGGGCGAGGTGTTCGCCAGCTCGATCGAGGCTCCGCTTTCCAGCGCGCGCGCAGTCATCGTCCTGTGGTCCAAAAGCGCGGTGGCATCGCACTGGGTGCGCGACGAGGCGGGGGTGGCGCGTGACAGCCAGCGCCTCGTACCACTCACGCTCGATGGCACCCCGCCGCCGCTCGGCTTCCGCCAAGTCCAGACGATCGATTTCTCGCACGGCCGCGCGGAGGCGATCGCGGCCATGCTCCGCGCTGTCGCGGCGCTACACGATGGGGAGCGCCTGCCGACCCCCGCAGCAGCAGCACCGGCGCGGGGCGCATTATTGTCCCGCCGCACCGCGCTCATCGGCGGAATTGCCGCCGTAGGCGCAGCCGGGGCGGCGGGTGCCTGGCACTGGGACCTGCTGGACTGGAACCGGCCGGGCGGGGCGGCGGAGACCGACAACAGCCTCGCGGTCCTGCCGTTCGACAATCTGAGCGGCTCGGCCGAGCAGGCCTATTTCTCCGATGGGCTGGCAGCGGAACTGCGCACCGAACTCGCGGCCAATCCGCTGCTCAGGGTCGTCGCGCAAACCTCCTCCAACAGCTTCCGCGACAGCACCGAGGATGCCCGCACCATTACCCGCGCCTTGGGCGTGCGGTTCCTGCTCGATGGCAGCGTGCGCCGGGCGGGAGACCGCATGCGCGTCTCGGCCGAACTCATCGAGGGCGCTACGGGCTTCAGCCGCTGGTCGCAAACCTTTGAGCGGCCGGTCGACAATGTCTTCGCGGTGCAGAGCGAGATCGCCGGCACCGTCACTCTCGAACTCACCCGCAGCCTCGTCGACAATGGCGCCGGCCCGCAGGTCGGCACCGATGATCTGCAGGCCTATGATTTCTACCTGCGCGGCCGGGACCTCTACAATCGCGCGGCGGAGCAGGAAGACGACATGGCGGCGCTCGCGATGTTCGATCGCGCGATCGAGGCCGATCCGTCCTATGCCGCGGCCCATGCGGCGCGCGCGCGTTCGCTGACGGTGATCGGCAACCAGTACGACCAGGGCGCAACTCGCCGGGCCCGCTACGAAACCGCCATCGCCGCGGCGCGTCGCGCTGTCGCCCTGCGGGCAGACAGCGCGGAGACGCAATCCGCGCTCGGCTTCGCGCTGTTCAACGGCACAATCGACGCACAGGCGGCCCGCGTGCCGTTCGAGCGCTCGCGCGATCTTGGGCAAGGGAATGCCGACGTGCTGGCCCGCTACGCTCTCTACAGCGCGCGCTGCGGCCGGGCAACGGAGGCGCGCTCCGCCATCGCCAAGGCCGTCGCGCTCGATCCGCTCAATGCCCGCGTCTTTCGGCAGAAGGGCGATATCGAATATGCCGCGCGCGCCTATGCCGCTTCGATTCCGCCGCTGGAACAGGCGCTCGCACTCAATCCGCAGCTCTCGGTCGTGCATGCCGCCATCGGTTCCAGCCAGCTTATGCTGGGCGAACCGGCGGCCGCGCGCGCGGCCTTCGCGCGCGAGCCGAGCAGCCTGTTCGGCCTCACCGGCCTCGCCATCATCGATGCGCGGCTCGGCGGTACAGCGCGTCGAGATAGACCTGCAGATAGGTCAGCTGAACGCCGACGCGCTGATCATCGAGCTGGTCGACGATCAGCTGCGCGGTCGCCTCGCCATGTTCGAGCGTGATACCAGCGGCCGCGGTCATGCCCATGATCGCCTCGATCACACAGCGCGGGCGCATCGTCTCCACCCGCAGCCGCGCATCGAACAACCGTGGGACGACCGCCTCGAACGGGGTCAGCGCGGCGAGATATTCCTCGCGCAGGCTGATGATGATCCGGCAGCTCACCTCCCCCGCCAGGATCTCGGAGACAGTGGTGTAGAACCGCTCCTGCTCGGCCTCGCTGCCGAGCACGTAGATTTCCTCGAATTGGTCGAGCACGAGGTAGAGCGGCCGCTGTATGTCGAGGTAAAGCGAGCGCAGCGCCTCCCTTGTCGGGGCGTCCGGGGGGATCGGCGTGCGGCCCTGCGCGCGCAGCGCGCGGTCGAGCGCAACATTGAGATCGTCGCCGCGCCGTACGAAGATCGGGTGCCAGTTGGTCGAGGGGAACCGGTTAGCGAGGCCGCACTGGATGATGCTGGTCTTGCCCGTCCCGGACGTGCCGAACACCAGCGTCAGCTCGCTTTCAAGCACCAGCGCGTAGAGCTCCTCGACCTCGCGTTCGCGGCCGAAGAAGCTGTCACGGTCCTCGGCCTCGAACGCATCGAGGAACTTGAACGGCCGGTTCACGGGCGCGCCACCACCCGCCGGAACTCGCTCAGCTGCTCGCGGATCGGCGCGAACAGCGCCGAGTCCCGATCAGGCGAGGTTCCCGAAACGACCAGCGTGACCGTGGGGTCGACCACCAGATGGTAAGTCGCCTCCTGCTGCTCGGCGCTCCAGGATCGCAGGAAGAACAGCTGTGCACCCGGCCGGTTGCGGATCGCCAGCGGGTCCAGCAGAAACGGGGTGAGGTTGAGGAACACGTCCGGATGGGCGAGCGAGCGGAACAGCAGCACCGCCTGGTTGTCGCTGAAGCCGCTGGCCTCCCGGCTCACATCGGCGAACATGTTGAGCGAGATCTGGTCGAGCTCCACCCGCGTCTGGCGGTATGTTGCGGGCCGGTTGCGAGCCTTTGTAATGGCGATCTGCTTGACCACCGCCAGCTTGTACCCGGCGATGAAGGCCATTTCCGCCAGCAGCGCCGCGAGGTGGCGTTCGCCATCGAAACACAGCCGCTCCACCTCATGCACTGGCGGATCGCCCGCCGCCAGCTGCTCGCGCAGTTCCTTCAGAAAAGCACGCGCCTCGGCCGGCTCCTGGGCCAGCAGTGCGGCCGGCAAGCCGGCGCTTTCGGCCATGAAGGGGAACACCCCGTTTTCCTCCAGCCCTGCGATCAGCGCCAGCGCGAGGCCGAGATGATCGAAACTTGCCTCCGCCGCGGGGTCGAGCGCGTGGAACGCGTCGAGCTGCTCCCACGCGATGTCCGACAGCGCGAAGCCGGGCTGCGCCAGTCGCGCATTCCAGATTTGCGAAGCCAGCGCGAACGCCAGAAATTTGGCCGCGATCTCGTAGGTGCGGGCCAGCTGCCGCAGCCGCTGCAGGTCCGGTTCGGCTAGCGAGAACAGCATGCGGATATGCTCGCCCACGGGCGCGGGGATGTTGTCGTAGATCGAGGCGGGGATCACGCGCACGTCGTCGATGGAATTGTCGCGCGCCTGCTCCAGCCGCCGGAACACCGTCTCGTTGTGGCGGGCAACCGCGTTGAACAGCGTCTGACGCAGCACCGCATTGGGCTCGGCCGCCGGCGCGCCAAATCCGCCGTGGGTGGCCCCGATCACCACTTCTGTCTCGGCGACCTGCGGCAGCGTCCAGCCGAGCGCCGCATCGCCCGCATCGTCGGGCCTTGTATAGAGGCCCCAGGTCAGCGCATCGCTGCCCGGCGCAGATTCCTCGCCGTCCACATCCATCGCGCGAAAGGCGTCGATCGTGCGCCTCTCGCCCTCGCGGGTGGCAAGCCCCGCGCGGGCGGCGGCGAAGGACTCGGCGATCGTGCGCCCCTCGCCCAGCCGGGCATAAAGCTGCGCGGCAAAGCTGCTGGCTGCGCTGTCGTCGATCTTGGCCGAGGTGGCGATCACCGCCGGCACACCGGCTTCGAGTAGCCGTTTCACCTGGTCGCGCGTGGCGCAGCCGTTGAGGAACACCAGCTTCAGCGCGCGCAATTGCCCGAGGATCTGCGCGAGCCCGCCGGCATGGGCCGTCTCATTGGCACCGCCGTTCGCCTCGAGCCGCAGAGCCGAGCCGTTCGCATGGCCGCCATAATGGAAGATCGCCAACTGGTTGGCGAAGCGGCCGAACAAAGCGAACAGATCGTCGATCCCCGCATTGGGCTCGACATGGACGCGCAGGTAGCGCTGGTCCTCGAACTGCTGGAGACCCTCCGCGATCGCCTTTCGCTCGCGCACCAGGTTCTCGAGATAGCTGCCCTGGTCGTTGGCAAAGGCCAGCAGGACGACCGGCGCAAAGGCGCTTACCGCACTCATTCGATGGCCCTCAACGCCCCCAGTGCCTCCGGCGCGCTGAAATAGCCGAGGTGATGGCAGGCGATGTCTCGCCGCTCCGCCCCGGCAAGCGCCCGCGCCCCGGCGCCGTGCGCGCTTTCCCGCGCGACCGCGATGTCGTTCGCCTCGCCGCTGAACAGGCTGCCCACCAGCGATCCCTGGCCCACCGCCAGCAGCGCTTCGCTCAGGCCACTGCCCGATTGCGCCTCGTAGTCGCAGGCATCGCCGGCCACGATGGTGTAGCGCGTGCCGGCGGGCCGTTCGCTCAGCGCAAGAGCCTTCATCAGCGAGGAATTGGCGGCGGTCTGCTCCAGGCTCGGCGTCAGCTTCGAGGAATAGCCGAGCACCGCCAGCACTGGCCCGCAAACCGGCATGCCCATCGTCAGCCCCAGCGTCGCCAGCATCTGCGCGACGCTGCGCGCCTGCCCCACCCGGCCGAGCGGCGAGCCCGCATTGGGCGTACCGCACAGCACCACATGATCGATGAACGCAGCCCCGCCCTCGCGCTCCACCAGCCAACGCGCGACGAGCCCGCCGGTCGAATGGGCCAGGATCGTCAGCCGCTTGCCGCTGCCATCCTGCAGACCCACCCCGGCCAGGGCGGCCTTCAGCAATCGCGCGGTGTCCTCGATCGGCGTCGACAGGCTCTCGTAATCATAGGCCAGCACGCAGCCGAATTGCCCGTCCAGCCCCGCCGCATGGACTCCCGCGGCCATCGGCTCGCTGCCACCAGCAATGCCGTGGAGCAGCAGCAGGACACGGTCGGCAGCGGCGACCGCCTCGACGATCCCCGAGCGGCGCCATTCCGGTCGGCTCGCTTCCGAAAACACCACCTGCCGCAGCAGGTCGACATCGCCGGCATTCAGCACCGCCTTGAACAGGAACAGCTTGGCGGTCTGGACGAGATTGCGCTCGTCACCGCCATTGGGAAGGTGCGCGATCCGCAGCTGAGTCGCCCCGTCCTCATCGCGCCAGGTCTCGCCGGCGACGATCATCCGCCCACCGGCCTGGAACAGCGGAACCAGCACCTCCCGCTCGCCCAGCGGCACATCGAGCCGCAGCGCCAGCGGCTCGTCCTCCAGCGCCTCGGCATGGACGATATCGCCAAGCACCAGCACGGCTGCGCCCTCGGTATCTCGGCTGCCGCCGTCGAGCGAAGCCGGCAGGAGGCCGGAGGCGAGCAGCAGCCGCGCGGCGGCACCCTCGGCGCCCGCGCTGCGTGAACCGCCGCCGGCGGTGCTGGTCAGGGCGACTGTCGCGCTCAGCGAAGCGTGCGGCGCGATGGTGATGCGCCCCCCTGCCAGCGTCGTCGGCGCAGCGCCGATCCGGGTCTCGCCGCGCACCACCTGAACGGTCAGATCGCGGGTGAACCAATCGTCGGTGACCGGCTTCTTCGCCTCGCCGGGCTCGTCCACGTCCATGTCGCGATCATTGCGCAGCGGCGGCAGGACCAGCAGGAAATCGTCGATCGGCTCGGTGCTGCAGATCAATTTCAGCCGCTCGGTCGCGCTCGTGCCCTGCGGGATCGAGAAGCGCGGCTCCAGGATCGTCATCGCCTCTTTGCCGCTGACGATCTGGCCATTGTTGTGGAGCTTGACCGCATGCTCGCCAGTGAAGTGGAACAGCGCGAAATGCAGCAGCTGCCCGGTGCGGTTGCGCAGCTGCAGGCGCGACTTGACCTGCGGCCCCTTGGGCCCGGTCTCGGTGGCCACCAGCGTCACCGCCGGTCCAGCATGAAGCTGGTCCGGGGCGCCGGGCCGCCGCTCGGTGACGAGCAGATCGACCTGTTCGGGATCAAGCTGCGGGTGCGGGTTGCGCAGCGCCAGGCTGCGCCGCCATTGCGCGAGATGCGCCAGCGCGGCGATCAGCGGCGCGGCCCAGCCGGTACCGTCCTCGCTTACCGGGACCTGCCGGATCGTCCCGTCTCGTCCGCGCTCGGTCAGCCGCACGACTCCGTTGCCGGCGGTGAGGACGAAGTCATCATCAGCATCATCCCCGTCGCCCAGCATGGCGGTGCCGGCCGGATCGGCCCGCAGCGCTGCCTCGATAGGCGGGCGAAGCGCCTCATCGCCGGCGAAGCCGACGATCAGCGGTGGCTGGGGAATGCTGATCGCCTCCGCCTGGTAGCGCACAGCGGGGTCGGCGGCGAAATCGAGCGCGACGGCACTGGTCTGTGCGCCGACGCTGACGACACGGGCCGTGCCCAGCCGTTCGCCCTCGTCACCCTCGGCGGAAATGGCAAAGGCAGCGGCGCGCGCCGGGTCGGTGGAAAGGCCCTGCACCGCGCCGCATTCGACCCGCCAGCCTTGCCCGGCGTCCACCAGCATGTAGCGGCGCCGCGCCTTCGCTGCGTCGCTGCTGAGAAATCCCGCATAGGCATCGAAGCCGCCGATCGCCTCGAATTGCGGGTCCTGATCGCTCTTGCCCAGTTCGCGCACCAGCTGCCGCACCGCCGCGCGGGCGCGCACGAACAGCTCGGCGTAGCTCACCGTGCCGCCGGACTTGCGCAGCACGTCGTAGAACGAGGTCGTGTAGAAGCCGCGATGCTCGACGACGCTCTCCTTGGCGGTTTGGGAGCGGTCGCAGGCGGCCAGCAGCATGTGCGGCGCAATGGGGATCGCCAGCTCGCCGCGCGCGTGCAGGGCGCTGTATTGCCCTTCGAGGTAGGTCTCGAGCGGGCGGGGCGGGAATTGGGAAGGGCGGGCAGTGCGGACGTTGACGCCCTCGTCCGCCTCGTCGCTGCGGGTGCCGGAACCCGCATGGCAGCAATCGAACATCAGCGAGATGTGCGGGCCACGCCGCGCCAGCTCGTCAATCAGCAGCGCCAGCTCCTTATCCGCCAAGTCGAAGGTCTGGTCGCTTCGGCGACTGTCGTAGAGGACTAGGCCGGTGTCGCGCCGCTCGAGGTCGAATTCGCCGAACTCGGGCGCGGATCGCGAGCGGGCTCCGTGGCCGCAGAACTGGAGATAGGCCACGTCGCCGGGACCGGCTTGGGCCAGGTGCCGGCGAATGCCCTCGATCACGTTGACCCGGGTCGCCTCGGCATCCTTGAGCACCAGGATAGCCGGGTCCCGGCATTGTTCGTTCAAATATTCGCTAGCATTATCAATGTCATTGAGGCAGCCATGCAACTTGCTGACACCGTCAACATAGTCGTTGATGCCGACCAGGAGCGCATAAACCCGCGACATCCCCACTCTCCCACCCTAATCTGTTGGTCTCCCACAGACAGTCTGGCGCGTAAATCAAGCAAATGCGAAGGTTCTTGGCGTTCAAAGTGCGAACATACCAAGCGTATTCAATAGAATGGTACAAGGTTCGCGCGCCGTGGATCTGTCGCCGCTCTCACCAGCGACCCATCTGCGAAGCTCCTCCGCCGACACGGTAGCCGGTGATCTCAGGCGGAGGGTTCTATCCGGAGCGCGAGCCGGCAGCTGCCACCCGGCTCCAGCCGCTCCGAGGAGCGCTGATCGCGGAAGCTGTCCGGCCGGTGGGTGACCGGCTCGATGCAGAAGAAATCCTTGCCCAGCGGCACGTAGCAATGCCAGCCCGCCAGCGGACCGCTCGCGGCCAGCCGCACCGAGCCCGGCCCATCCTCAAAGGCGATCGCGTCGCCACCCCCGAGCAGGAGATTGTCGAGCCCCTCCAGCGCAGCCAACGAGCGGGGGCCGGGCTCGAATGCGGCTTCGCCATCGGGGATGTCGTCCGGCCCGGTAGTCACCATCCGGTGCGCGGTGGTGACGATCGCAGTCTCGAGCCCGCGCGGGAAGAAGGGATGCAGCCCGAGGCCAGCGGGCATCACGCGATGGTCCCGGTTGGCTAATTCGAGCGTCAGCGAAATGCCGGTCTCGTCCAGCAGGATCGTCTGCGTCGCCTCGTAGCGCCAGGGCCAGTCGCCCGGCGCATGCGCGAAGACCAGCGTGGCACAGTCCTCCGTTTGCCGGGCAATCTGCCATGCCCCGCGCCAGCCCTGCCCGTGATGGGCATGGGGCAGCGCGGCAGGGTCGGGCGGCAGCACGATGTTCTCGCCCTCGAAGCGGAAGCGGCCATGGGCGATGCGGTTGGCGAAGGGCACCAGCGGAAAGCAGGCCGCCTCCAGCACATTGGTCGTCCCGGCCGGCGCCTGACGCAGCAGGTCTTGGCCCCGTTGCGTGAGCGAGAGGAGCGAGCCGCCGAGCGCGGGCTCAACCTCGCAGGCGAACGCGCCCGCTCGCAGCGTGATGGTCATGGGCGCCGGCTCACGATCGAAGCACCGTCGCAGGCGGTCTCGATGTAGATGTCGGGCATTGCGCCCGCCGGCGTGCGGTAGCCATCGAGCACGGCGGCACACACCGCCTCCACGTTCTCCTCCGGCAACACCGCGACCACCGCGCCGCCGAACCCACCGCCCGTCTGCCGCGCGCCACCTGCGCCGCCGGCAATGTCGGCGATCGCCTGGTTCACAAGCCCAGCCAGCCGGTCGGTATCGTCCACGGTAATCCCGAAATCGTCCCGCTGCGAGGCATGGCTTTCCACCATCAACCGCCCCATCAGCGCCAGGTCACCCGCTTCCAGCGCCTCGGTGGCGAGCAGCGTGCGCGCATTGTCGGTGATGACGTGCCGGGCGCGGCGGAACACCACATCGGGCATCCGGTCGCGCGCGGCCTCCAGCATCGGCAGGTCGGCATCGCGCAGCGCCGGAACGCCGAGCACCGCCGCAGCCTCTTCGCACTCGCGCCGCCGATTGTTGTATTCCCCGTCGAGCAAGCCGCGCACCACGCCCGATTGCAGGATCACCACCGCGGTCCCCTCGGGCAGCGGCACGGGGCGCAGCTCCAGGCTGCGGCAATCGATCAGCAGCGCGTGGCCCCGCACGGTGGCCGCGGCGGAAAGCTGGTCGAGATTGCCGCATTTCACGCCGACGAACTCGTTCTCCGCCCGCTGCGCCCACAGCGCCACCTGCCACCGGTCCTCACTGCGGCCGAGCGTGGCCAGCACCGCTGTCGTCACCGCCACCTCCAGCGAGGCCGAGGAGGAAAGGCCGGTACCGCGGGGGATGTCACCCGCGATCGCCATCTCGCCGCCCGGCATCTCGTGGCCCGCCCCGGCCAGCACCGCGATGGTGCCGCGCACATAATCGCGCCAGCCACCCGCTTCGCTGTGGGCGACGTTGGCCGCGGGTTGGAACACGTCGCGCTCGGCTTCGAAATCCAGCGCCACCACCTCCAGCAGGCTATCGCCCGAGGGACGGAAGGCGACCTGCGTCTCCGCCCCGATCGCCACCGGCAGGGCGAAGCCATCGTTGTAATCGGTGTGCTCGCCAATCAGGTTCACCCGCCCCGGGGCACGCACCACCAACTCGGGCGATCCGCCGAATGCAGCCTCGAAGCCTGCCTGCAGGCGCTCGTTCAATGTGTCCGTCAACGCAGTTCTTCCATCAGTTCGGGGCTCATGTCTCGCAGCCGCTGGGCAGCCTGTTCGGCGGTCAGGTCGCGCTGCGGCTCGGCCAGCAGCTCGAAGCCGACCATGAACTTGCGCACCGTCGCGGAGCGCAGCAGCGGCGGGTAGAAATGCGCGTGCAGCCGCCAGCCCTCGGGCGAAGCGCTGCCGGCGGGGTGCTGGTGCCAACCCATCGAATAGGGAAAGCCCGTGGCGAACAGATTGTCGTAGCGGGCGGTAAGGCGGCGCAGGATCTCTGCCAGCAGATCGCTCGCCTCCGCGTCCAGCTGGTCGATGCGGCTCACCGGATCGCGCGCGATCAGCAGCGTTTCGAACGGCCAGGCCGCCCACCACGGTACGATCGCCAGCCAACGCGCATTGCTGTCCACCACCCGCTCGCCCGTTGCATCCTCGCGCTCGATCACCGATTGCAGCAGCGGCGTGCCAGTGCGGGCCAGCCAGGCGGCCTGCTGCGCATCTTCCTTGACAATTTCGGTGGGCCAGTAATCGGTCGCCCAGATCTGGCCATGCGGGTGCGGGCTGGAGCAGCCCATCATCGCGCCCTTGTTCTCGAACAGCTGCACGAAAGCGTATTTCTCGAACAGCTCGCGCGAGATCTGCTTCCATGCATCGACGACCGCGCGCACCTCGGGCGCGCTCAGCTGCGGCAGGCTGCGCGAGTGGTCGGGCGAAAAGCACAGCACATGCGCCTCCCCCCGGGCCGCCGTCTGCACCAGCAATTCGTCATCGCCGGGCGGGGCAGGGGTGTCGGGCATCAGGGCGGCGAAGTCGTTCGCGAACAGGAAGGGCGCGCGATAGTGCGGATTCACCGCTCCGTTGGCGCGCTGGTTGCCGGGGCACAGGTAGCAGCTCGGCTCGTAGCTTGGCGCCGTTTCATCGCCCGCCGGAGCGCTTTCCCCCTGCCACGGCCGCCGGGCGCGGTGCGGCGAGACGAGCACCCACTCCCCGGTCAGCGCGTTCAGCCGCCGATGGGGATGGTTCGATGCGTCGAAGGTCAAGCGGCTCACCCTGGCTGGCCTGCGAAGACCCGGCCTTCGCCACTTGCGGGCAGAAGGGCCGGGCCGGCTGCGGGCGACGATGCTGTGCGGTGCTCCCTATCAAATGCCGCGCCCGAGATGAAGGCCTGCATCGGCGAGCCCGGCACTTGGCCCGGCGACACGCTGCCGATCGATCGCCGGCCCAGCGATGCCGGCGCCGACCAGCCTTGGCGCCAGGCCTCGTCCGGCCGATGGTCTCGGAGAAGCGCAAAACAGGCGGGCGGCGTACGGCAGCGGTTTCACCGCGCCTGGACGGACCCGTCTGGGAGATCTATCGGCGGAACGCGAGCAGAGGCAACCCCCGATGGGGATGACGCCTCCGCCTACCAGCCGGCGCCGCTCTCAGTCGCCCCGCCGATGCTGGCTCAGCCGGTGCTCCAGCCGCTCCTGCTGGCGCAGCAGCGCGGGCGGCAGCGCCTCGCCGAAGCTTTCGAGATAGGCCCGGTTGCGCGCCGCCTCGTCGGTCCAAACCACGGGATCGACCGAGAGCAGCGTGTCGAACGCAGCCTGCTCCAGCGCCAGCCCTTCTACATCCAGCGCGCCCCGTGCGGGCACCCGGCCGATCGGCGTTTCGACCGCATCGGCATCGCCCTCGATCCGCTCGGCGATCCACTTCAGCACGCGGGCATTGTCGCCGAAGCCCGGCCACAGGAAGCGCCCCTCTGCATCCTTGCGGAACCAGTTCACCAGATACAGGCCCGGCAATTCAGCGCCCTGGGTGGCGCCGATCCGCAGCCAATGGGCGAAATAATCGGCCATGTGGTAGCCGCAGAACGGCAGCATCGCGAACGGGTCGCGGCGCAATTCGCCCACCGCGGTCTCGGCCGCGGCGGTGCCCTCGCTGGCGATATTGGCGGCCAGGTACACGCCCTGCTCCCAGTCGAGCGCCTCGGCCACCAGCGGCACTGCGCTGGCGCGGCGCCCGCCGAACAGGATCGCAGAGATCGGCACGCCCTCGGGCGAATCCCATTCGGGCGCGATCGAGGGGCATTGCGCGGCGGGTACCGCGAAGCGAGCATTGGGGTGCGCTGCGGGAGTGGCGGAAGCAGGCGTCCACTCCTCGCCGCGCCAGTCGGTCAGGCGCTCGGGCGCGGGCGTGCTCAGCCCCTCCCACCACACGTCGCCCTCGGGGGTCAGCGCGGTGTTGGTGAAGATGGCATTGCCCCACAGCGTCTCCACCGCATTGCGATTGGTGTCGACGCCCGTGCCCGGCGCCACGCCGAAGAAGCCGGCCTCCGGGTTGATCGCATACAGCCGCCCGTCCTGGCCGAACCGCATCCAGGCGATATCGTCCCCCACCGTCTCGGCCTTCCAGCCGGTGATGGTGGGCTCCAGCATGGCAAGGTTGGTCTTGCCGCAGGCGCTGGGAAAGGCTGCGGCGAGATAATGCACCGCGCCCTTAGGGCTGGTCAGCTTGAGGATCAGCATGTGCTCGGCCAGCCAGCCATCGTCGCGCGCCATCACGCTCGCGATGCGCAGGGCGAGGCATTTCTTGCCGAGCAGCGCATTGCCGCCATAGCCCGATCCGTACGACCAGATCTCGCGCGTCTCGGGGAAATGGACGATCCACTTCTCCAAGTTGCACGGCCACGGCACATCCGCCTGCCCTGCCGCAAGCGGCATGCCGACAGAGTGGACGCAAGGCACGAAAAAGCCGTCCTCCCCCAGCGCTTCGAGCGCGGGTGTACCCATCCGCGCCATAATCCGCATGGAAAGCACCACATAGGCGCTGTCGGTGATCTCCACCCCGATCACGCTCTTGTCCGAACCCAGCGGACCCATGCAAAAAGGCACGACATACATCGTGCGCCCCGCCATGCAGCTGGCGAACAGGCCCTCCAGCCGCTCCCGCATCGCTCCTGGATCGACCCAATTGTTGGTCGGCCCGGCATCCGCCTCTTCTTGCGAGCAGATGAAGGTGCGGCTTTCCACCCGGGCCACATCGCCGGGTTCGGAGCGGGCGTAGAAGCTATTGGGCCGCAGCGCAGGGTTCAACCGCTCCAGCGTGCCGGCGGCGACCAGCTGTTCGCTGAGCGCATCCCACTCGGTTTCGGAGCCATCGCACCATTGCACGGCATCGGGGCGAGCCAGTTCAGCGATCCGCCCGACCCATTCGAGCAGCGCGCGATGGCGGGTGGGGGCGGGCGCATCGGCCTGCAAATTGGGCTGGACGAGCATTTCGTGTTCTCTCCCGGAACGGCATCTTCTCACGATCGCGCTATGCCCGCTCCTGCTTGGGCGCAATTTCGAATAGCGGAAGGTCATAAGCTGATGTTAAACAGGGGGCATGGACCGGGTCTATGAACTCAACCTGCGGCACCTGCGCTTGCTGGGCACCGTTGTCGGCCACGGCAGCCTGAGCACCGCCGCGCGGGAGGAGGGGATCTCGCAGCCCGCGCTCACCCAGGCGCTGGCCAAGCTGGAGGTCGCCTTCGCGCTCCAGCTGTTCGAGCGCACGCCGATGGGGGTCGCCCCCACGCCGGCCGGGCGCCGCGTGCTGCGGCGGATTGCACGGGCGATGCAACGGCTCGCAACCGCCTTGCGAGCGGCCGGCACCGGCTCACACCGAAGCACGCCCGAACGCGCTCTGACCAGTGCGCATGTCCGCGGCCTGCTGGGCGTGAGCGAAGCGGGCAGCTTCATGCATGCAGCCAGCCTCGCGGGCGTATCGGTGCCCGCGCTGCATCGCTCGGTGCGTGATCTGGAGCAATTGTGCGGCACGCCGCTGGTGGAGCGGCGCGGGCGGGGCGTCGGCCTCACTCGTGCCGGGGCGAGGCTGGCGAGCGGCTTCATGCTGGGCATGGCCGAGCTGACCACCGCGCTGGACGAGAGCACCCATGGCGGCCGGCGGCTGGCGGTGGGGGCGATGGCGCTGTCCCGCTCGCACCTGCTCCCGGCCACCCTGGCCGACCTGCTGCGAGCCGCGCCCGATGCGCAGGTGGACGTGGTGGAGGGCTCATACCTCGAACTGGTCGAGTTCCTGCGCTCCGGGCGGATCGACGTGATGGTCGGCGCGCTGCGCGAGCATCCGACGCGCGATCTTCAGCAGGAGCCGCTGTTTGCCGACTGGCTGACCGTCATCGGCCGCGCCGGCCATCCGCTGGCCGCCGCCACCGCCAGCTTCGCGCAACTGGCCGATTACCCTTGGATCGTCGCGCGCCGCGCCTCCAACCTGCTCGAACGCTGGCAGAGCCTGTTCGACGAGGCGGGCGTGCCCCGACCCGAAGCGCCGATCCGCTGTGGATCGGTGGCGATGATCCGCAGCCTGCTGGTGCGCAGCGATTTCCTCACCCTGCTCTCGCCCGACCAGGTGGGGGCGGAAATCGCGGCCGGCACGTTGATCCGCATCCGATCTGTGGTGCCCGATACCAGCCGCACGATCGGCGCGATCACCCGGCGCGACTGGTACCCCACGCCGCTGCAGGAGGCCTTCATGGCCGCGCTGCGGGCAACCGCGGCAATGATGGTGCAGCAATCGTCCGCGCCGGTGACGCGGATGGGTGACGCTGAAGAGGTGAACCAGAATGGGTCAGGGCCAGTTCCGCGCTTGTAGTCCGGCGGCGGGCGTTGCAGCGATGCAACGAAACGGAGGATATGTGGGTAAAAACTAGGTACTATCCTTGAGCAGATGCGAAAGGCTCTTGCGTGGCACCGTTGCAATTGGGTAGTGGCAACGGCGTAACAACCGCTGGAGAAGCAAATGCGTAAGTTCATCGTCGGCGCTGCCGCAGCAGCCCTGGTTGCCAGTGGCACCGTCGCGCAGGCCGCTCCGGTTGCCCGCACCGCCACTCCGGTCGATCAGTCCGAAGGCCTGTTCGGCGGCACCATCTTCCTCGGCCTGCTGGGCGCCATCGTCCTCGGCCTGATCATCTGGCAGATCAGCGAAGACAATGACGAGGATCTGCCGACCAGCCCGTAAGGCGGTCCTGATCACAGATTTCGGCAAGGCCGTCGGTAGCAATGCCGGCGGCCTTTTCGGTTGAGGATCAAGGCGTTCGCCTTCCCGAAGGGCGAGCCCGCTTCCCGTGCCTGCCGCGGCATGCGGCGCTTGCTTCACCCTTGGCGATTGACGGGGGTGGTGCGCGGGCTATCCCGCCGTGATGGCCAAAACCCACTCTCTCGCATCGCCCCCAACCTTGCAGGAATTGTGCGCCGCCGGGCCGCTTTCGCTGTTCCTCGACTTCGACGGCACGCTGGTGGAGATCGCCGCCACGCCCGATGGCATTGCCGTGCCCGAACGACTGGGCGATGCGCTGTTCGCGCTCGCCACGCGGATGGAAGGGCGGCTGGCGCTGGTCAGCGGCCGAGCCATCCCTGATATCGAGCGGCACCTGGGACCCTTGCGCGTCGCCCGCGCCGGATCGCACGGCATCGCCCGCGAACTGGCCGACGGTACGCCAATCGGCGAACTGGCAGAGGCGCTGCCGGAGGACGCGGCCGGGGCGCTGCGGGCCTTTGCCGCCGAGCGCGGCTTCGCGCTGGAGGAAAAGCAGCACGGCGCCGCGCTGCACTTCCGCGCCGCGCCTGAGCTGGAGCCGCACGGCCTCACCTTTGCCGAGCAGCTGGCGCGCACCCATGGGCTGGAGGTCAAGCGCGGCAAGTCTGTCATCGAGCTGGTCCGCCCCGGCGCCAGCAAGGCGGGCGCTGTGCGCGCCTTCATGGAACTGCCACCCTTCGCCGGCTCGCGCCCGGTGTTCGTGGGCGACGACATCACCGACGAGGATGGCTTCGCCGCCACCGCCGCAATGGGCGGTTTCGGCATATTGGTGGGCGAGCGCAGCCCCACCGCCGCAAGCTACCAGCTGGCGGGCCCCGCCGCCGTCCACGACTGGCTCGCGCTTTGAGCGATTCTGAGGGGCAGGGGCCCGTGGACGCCGCTCCAGCGGCGCACGGATAGCCCGCCAGCCCCGTGCAACCCGCCAGTCCCGTTCAGCCCGCCAGCCTCGATCTGTGGCCAATCGGCAACTGTCAGGTGTCCGGCCTGGTCGACGAGCGCGCGGCGCTGGTGTGGGGCTGCGTGCCGCGAGTCGATGGCGACCCGACCTTCTGCGCGCTGCTGAACCATGATCGGGCGGACGAAGGTCTGTGGCGCTTCGAGCTGGAGGGCCAGGTCCGCTCCAGCCAGCATTACGAGCACAACACGCCGATTCTCGTCACGCGGCTGGAGGCGGGGGATGGCAGCGCGGTGGAGATCACCGATTTCTGTCCGCGCTACGAGGGGGCGGGGCGGATGTACCGCCCGGTCGCCTTTGCCCGCATCGTTCGCCCGGTGGCCGGCGTCCCCCGGCTGACCGTAACGCTCTCGCCGATGGTGCATTACGGCGAGCGCATGGCCGAAACCACCCGCGGCACCAACCACATCCGCTACCTGCTGGGCGAACAGGCGCTGCGCCTCTCCACCGATGCGCCCATCGGCTACATCCTCGAACGGCGCACCTACCGGGTGGAGAGCGACCAGCACTTCTTCCTCGGCCCGGACGAGCCGTTCACCGGCAATCTGCGCTCCGAAGTGCGGCGGATGGAGGCGCAGACCCGCAAATACTGGCGGCTGTGGGTGCGCAGCCTGGCCACCCCGTTCGAATGGCAGGAGGAGGTGATCCGCTGCGCCATCACGCTCAAGCTGTGCCAGCACGAGGAGACCGGCGCGATCGTCGCCGCGCTGACCACCTCGATCCCCGAAGCGCCCCATTCGATGCGCAACTGGGACTATCGCTACTGCTGGATCCGCGATTCCTACTATACGGTGCAGGCGCTCAACCGGCTGGGCGCGCTCGACGTGCTGGAGAAGTATCTCGCGTACTTGCGCAACATCGTCGACGATGCGCGCGGCGGGCAGATCCAGCCGCTCTATTCGGTGATGGGCGTGGCCGAACTGGAAGAGGGCACCGCGCCGCATCTCCCCGGCTATCGCGGTATGGGCCCGGTGCGCGTGGGCAATGCCGCCTACCGCCAAGTGCAGCACGATTGCTACGGCCAGATCGTGCTGCCCACCGCGCAGGGCTTCTTCGACAAGCGACTGCTGCGCATGGCCGACGAGGGCGATCTCGCCAGCCTCGAACAGGTGGGCGAGATGGCCTGGAAAATGCACGACCAGCCCGATGCCGGCCTGTGGGAGTTCCGCACCCGCGCCGAGGTGCACACCTATTCGGCAGTGATGAGCTGGGCGGCCTGCGACCGCCTGGCGAACGTGGCCGAGCATCTGGGCAAGCCCGATCGCGCCGCCTTCTGGCGCGACCGCGCGGCGCGCATCCGTACCCGCATCGAGCACGAGGCGCTGGTGGCGGAGGAGGGCGACGATGGCGGGACGATCACCCGCTTCAAGGCCAGCTTCGAAACCGATTATCTCGATGCCAGCCTGCTCCAGCTGCTCGAACTGCGCTTCTGCGAGGCCGACGATCCGCGCTTCGTCGCCACCTTCGAGGCGGTGCAGCAGGCGCTGCGCCGCGGCGAGCACATGCTGCGCTACGCTGCGGAAGACGATTTCGGCCTGCCCGAAACCGCCTTCAACTTTTGCACCTTCTGGCTAATCGACGCGCTCGCGCGGATGGGCCGCAACGAGGAGGCGCGCGCGCTGTTCGGCACCATGCTCGGCCATCGCACCCGTTCGGGCCTGCTCTCGGAAGATATCGACATCGCCACCGGCGAGCTTTGGGGGAACTTCCCGCAAACCTACTCGCTGGTGGGAGTGATCAATTGTGCAAGCCTGCTGTCCAAAAGCTGGAGCACCGTTCGGTGAGCCGTCTGATCGTCATCTCGAACCGCGTAGCCGTCCCCAAGGCGCGCGGCGCCGCCGGCGCACAAGGCGGGCTGGCCGGCGCGCTCAATGCCGCGCTGAAGGCCAATGGCGGCATCTGGTTCGGCTGGTCCGGGCAGGAAACCGCCCGCTTCACCGGCAGCCTCAACGTCGACCGGCACGAGGGCGTCACCACCGCCACGATCGATCTCGAACAGCAGGACGTCGACGAATATTACAACGGCTATGCCAATTCGACGCTGTGGCCGCTGTTTCACTACCGGATCGACCTCACCGAATACGAACAGGAATTCGGCAAGGGCTACGAACGGGTGAACGAGCGCTTCGCGGAATCCGTGATGCCGCTGATCGAGCCCGAAGACACCATCTGGGTGCACGATTACCACCTCATGCCGCTGGGCGAACGGCTGCGCTCGCGCGGCCTCAAGAACCGCATGGGCTTCTTCCTCCACACCCCCTGGCCGCCGACCCGGCTGTTCGTCTCGCTGCCGTTTCACGAGCGGCTGGTGCGCGCGCTGCTGCATTACGACGTACTGGGCTTCCAGACCGAGGAATGGCTCGAAAGCTTTCTGCATTATTGCCGCAAGGAACTCGGCGCCACGGTCGACGAGGAGAACTGCACGGTCGAACTGGACGGGCGCCGCACGCTGGCGCGCGCCTATCCCATCGGCATCGATTACGATCACTTCATGTCGCACGGAGACAGCGTGGAGGCCCGCCAGGCTTTCCGCCGCCTCGCCAGCAGCACCCGCAACCGCACTGCGATGCTGGGCGTGGACCGGCTCGATTATTCCAAGGGCCTCCCCGAGCGGCTGGACGGAATCGGACGGTTCTTCGATTCCTATCCCGAGCGGGTGAAGGACCTCGTGTTCATCCAGATCGCCCCGCCCAGCCGGGCGGATATCGGCTCCTACCAGACCATCCGCGCCGCGCTCGAACAGAAGACCGGGCAGATCAACGGCGAGCGCTCCGATATCGATCTGGTGCCCATCCGCTACGTCAACAAGGGCTACAACACCGCCGAGCTGTTCGGCTTCTACCGCGCCGCCAAGATCGGCCTCGTCACGCCTTTGCGCGACGGGATGAACCTGGTGGCCAAGGAGTATGTCGCCGCGCAGGACCCGGAAGATCCCGGCGTGCTGATCCTCTCGCGCTTCGCAGGCGCCGCGCTGCAGCTGACCGATGCGCTGCTGGTCAATCCGCACAGCCCGGACGATGTGGCCCACCACATCCGCCAGGCGCTCGACATGCCGCTGGAAGAACGCCGCGCCCGCTGGGAAAAGCTGATCGTCACCGTGCGTGAAGACAATGTGCAGCGCTGGACGCAGAACATCATCAATGATCTGGAGGGCATCCTCCCCGAACCCAGCACGGCCGAATAGCGCCGCGCTCGCTCAGGCCCCGAGAGTCAGCACCAGCGCCCGAACCGCCATCGCCACCAGCACCAGTGTCGCCAAACCGAACAGCGCCGCGCGCACCGGCACGGTGTTGACCAGCCCCTGCCATAGCGAGTGGCCCACCCGCAGCACCACATAGGTCCAGGCCAAGATCGCATCGAGTGTGCCGCCGCCGGCCAGCGCCAGAACCACCGCCAGCGGGTAGAACAGCGTCGGCTGCTCCATGAGGTGCACGTAATTGTGCGCCATCCAGTGCGCCTTTCCAGGCGAGAGCTTCTCCAGATCCTGCCCGCGCGCGCCGGCCGGCACGTTCTCGAGGTTGATCCCGGCCGAGCGGAAGGCGGGCAGCCGCCGCACCGCCATCCATACCAGCACCACCAGCGACCATGCCGCCAGAGCGGCCGCGGGCGCCAGCAGCGCGAGATTGACGGCGATCATGCTTGTCTCCTGCTCAGGCCGCCGAGAGTGCCGCCGGCCAACGCGAAGATCAACCCGCCTCGGCCAGCACCGCGGCATAGCTCTCCGCATCGGTGTTGCCGCCGGTCAGCAGCACCGCGGTGCGGCCATCCGCCGCCACCTTGCCCGACAGCAGCGCCGCCAAAGCCGCCGCGCCGCCCGGCTCCAGCACCAGCCGAAGCTGCGCAAAGGCGAAGCGCTGCGCCGCGCGCACCTCGGCCTCGCTCACCGCCACGCCGCGCGCACGCCCGTTCAGCACCGCGAAGTTGATCGGCCAGGTGGCAGGCGTTTGCAGCGCATCGCAGGCGGTCGGCGGAGGGTTGGGGCCGACGCTTTGGATCGTGCCGCTGGCGAGGCTGCGGGCGACGTCGTCCCACCCCTCGGGCTCCACCGTGATCAGCTCGGCATCGGGGCAGGCGAGCGCCAGCCCGGCCGCCAGCCCGCCACCGCCGCAGCAGGTCACGATCCGCTCCGGCGGGCCACCGGCCCCCAAGCCCTCCAGCACCTCCAACTGCGCCGCCAGCTCGATTCCTGCGCTGCCCTGTCCCTCGATCACCCAGGGGTCGCCATAGGGGTGCACCAGTGTCGCGCCGCGCTCCTCCGCCAGCGCGCGGGCGATCGCATCGCGGTCCTCGCCCGGCCGCTCGTACAGCACGATCTCGGCGCCCATCGCGCGCACCCGCTCGAGCTTTACGCGCGGCGCATCGCGCGGCATCACGATCGCGGCCTTGATCCCCAGCCGCCGCGCCGCCCAGGCCACCCCTTGCGCATGGTTGCCGCTGGAAACGCCGATCACCCCGCGCGCCCGCTCCTTCTCGCTCAGATCGCTCAGCCGGTGCCACGCCCCGCGGATCTTGAACACGCCGATGGGCTGCAAACACTCGGCCTTGGCCCATACAATCTGCCCACCGATCTCCACCGGCAGCACCGGCGTGGGCGGCAGCAGCGCGGCGATCTTTTCCGCCGCGCGCAGCACGCCTTCGCGGGTGGGTTCGCGCATTTCACCCTGAGTCATCGTGGGGCTGTCATCTTGTTGTTGTCATCTTGTTGTTCCTGGGCGTTTGCCTAAAGCGGGCGCATTCCCGGCCACCCGGCCGGCCATGCGCCAGCGCATGATCGTTTGCTATTCAAAACGGGGGAGCCCCATGTCCACAATCCTGGTGATCGGCGCGGGCGGCGTCAGCTCGGTCGCGGTCCACAAGATGGCGATGAACCCCGCCATCTTCTCGAACATCCACCTCGCCAGCCGCACGCAATCCAAATGCGATGCCATCGCTGCCAGCGTGCAGCAGCGCACCGGCCAAACGGTCTCCACTTACGAGATCGACGCCGAGGAGGTGCCCGCGATGGTCAACCTCATCCGCCGCGTGCAGCCCAAGCTGGTGGTCAATCTGGCGCTCCCATATCAGGACCTGCCGATCATGGACGCCTGCCTCGAAGCGGGCGTCGACTATCTCGACACCGCCAATTACGAGCCGCGCGATCAGGCCAAGTTCGAATATCATTGGCAATGGGCCTATCACGATCGCTTCCGCGAGGCGGGGCTGATGGCGCTGCTGGGCAGCGGCTTCGATCCGGGCGTCACCAGCGTGTTCGCCATGTGGCTGAAGAAGCACCGGCTGGAGACGCTGCGCCAGCTGGACATCCTCGATTGCAACGGCGGCGATCACGGCCAGGCCTTCGCCACCAATTTCAACCCCGAGATCAACATCCGCGAAGTCACCGCGCCCGCTCGCCACTGGGAAAATGGCGAATGGGTGGAGACCCCGGCGATGAGCGTGCGCCAGAACTTCGATTTCGAGGCCGTTGGCGAGCGGAACATGTACCTGATGTACCACGAGGAGCTGGAGAGCCTGGCGAAGTTCGTGCCCGAGCTGGAACGCGCCCGCTTCTGGATGACCTTCGGCGATGAGTACATCAAGCACCTGACCGTGCTGCAGAATGTCGGCATGACGCGGATCGACCCGGTGATCTACGAAGGACGCCCGATCGTCCCGCTGCAATTCCTCAAGGCCGTGCTGCCCGAGCCTTCCAGCCTCGGCTCGCTGACCAAGGGCAAGACCAACATCGGCGTCATCGCCACGGGCGAGGCCAAGGATGGATCGGGCGAAAAGACGTTCTACATCAAGAACATCTGCGATCACGAAGAGGCCTATGGCGAAACCGGCAACCAGGCGGTCAGCTACACCACCGGCGTCCCCGCAATGATCGGCGCGGCAATGATGCTGACCGGCGAGTGGACCGGAAAAGGCGTGTTCAACATGGAACAGTTCGATCCCGATCCGTTCATGGACATGCTGAACAGCCAGGGCCTCCCGTGGAGCGTCGAAGAGCTTGAAGGGCCGCTCGGGTTCTAGGGGAGCGCACGATGCCCGAGTACAAGCCGGCCGGCTATCCGTCCCTCTCGCCCTACCTTGTGCTGAGCGATCCGGAGCCATCGCTCGCCTTTATCGAGCGGATGTTCGGCGGGCACCGGCTGCGCGTCCAGCGGGAGGAAGACGGCCGCATCATGCACGCCGAAATTCGCATCGGCGAGGCCGTGCTGATGATGGGGCAGGCCATGCCCCACTGGCCCGCCGGCCAGCCCCATTTCCACCTCTACGTCGAGGATGTGGACGCGGTTTATCGCCGCGCGCTGGAACGGGGCGCAGAGCCGGTGCAGGAACCGGTGCAGAAGGACGATGAAGACCGGCGCGGCGGCTTCCGCGATCCCGGCGGCATCACCTGGTGGATCGCCACGCAGACGGGTGCCGCCTGATGGAAACCCGTGCCGGAGACCCGGGTGCCTTTGCCCGCTTCGACCTCCATCGCGTCGATTCGCCCGCCTTCGTGGTCGATGCGGCCAAGCTGCGCGCGAATCTGCAGGTGCTCGCCGGCATCCGGGATGCGGCCGGGATCAAGGTACTCGCCGCGCTCAAGGCCTTCTCGATGTGGAGCACCGCGCCCATCATCGGCGAATATCTCGACGGCGTGTGCACCTCGGGCCTGTGGGAAGCGCGGCTGGCGAGCGAGTTCTACGATGGCGAAATCGCCACCTATTGCGCCGCCTACAAGCCGGACGACCTGCCCGAGATCTGCCGCCTGTCGGACCATCTGATCTTCAATTCCCCCGCGCAGATCGAACGCGCCCGCCTGATCATCGAGCAGGCCCGCGCCGCTGGCGGCAGCTTCGATATTGGCCTCAGGATCAACCCGCTCCACCCCGAAGGCGAGGTGCCGCGCTACGACCCCTGCGCCCCCCACTCGCGGCTCGGCTTCCCGATCGACCAGCTGCGCGAGGAGCATCTGGAGCTGGTCGACGGCATCCATTTCCACACCCTTTGCGAGCAGGATCTGGGCCCGTTGCAACGCACCTGGGACCAGTTGTTCGACCAGTTGGAGCCTCATTTCGGCCGCTTCAAATGGCTCAATTTCGGCGGTGGCCACCACATCACCCGCGCCGATTACCAGCGCGAGGAGCTGGTCGAATTCCTGCGCGACGCGAAGGACGACACCGGCGCCGAGCTGTACCTCGAGCCCGGCGAGGCGGTGGCGCTCGACGCCGGGATCCTGGTCGGCACCATTCTCGACAGCCACTGGAACGGCATGCCGCTGGCGATCACCGATGTTTCGGCCACATGCCACATGCCCGATGTGATCGAGGCGCCCTACCGCCCCGCCATGCTGCACGAGGAGGAACGGGGGTCAATTGAAAGCGGCGGCGCGCTGGTGCGCCTCGGTGGCCCCTCCTGCCTCGCGGGCGACGTGATCGGCGATTACCGCCTGCCGGTGCCCTGCCGGCCGGGCGAGCGCTTTGCCTTTCTCGACCAGGCGCATTATTCGATGGTCAAGACCAGCACTTTCAACGGCGTCCCGCTGCCCTCGATCTGGCTGTGGGATTCGGAGACGGACTCGCTGGAATGCATCCGCCGCTTCGATTACGAAGACTTCCGCAACCGGCTGGGCTGATCGCGGCAGCCCGCGAAGGAACGTCCTGAGTTCAAGAGGTTGCCCAAGCGGCCGCTCGGTTCGTCGTACCCCCGGCCGCTTGCCCCCAATTCAGCTTGCGTTGTGGAACAGGGGCCCTATATGCGCCCTCCGCTGCCCCATGGGGACTTCCTAACCGCAAGGCAGCTTGTTCAAACAAACGTTTGGGGGTCCCTTGAATTGCACATCTATCCTGACGCACGGTCTGTAGTCCGCGACCTCGTTCCGGACGAACCGGTGATGATCAACCGCCCGCATGCCGCGGCGCGGGCTGCGCAATTCTTTGCGCAGCGCTTCCCCGGGACCAGTATGTATGCGGTGAAGGCCAATCCCTCGCCGGAGCTGATCCAGCTCTTGTGGGAGAACGGCATCACCCATTTCGACGTCGCCTCGATTGCCGAGGTGCGGCTGGTGCGCTCGCTCCTGCCCGCGGCAACGCTGTGCTTCATGCACCCGGTGAAGACCCCGCGCGCCATCGCCGAGGCCTATCACAGCCATGGCGTGCGCACCTTCAGCCTCGATACCCTCGAGGAGCTGAAGAAGATCGTCGAGGCCACTGCGGCGGCTGACGGGGCATCGGCGGTGGACCTGAACCTGCTGGTGCGGCTGCGCGTCTCGTCCGAGCATTCGGAGCTGTCGCTGGCGGCCAAGTTCGGCGTCGATCTGGTCGATGCCGCGCCACTGCTGCAGGCCACCCGCCAGCATTGCGATGCGCTGGGGATCTGCTTCCACGTCGGCAGCCAGGCGATGACGCCGTTCGCCTATGTTCAGGCGCTCGACCGGGTGCGCGCGGCAATCGCGCAGGCGGCGGTAACGGTCGACATCGTGGACGTGGGCGGCGGATTTCCCAGCTCCTACCCCGGCATGGAGCCGCCGCCGCTGGAGGATTATTTCGCCATCATCCACCGCCATTTCGAGGCCCTGCCGATCGCCTACAACGCGGAGTTGTGGGCCGAGCCCGGCCGTGCTCTGTGCGCCGAATATTCGTCCGTCATCGTGCGCGTGGAAAAGCGCCGCGGCGAGGAATTGTACATCAACGATGGCGCCTATGGCGCGCTGTTCGATGCCGCGCATATCGACTGGCGCTTCCCGGTGAATGCGCTGGAGGACGATCTGACGAAGCCGCTGGCCGAATTCGCCTTCTACGGCCCGACTTGCGACGATGCCGATTATATGAAGGGCCCGTTTGAACTGCCGGCCGATATCCAGGCCGGCGACTATATCGAGATCGGGATGCTGGGCGCCTACGGCGCGGCGATGAAGACCGGCTTCAACGGCTTTGGCGCAGCGGTGGCGGTGGTGGCCGGGGACGAGCCGATGACGAGCCTTTACACCGGCGAGCGCAAGGACCAGCGCCGCAGCGACAATGTGGTGAGCCTGCGCTGAGACCAGGCGGGGGCATGGCTTGACGGGGCGCGGCGCGCGGGGGAGGCATGGCCCATGCGCGTGCCCGTCTTCGGAGCCAGGGGGTGGCGGGCGTGGTCGGCACCGGGCGGATTGGCGCGCTGGTGGCGAAGGTCCTGCGCTGCGGTTTTGGCTGCGAGGTGCTCGCCTGCGACCCGCAGCCTGATCCCGAGGTGGCGGCGATGGGAGTCCGCTACGTGCCGCCGGAAGAGCTGCTGGCGACCAGCGAGATCGTGACGCTGCACTGCCCGCTGACGCCCGAGGCTCACCATCTGATCGATGCCGCGATGCTCGAACGGGCGCGGCCGGGGCTGGTGCTGGTCAACACGGCGCGCTGGTGGATACGCCGGCGCTGATCGCCGCGCTCAAGAGCCGGCAGGTGCGCGGCGTGGCGCTCGACGTCTACAAGCAGGAGGGCGACTTGTTCTTCCGCGACCTTTCGGGCGAGATCATCGACGACGAGGTGTTCGCCCGGCTGATGACCTTCCCCAACGTCCTCGTCACGGGCCACGAGGCCTTCCTGACCGAGGAGGCGTTGGCTGCCATTGCCGAGACGACGCTGGCCAGCATCTCGGCCGCCGAGCAGGGGCGCGAACTAATGCACCGGCTCTCGACCGGGCTGGTGCGCCAACCTTTAATCCGTGACGTCGATCTCGGTCCTGCGCCGCTCAACCTCGATCTCGTTCTCGCCTTCCTCGCGCGTTCGGCGCAAGTGGATCTCCTCAATGAGGACAAGGTCCATCACGATCCGCGGCCGCTCCTCGACCACGGGGATGATAGTGAGGTCACCCTCCGTACGCATGGGCGGCACACCATTCACTTGCCGGTCGACAGGCACCCGCTCGATGGTGACCCGCTCGCGGGCGAAGGGCGCGGCCAGCCTCACCGTTTCGGCAACGGTGTGCGCTCTGACGCTGACGGTACGGCCCTCGCGCACGCGCTTTTCGAGGTGGACGCGCTCCTCGACGATGGGGATCACCTCTTCTTCGACGATTTGTCCGGGTTTCTGGTCATTGGGGTTGTTCATCGGTGCTGTCCTCGCATGAATGGAAACAGGCCGGAGGCATGCTGCCCCGGCCTGTCTCGTTTGTGCCTGTCGTGAAGATCAGGTGCGGCGATTGCGCGTGCCATCGTCCACATCGACCGTGGTCTTGCGGACGGTTTCCTCGACCCGCTCGACGCGGTCGCCGGCCGACTTCTGGATCACCACCTCGTCGGTAACGACGGCGTCCTTGGCGACAACGGCTTCCTCGTCACGCTCGGTCATGCTGATTGTGCGGTCACCACCCTTTAGCAGGCTCTCGGCCTCGGCGGAACTGACCTTGCGGTCGACCGACCGGGTGTCGACGCTGACGGTCTCGTCGCGCAAATGCACATCTTCCGAGACGCGCTCCGACACCACGCCGGTGGTCACGCGGACGTCGCGGCCATGCTCGGATACGCGCTTGCCGATGGCGACGCGCTCCTCAACCACGGGAACCACCTCTTCCTCGACCACATGGCCTTGGCTGACGCCTTCCTGGGCATGGGCCTGAGCGGCTGCGCCATAGACCACGGCATTGTCGTGGATCTCAAGCGGCTCAATTGCGGTGGTGCGGCCGTCCTCCAGACGGACGGCGGCAACGCGGCCCTTCTTCTGGTCGACCAGCAGGTCCTTGATGATGCCGTAGCGTTCGCCATTGGCATTCACCAGTGGCCGGCCACGAATATCCTGCGAGTCATCTTCCAGCTTCCAGTCACCGAGGGTTTCCAGATTGTCATATCGTTTGTCGTTTCGCATAATGTAATCCTTAGATTTTAGAGTTGTTGTCAGGCCGCGAGGCTCGCTCAGTTCACCATCTCGAGGCTTTCCGCCCAGATATAGTTCTGCGAGGGGCCGAGGATCGAGGGGTCGGCATTTGCCGGCAGCCCATCGGTCGCCGCGCGGACTTCCCCGTCAATATTCACGACCGAGCCGGGATTGATGTCATACCGGCCTTCAGTGGCGGTGCCGGGGGTCGGCACCTGATCGAAGAACACGGGCACGCGCTCGCCGTTCATGTCGATATAGAATGCCATATCACCCGCGAGCGACGTGACCTCCACATTGTCCAAGTCGATTTGCTGGCCCACGGTTAGTGCGCCAGCCATCGGGGCGGCGGCCACTGTGTCGGTTTGGGTGTAATCCACCGTGTCGGTATCATCGTCACTCAGCAGCCACCAGGCGAGCAGCGCAACGAGCAGCAGCGCCAGGAGGATCCAGAGCCAGTTGTTCGAAGACCGTTTTTCAACGGGAATCTCTGCCATTTCCGTCCTTTCCATTTTGATTTTGCGACGTCGGTGCCGCACTTAAGCAATGGATGGGCAGTGGCAGTGTTCCGAGAAAGATCACCTGATCCTTAATTGATGATGAATGATCTAAGTTGGTGGTTTGAAGCTAAGGTAAGTAGATCAAAATTGAATTATATCATGTCGTGGAGAAAACCGGTCAAAGAGAGATGCATCAACTATGCTTTGCACGACGTCCCGCGGGCAGATTCTATTAGTCCGACCGTCGCAGCATTGAGAGCGCAAGGCGTGGATTGCCCGGTGAGGCTGAGTGCACGCCTGCCCAGCGCTAGGGACGTATAAAATCGAGAGCTTGGCGAGATCAGACCTGCATAACAGGGTGGCCTTTTTCGCCGGGCACCAGCAAGGCGATCAACGGCGGCCACGCCAGCCACGCCTCGCGCGTCGCTGACCGGCATCAGCACCAGCATCGCCACCCGACAGAGCGCGAAGACGACAGGGACCGAGAGTGGGACGCCGTGCTCGCTGCGCTCCGCAGCATCGAGCATCAGCTCGGTCACCAGCAGCACGGACGCGAAGGATGATCCAGCGCCCCGTCTAGCGGCGGGTCAGGCCGCCTGTTTGAGCTCCAGCTCCAGCCGGTCCCAGATTTCGATCAGCGCGCCGGTCAGCTCTTCCATCATCGGCTCGGTGTGGGCCGGGCCAGGGGTGAAGCGCAGCCGCTCGGAGCCGCGCGGCACGGTGGGGTAATTGATCGGCTGCACATAGACGCCGTATTCGGCCAGCAGGATGTCGCTGATCCGCTTGGCGCGCACCGGGTCACCCACCATTAGCGGCACGATATGCGTGGTCGAATCCATCACCGGCAGGCCGGCATGCCGGAACAGGCGCTTCAGCGTGGCGGCGGCGGCCTGCTGCGCTTCGCGCTCCTCGCTCGATTGCTTGAGGTGGCGCACCGCGGCCAGCACGCCCGCCACCAGCACCGGCGAGAGTGAGGTGGTGAAGATGAAGCCCGGCGCATAGGAGCGCACGCAATCCACGATCCGCTGGTCTGCCGCGATATAGCCGCCCATCACGCCGAAGGCCTTGCCCAGCGTGCCCTCGATAATGTCGATCCGGTGCGCCGCCTCATCCCGCTCGGAAATGCCGCCGCCGCGCGCGCCATACATGCCCACGGCGTGCACCTCGTCGCAATAGGTCAGCGCGTTGTACTTGGCGGCGAGGTCGCACAGAGCGTGCAGCGGGGCCACGTCGCCATCCATCGAATAGACGCTCTCGAAGGCGATCAGCTTGGGCAGGCGCGGGTCCTCGGCGGCGATCAGTTCTTCCAGATGCGCCATATCATTATGGCGGAAGATGCGCTTCTCGCAGCCGGAATTGCGGATGCCGGCGATCATGCTGGCATGGTTCAGTTCGTCCGAGAAGATCACGCAACCCGGCAGCAGGCGGGCGATGGTGGAGAGCGTGGCGTCGTTCGAGACATAGCCGCTGGTGAACAGCAGCGCGCCGTCCTTGCCATGCAGATCCGCCAGCTCGCGCTCCAGCTGGATATGGTAATGCGTGTTGCCGCCGATATTGCGCGTGCCGCCGCTGCCCGCGCCGACATCATGCAGCGCCTCCTCCATCGCCGCGACCACCTTGGGGTGCTGGCCCATCGCAAGATAATCGTTGGAGCACCAAACGGTGATCGGCTTGGGGCCGTTGTGCCCGGCAAAACAGCGCGCGTTGGGATAGGCGCCCTTGTTGCGCAGAATATCGATGAAGACGCGATATCGCCCCTCGGAATGGAGGCGGTCGATCGCCTGGTCGAAAATCTGGTCGTAGTTCAGCGGACCTGCCCCAAACGGCGCCGCGCAGATTGCCCGGCCTGTGTCTGACGCGCACTTAATCGCTCCGCTGCTCCGATTAAAGCACTCACTTTGCGAGTGATTCGCATCAAACCGCACCACAATGCTCCAGCCCATAGTGGGCGAGCGCCGGGGCCAGCGCGGCGGTGCTCTCCGGCGACCCCGTGAACACCGCACAATCAGGCACTTGGCGCTCGAAATTCTGCCCGGCGGTGAGATGGGCGATGCGCCTGGCGATGCCTGCTGCGCCGTCGACGAAGCGCACGCCCGGGCCGAAAGCCCCGGCGAGTTCGGGCTCGAGCAGCGGGAAATGGGTGCAGGCGAGCACGATTGTGTCGATCGCTTCGCCGCCCGGCTGGTCGCGCAGGCCTCGGGCGGCCGCGGCAATCGCTTCGGGCGCCACTGCCTCGCCGCGCAGCTTGCGCTCGGCCGCGCCCACCAGTTCGGGCGCGGCATGGCGCAGCAGCCGCCTGCCGGTGGCGAACTCGGCCTCTAGCCGGTCGACATAGGCCTGCCGCACCGTCGCCGCGGTGCCGAGCAGGCCGATCGTGCCGCTGCGCGTCATCTTAGCGGCAGGCTTGATCGCGGGCACGGTGCCGACCACCGGCACGCGCAGCACCTCGCGCACCATGCCCAGCGCGATGGTGGAGGCGGTGTTGCAGGCGATGCAGATGAGCCGCGGATGGTAGCGCTCCGCCAGCAGCCCGAGCAGCCCGGCCACCCGCGCGGCGATCTCGGCCTCGCTCTTCTCGCCATAGGGCAGCCCCGCATGATCGGCCGCGTAGATCACCGGCGCTTGCGGCAGCAGCTTGCGCAGCTCGGCCAGCACGGTGAGGCCGCCGATGCCGGAATCGAACAGCAGGATGGGGGCGGCGGCACGGGACTGCCGTGGTTCGTCAACCATGGTGGCCCTCGCGCTAATTTTCCCCCTCCCGAAATGCAAGCGAGCGGCTATGGCGGGGGCCAAGGGGAAGGACATGCCCATCGCTCCAGACGCGCTCTACGCCCTCCTGCTGGGCTATGCCATCGGCTCGATCCCGTTCGGCCTGCTGCTCGCGGCGGCGGCGGGCAAGGGTGACATCCGCTCCATCGGCAGCGGCAATATCGGCGCCACCAACGTGCTGCGCACCGGCAGCAAATGGCTGGCGGCCGCGACGCTGCTGCTGGACATGGCGAAGGGGCTGGCACCGGTGCTGCTCGCGCGCGCGCTGTTCGACCAAGAGGGGGCGGCGAGTGCCATCGGCCCGGTCCCGGCCGCGGCGCTGGGGGCGGTGCTGGGCCATTGCTTCCCCGTGTGGCTGGGCTTCAGGGGCGGCAAGGGTGTGGCGACCAACGCGGGGGTGAGCTTCGGCCTCGCCTGGCCGATCGGGCTCGCCTATGCGGCAGTGTGGCTGGCGCTGCTAGCGCTGATGCGGATCAGCTCGGTGGCCGGGATGAGCGCGGTGGTCGCGGCAGCCCTTGCGGCGGCGCTGCTGGGCTACGGCGCCTACGTGCCCGTGCTGGCGGTGATCGCAGCGCTGGTGGTGTGGCTGCACCGCGCCAATCTCCAGCGATTGGCCAGCGGAACGGAGCCGCGCCTCGGCCGCACGAAGTGAGCGCGCCGATCCACCTCAGTCAGGAGGAGGCCTTCGCCCGCATCCGCCTGCTGCGCTCGCCCAACATCGGGCCGATCTCCTATTTCCAGCTGCTGCGGCGCTTCGCCACGGCCTCGGCGGCGATCGAGGCGCTGCCCGATCTTGCCCGGCGCGGCGGCCGTCCTTACAGCGCGGCGCCGGTGGAGCGGATCGAGCGCGAGATCCTCGCTGCACGGGCAGCCGGCGCGCGCTACCTGTTCCACGATTCGCCGCACTATCCCGAACTGCTTGGCCAGCTCGAAAGCGCGCCGCCAGTGCTCACCTTCCGCGGCGACCTCGCGCTGGCGAGCCGCCCTTGCGTGGCGCTGGTGGGCGCGCGCAACGCCTCGGCTGTGGCGGTGAAACTAGCGCGCGAGTTCGCGGCCGCGCTGGCGGAGCAGGGCTTTGTCGTCGTATCGGGCCTCGCCCGCGGGATCGACGGTGCGGTGCACCAGGGCGCGCTTTCCGCGGGCAAGGGCGGTGGTGGGGGCGGCACGATCGGGGTGATCGCCAGCGGCATCGAGATCGCCTATCCACCGCAGCACGCCGGCCTGCAGGAGCGCATCGCCAGCGAGGCGCTGCTGCTGGCCGAGCAGCCCCCCGGCACCGAGCCGCGCGCCAGCCACTTTCCTAGCCGTAACCGGATCATCGCCGGCCTTTCGCTGGGCACGCTGGTGATCGAGGCGGCGCCCAGATCGGGCTCGCTGATCACTGCCCGGCTGGCGGGTGAGGCGGGGCGCGAGGTGATGGCGATTCCCGGCAGCCCGCTGGAGCCGCGCAGCCACGGCTGCAACCAGCTGATCCGCGATGGCGCGGTGCTGGTCCAGTCGCCGGCCGAAGTGGTCGAGCTGCTGGAAGGCTTCACCGGCCACCCCCGCTCAACCGTCAGCGAGGCCCACCCGCATGTCTTGCCTCTTGGCGACGGGCCAACCGAGAACGAATGGCCCGCCGATCCGGCGGACATCGCCGCCCTGCTGACCACCGCGCCCATCGGCGTCGACGAGCTGATCCGGCAGACCGGCCAGCCTGCGGGCGCGGTTCAGACCGCGCTGCTGGAGCTGGAGATCGCTGGGCTGCTGGTGCGCCACGCGGGGGGCCGGGTGAGCCTAGCGGGATGAAGCCGAGCTACGGCTGTCGGGAGGCCATGCGCGGAGGCGGATTTTTCGGTCGACGGCCGATCCGAGCGGCGCCGCGCTCACGGCCTCTCGCCGAACAGGGCCTCGTGCATCAGGTAGAAGATCGTGTGCTGCTCAATGGTGCCGCGAAACAGCTGGGCGCCGGCGCCCGATGCCTTGACCACCACGTCTTCGCCGGCATGCGTTTCCGAGCCGAGCGGCACCGTGGCCTGCTGCCGGTAATCGTGCGCAACGGCTTCCTCGGGCGCCAAATCGGGCCGCCCGCCCGCGCCGATGGCCCCGGGGCCGTTGGCATAGCCCAGCGTTGTGTAGGCCTTGCCGTCGAGCGCCAGGACGGGCCGATTTTCGCCGAAAGCGACCGTGCCGAGGATAGGATTGCCGCGCTCGGGATAGCCGCTGATGGTCAACACATGGCTATGGTCGGCGGTGCTGACGATCAGCGTTTCGTCCGGGTCCACCAGTTCGACCGCCCTCGCAATCGCGGCATCGAACGCCACGGCGTCGGTGAGCGCGCGATAGGCATTCCCCGCGTGGTGCGCATGATCGATGCGTCCGCCTTCCACCAGCAGGACATAGCCCTGATCCCCATGCGACAGGCGGGCAATGGCGAGCGCGACCATGTCCGCCAGCGACGGTTCGCCGGCCGCGTCTTTCGCGCGATCGGCCTCAAATTGCATGTGCCCTGGCTCGAACAAGCCCAACAGGCGGGTGCCGGCTGCCTGGTCCAGTTCGGCGAACTGCGCCGCATTCCAGACGAACGCGGACCCCGGATTGGCGGCGCGCCATTCGGCGATGAGATCGCGGCCATCCTTTCGCTCGCCGGTCTGGTCGGGATATTCGGGATCCGGCGCACTGGCCGGCAGGAACGCGCGTCGCCCGCCGCCGAACATGACCTCGAGCTTTGAGCCGACCGGGCCCTCGATCAGCTGGCGAGCGATATCCTGGCAGCCCTGCGCCAGCGCCTCGGCCGGCATGTCGGCGTCCGCCTCCCAATTGCGTTGCGGCGTATGCGCATAGGCCGCCGCCGGCGTGGCGTGGGTGATGCCGGTGGTGGTGACCACCCCGGTCGCGAGACCGGCCTCCTGGGCCATTGCGAAGAGTGAGGGGACCCGGTTCGCCAACATGGTGGCACAATCGTCCAGCATTGTTTCAGGGCCGGCGCCGATCACGCCGCTGCGGGTCTTCACGCCAGCCAGGATCGCGGTCGCGGTGGATGCGCTGTCGGACACCTGGGCGTTGTGCGAGTAGGTTTTGACCAGCGCCGCGTGGTCCAGCCGGTCCATCGCGGTGACGAAGGATTCACCGTCCACACCGGCAGCCTCTCCGGCCAGGATCCGGGCCGCTGTCAGCGTCGAGATCCCCATGCCGTCGCCGATGAAAATGATCACGTTGCGCGCGTGGGCCGGCCGCTCGGCGGCATTCTTGCGAACTTCCAGCTCCGCTTGCGCCTGCTGGCGATATTGCTGCGTGGTGGATTGCGCCGGATCGGCCAGCGCCGGGGTTCCGAGCAGCGCCGAACCGAGCGCGAGGATCAGCATGTAGCGATGGGGCAAGCGAGGTTCCTTCAGTTCATTCCGATTGGTTTCGAACAATCGATTTGACGGGCGGTAGCACCCGTTGATGACAGAAAGGCGCATGGAGACCCCGGCATCGGGCGGCAGCCGGCCCATGCGCTTCCCCAGCCTTTATGGCATCGGCATAACCAAGCAACAGCCGCTTGACGAACCCGCCACCCCGTCAGCACTCTCGCGCGTACACACACGCAAGGACCACCGCACCCGCCTATGCAGCTTGTTATCGTGGAATCCCCCGCCAAGGCCAAGACCATCGAGGGCTATCTCGGCAAGGACTTCAAGGTCCTCGCCTCCTACGGCCACGTCCGTGATCTGCCGCCCAAGGATGGCAGCGTGCGGCCGGACGAAGGCTTCGAAATGGATTGGGAGGTTTATGCCGACAAGCGCAACCGCGACCAGGTGAAAGCCATCGCCGATAGCGCCAAGAAGGCCACTCGCCTGATCCTCGCCACCGACCCCGATCGGGAGGGCGAGGCGATCAGCTGGCACGTGCTGGAGCTGCTCAAGAAGCGCAAGGCGCTGCCCGCCGAGGTGGACCGGGTCACCTTCAACGCCATCACCAAGCAGGCGGTGACCGAGGCAATGAAGACACCCCGCCAGCTCGATACCGATCTGATCGACGCCTATCTCGCCCGCCGCGCGCTCGATTATCTGTTTGGCTTCACCCTCTCGCCCGTGCTGTGGCGCAAGCTGCCGGGCGCGAAGAGCGCGGGCCGCGTGCAATCGGTGGCATTGCGGTTGATCGTCAGCCGCGAGCGCGAGATCGAGGCCTTCGTCGCGCAGGAATATTGGTCGGTCGTCGCCCGCATGGAGCAGGACGGCACCGAGTTCGCCGCCCGGCTCGTCAGCTTCGATGGCGAGAGGCTGGACCGCCTCTCCATCGGCGACGGCGCCACCGCTGAACGTGCGCGCGCCGCGGTGGAGGCTTCGCGCTTCACGGTGGAAGAGGTCGAGACCAAGCCGTTCAAGCGCAACCCCGCGCCGCCCTTCACCACCTCCACGCTGCAGCAGGAGGCCGCGCGCAAGCTCGGCTATTCCGCCGCGCACACTATGAGGCTGGCGCAATCGCTCTACGAGGCCGGCGCGATCACCTATATGCGGACTGATGGCGTGCAGATGGACGGCAGCGCCATTAGCGCCTGCCGCAAGGCCATCACCGAGCGCTACGACGGGCACTACCTCCCCGAGAAGGCGCGCATTTACCAGAGCAAGGCCAAGAACGCGCAGGAAGCGCACGAGGCGATCCGCCCGACTGAGTTCACCCGCGACCGTGCGGGCAGCGGCGACGAGGGCCGGCTGTATGAGCTGATCTTCAAGCGCGCGATGGCGAGCCAGATGGCCGCGGCCAGCCTGGAGCGCACCACCGTCACCCTGCGCGATCCCACCGGACGCCACAGCTTGCGCGCCACCGGCCAGGTGGTGAAGTTCCCCGGCTTCCTGGCGATCTACGAGGAAGGGCGCGACCAGAAGGACGAGGACGAGGAGGACAGTCTGCTTCCGCTGATGCGCAAGGGCGATGCGCCCGCCAAGCTGGGCGTTGCCGCCACGCAGCATTTCACCCAGCCGCCGGCGCGCTTCTCCGAGGCCAGCCTGGTCAAGCGGCTGGAGGAGCTGGGAATCGGCCGCCCCTCCACCTACGCCTCCACCATCCAGACGCTGCGCGATCGCGCCTATGTGCGGATGGAGAAGAACCGCTTCTTCGCCGAGGAATCGGGGCGCCTGCTGACTGCTTTCCTCGAACGCTTCTTCGAGCGCTACGTCGCCTACGATTTCACCGCCGGCATGGAGGAGGAGCTTGACGATGTCTCCGGCGGGCGCGCGGCATGGAAGGCGGTGCTCGAAGCCTTCTGGCGCGATTTCAAGCCCAAGAGCGATGAGGTGATGGAGCGCCAGCCCTCCGAGGTCACCGAGGTGCTGGACGAGTTCCTCTCGGACTACCTGTTCCCCCCGCAGGCCGATGGCGCCGATCCGCGCGCCTGCCCCAAATGTGTGGCCGAAGGGCGCGACGGCGGACGGCTTTCGCTGCGCGGCGGCAAGTTCGGAGCCTTTATCGCTTGCGGCAATTACCCCGAATGCACCTTCCGCCGTCGCTTCGGCCAGCCGGGCGGCGAGGATGGCGCGGGCGAGGACGAGTCGATGGGTACCGACCCTGAGAGCGGCCTGCCGGTAGAGCGCAAAGTCGGCCGGTTCGGTCCCTACATCCAGCTGGGCGAGGGCAAGGAGGCCAAGCGCGCCTCGATCCCCAAGGATCTGCCGGATTTCAACCTCGAATGGGCGCTCAGGCTGCTCAGCCTGCCGCGCATCGTAGGCCAGCACCCCGATACAGGCGAGCCGATCGAGGCCGCCATCGGCCGCTACGGGCCCTACCTGAGACACGCCGGCAAGTACGCCAAGCTTTCCTCCACGCAGGACGTGTTCGAAACCGGCATGAACGCCGCGGTGGCGCTGCTCGCGGAGGCGGCCAACCGCAAGAGCGGGGAAGGGCGGGGCAAGGCCGAGCCGATCAAGGTGTTGGCCGTGCACCCCACCAGCGGCGCGGAGATGCGCGTGATGCCGGGCCGCTACGGCGCCTACGTCACCGACGGCACCACCAACGCCACTATTCCCAAGGACATGAAGCCCGAGGACATGACCGACGAACAGGCGATTGCCCTGATCGATGAGCGCGCGGCCAAGGCCCCGGCCAAGAAGGGCGGGCGCAAGAAAGCCCCGGCTAAAAAGACAGCGGCCAAGAAGGTCCCGGCCAAGAAGGAGGCGCCTGCCAGCAAGGCGGCCGCGAAGAAGGAGGCAAGCTGATGGCCAAGGAGTTCTTCGAGCGCCATAAGCAGCCGTGGAACAGCGAGGAAGCCGGCAAACTGCGCAACCTCGCCGCCAAGGGTCACGGCCTCCAAGCCATCGCCAAGGCCCTCGGCCGCAGCGAGGAATCAACCAAGGATTTTGCCAAAAAGAACAAGATCGAGATCTTGAAGAAGCGCTAGGTGGGGAACGCTGAGCGCTGCCCTCATTCGCCCGCTATCGGCACCCCTTCTTTGGTCAAGCTACGCCTTGACCTTCTCGCCAAAACCCTTGCGCAGCTTCATCAGCTTGGGCGGGATCGTCGCCTGGCAATAGGGGTTTCGCTGGCCTTCGCCTGCCCAATATTCCTGATGGTAATCCTCGGCCGGGTACCATTGCGCCGGGCCCTCGATGGTGGTCACCGCATTGGCACCGTGCTCGGCATTCCAGTGGTCGATGGCCGCTTCCGCCTCCGCGCGCTGGGCGTCGCTCAGCGGGAAGATCGCGCTGCGATACTGCGTGCCGACATCTCCCCCCTGCCGGTTCAGCTGTGTCGGATCGTGCGTGCCCATGAAAACGTCGAGCAGATCGGAATAGCCGATTGCATCGGGGTCGAAAGTGAGCCGCACCGCCTCCGCATGGCCGGTGCTGCCGCTGCACACCTGCTTATAAGTGGGGTGCTCCACGGTGCCGCCGATATAGCCGCTCTCGACCTCCTCTATCCCTGTGCACATGCGGAACACCGCCTCGGTGCACCAAAAGCAGCCGCCCGCCACGATCGCCGTTTCGCTTGCCATTATGCGCATCTCCTTGCTGCAGGGCAGATAGGAAGCGCCGCCCCGCTTGTCATCTCCGCGTGCTCGCCTAGGCTGGGCCTGACTTGCCTCTGGGAGAGAATCGACGATGCGCACCATTCTGGCCACCCTTGCTGCAGCAGGGCTTGCACTCGCCGCCACCGCACCTGCCGCGGCCCACAATCACACGATCAGCGCCGAGGGGCAGGCCGCGCTGCAGGCCGCGGTCGCCAACCCGAACCGGGCGGCGGACCAGCCGCGCGACGCACACCGGCACCCGGCCGAAACGCTCGCCTTCTTCGGCATCGAGCCGGACATGAAGGTGGGCGAATATGCGCCGGGCGGCGGATGGTACTCGCGGGTGCTGGGTAACTATCTGAGCCCACAGGGCCAGTTGGTGGGCTTGTATTTCACGCCCGATAACGGCCCGTTCAGCGAGGAGGCGCAGGCCGGCATTCGCAAGGGTGCCGAGGATTTCCCGGGCAAGGTCGCAGAATGGACCGGGCGCGATCAGGCGGGCACCGCGGGGCTGACGCTCGATGCGGTGAGCGATGCGGACAAGGGCACCTTCGACCGCATCGTGGTCATCCGCATGATGCACAACATGATGCGCTGGAACTTCGCCGATAGCGAGTTGAAAGCCATGCGCGACCTGCTCAAGCCGGGCGGCATGCTCGGCATCGTCCAGCACCGCGCCAAGGCCGATGCGCCCGCCAGCTATGCGGGCGGCCCGATGGGCTATGTGCGCGAGAAGGACGTGATCGGCCTGGTCGAAGCGATGGGCTTCGAACTGGCTGGCCAGAGCGAGATCAACGCCAATCCGCAGGACAGTGCCGATCATCCCGAGGGCGTGTGGGAGGTCTCCCCCTCATGGCGCACCCAGCGCGCGGAATTGCGCGACATCGGCGAGAGCGACCGGATGACGCTGCTGTTCCGCAAGCGCGACTGATCGGCAGGGCAACCGCAGTTCGGCGGCGGGGCCCGATATGCCCGTGACGACGCGCGCGGCATCGTGGCGCCTGCGCCGAACGCGACGATCGGACCAGGTTGCGCGGGTTTCCCGCTTGTTCACGGCCGGGAGTGGACCTACCTCACCCCGGCCATGACCAGGATCACCGTCGCCGCGCTGCAGCTTTCGCTCGATCTGGAGGCGGAGCAGGACAACATCGCAGCGGTCAGCGCGCTGGTGGAGCAGGCAGCAGGGCAGGGTGCGCGGATTGTGCTGCCGCCAGAGCTGTTTTCCGGCGGCTATTTCTGCCGCGAGGAGGATGAGCGCTTCTTTGCCCTCGCTCGCCCCACCGCAGAGCATCCGGCGGTGCTGGCGATGCAGCAGCTGGCCGCACGGCTCAGGGTGGCAATCCCAACAAGCTTCTTCGAACGCGACGGCCACCATTATTATAACACGCTGGCGATGATCGACGAGCACGGGGAGGTGCTCGGCACCTATCGCAAGAGCCATATTCCCGATGGGCCGGGCTATGAGGAGAAATATTATTTCCGTCCGGGCAATACCGGCTTCAGGGTGTGGGACGTCGCGGGAACGCGCATCGGCGTGGGCATTTGCTGGGACCAATGGTATCCCGAAACCGCCCGGGCGATGGCTTTGATGGGGGCCGAGCTGCTGTTCTACCCCACCGCCATCGGCTCCGAGCCCTACGACGCCAGTTTCGATACCAGCCGGATGTGGCGCCGGGCGATGGTGGGCCATGCAGTGAGCAACTGCATGCCGGTGGTCGCTGCCAACCGCATCGGCTGCGAAGCAGGGCAGACCTTCTACGGCCACAGCTTCATTACCAACGAATGGGGCGATCTGGTGGCCGAAGCCGCGCGCGAGGATACCGGGGCGCTTGTCGCGGAGCTGGACCTTGCCGAGGCGGCGCGGCACCGGGCGGGAATGGGCTTTTTCCGCGATCGGCGCCCGCAGCTCTACGGGCGGCTTTGCGAGGATATCTGAGCGGCGGGGCGCAGCAGCGCTATCTGATTGCGCTGGGCTCCAATCGGCGGCACCATCGCTACGGACCGCCGATGCGGGTGCTGGAGGCGGCGCTCGTACGACTGGAGGCGGAGGGGCTGGCGGTGCGCGCGCGTTCGGCGGTGATCGGGAGTGCTCCGCTCGGCCCGTCTATCCGGCGCTATGCCAATGCGGCGGCAGTGGTGGAGACGGCGCTCGCTCCCGTTCCGCTGCTTGCGTTGCTGAAGCGGATCGAGAGCGCGTTCGGCCGCCGGCAGGGTGGACGGCGTTGGGGGGCGCGGGTGCTCGATCTCGATATCGTGCTGTGGAGCGGCGGACGCTGGGCCTCGCCCGGGCTGACGCTGCCGCACAGGGCGTTTCGCGAGCGGCTGTTCGTGCTCGGCCCGGCCGCCGAGATCGCACCGCATTGGCGCGACCCCGCTCCGGGGCGAACGCGGGGCCACACCCTGCGCCAGCTCGCCGCACGCTTGACCCGCCCGGGGCGCCTGCCTAGGTGACCGCTCGCGCCCGCGCGGCGCGGTGGGGCCCTTAGCTCAGTCGGCAGAGCAACTGACTTTTAATCAGTAGGTCGCTGGTTCGAACCCAGCAGGGCTCACCATAAATCAACAATTTTGCTGCACCTTGCCGCTCGGCCGCCCTGGTTCTTCTCGGCTAGCAAATAGGAGGTAATCATTCGTTCGAATTAAGATCGGCAGGCTTCGTGCGCGTTCACATCGACGCGAGGCTGCGCACTGCGGCAACCGCCGTCTGGCTCCGGCGCGGTGATGCCCGAAAGGCGGATGCGAGGCGCTTCTTCACACCGCAGCGGCCCGCACCAGACGTGCCTTGGCGTGCAGGAGAGGGCCCGCCGTGCCGGGACGATCACGGAATCGGCGACAAGACGCGCCGATCCAATGGATGACCAATCCGGTATCCGTAAGCTTTTCGGGGAGGCGCTTGTGGACACACGCAATCCTTGAGGGCACTGGCCGCTTAGGTTCAGGGAGCGTCGGTCCCACGGGCCTGCAATCCCCGGTGAGCAGCTTGACGCGAGACAACCGAACGTACTGCCCAGTTCAGGCGACCCACCCACCATAGGTCAAAGCCTGAAGCGACCAAAGCCAAGGCCCCCGTCGCCGCTGCTGTCGCGAGGCCTGCCACGATGACGCTCAGCCAACCATACCCCAGCCAATAGACTATTCCGCTCGCTAGCGAGCTTATCACCGGCACGTGCAAGACATACACCGCAAAGGATAGCCGTCCCAGCAAGCGAGCCGCCGGCCAGTCCGGTACCGAGGCACGACGCCAGCAGTGGACGCCGAGAAAGATCATAATTCCGCCCACCCCGTGGATAAGCCAATCCATCCGAATGACATGGTGACCAATGTCCGGATCCATGGCCATGGATTCCGGAAAGGGCTTATAGGTACTTCCTATAAGCAGGCCGCACACGATCAGCACCATCGCCCTTCTGGGGGCAAACGTTACGTTCGAGTTGCGAAGGTACTTCGTCAGCAGCACCGTGGCGACACAGATTGCGCACAGTGCATGAACCTTGAGCGCTGCCATCGCGAGCAAGACGGTGATCGCCAAGTCTAGCAGCGGCTTCCGCGGGCCCGCAATGACCAGAGCGGTGAACAGAGCCGCCAGGCTGCCAAGCAGCTCGTAACGCATTGTCCAAAGAACCGAGTTGTATGGGCTCCAGCCACGGTCGAACAATTGCACACTGTCGAACAGCGCCCCGGCAATCCATGGGGCGTTCTCGCTGGGATGAATCCCGCCATGGAGTCGAAGCCATTCTGAGCCTGTCAGTGGCGCAACTTCATCGTTGAACAGCCAGCCTATCGCAAACAGCGCGGCAGGAATGACCGTGCCAATCAGGGTGAGTGGCAAAAGGCGGGGAAACCGTTTGGTGATCGCCGTCAGGACGGCTCCTGGGGCGCGTTTCTCTACCAGCTTGAGGGTGAGCGCGTAGCTCGACAACACGAAGAAGATCGTGACCATAAAGGGCCCGTTGACGGGCGCGAGCAAGAACGGTCGCTCGACTGTCAAGCCCAGGGCAGCCACAAGGGGCAATGCCTTGTGATGGGGCAAGAAGGCTTGCAGGAAATGGTACACGACTACTGCGAGTGCGGCGATTCCCCGAAGCAGTTCCAGATCATCGTAGCGCGCGGATTTGTTCATTCGTCATCCCAAGCCGCGTGGCAATAGGAGTCGGGGGCTGTATGAACCGCCTAGCGATTGCAAGTACTTAATGGGTTTAGTTGCAAACTGAGACGCCAGCCAGTGTTGCCTGCGGGGCTAATGTCGCAGTGGTGCGTCATGCGATCGAGCGGCGCTCCTCTCTACGGCCACAAGGTGGGCCCCAGGCCGCCGCCCGAGCCTGCCTCCTCATTTCGGTTCGGCACCACCGATGGCCCGGTACAGTTCGATCCGGGCACGCGACGTCTGGCCCGCAGCTTCGATCGCCGCATTGCGGGAGCTGTTGGCGCTGCGCTCGGCATCGAGGACGGTCAGGAATGTGTCAAGCCCGCGCCGGTAGCGTTCGCGCGCCAGAGCGGTGGCATCCTGGTCGAGCAGCGCCTGTCGTTCGAGCAGCGCCAGCCGGGCGTCGGCCGCATTGATCGCGCCCAGCCCGGCTTCGGTCTCGCCCAGCGCGGTGAACACCGCGCCGCGATAAAGCGCGAAGGCCTCACGCGCTTCGGCCTGGCGCTGGTCGATCCGCGCGCCCACCCGCCCGAAATCGAGCAGCGGCCCTGCCAGCCCCGCGCCAACCGATCCGATCAGCGACGCTTCGTCGAACACATCGCCCAAGGCGAGCGCAAACAGGCCCAGCGTGGCCGTGATGCTCAGCCGGGGGAAGCGCTCTGCGGCAGCAGCGGCGATCTCGGCATCGGCAGCGAGCAGGCGACGTTCGGCGGCAATGATGTCGGGTCGCCCACGCAGCAGAACCGAAGGCACTGCCAGCGCGGGGAGCGCGCGCATCGGCGGGGCGGGCGGCAGTTCCATCGCCGCCTGGATCTCGGTTGCGGGAATGGCCGTGAGCGTGACGAGGCGACCCAGGGCCGCCGCCTGCTCGGACCGAATCGGCTCCAGCCGCGCCCGCGCATCGGCCTCCAGCGATTGTGCCCGAACCAGGTCGAAGCCCGGCACGAGGCCGGCGCGGCTGCGCACCTGGGTGATCTGCACGAGATCGGCGGCGCTGGCGATGTCGGCGCGCACCACCTCGGCCTGCGCGGCGAGCGTGCGCGCATCGATCACCGTGGCGGCAATATCGGCGGTCAGCGATAGGCGCACAGCCGCGGCATCGGCGCCGGCCGCGCCGATCCGCGCCGCCGCGGCCCGCTCGCTGGCGCGCAGGCGCCCGAACAGATCGGCGTCCCAGCTTGCCGATAGGCCCAGGTCGAAGGTCGTGCGGTTCGGCTCGACCGGAGCGCCGGCGGGGATCGCACCGCCGAACTGCGCCGGATTGACCCGCTGCCGCGCGATCGCGCCGCTTGCGTCGAGCGCCGGCAAGCGTGCCGCACGGCTGGCCCGCAGGCCGGCCCGCGCGATGTCGATCCGCGCCACGGCCGCGGCAAGCGTCGGTGCATCGGCCAGCGCGCGGGCATGGAGTGCCGCGAAGGCCGGGTCGCCATGCGGCAGCAGATCGCTCACCGCCCCGTCGTTCGCCCGCTCACGATCAAGCAGCGCGAAAGCGTCGGGGAGCACCACCCCGGCAGCCGGCGGCGCCCGATCGACTGCGGCACAGCCCGCAAGCAGCACCGTCAGGAGCAGTACCCGCTTCATTGCCCAGGGCCGGCCGGCACGAAGCCGTCGACCTGCTGGCCGACGAAGAACCCTGCATCGGCCGGCAGCGCATAGATCAGCTGCAGCACGCGCACGTCGACCCGCTCGGTCGCCGAATTGGTCAGCGATCGCTTGGGCACGATCAGCGGCTCGGCCCGCACGAAGCCGGCGCGCACCCGGCGATCGGCGGCACCGCGCGCGCTGACGATCGCCGGCCGGCCCAGCGCCACGCGCGCGATTTCGTTCTCGTCGATATCGATGCGGACATGCAGCGGCCGGGTGACACCCAGCGTCATCAGCGGCTCGCTATTATTGCCCTGCGCCCGGCCGGCGGTGGCATATTCACCTTCGCGGGTGCGAACCTGCAGCACCTGAGCCGCCAGCGGCGCGCGGATGGTGAGCCGATCGAGCGTGACCCGCGCAGCGGCGGCCGCAGCCTGCGCCTCGCGGATCTCGGCGCGCGCCACCGCCAGCCGTGCGGCAGCGTCGTCAGCGACCCCTTCTCGCTCAATCACCTCTTGCCGGCTGATGGCGCGCGCATCCTC
>LXQI01000021.1:35954-50972 GCA_001683845.1 Erythrobacter sp. ANT-B3C2 | reverse complement strand
CGTCGCGATACAGCGCCAGTTGCCGCCGGGCCACGTCGAGCGCCACCTGCGCCGCCACTGCTCCCTCGCGCTGCCGGGCGAGGCGAGCCTCGGCCTCCGCCAGTGCGGCACGGGCATCGCGGCTGTCGATCGCCAGCAAGGGCTCCCCGGCGGCGACCTGATCGCCCGGAATAACGTATACGCGAGCCACCACGCCGGGAAGCTGCACGCCGATCTCGATCAGCTCGCTCGATGGCTCGACCACGCCGGCCCCCGCCACTACGTTGGCGGCCCCACCGGCCGTGGGCGGCGTGCGCACCGGCTGGGCCATGCTGCGATCCGGCTGGCTGCGCCACACCAGCACGGCGGCAATAAGGATGCCGATGATGGCAAGAGCGGGCAAGATCTGGCGGGAAAAGTTCAGGCGCTGCATGGCGGGCTTCGTCCTCAATGGCCCTGCGGCATCGTCGTGCCGTCATGGGTGATCCGCCCGTCCTCCATCGCCAGGATCCGATCGGCGAGGTCGAACACACGGTTGTCGTGGGTAACGATGATGACTGCGCGATCCTCGGCCAACGCCACTGCGCGCAGCAGGTCCATCACCCGGCGGCCGGAGCGCGCATCGAGTGCTGCGGTGGGCTCGTCGCACACCACCAGCCGCGGCGCGTGGACCAACGCGCGGCCGATCGCCACGCGCTGCTGCTGCCCGCCCGACAATTGGCGCGGCAACTTGTCGGCCTGATCGGCGATATTGAGGCGATCGAGCAATTCGCGCGCGCGATCGGTCGCCTCCCGGCGCGACATTCCGGCCGCGATCAACGGCACGGCGGCATTCTCGGCCGCGGTCAGCGTCGGGAGGAGGTTGTACTGCTGGAAGATGAAGCCGATCGTCGCCAGGCGGAACTGCACCAGCCGCGTGTCGCTCAGCGCGTAGAGATCGGTTCCGAACACCTCCACCCGCCCCTGCGTGGGGAACAGGATCCCGGCGATGATCGAGATGAGCGTCGTCTTCCCCGAGCCGGATTCGCCCACCAGATAGGTCAACTCGCCCGATCGGATCGCCACGTTGATCCCGTGCAGCACCTGCACCTGACTGTCGCCGACCGGAAATGCCTTGGTGACGCCCGCCACCTCGATCGCCGGCGTCATCGGAACACCTCGGCCGGCTCGGTGCGCAGCACGACGCGCAACGCCAGCAGCCCCGTCAGCAGGATCATCACCATCACCACCGCGGCGGTGATCAGCGGAATTTGCCAGGGCGTGTAGAACCCCTTGAAGGCATCGCTGTTCTGCGCGCCCGTCCACACGAACAGCACCGCCAGCAGGATGCCCAGCCCATAGCCGATCAGCCCCACCATCGCCGCCTGCGTGGCCACCATGCCGCGGATCTTCATGTTGGTGACGCCGATGGCCTTCAGCGCGCCGAACTGCTTAATGTTGTCGCGGATGAACAGGCTGAAGGTGAGTCCGACGATCGCCACTCCGACGACAAAACCCAGCGCCACTGTAATGCCGAAATTGATCGGAATGCCGGTGTTCTCGATGATGTAATCCACCCCGTCGCGGGCGAACTGGTCCCGCGTGCGGGCACGCAGCCCCGTCGCGGCCTCGATTGCCTTGGCGACTGCGGCGGGATCGCTCCCCGGTGCCGCTCGGGCCAGGATGAACGACAGGCGATTGCGCGTGCCCGGGACGAACTCGAGCGCATTCGAATAGCGGGTGTAGAGGATCACGGTCGAGGTGAAGGTGGGGTTTGCATCGACGATGCCGCGCACCACCGCGCGCTGGTCGTTGAGTTCGAGCCGGGTGCCCACCGCGCCCCCGGCGGGAAACAGCTTGCGCGCGCCGACATCGTCGATGAACACCGCATCGGGGTCGCTCAACCGCTCGCGGTCGCCGGCCACCATCGTGCGGGGCAGCCCGGTCAGCGTGGCGTCATCCACCCCGATCACGCTTACCGGCTCCAGATCGCCCTCGGGCGTGCGGACGGTGGCGCCTGAACGGATCATCGGCACCGCCCAGCCGACCCCCGATACGCCGCGAACCCGGTCGAGCGCGGTGGCGGGCATCGGCAGGGTCACGTCTGGGGTTCGGCCCGAGCGGTCCATTACCCAGATGTCGGCGGTGGGGACCTCGTGCACCGCCGCGGCGCCGCGCAGCAGCAGATTGACGAAGATCGAGAGCTGCTGGGTGATAAGCAGGGTGGAGAAGGCGACGCCGAAGATCAGGCCGATGAACTTGACCCGGTCACCGGTCAGCATGCGAATTGCTATCCAGCCCATCCCCGTGCCCCTCCCTGCGAGAAACCGGCATCGTGTCTGACGACTCGCGTCCGTGTCGGGGTTGGTGTACACTAGCGTTCATGAACGTCAACGTACAGATTGCTGCGGATATGGATTTTGTCGCTCGCGCCAATTGACCGTGCGCGCAACCTCGGCGGTCGCAAGCCCGATCGCGCCAAGGACGAGGCCATTCTGCAAGCGGCACGCGCCTGTTTTTTCGAACGCGGCTTCACGGCCGCGACGATCGAGGAGATCGCTTCGCGCGCCGAGGTCTCCAAGGTCACGATCTACAAGCGTTTTCACGACAAGGAATCGTTGTTCGAGGCTGTGGTCGGCTCGGCGATGGCGGAGATGGAGCGTGCCTGTGAGGAGGGCGACAACACGGGGATGCTTGCCGAGCGCTTGGTGAGATTCGGCGTGATCCTGCTGCGGTTCCTGTTTCACCCGAGCCATGTTTCGCTCGATCGGATGCTCGCCGTCGAATTCATGCACATGCCAGAACTCGCGCGACGCTTCTTTGAGGCCGGACCGGCCCGTTCCCGGGCCCGCCTCGCCGCGATGCTCGACGATGCGGCGCAACGCGGCGAGATCGTCATCGACGATCCGTTGCTGGCAGCGGCTGACCTTCTATCGCTGTGGCTCGGTTTCCTTGAGAAGGAACTCAAATTTGGCATCGTGACCGAACTGGCCGATGCCGAGATCGACAGACGCGTCGCGCGCGGCACAGAGCTGTTCCTGCGCATGACGCAGGTTGCCTGGCCAGGAACCTGACGGAAAGCGGGCCGAGCAAGCTCCCCGCCGCGATCCCGGCGAGGATCCGGGCATTGCCGTATGCAACTGGCAACTGGCCGCCGGCTTCACCTCCGCCGCGCCCGAACAGCTCGCCGCGGTAGGCCCGTTGATCATGATGATCCTCACCGTGACCGAGCCGAGGGGGGGTGGTGCTCGGTCCGATTGCCTCGGCGCCCGAACTCAACTCGTCCTCGTCGAAGACGAAGACCTCGCGCCCGAATTCGGCGGGCGGCCGGCAGCCTTCCATGTTTGACGGCTCGCCGTCCTGCGGCCGCTCGAGCTTGGCCGAGCGAAATTCGGGCGAACGGCGCAGCTGGAAGGCCTCCGGCCCCATCTGCTCGATCTCGCTGAGGGCCGCCGGTCATTGATTCCGCGCCCGGTTTCCGCGCCGTTTTCAGGGCCGGTCTCCTGTTGCGCCTCCGCCCCCATGGGAAGCCCGATGGATGCGGACCCGCGGCCCGTAGACATGCAGCGGCGCGCCGGAGCCTTCGCCCTCGGTCGCCACGGGCTGCGCACCTTCGGCGCCCGGGCATGGCCCGATCGCCAAGACCTCCTGGTCGGGATTGATCTCGCACACCGCCTGCCGCCCCCCAAACGAGTGCTCGGCAGCATTGCTCAAGAGAAGAACGATGGCTTCCGGCGCTGTTCACCATTCCCTGCAATCCAAAGCAAACAACCCCTGATGAACGATCTTTTGTCAGTCAAAGCAGCAATTTGCCTGCCATCTTCGACAGAATGCAAAGATCGCATCGAAGAGTGGTAAAGTCTTATCGCGTGTCAATATATTTCGAGTTCTTACATGCGAATCAGATCCCAATAATACCTTTAAAGTCCTTCCATTCGGTTGACAAACGCAGGAGATTTCCTGAAGTTCAGCAAGCTGACACCGGCAAGCGGTTGTCTGTTGGGTGGGCGGGGGAAAATCGAGTGACAAACCAGCGATTTGCCACCGCGGCTCGGGCGCGCATCCAGCAGAACCGTGCGGAGATCATGGGCTCGATCAAGGCGGCCCGCGCCGGCAATCCGTTTGGCGCAGAGCCCGATCCTGACCGACGGCGCGATCGGCTTCAGGCAAAAGCCGGGCTTTCCCTCCGCGAGGCGGAGGCGCTCAGCCGGGCGATCTCGGATGCGGTGGACGATCGCCAGCCCTCGGCCGGCAAGAAGCGCAGCCTCACTGAAGCGGCGACTCAGGGCCCGCCCTATCGCGTGGCCGCTCGCCCCGAACTGGCCGAAAAGGTGTGGGGAGACACCACCGATTTCGTCAACGTCAGCTTTCTCGAAAAGGGCGCCCGCATCGCCCGCGCGGTTGGCCGGGTCGCCTACCGCAACGGCCGGCCGCTCGGCAGCGGCTTCCTGATCGGCAACGGGCTGTTCATGACCAACAATCACGTCGTGGAAGATCCTGGCCTGGCGCGATCCCTGGCGATTGAGTTCGATTTCGAACTCGACCTCACCGGCACGCCCAAGCCCGTCACCCGGTTCGCGATCGACCCCAGCCTCTTCGTCGCCGACAGTGCCGATGCGGACGGGCTCGACTTCACCATCTTCGCCATAGGAGAGCGGCTCGACGGCGAGCATCCGCTCGAGATGTTCGGCTGGAGCGGCCTGTCGGATTCGCTCGACAAGCACATGCTGGGCGAGTTCGTGAACATCGTCCAGCACCCCAAGGGCCGGCACAAGGAGGTGGTGCTGCGCGAGAACCGGCTGGTCGGCCGCTTCGCCGATGCGCTGCATTATGTCGCCGATACCGAGCCCGGCTCGTCGGGCAGCCCGGTGTTCAACAGCGAGTGGCGCCCGGTCGCGCTGCACCACTGGGGCGGGCCGTGGCGGCAGATCTTCGACGATGATCGCAACCCGCTCGATATCGAGGTGAACGAGGGGATCCGCATCAGCTCGATCGTGCACCACGCGCGCGGTCGCCTGGCCCATCTCGAGCCCCACGCGCGCGAACGGCTCGCCCGCGCGCTCGATCTCGGGGCAGAGCCCGAGCGGTCGGGCGACCATTTCGTCCCCGATTATCGAACGCTGGCGGGCGAGGCCGCCGCCGCTACGCCCTCCGCCCGGATGGACGACAGCGGGCGGGTGACATGGACCGTGCCGCTGGAGATCTCCGTCCATCTGCCGACACTCTCGCCGCACCCTCCGCCACCGAGCACGGCCGGTGCCGGGCCCGCCACCGCAGTGGCCGCCCACGCGGGGAGCCAGCCCGACCGGCGAGCGATGGACCAATACGCCGACCGGCAGGGCTACAAGCGTGGCTTCATCGACGGGCACGACGTTCCGCTGCCTAAGCTCGGGCCGGGGCTGGTCCCACAGGCCGCGCGCAACCGGGCCGCCGGCCCGGGCGATGACCCCTTCGAACTGAAGTACCACCACTTCAGCATTGTCATGAACGGGCAGCGGCGCCTGGCCTTCTTCACCGCCTGCAACATCGACGGTGCGAGCGCCAAGGCGGTCGACCGCCGCACCGGCGCGGTAACCCCACTGCGCCCGGACAGCCCCGGCCTCAGAGAGGCGCTTGAGGCTGAGGCGGCGGAGGCAGAGAGCTGGCGCGGCGATCCCCGCATCGAGCCGCACGAGCTGGCCGGCAACCAGTTCTATTCCGGCCAGCGTGTCCCCGGCTTCCCCAATTCCAATGATCCCCAGCGGATCGCGCGCATCTTCCAGCGCGGGCACCTCATCCGCCGGCTGGACCCGTCCTGGGGTGACGATGCGGCCGCCCTCGCCGCCGAGGCGGATACCTTCCATTACACCAATGCGGCGCCGCAGGTGGGGTTCTTCAACCAGGGCACGGCCGCGCCCTCCACGCCGGGCTCGGGCGGCGGCAAGCTCTGGCGAGCAGTGGAGAACTTCGTCCTGCGTAATGCCGTGGCCGAGAACCAGCGGGTTACCAGCTTCACCGGACCCATCTTCCACCCCGAAGACCGGCCGTTCCGGGGCGTGCCGATCCCGCAATCCTTCTTCAAGGTCACCGTCTGGTCGGAGGGCGGCGCGCTGCGCTCGCTCGCCATGCGCGCCAGCCAGGCGGAGGTGATCCGCGAATGGCCCGAAGCGATGTTTGGCAGCGGGGAGGCGGCGAAGATCATCGAGGGGCCGGAGGCGTTCATGGACGAGGGCGAACTCCAGCGCGTGCAGGATTTTCTCACCACCGTGGCCGAAGTCGAGCGGCTGACCGAGCTGGACTTCGGCGAGGCGGTTCGCAACGCGGACGTGCGCGCCGACGAAAAAGAAGCCATGATCGACAGCGAAGAGAAGCTGGTCCTCGCACCGCCCGATCGTTGAGCCGGGAGCGCTGGAATCGGCAGCAGAATGGGCTGTCCCGCCGCCGTCCAAGGCTTGCGCCACGACCGCAGAAGTCTAGCGACGGGCCATGGACCTGGACAATCTCCTGCATCGCTATTTCGGCACGGCCGAGATCTCCGCGGTACCACCGCAGGTGCAATCGGCCGGTATCGAGCGGCTGCTGGTGGATTTCGGCCTGGCGCGCGATCGCGCAGAGCGGTTCGCCCTGTGGTCGCTCCTGTACCTGCTCGGCGAGGCGCCCGATCTGGATGTCTGCTTCAAAGATCCCTCTGACCGGGACGCGGCGCGGACCTTCATGGATCTGGCGGCGATCTCGGAACAGGCGCAATCCTGATGGCCATGCTCTTCGCGGATTTCGACGCCGAAAGCTTCCTGCGCGACCATTGGCAGAAGCGGCCGCTGCTGATCAGAAACCCCTGGCAAAGCTGGAGCAATCCGCTCGAGCCCGATGAACTCGCCGGGCTGGCGTGCGAAAGCGGGGTGGAATCGCGCCTCGTCACCCAATCGCAGGCGAGCTGGAGCCTCGAACAAGGGCCCCTGCCGCAGGACCGGTTCGGCACGCTGGGCAAGAAGCCCTGGACGCTGCTGGTGCAGGCCGTCGATCACCACGTCCCTGCAGTCGCGGCGCTGGTCGAGCCGTTCCGCTTCATCCCCAACTGGCGGATGGACGACGTGATGGTCAGCTATGCGGTCGACGGCGGCGGGGTGGGCCCGCATTTCGACCAGTACGACGTGTTTCTCGTGCAGGGGCTGGGCCGCCGCCGCTGGCAGGTCGGCGGCTATTGCGACGATGCCACCGAGCTGCAGCCGCACGACGAACTGCGCCTGCTCGCGCATTTCGAGCCCGCCGAGGAATGGGTACTGGAACCGGGCGACATGCTCTATTTGCCCCCCCGTATTGCCCACGATGGAGTCGCAATCGGGGACGATTGCATGACCTATTCGGTGGGCTTTCGAGCCCCTTCCCGCCGGGAGCTGATCGCAAACTGGTCCGAAAGCCTGTTCGCGGAGCTGGCGGACGACGATCGCTACGCCGATCCGGCACTCGGCCTGCAGGAAAACCCGGGCGAGATCGCGCAGCCGGCCCTTGACGATCTGCACGCGATGATCGCCGAGAGCCTGCTGGACCGCGATGGCTTCGCCCGCTGGTTCGGGCAGTACAGCACCACGCCCGAATCTCCCGAGATCGACTGGCAGCCCGAGGAGCCGATCAGCCTCACCGACCTCAGCCTCGCTCTGGCAGAAGGGCGCCCGCTGGTCCGCAATCCCGCGAGCCGGTGCGCCTTCGTCAGGTTGGACGATGCCCGGCTGATGTTATTCGTCAACGGACAATGTTTCCCATGCGAAGGGCCTATGGCGCTGTTCGCCGAGCAACTCTGCCGGCAGGATCGCATGCCGGTCGAGTTGGACTTGTTGACCTCGAAACCAGCGCTCGAGCTGATCGCGGACCTGTACAACCAGGGCTGCATCGGCTTCGACTCCGAGAGCTGAATGCCCTCGCCGATCAGCGCTCCGGCACTGCCAATTCCGTCCATTCTCCCGTCGCAATCCCGTCGAGCGTCCACTCGCCGATCGACCAGCGCACCAGCCGCAGCGTCGGATGACCGATCGCGGCCGTCATCCGGCGGACCTGCCGGTTGCGCCCCTCCCGGATCGTCAGCCGCAGCCAATTATCGGGCACGCTCTTGCGCATACGGATCGGCGGGTCGCGGGGCCACAGGGCCGGGGCGGAAATCAACTCCACCTCCGCCGGGCGAGTCGGCCCGTCCTTGAGCGAGACGCCGCTCCTCAGGCGATCGAGGCTGACCTCGTCCGGTTCTCCCTCCACCTGCACCAAATAGGTCTTGCCCAGCTTGAAACGCGGGTCGGCAATCCGCGCTTGCAATTGTCCATCGTCGCACAGCAGCAGCAGCCCCTCGCTATCGCGATCGAGCCGGCCCGCCGGATAGACTCCTGGCACGGCGATGTAGTCGGACAATGTTTGGCGCTCGGCTTGGCTGCCACGATCCGTAAACTGGGACAGCACGCCGAAGGGTTTGTTGAACAGGATCAGCCGGGCCACGGCACTTCATTCCCCACGCTCGCACTAGAGTCGAGGGGCTGCCCCTCGGCACCCCCGCGCACACGCACGCTTGGGCCGCGCGCCCACACCTGCTAGCGGGCGCGAATGCTCAGTCTGACGGACATCACCGTGCGCCTCGGCGGGCGAACGATCATCGACGGTGCCACCGCTTGGCTGCCCCCGCGTGGCCGCATTGGGCTGATCGGGCGCAACGGCGCCGGCAAGACCACCCTCGTGCGCGTGATCACCGGCCTGATCGAGGCCGATGGCGGATCGCTCGACATGCCGCGCGGCACACGGCTGGGCTATATCGCGCAGGAAACCCCGGCCGGCCCGGCAACCCCGTTCGAAACCGTGCTGGCCGCCGACCCCGAGCGCACCGCGCTGATGGCCGAAAGCGAAAGCTGCGAAGACCCCGACCGGCTGGGCGACCTCTACGAGCGGCTGATCGCAATCGACGCCTACACCGCCCCCTCGCGTGCCGCGCAGATCCTCGTCGGCCTCGGTTTCGACGAAGACGCGCAGCACCGCCCGCTCGACAGCTTCTCGGGCGGCTGGAAGATGCGCGTGGCGCTCGCCAGCCTGCTGTTCTCCCAGCCCGATCTGCTACTGCTCGACGAGCCCTCCAACCACCTCGATCTGGAGGCGGTGCTGTGGCTGGAGGATTTCCTCAAGAGCTACCCGGCCACCATCCTGCTGGTCAGCCACGAGCGCGATTTTCTCAACAATGTGGTCGATCACGTCCTGCACCTGTCCGGCGGCAAGCTTACGCTGTACCCCGGCGGCTACGACGCCTTCGAACGCCAGCGCGCCGAGCGGCAGGCGCAGCTCGCCTCCGCCAAGGCCCGGCAGGATGCCGAACGCGCCAAGCTGCAGGATTACGTCGCCCGCAATTCCGCTCGCGCCTCCACCGCCAAGCAGGCCCAGTCGCGCGCCAAGATGCTGGCGCGGATGCAGCCCATCGCCGAGATGATCGATGATCCCAGCCTGACCTTCGATTTCCCCGATCCGGATGAGTTGCGCCCGCCGCTGATCACGCTGGACATGGCGAGCGTAGGCTATGACGAGACGCCGATCCTCAAGCGGCTCAACCTGCGGCTCGACCCGGACGACCGGATCGCACTGCTGGGCCGCAACGGCAATGGCAAGACCACGCTGGCACGCCTGCTCTCCGCACAGCTGGCACCGATGGAGGGCGGGATGACCGCCAGCGCCCGGATGAAAGTCGGCTACTTCACCCAATATCAGGTGGAGGAACTCGACAGCGAAGAGACCCCGCTCCAGCATATGACGCAAGCGATGAAGAGCGCGAGCCAGTCCGCCATCCGCGCGCAACTGGGGCGCTTCGGCTTTCAGGGGCAGAAGGCGACCACCGAGGTCGGGCGGCTGTCAGGCGGTGAGCGGGCGCGGCTGGCGCTGGCGCTGATCACGCGCGATGCGCCGCACATCCTGATCCTCGACGAGCCCACCAACCACCTCGATGTCGATGCGCGCGAGGCGCTGATCCAGGCGCTCAATGCCTACCAGGGCGCGGTGGTGCTGGTGAGCCACGATCGCCACATGATCGAGCTGACCGCCGACCGGCTGGTGCTGGTCGATGGCGGCACAGCGCGCGAATTCGACGGATCGGTGGACGAATACATCGCCTTCGTCCTCGGCAAGTCCGGCAGCGGAGACAAAGCGCCCAAGGGCGAGGCAAAGCCCGCGCGCAGCACCCCCGCGGATCGCGAGCGGCACAAGGAACTCCGGCGCCTGGCCAAGGTCGCGGAAGCCGACCTCGCGCGCCTCACCGGACGACTGGGCGCGGTCGATCAGGCGCTGGCCGATCCTTCCGTCGCCGAGGCGGCGCTGGCGAAGCTATCCATGGAAGAACGAATGAAGCTCCGCGCCGATCTCGATTCGGAGATCGCGAGCGCGGAACAGGCCTGGCTCGAAGCCAGCGAGGCGCTGGAGGCCACGGCCGCCTAGCCGGTTCGGGGAGGGCGGCGAGTGTGGAACCGCGCCGGCCTGTCAGGCCGCCACCAGCCCCCGCACCGCACCCTCGAACAGCGCGAGGCCATCGATGCCACCATGGTCGTGGTCCACCGCCCGCTCCGGATGCGGCATCAGCCCCAGCACCGTGCCGCTCTCGTTGAGAATGCCCGCGATGTCACGGCGCGAGCCGTTACCAGCGGAAAGGTACCGGAAGGCGACGCGCCCCGCGCCCTCCAGCCGGTCGAGCGTGGCTTCGTCGGCGAAGTAATTGCCATCGTGATGCGCGACCGGGATGCGGATTTCCTGGTTCTGCGCGTAGCGATGGGTGAATAGCGAGTGGTTGTTCTCCACCCGCAGCGGAACGGTCCGGCAGATGAAGGTCTGCCCGGCATTGTGCAGCAGCGCGCCCGGCAGCAGCCCGGCCTCGGTCAACACCTGGAAGCCGTTGCAGATGCCGAGCACTGGCACACCGCGGCCCGCCGCCTCCACCACCGCGCGCATGATCGGGCTGTGCGCCGCCATCGCGCCCGAGCGCAGGTAGTCGCCATAAGAAAAGCCACCCGGAAGGGCGATGAGGTCGAGCTGCTCGGGCAGCTCGGCATTGCCGTGCCAAACTCGGATCGGCTCCTCGCCGCTAGCATTGCGCAGCGCCACCGCGAGATCCCGGTCGCAATTGGAGCCGGGAAAGGTGACCAGCGCAGCCCGGAAGGCCATCAGGCGGGCTCCTGCACACCGGCGTCCGGCATCGGTTCGATCCGGTAGTTCTCGATCACCATGTTGGCGAGCAGCCCACGGCACATCGCATCGAGCGCGTCGTGGGTCGTGCTCTCGACCACCTCGAGTTCGATCAGCCGTCCCACGCGCACGTCCTGCACGCCGGAGAAGCCCAGCCCTTCCAGCGCATGATGCACCGCGCGGCCCTGCGGATCGAGGACGCCGGGCTTGAGGCTGACATGGATGCGGACCTTCATCGGCCGGGGCCCTCTTGCTCGTTACGGATCGCCGCCGGCTATGGCGATCGCCGGCCCCCCGGGCAAGGGGCGATGCTCGCCACCAGCGCCTGCCGCGAGACCGGCGGCGGCGCTCACTCCTCGGCTGGCGCTTCGCTCGGCAGGGCAAGCACCTCCAGCGCCTGCTCGGGCGGCAGGAAGCGCTCCGCCGTTGCGCGGATCTCCTCGGCAGTGCTCGCTGCAAGCTGCACGCGCCCGCCAAGAAAGCGCTCGATCCGCTCGGGCTCGGTCTGCGCGCGAGCGGCCAGGTTCAGCCAGCCGGCATTGGTCTTGAGCGCATTGTCGTACGCCTCCAGCATCGGCTGACGGGCGCGCAGCAGCACGTCATCGGCCACGGGTTCGGTGGCCAAGGTGCGCACCGCCGCAAACATCGCCTCGCGCGCAGCATCCACCACCGCCACATCCACCGCGGCGGCGATGGCGAATTGGCCATAGCCGGGATAGGTATTGGACTGTTCGGCCGCAACCGCGGGCGAATAGGTCTGCCCCAGCTGCTCGCGCAGCCGCTCCGTCAATTCCAGCCGCATCACCCGCTCCAGCAGTTCGAGCTGCATGGTCTGCGCGAAATCGCTGTCATCGGTGGTCGGCCAGGAGAGGCGCAGCAATGCCTGGTCGGCAGCGCCCTGGTGGCGCACGATTCGCGGTGCACGGTCGGCGGTGAACCCGCGGGCCCGATTGTCCTCATAGGCGCGAAAATCGGCCTCGCGCGGGGGCAGGGCGCCGAGCGTGGCGGCCACCAGTTCCATGGCGCGTTGCTCCTCGAAATCGCCCACCAGTGCCAGCTCCATCGCGCCGTTCTCCAGCCGGTCGCCGATCGCCGCGCGCAGCCGCTCGAAGCTGAGCCCGAGATATTCCTCCTGCGGCTGGAGCGAGAAGCGCGGGTCACCCTCCGAGACGATCGCCCCCAGCGCATTGGCCAGCGCGCTGGCTGGCGTGGCGCTGGTCTGGGCGAAAAAATTGCGCACGCTGCGGCGATATTGCGCCTCGCCCTGCGGCCGATAGCCCGGGTCGGTGATCGCGGCGGCGAGCAGCTGCAATTGCAGTTCGAGATCGCGCGGGGTCGTGGTGGCGCCCATTACGAAGGCTTCGTCGCCCGCGCTGATCGCGAAGTCGACGCTGCGCCCCGCCAGGATCGACTGCAATTCGTCGGTCGTGTGCCGGCCGAGCCCGCCCACCGGGAGCGAACTGACCATCGCCGTCGCCAGCGGATCCTCGCGCGTGTTGAGCATCCCGCCGCCATCGATGCTGAGCCGAACGGCCACGCGCCCCTGCTGCAATTCGGTTCGTTTGAGGTTGAGCCGCAGCCCGTTGGCGAACACCAGCTGGCGAATCCCCAGCTCGCCCGGAGTCGCATCGCTCACCACGTCGCCCGGCACGCCGAACTCGGAATAGCCGAACTCCGCCAACGCCGCTGCATCCTCGGCGGCGAGCGCGGCCGCCATCCCGGCGTCCCATGCGGCCCGCAGCGCCTCCGCGCCGCCCTCGGGCGCCGTGCGCCCCTCGAAGCGGATCAGCGGATCGTCGAGCGGCACGAACTCCCGCTCGAGCTCCGCCAGCACCGCGGCCGGGGTAATTTGCGGCGCAAAGGCCTCGAACCTCGCGAGGCCAGTTTGCGGCGTCGTCGGTATCCGCTCCTGGCTGAGCAGCGCCAGCGCCGATCCCACAAAGCTTGCGTGCGAGCGGGTGTCCGCACCGGCGACATCGTTCTCCAGCGCGGTGCGCAGGTTGGCGAGCTGTTCGGCCACTTCGGCCTCGGTGAAGCCGTTTTCCAGCGCCCGGCGCACCACCTCCTGCGCAGCCGCGAGCGCCTGCTGCCATTCGCCTTCGCCCGCATTGACCACCAGCCGGGATGTGCGCGCCACCTCGAACACATCGCCCGTGCCCACGCCCGCACTCTGGTACGGCGGGTCTTCCGCCCGGGCGAGGCGCTGCAACCGGCGGTTGACGATGCCGTAACCGACCTGCCGCAGCAGGTTGCGTTGGCGGGCCGCCAGCGTGTCGGGTTCTTTGAGCGAGGGGCCGTGGCGGGCGACCGTCACCTGCTCGGGCAAAGCGGGGTCGATGTAGATGTCGGCCTCGCCCCTCCGTTCCAGCGGGATCGGGCCGGGATCGGGGCTCTCGATCCGAGCCGGCGCGGTCCAATCGCCGAAATGCTTGGCAATCTCGGCTTCCACCAGATCGGGGTCGAACTCGCCGACCACGATCAGTGCGGTGTTCTCGGGCCGATAGAGCCGCTGCCACAATCCGCGCAGCCCCTCGGCGGTGGCGGATTGCAGCACCTCGGCGGTGCCGATCGGCATCCGCTCGGGAAACCGCGCACCGGGGTAGAGAAAGTGGAAATTATCGATCGCGTTGCGCAGGGCAAAGGTATCGCGCACGCGCCGCTCGGAAAGGATCACGCCCTTCTCGCGCTCGACGGCCTCCGGGTCGAAGGTCAATTCGCTCGCGGTTTCGCGCATCAGCATCAGCGCGGTATCCAGCAGCGCCGGGTCGTTCCTCGGCAGGTCGAGCCGATAAAGCGTCATGTCGAAGCCGGTGGAGGCGTTGGTGTCGGCGCCAAAGGCCAGCCCCTCACGCTCCAGCAAGCGGATCATCTCCCCCTCGGGCACATTGGTCGAGCCGTTGAAGGCCATGTGCTCGACGAAATGCGCAAAGCCCAACTCGTCCTCGCGCTCGTCGAGCGATCCGCCGTCCACCCAGAACTGCACGCTGCCCTGGCCCGCGGGGGTCGCATTGGGGCGGATGAGGTAGCGCATCCCGTTGGGCAGCGTGCCGAACCGCCATGCCGGATCAGCCGGCAGATCGCTCTGGGCAAACGGCCATTCAGCGCCCTGCGGCACCTCCTGCGCATGGGCAGGAATGGCGATGAGAAGGAGAACGGCGAGCAGAAAACGATGCAGCATCGCCGCGGCTCTGGGGCAGAACCGATGAACGGGCAATGGCCTGTGCACCATCTCGCAATGCCGCCGTGCGATCGCAAAGCGGGCGAGCGCCAACTGCCGTTACCGCCGAAGGCTTACGACCGCCCGACCGCTCCGTCGCCTGCCGCCTCCCACGCCTCGTGGGGCTTGAAGACCCGCAGTTTCAGCTGTTCAGAAAGCACCGATCCCGCGGGTCATGAGCCTCCCCCGGGGCTCGGTGAGATATCAGCGACCGGACTACTTCTTGGGCTTGGCAGTCGTGCGCAGCTTGGAACGGTGCGCGGAAAGGTCGAACACTTCACCCGGCCCCTCCTCGCCCTGCAGCAGGCCGAGGCGGCGGGCCACTTCCTGATAGGCCTCTTCCTCGCCGCCAAGATCGCGGCGGAAGCGATCCTTGTCGAGCTTTTCGCCGCTGGTCATGTCCCACAGCCGGCAATTGTCGGGGCTGATCTCGTCGGCCAGGATCACGCGCGAGAAATCCTGGTCCCAGATGCGGCCGAACTCCAGCTTGAAATCCACCAGCCGGATGTCGATCGCGGCGAACATCCCGGACATGAAATCGTTGATGCGGATCGCCATGGAAGAGATGTCCTGCATCTCCTCGTTGCTGGCCCAGCCGAAGCAGGCGATGTGCTCCTCCGCCACCAGCGGATCCTGCAGCTCGTCGGACTTCAGGTAATATTCGATCAAGGTAT
>LXQI01000021.1:0-35876 GCA_001683845.1 Erythrobacter sp. ANT-B3C2 | reverse complement strand
GGCTCGCCCTCTTCGAGCCCGAGCCGCTTCGAGAGTTGGCCAGCCGCGACATTGCGCACCACCACTTCGAGCGGGATGATCTCCACCTGCCGCACCAGCTGCTCGCGCATGTTCAGCCGGCGGATGAAATGCGTCGGGATGCCGATGTGCGAAAGGCGCAGGAACACGTGCTCGGAGATGCGATTGTTGATCACCCCCTTGCCGTTGATCGTGCCCTTCTTCTGCGCGTTGAAGGCGGTGGCATCATCCTTGAAGTACTGGATGATCGTGCCGGGCTCGGGGCCTTCGTAAAGAATTTTGGCCTTGCCTTCGTAGATCTGGCGGCGGCGGGACATCGGGTGCGCTCCTGCTGGGGCGTCGAAAACAACGCCGCCCCGGCGGCGCACTCCCGCCCGCTTGGGAGGGAAGGCACCAAGGCCGGGGCGTTCACCTGCCATCTAGGTGATGCGCGGGCGAAACGCAATTGCAAGGCCAGCACAGCACGGCCAACGAGCCCGCGGGGCTATTGCTCGCTTGATCGCTTCTGGCAGGGAAGAGACTACCCTCCGGTGTCGGGCGCCACGGTCGAACTCGCCTGGAAGGAGCACGGGGTAGACGGCAAAAGCGCCAAGCAGCTGCAAATGTGGCTGAGGGCGCTCGGCCCTGCTGATTGACGTGGGCCGCGGCGGCTGCAAAGCGCGCCGCCGGAGGAATAATGCCGGTCGCTCATTTCTATCGCCACGCGGCCTCGCCGCTGGCAGTCGCCTGCGCTTTGTGGGCCTCGCCTGTCGCGGCCCAGCAGGGCCAGCCGCCCGCGCAAGGCCCCGCCATCATCGTCACCGGCTCGCTGATCGGCGGCCCGGCCGAGGATGCGCCCGCGCCGGTGCAGGTGATCGATGCCGAGGAGCTGGCGCGGCAGGGCTCTCCGTCGCTGCTCGATCTCACCCGCCGCCTGCCGGTCTCGAGCGGGGTGCTGGGCGATAGCGCACAATACGACGGACGCTCGCAATTCGCGCAGGGCTCGGCCTCGATCAATTTGCGCGGGCTGGGCCCGCAGCGCACGCTGGTTCTGCTGAACGGCCGCCGTCTGGCGCCCAACGGCGGCGCGGGGCTGCCGTTCGTGGACGTCAACCTGCTGCCGGTGGACGCGGTGGGGCGGATCGAGATCCTCAAGGACGGCGCCGCCGCCACCTACGGCTCGGACGCCATCGCCGGCGTGGTCAATGTCATTACCCGCACCAGCCAGCGTGGGTTCGAAGGCTCGGCAGCCTACCGCTTAATCGACGGGAGCGACGGCGACTGGAACGCGGCCCTCTCCTGGGGCGGGGCGGTGGGGCCCGCACGGCTGTTCGTCTCGGGCGGCTACCAGCAGCGCGGCGAATTGCCGGTGCAGGCCCGCAGTTTCGGGCTGCTGCCCTATGCGCAAAACCCGCAGGGCGGCTGGTCGGGCGGCGGCAATCCGGGCAATTTCGATTTCGACGGCGCCAATCGCGGCATCGCCTTCACCGCGGACGAGGGGTGCGAGGCGCTCGGCGGGTTCCGCTCGCTGCCCGGATCGAGCGCCGATCTGTGTTTCACCAATTTCCTCGGCTTCAGCAACATCATCGAGCCCGAACGGCGCTTCCAGCTGTTCGCGGATGCCGAGATCGCGCTGGGCCGGGGCGCGCAGCTTCGGCTCACCGGTCTCTATGGCCGGCTGGAAACCGAGCTGAACACTTCGCCCAGCTTCCTGCCGACGATCGCGCCCTCGTCCGCGGCTGCATTCGGCGGCACGGGGCTATTCGTGATCCCCGCCTATGCCCCGGCGCTGGTGGATTATTGCGCGCGGTTCGGCTCCGCGGCGGGCTGCGCGCTCGGGGCGGACGGCCGCCCCACCGCCCCGGCGCTGGCCTTTCCCGTGCGGTTCCGCCCGTTCCTCGCCGGCGGCAACCCACTCTTCGACAATGAGCGCAACACCGCCCGCCTGCTGCGCGATTCGGATTCGTACCAGGCCACCGCCGAACTGACCGCGCCGCTGGGCGGCCTCGATCTGACCGCCTCCGCCACCTACAGCGAGTACGATCGCTTCTTCCAGGTGGGCGACAGTTTCGTCGACCTGTTTCAGAACGCGCTAGCAGGCTTCGGCGGGCCGGGCTGCGCCTTTGCCGATCCGCGCACCCGCGCCGGGTTGACCCCGGAGCAGCTCGCGGAGTTGGCCGGCACCGGCGGGTGCAGCTGGTTCAACCCTTTTTCCACCGGCGTTCCCGCCAATGCACTCACCGGCGCGGCCAATCCGCTGTTCGCCCGGAACGGCAGCCCGGCCAATCTGAGCACGGCGCCGGGTGCGGGGCTGGTGAACGATCTCGCCACCATGGGCGATTTCTACAATGTCTGGGGCCGCACTGCCAACACGCAGCTGTGGGTGAGCGAAGTGGTGCTGGCGGGCGGCAGCGGTCTGCAGCTGGCGGGCGGCGAGGCGGGTTTCGCGCTTGGCGCGCAGTTCCGCCGCGAGCGCTACGATCGCGGCTATGAGGGCGGCAACAATCTCGACCTGTTCCCCTGCCCGGGCTCGGTGCTCGACCCGGCGGCGGCGTGCAGCCCCCAGACCGGCGCGCTGGGCTTTATCGGCTCCAACCGCGACGTCACCGCTACGGGCGACGTGAAGGCGCTGTTCGGCGAGCTGCGCCTGCCGCTGACCACCCGGGCGCTGGCGCAGCTTTCCGCGCGCTACGAGGATTACGGCGCGCGCGGCGGCGCCAGCTTAGATCCGCAGGTGCGGCTGCGCGTCGAATTGGCCGATTGGCTGGTGCTGCGGGGCGGGGCGGGCAACAGTTTCCGCGGCCCCCCGCCGCAGAATGCGCTCGCGGACCTCGTCGTCCTCACCTTCATCGGCGGTGCCTTCCGCGCAGTGGACCTGCTCGCCAACCCGAATCTGAAGCCCGAGCGGGCGACCACCTTCAACGCCGGCCTGGTGGCCGAGAGCGGCGGGCTGAACGCCAGCCTCGACCTTTGGCGCTATCGCTTCAAGGGACCGATCGAGGCCGAGCCGGTGAGCGGTATCGTCTCCGCCCTGTTCGGCGCCAGCGGTAGCGCCAATTGCGGCGATCCGGCCTTCGCAGGGTTGCAGGCGCGGTTCCTGTTCTCGGGCGGAGTCTGCTCGGCGGCCAACGTGCAGCGGCTGACCACCTTCTCCTTCAACGCCGCGGCCGTGACCACGAACGGCGCGGACGCCTCGGCCAGCTACGACTGGGAAGCGGGCGGGGCGCTGTTCGAGGCCGGCGTGGCGGGCAGCTACACGCTCGATTACGCGGTCGACGAGGTGGTGGTGGAGGGCATTGCCGTGCAGCCCGCTTTCGATGCGGCGGGCAAGCTCAATTACCAGACCACCGCCTTTCCGCTTCCGCGGGTCAAGGGCCAGGCTTGGCTGCAAGGAGCGATCGACGGCCACTCGCTGCGGCTGCAGCTGAACCATGTGGGCGCCTATACCGACCAGCGCGGGGCGGGTGTGTTCGGCCCCAATCCATCGGCGCTGGCCGGCGCGAGCGTGGTGCGCGGACAGCGGATCGCCGCCTGGACCACGATCGATCTCGCCTGGCGCTGGCAGCTGGAGAGCGGCACCGCGCTCTCGCTGGCGTTGTTCAACCTCACCGATGCCGATCCGCCCTTTGCCAGGCTGGACCAGAACTTCGACCCGTTCACCGCCAGTGCGCTCGGGTTCACTGCCAGAATCGGCGTTTCACAAGCATTCTGACAGTAAAACAGCAACTAACCCCGACGCTATTGTATGAATCGGTAAAGAACGCTAGCCGAATGCACATGGAGCGGAGGGCTACGAGATGAAGAGCGTCTTGCTGATCGCCATGTTTTCACTGGCGGCTTGTTCGCCGGGCGCCGAGGCGGAAGAACCGGTCGTGACGGAGACTCCGGTCGCCCAAGCGGCGACCGGGATCATGGCTGCCGATGGCCGCCCCCCCGAAGGCACCTACGAGATCACCTTGCAGGATGGCTCGGTGAAGACCCAGACGCTCAATGCCGATGGCACCTACACCGACACCGATTCTGTCGGCATCGTGACGCCGGGCACCTGGCGGCAGGAGCGTCCCGACTACGTCTGTTTCCAGCTGGATGATGCCCCAGCGCCAACCTGCTACAACGAGACCGTCGATGCAGACGGCACCTGGAGATCGATCGACGAGAACGACCCCACGGATGTGTCGACGGTGGTCCGGCTGAATTGAGACCAGTGGGGCCGGGCGCCCCACGCACCCGGTGACCCCCCAAAGCGAGCGCTCGCTCAGCCGTGTAGCTTGGCCGCGGTCTCCGCCACCCGACGGCCGAGATAGCGCGCGCCGTCCAGTTCCACCGCGCTCGGCTGGCGCGAGCCATCGGCGCCGGCAATAGTGCTGGCGCCGTAGGGCGTGCCGCCCTTGACCTCGTCCACCCCGTTCTGCCCCTCGAAGCCGTAATCGAGCCCCACAATAGTGCAGCCCATGTGCAGCAGGTTGGTGATCGCCGCCATCAGCGTCGTCTCCTGCCCGCCGTGCTGGCTGGCGGTGGAGGTGAACGCGGCACCCACCTTGCCGATCAGCGCCCCCTTCATCCATAGCCCGCCGGTCTGGTCCCAGAACGCGGCCATCTGGCTGGTCATCCGCCCGTAGCGGGTGGGCGTGCCGACGACGATGCCGTCGTAGTCCGCCAGCGCGTCGGGCCCTTCGATGCAGCTGTAGCCCTCCATGCCTTTGAACCCCGCTCGCTCGGCCACCTCCTTGGGTGCGGTTTCGGGCACGTGGCGGATATCGCATTCATGCCCCGCCTGCCGAACGCCCTCCGCGACGGCGTCAGCCATCTGCGCGACATGGCCATAGGAGGAGTAGAACAGCACGAGGATGCGAGCCATGAGAGGTCCTTCGATCGATGATGGGGGTTGCCCTCATCAAGCGCCGGGCCGGGCGGGCGGTTCCGCGCCTCAGCCGATCGGAACCACGTCCACGCCGAACTTCGTCGCCTGCACCGACGAGCCGACGAACACCCCGTCCACCGGCGCCACGTCGGCATAGTCTCGCCCCATGGCGACCACGATATGGTCCTCGCGCGCCAGGCAATCGTTGGTCGGGTCGAGCCCGATCCAGCCCGCCTCGGCCCCGCACCATACGGCTGCCCAGGCGTGCATCGCATCGGCCCCCACCAGCCGCTCGCCCCCGGGTGGGGGCAGGGTGCGCAGGTAGCCGCTGACATAGGCGGCGGGCAGGCCGTGGGTCCGCAGCGCCACCAGCAGCACCTGCGCAAAATCCTGGCACACGCCGCTCCGCTTGGTGAAGGCCTCGGCGGGCAGGGTGCCGCTGTGCGTCGCAACCGAATCGTAGGCGAATTCGCGGTGGATGGTGGTGGTCAGGGCCCGCGCCGCCTCCAGCATCGGCCGCTCCGGATCGAGGTGCGGCGCGGCCCAGGCGCCGATCTCCTCGTCGATGGTGGCGATGTGCGAGCCATAAAGATAGGCCGCGGGCGAGAGATTGCCCAGCGCCCGCTCCTCCTGCGCCAGCTCGCGCAGCGCGGCGACGGCGGGGGTCGCGGCGGGCAGCGGCGGCGGGCTCACCGCTGCCTCGAACGCGCTCACCACCTCGAGTTGCTGCACGGGCTCGCGAAAGGCCAGCGAGCTAATGTTCACGCAATAGGGGCCGGGATGGTCGTTCCGCTCGGCCGGCAGCGGATCGGTGTTGAGGCTGAAGCCGGACACAAGCTGACCCGGCCATGCCACCGGCTCCAGCCGCAGGTTCAGCCGCGCATCCCTGACGGGCTGCCGATAGCTCAGCCGGCAGCGGTGGCGAACACGATATTTCAACCCAGCAAGACACCCCCGTCTCGCGGTGGCGGGCGGGTTTCCTGCAGGAAATAGCGCCGGCCGATCGCGTCGGACAGCTGCGCCAAGCGGCCGAGCAGGTCGTCCAGCACCGCAGCGCCCACGCTCTCCGCCTCCAGCCCCTCGATGGTCGCGTAGATCGAGCGGGCCAGCCGCAGCGGCGAATCGGCGCGCCCGTCCTGCCGAAAACCCGGCAGCGCCTCGGCATGCTGCAATATGCGCCGGGCGGAGAAGATCAGCCCGCGCGGCTGCAGCGGGTCGAGCAGCGCCAAGTCGATCACCGGCACCGCATGCGGCAGCGCGAGGTAGCGGCTGCGATAGAGCGCCTGCGCATCGATCAGGTCGAGCAATGCAGACAGCGCCTCCGAACGCGCGCCCGGGGCGGCAAGCTCCTGCACCGCCTGCAGCACCAGCGAGGCGCGCTCGATGCTGTGGCCCAGATCGAGGAACCGCCAGGCCTCCGAGCGGCTCATCGTATCGGCGATCAGCCGCATCAACGCGGCGGAGCGCTCGATCCAGGCATCGGCCGCGGCGATCAGCGATTCGGCGCTGCCGGAGGTGAAGCCGGGCGGCGGGCGGTGAAGTGCGCGCCAAGCATCGCGGCTCAGCCGGTCGCGCAGCAGCAGCGCGAGCGAGCGCAGCCGGGCATCGTGCGCCGGGGCCGATCCGGTCTGCTCCTCGTCTCCCAGCGCCGCTTCGGCCGCCCCTAGCGGGCCAGCCCAGAAGGGCGCCGCGCCCCAGCGCGAGAGCAGCCGAGCCAGCCGGTCGACGGTTCCGCCGCCGCCATCCGCCTGCGGGCCGCTCGCCTCTTCCAGCAGCGTGCGCGCCACTCGGGCGGTTTCGTTGCAGCGCTCGGCATAGCGGCCAAACCAATAGAGATTGTCCGCCGCCTGGCTGGGCAGCAGCCCCTGCGCGCGGCGCACCGCCGGCGGCCCGGGCGCGGCCTGTGCGGCGGGCTGCTCCATTCCGGGCTGGTCGACGATGCCCACGTCGCAGGAAAGATCGCCCAGCCCCATCAGCGAGGTGCGCAGGTCGCCCTGCTGCGAAACGCGGCCCAGCCCACCCGGCAGCACCTGCCACGCGCCAAAGGCATCGCGCGCGAGAAAGGCGCGCAGGGTAAAGCTGCGCGGCTCCAGATGGTTGCCCACCAGACAGGGCGTGGTCGAAAGGGGGATGATCTCCTGCGCGCTGTAATCGATCGCCCGGCGTGCCATGGCTCCGCGCAGCTGCGTGCGCTCCTGCGCGCTCAAGCTGGCACCGGGGCGGGTGGTCCCACCGGGCAGCAGCGCCACCGGCGTGCGGAACGAGGAGGAGAGCACCAGCTCGTCAAGATGGGCGAGCACATATTCGCGCTCGGCCCGCCCGCCGCACCACCAGGTAGCGGCATTGGGCAACCGCAGCGGCTCGCCCAACAGCCGTAGGCACAGGCGCGGCAGGAAGGCCGCCATCGCGCGCGATTCCACCACCCCGGCGCCCATCCAGTTGGCCACCGCCAGCTCGCCGCTCTCGCAGGCCGAAAGCAGCCCCGGCACGCCGATCCGTGAGCGGGTGTCGAAATTGAGCGGATCGATCCCCTGGGTGTTGATCCACCGCCAAAGCGCATCGATCCGCTTGAGCCCGGCGATGGTGCGCACGAACAGCCGCCCCTCGCGCACCACCAGATCGCGCCCCTCCACCAGCGAGAAGCCCAGATGCCGCGCCAGCAGCGCCTGCTCGGGGTAGGATTGGTTGAAGCGGCCGGGGGTCAGCAACGCGATGCGCGGCTCGCTGCGCGAGCAATCGGCGGCGATGCCCTCGCGCAGCGCATCGAAGAAGTCCGATTGGCGGCGCACGCCCGCCGCCGCCAGCAATCCGCCGGTGGCGCGGCCCAGCGCTTGCCGGTTCTCCAGCGCGTAGCCCACGCCCATGGTCAGCCGCACCCGGTCGGCCAGCACGCGCCATTCGCCGGTGGGTCCGCGTGCGAGGTCGACCGCATAGACCTTCAGATGGTGCCCACCGCGCGGCGGCAGGCCGACCATGCGGCGCGCATAATGCGGGCTGCCCGACACCATCGCCGCCGGCAGGTGCCCGCCGGTAACCAGCGATTGCTCGCCATAGAGATCGGCGATCACCGCCTCCAGCAGCTCGGCGCGCTGCACCAGCCCATCCTCGATCCCGGCCCATTCGGCCGCCCCGATCAGGATCGGCACCGGGCCGAGCGGCCAGGGGCGCTCCTTCACATCGCCGGTCAGCCGAAAGGCGAGACCCAGCTCGTCCACGTGCCGGTCGAGCTGCGCCTGCACCTGCGCCAATTGCCCGTCGCTCTGCCGCGCCAGCCCGGAAACGAAGCCGCGCCAGCTCGCGGCTACCCCGGCTGGGGAGGCGAGAAACAGATCGGCCTGCGGATCGCCAGTATAATAGGCGAGCGGGTCTTCCCCTGGATCGGGGCCGAAGAGGTCGGCGATCTGGCTCTCCAATCGTCGTCCTCAGCCGGCGCGCGTCTGCGCCGGGGCCGGGCGGCGCAGGTCGAGCGTCATCGGGAACTCGCCCCCGTCCTCGGCCGGCGGGGCCTCCACCCGACCCGGCGTGTGGCCATGGCCGATAAAGCGCGCCCGGCGCCGCGATTCCGCCTCGTAGCTGTTCACCGGCACGTCGTCATAGGCCCGCCCGCCGGGGTGAGCCACGTGGTACACGCAGCCACCCAGCGATCGGCCGTTCCAGCTGTCGAACACGTCGAAGGTCAGCGGCGGATCGGCAGCGAGCAGCGGGTGCAGGCACGAAGCCGGCGCCCAGGCCTTGTAGCGCACGCCGCCAACCGCCTCGCCCGGCCGCCCCGCTGGATGAAGCGGCACGCGCCGCCCGTTGCAGGCGACCACATGGCGCCCGGGCACCAGGCCGTTGGCCCGCACCTGCAGCCGCTCGGCGGTGCTGTCGACATAGCGCACCGTGCCGCCCACCGCGCCGGTCTCGCCCATCACGTCCCACGGCTCCAGCGCGTGGCTGATTTCCAGCTCCACCCCGCCGGCCTCGATCGTGCCGTGAATGGGAAAGCGGAACTGGCGCTGCGCCTCGAACCATTGCGGATCGAACTCGTAGCCCGCGCGCCCCAGATCGCCCAGCACCTCGAGGAAATCGGCCCAGCAGAAATGCGGCAGCAGGAACCGGTCATGCAGCGCAGTGCCCCAGCGCACCGGCGCGCCCTCCTGCGGCTCGCGCCAGAACCACGCCATCAGCGCGCGCAGCAGCAATTGCGCGGCCACGCTCATCTTGGCGTCCGGCGGCATCTCGAACCCACGGAACTCCACCAGCCCCAGCCGGCCGGTCGGCCCCTCGCGCGAATAGAGCTTGTCGATGCAGATCTCGGTGCGATGCGTATTGCCCGTCACATCGACCAGCAGATTGCGGAACAACAGGTCCACCACCCACGGAAACTGGGGCGGCTCGCCCGGCCCGGGCACCTGCGCTAGCGCAATCTCCAGCTCGTACAGGCTGTCGTGCCGCGCCTCGTCGATGCGGGGAGACTGGCTGGTTGGCCCGATAAACAGCCCGGAAAACAGATAGCTGAGCGAAGGATGCCGCTGCCAGTACAGCACAAAGCTCTTGAGCAGATCGGGCCGCCGGATGAACCCACTGTCCGGGAAGGTCGCGCCGCCCAGCACGATATGGTTGCCGCCCCCAGTGCCGATCGATCGGCCATCGACCATGAACTTGTCCGCCGTCAGCCCGTGATGGCGCGCTGCCTGATAAAGCTGGGTGGTGTTGTCCACCAGCTCGCTCCAGCTGGCGGCCGGGTGGATGTTCACCTCGATTACGCCAGGGTCCGGCGTTACCCGCAGCACATTGATCCGCGGATCGGGCGGGGGCGGATAGCCCTCGATCCGAACCGGCATGCCCAGCCGCGCGGCGGTCGCCTCGATCTCGGCGACCAGTTCGAGGAAATCCTCCATCGCCTCCAGTGGCGGCACGAACACGGAAAGGTAGCTGCCGCGCGCCTCCACCGTCATCGCGGTGCGCACCGCGCCCTCGATATGCTCCTGCTCGACGATATCCTGCCGGTTGCCCTCGGCGCTCTCGACCCGCCGCGCGGCCAGCGTGCGCCCCTCGGAGTCCTGCACGCCCGCCCCGGCCGCCTGCTCGCGGAAATCGGCCAGCGGAGCCGAAGCATCGGTCACCACGCGCGGGTGAATATAGGGGTAGTTCGGCTTCTCCACATGCGGCAGCGAGCCCAGCGGCAGGCGATAACCAAGTGAGGCATCGCCCGGCACCGCGAACAGCGCACCCCGGCGCACACTCCACTGCTCGCTCTTCCAGCGCGGGCCCTTGGCAGGTTCGGCCTGCCAGCGCTGGATCGGCAGCACATAGCCCACAGGCTGCGTCAGCCCGCGGCTGAAGGTGCGCACGATACGCGCGCGCTCCTCGGGGTCCTCCAGCTTCGGATCGTCGGGCGTGACATTGACCGGCAGTTCGCCCTCTCGCGCGATCCACTTGGCCGGGTCTTCATAGACCGGATGGACAAACTCCTCCTCCAACCCCAGCGCCTGCGCGGTCTCGCACAGGAACCGCTCCGCTTGTTCGGCACTAAGTGCGGCGGATTTCGCCTCCGCCGGCGCCGACTCGTCCGGCGCCTCCTCGGGTGCTTGGGGATCGGCAGCCGGGTCGGCGGCGATCAGGCTCTCGTCGGTCCACAGCGGCTTGCCGTCCTTGCGCCAGTAGAGCGAGAAGCCCCAGCGCGGCAGGCTCTCGCCCGGGTACCACTTGCCCTGCCCGTGGTGCAGCAGCGCGCCCGGCGCGAAACGGGCGCGCAAATCGCGGATCAGCCGGTCGGCATAGCGCGCCTTGGTGGGGCCCACCGCCTCGCCGTTCCACTCGGGCGCCTCGGCGTCGTCGATGGCGACAAAGGTCGGCTCGCCCCCCATCGTCAGCCGGCAGTCCTGCGCGACCAGATCCTCGTCCACCCGCTCGCCCAGTGCCAGCAGCGCCTGCCAGCGCTCCTCGGTGAACGGCTTGGTGATGCGCACCGCCTCGTGCACGCGGTCGACCGTCATGGCGAATTCGAAGCCGGTCTCCACCGGCTCGGTGACGAAGCCGGAAACCGGGGCGGCCGAGCGGTAATGCGGCGTGGCGGCGAGCGGAATGTGCCCCTCGCCCGCGAACAGCCCGCTGGTGGGGTCCAGCCCGACCCAGCCGGCGCCGGGTAGATAGACCTCGGCCCAGGCGTGCAGATCGGTGAAGTCCTCAGCCGGCCCCTTGGGCCCTTCCACCGGCTCCACATCGGCCTTCATCTGGATCAGATAGCCCGAGACGAAACGCGCCGCATAACCCAGCCGCCGCAGCACATCCACCAGCAGCCAGCCCGAATCCCGACACGATCCCGTGCCCAGCCGCAGCGTCTCCTCAGGCGTCCGCACGCCCGCCTCCATCCTCACCACATAGCCGATCCGCTGCTGCAACGAGTGGTTCAAGGCCACCAGGAAATCGATCGTGCGGCCCTGCCAGCCGGCGAACTCGGCCACCAGCGCCCGCACCAGATCGCCGGCCGGCTCGGTATCGAAATAGGCCGCCAGCTCCTCGCGCGTTTGCGCGTCGTAGCTGAAGGGCACCTGCTCGGCGCTCTCCTCCACGAAGAAGTCAAACGGGTTGATCACCGCCAAATCGGCGATCAGGTCCACCTGGATCGAAAACTGCTCGATCCGCTCGGGGAAGATGATCCGCGCCAGCCAATTGCCATGCGGATCCTGCTGCCAATTGAGGAAATGGCCCGCTGGCTCGATCTTCAGCGAGTAGTTCGGCACCGCGGTCCGGGTGTGTGGCGCGGGCCGCAGCCGCACGATTTGCGGGCCGAGCTTGACCGGCCTGTCATAGAGGTAGCGGGTGGCGTGGTGGAGCGCGGCGCGGATCACGGCCCCCGTCATAGGGTGCAGCTTTGCCGCGGCGCAACCGTGTTGAACGCCCGAGGGCCAACCATTTCGCCCGCCGCCCCGCGCCGTCCGCCTGGCTCAGGGCCTCACCCGAAGCGGCCTCCGCACCACGTTTCCCGCGCGATCAAGCGCTTAGGGCTCCCACTCAGAAGGCGCCGAACCGCCGCCGCCAGTCCGGCCGTGTCATCGCCACGTCCTGCGCCGTGAACGGCGGCGCCTTGGCACCGGGGTTGCGCCGCAGGATGTCGAACAAAGTGCCGGTGTTCTCGATCACCTCCATCCCCGCCGGGCTGAAGGTGCGCTCGTTGAACACCTGTGCGGAAAGCAGCGGATTGTTCAGGGCCTGGCTAAAGGCATCGAGCGCCACCATCGCTCCCAGCAGCGGCGGCATCGGCGAATTGACCCCCGCCTCCTCGGCGAACAGCGCCACGTAGAATTCCACCGCATCGGGGCTGCCATATAGCCGCCGCAACTCGTCCTGGATCGCCGTGTCGCCGGTGATGCAGTCGAAATCGTCGACCTTCTTCATCCCCATTGATTGGCGATAGGCATTGTAGCCGGCCAGCCGGTGCAGCCGGTTCTGCTGGATGGCGAGCGATTCCACCGCCACCTCCGGATGCTCCAGGAAGATCGCGGTGTTGTGCAGCCCCAGCTTCGCGGCGCGGGTCTGCCCGCACCAGAGGAAGGCGTTGGCAAGGCCCGCCTCCACCAGCCGCGCATTGTTGAGCATGGTGGTGGCGGTGTCGATCACCTGCCCGTCCCACACCATCCGTTCGGGCACGAGGCTGTGCCAGCGGTACAGCAGCGAGAACTCCACCGTCATCCAGTTGGGCCGGTTCCACTTGGCCGGCCAGGCCACGCAAGGATCGGCCCGCAGCCGGAAGGCGGCCGAGGAGATGTGGTTGATATATTCCTCGATCACGATCTTGATGAACATCGCGATCACGCAATTGCGCGCGGTTTCGAACACGCGCGTGTCGTCCCAGGCGGGGTTCAGCTGCTCGAACAGGCCGGCCAAGCGGTTGTGCTCGCGCAGCAGCAGCGTGTTGAGCATCGCCACCATCATGGTGGAATTGGCCCGGTCGCCGCCCACCGCGAACAGGCGACGGCGGTAATGCTCGCCATGCTCCCAATCCTCACGGATGCCGAGCGGCAGGTCGAGCATGTGCGCGCCGTGCTTGTCGATGAAATCGGCGTGATATTCGCTCGAATCCAGCTGGTACAACTCGGGCGGGAACTCCTCGCCCTCGATGATCTGCGATTTCAGCCGGCCCTTCCGGCCCGCCTCGCCGGATCGCAGCCGCAATGCGCGGGTCTGCGCCGGGGTGCGGCCGTAGAGCGGCGAAAGGTCGATATCGTGGTTGGAGGTGGTGCGCAGCCGGTCGTTCGGGTCGGTGCGCAGGAAGCCGTCGGTAAGATATTGCGCGAATATGGGGAACAGCAGCGTCGATTTCGCGCACTCGCGCTGCGCCCCCTGCGGCAGGAACAGCTTCGTCACCTCCTCCACCGGCGGCAGCCCGATTGTGGGCTCGCACGGCGGCAGCGCCCGGCCGAGATATTGCCGGTCGGTCAGCGAACTCCAGGAGGTGTAGTCGTGCAACGTGCTCATCGGGTGGGGGCGGAAGGCGGCGGCGTTGCAGGCGGTGTTGATGATGGTGGAATTCACCTTGCGCGCAAGGAACGGCACCCGCTCCACGAAGCGCCAGACCGGCGCGAAATTCTGCAGCAGGAACACGCGCAGCCGCGGCACGAACTTGTCGGCCCGCTTGCTGCGGGTGACCGTGCGCGTGCCGCCCGCGGCATTGGTGGTGTAGGCTCCGGGGCCGGGCGAGGGCGGCGGCGCCGCATCGATCGGCGCCCCACCGCCGGCGCCATAGCCGGAGCCGGGACGGCCGGTGACAGGCGTGCTCATCGTACCATCTCCCGCTCGGGCCGCGCGCCACAGACGGCGGCCTCCTGCCCTGCTCGTCCCGAATCCCACAGCACTCGGTAATGCGCCGGGAAGGGGCCACCCGCAAAATCGATCCGGCCCGGCCCCTCGCTCGCAGGGCGGATGCCCGGCAGGCGCAGCAGCTGGCGCACTGCTTCGGGGATCGCCACGCGGCTCACATGCCGTCCGAGGCATTCGTGATGGCCGAGCCCGAAATGCAGATAGGAGGAGGGCGGCCGCGTCGGGTTGAAGCGGTCGGGGTCGGGCATCAGCCCAGGGTCGAACATGGCGGAAGCGGTGCCCACCGCCAGCACCGTGCCGGCCGGGATGGTGGTGGCGTAATCGGTCCCCGCGCCCAGCACCCGCTCGGCCTCGGCATAGCGCAATTGCATGGCGGTGATCGGGTTGAACCGCAGCGCCTCGAACACATGCGCATCGAAAGCGTCAATGTCGTCTGCGCGATCCGCCGCCAGCGCGCCCTCGAGCCAATCCGGATTCGCCAGCAGCTGGTCGAGCGACTGCACGATCGCCTGCGCCTGAGTCTCGATCGCGCCGACCAGCAACCCGCACACATTGCTCAGCACCCGCTCGGCCGACAGGCCCGCCGCCGGCTCGCGGCTGAGATCGACCAGCCGGCTGACCACGTCGTCCTCGTCGGACGGAGCCTCGGCCCACTTCTGCGCCAGGAACGGCCACAGCCAGGCGCGCATCTCCTCGCCGGCCCGGTGGCAGTTTGCCAGCACCTCCTCGCTGAAGGGCAGGTTGCGGAACATGCCCAACTGGGTACCGAGCGACCAGCGTAACATCATCTCGTCCGGCGCATCGAAGCCGAAAATCTGCTGGACGATCCGCAGCGGCACCGCCCGGGCGACGTTCGGCACCACGTCCAGCGAGGCGGCCCCCTCAGCCACCCGCGCTCCGGCAATCGCCTCGGCCGTCACCTCGGCCGCGCAGGCGCGCACGCGCGGCAGGTCCTCCCAGCGCAGCACGCTGCGCATCAGCCCCTTTTCCTCCCAGTTGATCGCTGTTTCGTCGCGGGCGAGCATGAACGGGCCGACCGCCGGGTCCATCGTGCGCTGGTTGGCCCGCACCGAGAACAGCGATGGCTGGGCCAGCACGTCGAGCACATCGGTCGCTCGGGTCACGAAGGTCAAGATCGGGGTGGCGAGAATGGGCCGCTGCTCGCGCATCTCGGCATACATCGCGCGCCATTCGCCGCGCAGCCATTTGATGACCGTGCCGACCTTTGCCGATGGATCACCGGCGGCGTCGAATTCCTCCAAAAAGCCCATTTTGCCCCTCCCTTGCTCGTTCGTCCCAATGCCCTTGCGCCAACCTTGCAAACCTCTTGAAGCCCCGATGCAAACCGATGCTACCCGCTCGTACGCGGGGTCGCGACGCCCGGACGGCTGGCTTTGGTCGCCTCGCTCGCGTGCAGCCCGGTGCGGAATGGAACCTTCGCCGCCTGCACCGCGGTGGGGCCCAGGATGGTCGGAGTTTGCTGGTATCCCAGCTCTTTCAGCTGCGCCCGCGCCTTCGTCACCAGCCCTTCGAAGGTGAGGTTCTTCTCCTTGCGCAGGATGCTGGTGAAGCAGAAGGTGAAGGCGCCGTAGCTGGTCGCACCGTGACGATATTCGTAGGACAGCTGCTGTTCTTCGCACGATTGGATGATCAGCGGGAGAAACGGGCCGACCGGCCCTTTCGTGTTGGCATTGGCCTTGTCGTATTCCTTCGCAGGAGCGGTCCGCAGCACGGTGGCGCGGCCCAGCCGCACCGTGGCGCCGCTCTCGCCGAAATAGGCTTTCTGCGCCTGCGCATCGCCGGTGGCGAAATCCTTGTTCAGCCGCTCGAACGGGCGGTCCACCCACATTTCGGCCTTGCGATCCCACTTCAGCTCGCGGTGGCGGATGTCGTCGGGCGGGGTAAGCCCGCGCGCTCGCGCGCCGCCCTGCCGGTGCATGCCGCCCGAATGGCAGCAATCGAAGATCATCATCAGCCGGGTATCGTAGGGCAGCTGGCTGTAGAGCGCGTAGATCTGCTCGTCGCTGACGCCGGAGTCCGGGGTCCAGGCGAAATCGTATGGGACCAGCGTTTCGATCAGCCGGTCTGGTTCGGAGTGCTCGCCATATTCGGGCACCCGCGCGCCATGGCCGCTGAAATAGAACACCAGTTCGTCGCCGCCCTGCGCATCCTCCACCAGCCAGGCGAGCCGTTCGAGGATCGCGGCGGCGGTGGCGCGATGATCGAGACAGGTGCGGATTTCCTCCGGCTTGAAATCGCAATCCTGCAGCGCCGCGCTGACCGAGAACACGTCGTTGACGCAGCCCTCCAGCCGGTCCGGCTCGTTGGGATAATCGTTGATGCCCACCAGCAGCGCCTTGCGCCGGGCTGGCCGCGCGGCCTCGCGGGTTCCAAGGAGGAACGGCGGGCTGGCGAGCGACCGGGCCCCCTGCGAGCGGCCGGCGAGCGGGCGCCACAGCGAATTGATCGTGACCTGATGGGTGAAGTAGCCGCGCGCATCGTGATCGCCGCGGCCGGGCAGGTCGAACGGGGTTTCCAGCTGGCGGAAATTGTCGACCCCCTGCACGTTCAGCGGGGCGGTGAACAGATCGTCGTTGCGATTGAACAGATGGTGCCAGAACCGCACCGGCGGCTGCAGCACCCGGCCGAAGGTGAGGTTGCCGATGACGAACGGGTTGCCGATCTGCGAGCCCAGCGTGACGTAGTCCGTTTGGGCCAATTGCCTTGCGAGGGCCTTCTTCTTCGCATCGGGATGAGTAATTGCGTTGTAAGTGACCAGCGACCCAAGGCTGTGGGCGAGGATCAGATCGGGCTTGAAGGTGCCGATCTGGTCGAGCACGAACTCGCGCGTCTCCTTCTGAAATGCGTCGTTCTCCACCCAGGCGACTACATAGCCGGCGGTCCAGCGCAATCGCTCGGACACATCGCCGAACAGGCCCCGGCGGCGGCGGCCGATTTGGGAGAAGCCGCTCTTCGCCAGCTTCCAGAAGGCGCCGAGCGCATCGGTAAAGCTGATATCGACCTTTTCAAAGATCGGATCGTAGTTTGGAAAGGCATAGGTGAGGTTGAGTTCGCCCGCCGGGCTGAGAAGCGGGGTGATCGTATCCTCCCATTGCTTCTCCCATCCGGAGGCGCGGTGATCGCCAAGTCCGTGAAAGCAAAGGATCTTCAGTTCTTCCGCCACGGTTCCCCTCCCCGGATGCCGTTGACCTATCGCTATACAAATCCTCCTGTGCGGCTCGTACTGCAAGCCAAAACTGATCGAACAGCCGATGAACTGCTGGTGCAAGTGCTTTGCACCGAGAGCAGAAACACAGCTTTCGTGAGATCGGCGAGGGTGGACAGCGTGCCAAGCGATCGTGCGCGGCCAGACGAAATATTTTCAGTGAGAAGCGTGCCGTGCGCTAGCCAGTGCCTGTGGGGGAGGTGGTGCCCAGGGACGGAGTCGAACCGCCGACACTGCGATTTTCAGTCGCATGCTCTACCAACTGAGCTACCTGGGCATCCCGCGGCAGGGCCGCGATCGCCGCCTCGTGAGGGGTCGGCGAGCGTTGGAGTGGCGCGCTATGGCGAAGGGGTCGCAGCTTGGCAAGAGCTTTGGGCGGGGCCTTGTCGGAGCTACGCGAGCGCGGCTCCCGGGGTTCAATCCTCCCGCGGGCGACCCTCAAGATGCTCCTCGGGATCGGCGGGTGGGCCGGGCAGGGCGTAGCCATCGTTGAACCATTGGGCGAGGTCGCGATCCCGGCATCGGCTGGAGCAGAACGGCGCGTGCTCGGCGGCGCGGGGCTTGCGGCAGATCGGGCAGCGGCGGGCGGTCATCGGGGCGCCACTTGGGCGTGGGGCGCGGCGAGGGCAAGGCCGGCGTCGATCTCCACCAGTACCGGACGGCCGGTGCGCCGGGCCAGATCCTCGCGCCATTGCTCCGGCATGGCAGGAGCGAGCGCGGGGTTGATGGCGAGGAGGGTTTGTCCGGGACCTTCAAGCCCCTCTGCCCGGCGCAGCAGCAGCCGTACGATCGCCTCGCGCCGGTGATAGCGGAACAGGTGCAACAGCGAGGGGCGCTCCAGCCGGGCGACCAGCTGGACGAAGCCGAAGCCATTCATCGCGGTGCGCTCGTGCGGCCAACCGGCGAGGGCCGTCTCCAGCGCCTTGTCCACCGCGCGGCGATCGGCCTTGGCTGCAAGCGTCGGGAAATCGATCCCGATCGATCCGCCGAGGCCGAAGCGGCGGATCGCGATGGCGATCGCAGGCGCCGCCGCCAACGCCAGTGGCTTTGAAGCGAGCGAGCCGTCCACGTCGATCAGCACCATCGCGGGGGTGGGGCTCAAGTGGAGCGTAAAGCCGGCGCCCTCGACCTGCGCGGCGAGCGCCTCGCCGGCCAGCTCGTCCCAATCGCCATCGGGGAAACGCGGCACGAGTTGTGCCGCGTGCCCTTCGGCAGCGAGCGCCTGCGCCAAAGTGGGGGCGGGGCGGGGCGCCAGCTCGCTTGGGCGTGCTTGGGCCCATTTGGCGCGCCGCTCTTCCGAAAGGCCGGCTCGCGTTACCTCGACCCGGATCGGCGCGCCTTCGCTGGCGGAGGCGGGCAGCCGATCGACCAGCGCCGGCTCACCGGTGGAGAGGCGCAGCGTGCCGCGCGGACTGCCCGCCGTTCGCGCAACCAGCAGCGCATCCTCGACCAGCCCGGGCCGGGCACTGCCATGCGGCTCGATCCGCGCCTCGACGATCCGCCCGCCTTCGAGCCGGACCGCGCGGGTCTCGCCGATCCCCTCCTCGACCAGCCAGTCAGCCAATCGCGAAGCCCGCAGCCCTGAGCAGCGCGCGCGTTTCGAACAGCGGCAGGCCGACCACGCCCGAATGGCTGCCCTCGAGCCACTCGATCAGCCCCTCGGCGCTGCCCTGGATGGCGTAGCCGCCGGCCTTGCCGTGCCACTCGCCGCCCGCGAGATAGGCGCGGATCTCCTCCTCCGACAGGCGCTTGAAGCGCAGCTGCGTCTCGCTCATCTTCTCGCGCAGGGTGCCGTCCGGGGCTGCCAGCGCGACGGCGGAGAACACGCGGTGGCGGCGACCTGAGAGCAGCACAAGGCAGGCGCGGGCGGTCGCCTCGTCCTCGGCCTTGGGCAGGATGCGGCGGCCGACGGCGACGACTGTATCGCCGGCGAGCACATGCGCGCCGGGCTCCTGCACCGCCAGCGCTTTCTCGCGCGCCATGCGGCGGGCGTAATCGCGCGGCAGTTCGGCGCGGGATGGGCTTTCGTCGATTGCGGCGGGGGCGACGCGGCAGGGAGCGATGCCCAGCCGGGCCAGCAACTCGCGACGGCGGGGGCTGGCAGACGCGAGTACCAGGCTGTTCGGGCGGGGGCTTGCACCTTCCGGGAGAGGCGAAGCATCGCCCTGGGAACCAGCATCATCCGGCGCCATTTCAGGAACAGCGATCAAGGCGGCTACCACCTGTGCCAAAGAGCCGCGGAATTGCCCCGACGGCTCGAACCACCGCTGCTATTGCGGGCCGGGGCCGCCACGGCCTGGCATGAAGCGATACGTGATGCGCGCCTTGGTGAGATCATAAGGGGTGATCTCGCACAGCACCTCGTCCCCCACCAGCACGCGGATGCGGTTCTTGCGCATCCGCCCGGCGGTGTGGCCCAGCACCTCGTGCCCGTTCTCCAGTTCCACCCGGAACATGGCGTTGGGCAGCAGCTCCATCACCTTGCCGCGCATCTCCAGCTGTTCTTCTTTCGGCATGCGGGAGGTCAGGCCTTGGTTCGGTGGGTCATCATGGCCGCGCGCCATAGACGCCGGGCATTCAAAAGAAAAGCCTTCCGGGGGGGAGCCGGTCCGCCTCCGGAGAGGTTGTGACATTTTGTTACGCGGCTCTGCTTGCGCCTATACCGCATTGCAGCGAAGGCTGGTCTAAGGGGGCACGCGGACCAACTGTCCTGAAGGGACTTCCATTTTGCGCATTTTGCCCGCTTCCGGCCTGCTGACCTTGAGCCTCGTGCTTGCCGCGCTTTCCGCAACGCCCACGACCGCACAGGAGCCAATCGCTCAGGAGGCCACCGCGCAAGGGCCGGCGCCGAACATGGGGGCACCCGCTCCCGGAGAGCCCGAGGCCGATATCATCGTCACCGGGCGAAGCCAGCGCGGCCGGGTGGATGCACCGCAGCCGCCGTTGCTCGACCTCGGCGAGGAAGACATCGCGGCCTATGGCGCGAGCACAATCGCCGAACTGCTCGAAGCGCTGGCGCCCCAGACCACCAGCGGCCGCGGGCGCGGCGGCGGGCGGCCGGTGGTGCTGGTCAATGGCACGCGCATTTCCAGCTTCCGGGAGCTGAGCTCCTACCCCCCTGAAGCGATCGAGCGTGTCGAGGTGTTTCCCGAGGAGGTCGCCCAGCGCTACGGCTATTCGGCCGACCAGCGGGTGGTGAACCTGATCCTCAAGCCCAATTACCAGAGCCGCAGTGTCGAGGTCGAGTACGGCCAGCCGTTCGACGGCGGCTATTCGACCAAGGAGGCAGAGGCCACCTATGTGCGGATCAACGGGCCGAGCCGGCTGAACCTCAACCTCGGCTGGTCCGATACCACCCTGCTGACCGAGGCCGAGCGCGGCATCGTGCAGGCGGTGGGCAGCGCGCCGGTGGCCCCCGGCGATCCGAGCCCGGCCGAGTTCCGCAGCCTGGTGGGCGATGCGGCCGGGGTGGAGGCCACCGCCAACCTGACCACCCGCCTGACCGAGGACGGCACCACGCTCAGCCTCAACGCCACATACCGGAGGGACGATGTGCTGCGGCTGCAGGGGCTGGACAGCGTGACGCTGATCGATCCCGCTGGCGCCCGGCTGCTGCGCGTGTTCGGGGCGGAAAACCCGATCGTGGTGGATAGCCGTACCAGCACCTATGCCTTCGGCAGCGGGCTCAACGGCACGGCGGGCGATTGGCGGCTGGCCGCCACCGCCGACATCAGCCGCGTCGACAGCGACAGCCGGACCGATCGCCGCGCCGATACGTCCGCGCTGCTCGCCGCTGCCGCTGCGGGCACGCGGGCGCTCGATGCCACGCTGCCCGTGCTGCCCGACGCGGGGTTCGACCGGGCCGAGACGACGATCGACAGCGCGAGCACCAGTCTGACCGCGATTGGCCGGCCGCTGCTGCTGCCGGCCGGCGAACTGGGGCTGACACTCGATGCTGGCTATGGCTGGACCCGCATCGACAGCCGGGACACCCGCAATGCGGCCGGGACGACGCAGCTGACCCGCGGCGATGCCAATGCCGGCATCAACCTCAGCGTGCCGCTCACCAGCGTGCGCGAAGACGTTCTGGCGGGGGTGGGCGACCTGACGCTGAGCTTCACGGCCGGGGTCGATCATCTGTCGGATTTCGGCACGCTAACCGAGTGGAGCACCGGGCTCAACTGGTCCCCCACCAGGACGCTGAACGTCACCGCCAGCTATTTTTCCCGCGACAGCGCCCCTTCGCTCGGCCAGCTTGGTAACCCGGAGATCGCCACCCCCAACGTGCCGGTGTTCGACCTTGCCACCGGCGAGACGGTGCTGGCCACGATCATCACCGGTGGCAACCCGCTGCTGCCGGCGCAGAGCCAAAGCGACTGGAAGCTGGGGGTGACCTGGGAGTTGCCCTTCCTCGAGCGGTCCAACCTGAGCCTTGAATATATCGACAACCATTCGGACGACGTGGCCGCCGGTTTCCCGCTGCTGACCCCCACAACGGAGGCGGCCTTCCCCGAGCGGGTGATCCGCGATGAGGTCGGACGGCTGGTGTCGATCGACCAGCGACCGGTGACCTTTGCGCAGCAGGATTCACGGCGGCTGCAGGTTGGCATCAACCTTTCGGGGCCGTTCGGCGCTGCCCGGCCCGGGGCGGAGGCAGGCGGTGGTGCACCCGGAGGGCGGGGCCAGGGCGGGAGGGGTCGGTTCGCCGAGCAGGCCGCAGCGCCTGCCGCGCCTGTCTCCCCGGGTGCCGCGCCCGCACCGGGGGGCGCTCCCGGTGCAACGCCAGCGGCCAGCATGGGCGCAGGCCGCAGCTTCGACCCCGAGCGCTTCCGCGCATTGCGCGAGCGCCTGTGCACGCGCGATGCGCAGGGGGCGCTGACGCAACTGGAACTCACGCCCGAGATGCTGGCCCAGCTGCCCGAGCCGATGCAGCAGCGTTTGCGCGGAGCCGACGGGCAGCTCGATCCGCAGCGCGTGGCCGAGCTGCGCGAGCAATTCTGTTCCGCCGAGGGGCCGCGCCAAGGGCCCCGCCTTGGGCAGGGCGCCATGGCGGAAATCGATCCGCAGGCGCTGGTGGCACTGCGCCAGCGGCTGTGCGGGCGGGATGAGGCGGGCAATCTCATGGTGCTCGAATCGACGCCCGAGATGATCTCCGAGCTGCCCGAGGCGATGCAGCAGCGCCTGCGGGGGCGCGATGGGCAGTTCGACCCCGAGCGGCTCGCCCGCCTCCGCGAAGGCCTGTGCAGCGCGCAAGGCGTGGAGGCTTCCGCAAGCCCGGCGACCGACGGTCAGCCGGCGCCGCCAGCTGCAGGGCGGGGCCCGGGCGGGCGAGGGCCGGGCGCGGGCGCCTTCCTTCCCGGTCGCGGTGGCGACGGGCGCGGGCGGTGGTTTGCCAACCTTAATTACAGCTATGAGATCGAGAACGAGGTGCTGGTTTCACCTGGCGGACCGCTGCTCGACCTGCTCTCCGGAGACGCGCTTTCGGGCGGTGGCCAGCCGCGCCATTCGGCGCGATTGGAGGGCGGAATGTTCTATCGCGGCTGGGGCCTGCGGGTGAGCGGCCGCTACATCGGCGACAGCCGGGTGGAGGGCAGCGATCTGCCCGGCAGCAGCGACCTGTTCTTCGACGATTACGCAACCCTCGACCTGCGCCTGTTCCTCGATCTCGACCGGCGGGAATCGTGGATCGCGGCGGTGCCGTTGCTGGAGAAGACCCGCGTTTCCCTTTCGGTCTCCAATGTGTTCGATGCGCGCCAGCGGGTGACCGACAGCGCGGGCGAGGTGCCGCTGCGCTACCAGCCGTTCCTGATCGATCCGGTTGGGCGGTTCTTGGAAGTGGAGCTGCGCAAGCTGTTCTGATCGCTTGTTGCCCGGAACAGCCCTGCCGGGCGTTCATTTGCTAGCCATGGACGCCCGGCCGGATCACTTCCCACTCATCCTCAAGTCTATGCTGGCAGCCGCGCTGCTCATCGTGATCGGTGCGGCGGCGTTTCAGCTGATGCACCTGCTGATGGTCGTGTTCGGCGCGGTGGTGGTCGCGGTGCTGATCCGCGCGGTGGCGGATTTGATCGAGGATTATACGCCGCTCTCGGGGCGCTGGACCTTTTATGCGGCGCTGTTGGTGATCCTGCTGTTAATCGCCGGCTTCGTGTGGCTGTTCGGCAACCAGGTGCGCCAGCAATATTCCGCCGTGGTGGAGACGGTGCCCGAAGTCGTGGAGCAGTTGCAGGCCTGGGTGGAATCGATGCCCGGGGGGCCGACGCTGATTGCCTCGTTCGAAGGCTTCACGCTGAGCGAGGAGCGGGTGCTGCCGGGCATCCAGCAAGTGCTGGGCTCCATCGCGAGCTTTCTGACCGATTTCGTGGTGCTGATATTCGGCGCCCTGTTCATTGCCGGCAACCCCGGGCTGTACCGGCGCGGGCTGGTGCTGCTGGTGCCCAAGAAGCATCGGCCACTTGCCGACGAGGCCCTGCGCGATGCGGGCCGGGCGGTGAAACTGTGGATGGGCGGGCAGCTGGTTTCGATGGTGATCATCGGCTTTCTCACGGGACTGGGGCTGTGGCTGGTGGGCGTGCCCGCGCCCATCGCGCTGGGGCTGATCATGGGCGTGGCCGAGGCGATCCCCTGGATCGGCCCGTGGCTAGGGGGCATTCCGATCGTGATCATGGCGCTCGCCGCCGGTCCGGATACAGTGCTGTGGGCGATCTTGGTGGTGTTCCTCGTGCAGCAGGCCGAGGGCATCCTGGTCACGCCGCTGGTGCAGAAGCAGGCGGTGATGCTCCCGCCGGCGGTCACCGTGTTCGGCATCATCGCCTTCGGCATGCTGTTCGGCGTGATCGGCCTGCTGTTCGCCGCGCCGCTGCTGGTGGTGGTGTTCGTGCTGATCAAGCGACTCTATGTCGAAGAGGCGTTGGACACGCCGACCGAGATTCCCGGACGCGACGACTGACTTTCAGGTTTGGCTGGCCAGCGCGCGGCTTCATTTCGGGCGCGGACCGGCCTATCTGCTAGCCGATGCCCACCACACCCGCCGGCACTCCCCCGCATCCCGCGGGCTCCGAACGCTTTCTGGAAGACCGCGCGACCTACACGGTGCGCGGCTCCGCGCAGCCCGATCTCGAGGCGGGAGTCGCGGCGATCCGTCAGGTGGTGCGCACTTTGCGGCCCAAGCCCGGCGTGTACCGGATGCTCGATGCCCGCGGCGAGGTGCTGTATGTGGGCAAGGCCCGCTCGCTGAAGGCGCGGGTGGCGAACTATGTGCAGGTGAAGGCGCTCTCCAGCCGGCTGCAGCGAATGGTGAGCCAGACGCGCGGGCTGGAGATCGTCACCACCAATTCGGAGGCGGAGGCGCTGCTGCTGGAGGCGCAGTTCATCAAGCGCTTTCGCCCGCCGTACAACGTGCTGCTGCGCGACGACAAAAGCTTCCCGTTCATCCTGCTGCGCGCCGGGCACGACTTCCCGCGAATCACCAAGCATCGCGGCGCGCGCAAGGTACCCGGCGATTATTACGGGCCGTTCGCCAGCGCTGGCAGCGTTAACACCACCATCAATGCGCTGCAGAAGCTGTTCCTGCTGAGGAGCTGCACGGACAGCTTCTTCGCCCGGCGCGACCGGCCGTGCCTGCTGTACCAGATCAAGCGCTGCTCGGCACCCTGCGTGCGGCGGATCGACGAGGGCGGATATGCCGAGCTGGTGCAGGAGGCGAAGGACTTTCTCGGCGGCAAATCCGGCGCGGTGCAGCGCAAGATCGAGGGGCAGATGGCCGAGGCGGCTGAGGCGCTCGATTTCGAGCGCGCGGCGATGCTGCGAGACCGGCTGCGCGCCGCCACGTTCATCCAGGGCAGCCAGGCGATCAACGCCGAGGGCGTGGGCGATGCCGATATCTTCGCGCTCGCGGCCAGCGGCGGGCAGGTCGGCATCCAGGGGTTCTTCATCCGCGGCGGGCAGAACTGGGGGCACCGCGCCTTCTTCCCCAGCCACACGGCCGAGATCGCCGAGGAGGAGGTGCTCAGCCGCGTGCTGGCGCAGTTCTACGAGGAGGTGCCGCCACCGCGCGCGATCCTGCTCGACCGCGACCTGCCGGATCGGGCGCTGCTGGAGGAGGCCTTCGGCGCGCTGGCGGGCCGGAAGGTGGAGATCGGCGTGCCGCAGCGTGGCGAGCGCCGGCGGCTGGTGGAGCAGGCCAGCCGCAACGCCACCGAGGCGCTCGAACGGCGGCTGGCCGAGAGCGGCACGCAGGCGCGGCTGCTGCGCGAGCTGACCGAGTTCCTCGAATTGCCCGACGTGCCCCGGCGCATCGAGGTGTACGACAACAGCCACATCCAGGGCACCAAGGCGGTGGGCGCGATGATCGTCGCCGGACCCGACGGCTTCATGAAGAACCAGTACCGCAAGTTCAACATCCGCAGCGCGCAGACCGACGACGATTTCGCCATGATGCGTGAGGTGATGGGCCGGCGCTTCGCCCGCGCGATGGAGGAGGACCCCGACCGGGAAAGCCAGGGAAGCGAGGGCGCCACCTGGCCCGATCTGGTGCTGATCGATGGAGGGAAGGGCCAGATGTCGTCCGTGCGCGACACGCTGGAGGAACTCGGCATCGAGCACGTGCCGCTGATCGCCATCGCCAAGGGGCCGGACCACGGGCGCGAGGGGCGCGAAGTGTTTCACTTCCCCGATGGGCGCGAGAAGATGCTGACGGTCAATTCACCGCTGTTGTTCTACCTCCAGCGCCTGCGCGACGAGGTGCACCGTTTCGCGATTGGCGCGCACCGGGCCAAGCGCAGCCGCGCGATCAGCGCCAGCCCGCTCGACGAGATCCCCGGCATCGGCCCGGCCCGCAAACGCGCGCTGCTGCTGCACTTCGGCACCGCGGGGCGGGTGCGCGCCGCCTCGCTGGAGGACCTGCAGCGCGCACCAGGCGTGAGCGAGGGCGTGGCGCAGGCGGTGTACGATTTCTATCACCCGGGTGGATAGCCGCAGGCAAACGGAAATGACGATAGTGCCGACACGCCTTCAGCACGTCGGCAGGGACCATCATCTGACAACAGCAGATCGGTCAGCCCTGAAGCTTCCGGAGAGCCGCAATGCATTCGCCCTGGTTGCGAAAGCCGTAGAGTTCCAAAGTACCAAAAGCTCTGGCCTCGGCACAGAAACTGACGGGATCCGGGGTCTGGAAAAAGGCGGTACAGGTTCCCTGGTTGGGTGCTTTGCCGCCGCCGCCGGAGAAAGCTTTGCAAAAATCAACATCGGGCTTTGCGCTATTGTTGCTTTGCGCGAGGGCAGGCATAGACACGGCGGAGGCCAAGACCATTGCGACCATTGCCGCAGATGCGAACAGCTTTTTTATTTTTTAATCCCCTCTTGCAGACTCGAGCGATCTCCGAGTCGATCTACTACTAGCATAGTATTGAAAAGCTGACACGTGCAGTAGTGGGTTGGAAGTACTGTGACCTTCGCCGCACCTTCACCTCTTGCGGCACGCTGGTCACAAGCTGCTTGTCACCGGTGAAGATCTGGCCTGGGCGGAAGCCACGGGCACCGCTTTCCATGGGCATTCAATCGAGGGAGCAGCCAATTATTGGCGCTTTGGCGGCCGTGAAACTAGATCGCCTGATCGGGGTTGGCCGCCCTTCCTTCGCCGCGCGCTTAGCTGAGGCCGTGCGGCTGGTGGGGATCAGTGCTATGCCGGAGTTGCTGCGGACGGCGAAGCACTCAATTCGGAAGCCTGCCTCGGGAAAGCCGTGCGGAATGCGTGCTGTTCGCTGGATCATAGCCCAACAATGCTCGCACGCATCGAGTTATCCCGAAGCGTGCAGCACCTCAACCATTTCGCCCAGCACATCCTGCCAAGGTCTCGGCCTGCCGAGCAGATAGCCCTGCACCCGCATGAAGCCGAGCTGCGTGAGCGTGGACAGTTCCTCTCGCGTTTCCACGCCTTCGGCCACCAGGACCGCGCCCGTCTGCCGCGCGAACATCTGCATCGCGCCGGCGAGTGCCCGGCGGGCCGGATCAATATCGATCGTCTGGATCAGCGTCATGTCCAGCTTGATGATGTCGGGCTGGAGTTGCAGGATGTGCTGAAGGCCCGCAAAGCCGGCACCGGCATCGTCGATGGCTAGCTTCAGGCCACGGGTGCGAAGCGGTGCAAGCTCGGCATCAAGCGCATCGTAGCTCTTCACCGCCGCATGCTCCGTCAATTCGAGCGTCAGCCGATCGATCGCGCGGCCATCGAGCAGGCTGGTGAGGGCACCGCACGCAAGGGTTTCCGGCGAGGCGTTGACCGACAGCGTGAACGGCGGGGGCAGCTGATCGAACACGGCAAGCGCGGCTTCGATGGCGGCGCATTCCAGCGCGACCGCCAGCCCGCATTCGGCGGCATCGGCGAACCACAGATCGGGCGCCCGCAGCGGCGCGAGCGTGAACCGCGAGAGAGCCTCGAAGCCGAGGGGCTCTCCGCCGACGACCGCACAGATGGGCTGCAAATGGATCGAGAAAGCGCCCGGCTCGAGCGCCTGGCGAATCAGGGCCGACTTGCGCGCCAACGCCTCTTGCACCGATTGCTCGCGCTGCATCTCCTCGGCGACCATTCCGGCAAAGGCCCGCACGATGTGCAGGTCTCGCTCGTTCAAGGCTGGCTTTGCGGCCGAGCTCATGCAGCAGAACATGCCATAGACTTCGCCATCAGCCCGGCGGATCGGAACGCTGACATGCGCGCCGATCGGCACCTGGGCGGTAATCGGCAGCGCCAGCGCGAATGCATTGGCATGGGTATCCGGCATCAGCTCCGGCAGGCGTCCGGCGAGGATGTGGCGGCAGTAGACCTGCTCCAGCGGCAGCGAATCGCCCACCTTGATCAGGGCTTCGCGCCCGGGTGCATCGACTTCGCGGAAGATCGTTTCGTCGCCGACAAACTCTGACAGATAGGCGACGTCCATTCCGAGATGGCGGCGGACCGCTTCCAGCGATCGATGCGCAAGTGTCGCGCCGGCCGGCGGCGTCGGCGCGCCGAGCTTGGAAAGGAGGTCGACCATGATCCTCGCGCTAGACGCGAAAGCTTACCAAGCGCTTACATGATCCCCTCAGCGAAGGACGTGGGCGTTGCTTTGGTCATTTCGCGGCATTCGGCAGATGGCCAGCTCGCGGTGCTGTTCCCCGTGGCCCCCCTTACACGCCGGTCCGGCGGAGCATTCCTTCCTGCGCCACGCTGGCCACGAGGCGGCCGTCGCGGGTGAAGATCTGGCCGCGGCCGAAGCCGCGGGCGAGGCCGGTCCAGGGGCTCTCGATGACATAGAGCAGCCAGTCGTCGGCGCGATAGCGGCCGTGGAACCAGATCGCATGGTCGAGGCTGGCCGCCTTCACGTCGCCGCGCGGGTAGCTGAGGCCGTGCGGTTGCAGCGCGGTGGGCAGCAGCTGGAAGTCGCTCGCATAGGCCAGCACCGCGCGGTGGACCGGCAGATCGTCCGGCAGCGGCGCCACCGTGCGGAACCAGACATGCGCGGTGGGCGCGCGCTGCTGCGGATCGAGCCAGTCGCGCGGCTCGACCGAGCGGACGTCGATCGGCCGCGCGCGCAGCATGTACCGGCGTATCGGCCCTTCAGGCAGGGTTTCGGCCATCCGCCGCCGCAGCACCGCATCGGATTCAAGATCCTCGGGCGCGGGGACCTCGGGCATCACCGCGAATTGGTGCGCCGGCCCCTCCTGGCCGGACTGGAAAGAGGCGATCAGGTTCAGGATCGGCTCGCCACGCTGGCTGGCGACGACCCGGCGGTTGCTGAAACTGCGCGCGTCGAGATCGCGCTTGACGCGGAACTCGATCGGCTCGGCCGCGCTGCCGCCGCGCAGGAAATAGGCGTGGAGCGAGTGGGTGTGGCGATCCTGCGCCACCGTGCGGCGGGCGGCGCCGAGCGCCTGGGCGATCGCCTGCCCGCCGAACACTCGGCCGGTAGCGCCGCGCTGGGGATGGCCGATGTAGCGATCGCCCCCACGCGGCTCGAGATCGAGGTGCAGGGTCAGATCTGCCACCAGCTGCTCGGGCGTGGGATCAGGCGGGTCGCTGCTAGCCATGGCAGCAAGGCCATGCGCGGCACGGCCATGCCAGTCAATTCGACACCCTGGAGCGCCCCCGTGCGAAGCGCGCCGTGTGGCGTTCTTGCCACGTGGTGCGCGCCTTTACCCCGCGATGGCGGCAAGCAGCAGCAGCGCGACGATGTTGGTGATCTTGATCATCGGGTTGACCGCCGGGCCGGCGGTGTCCTTGTAAGGGTCGCCCACCGTATCGCCGGTGACCGCCGCCTTGTGGGCTTCCGATCCCTTGCCGCCGTGATGGCCATCTTCGATGTATTTCTTGGCATTGTCCCATGCGCCGCCCCCGCTGGTCATCGAGAGAGCGACGAACAGCCCGCTGACGATCACCCCCAGCAGCAACGCACCCAGCGCCGCGAAGCCGTTTTGCTGTCCGGCAACGGCGGTGATCACGAAATAGATCACGATCGGCGCCAGCACCGGCAGCAGGCTGGGCAGAATCATTTCCTTGATCGCCGCCTTGGTGACGAGATCCACCGTGCGCGCATAATCGGGGCGGCTGGTGCCGGCCATGATGCCGGGATCGTTGCGGAACTGGTCGCGCACGTCCTTCACCACGTCGCCCGCCGCGCGGCCGACCGCGGTCATCCCCATTGCGCCGAACAGATAGGGCAGCAGCGCGCCCAGCAGCAGGCCGACAATGACGTAGGGGTTCTCCAGGCTGAAATCGACGTCGACATCCGGAAAGAAGTGCGCCAGATCGGTGGTGTAGGCGGCGAACAGCACCAGCGCCGCCAGCCCGGCCGAGCCGATGGCATAGCCCTTGGTCACCGCCTTGGTGGTGTTGCCCACCGCGTCCAGCGCATCGGTCCGCAGGCGCACATCGTCGTCCAGCCCGGCCATTTCGGCGATGCCGCCGGCATTGTCGGTCACCGGGCCATAGGCATCGAGCGCGACGACCATGCCCGCCAGCGCCAGCATTGCAGTCGCTGCATAGGCGATGCCGATGAGCCCGGCGAACTGGTAGGAAACGATGATCCCAGTGACGATCACCAGCGTGGGAAGAGCGGTCGCCTCGAGGCTGATGGCGAGGCCCTGGATCACGTTGGTGCCGTGCCCGGTCTCGCTGGCCTGCGCGATCGAGCGCACCGGGCGGAAGCTGGTGCTGGTGTAATATTCGGTGATCCAGATGATCAGCCCGGTGACCGCGAGGCCCACCATGGTGCAGGCGAACAGGTCCCACCCGGTGAACGGCTCGATCTGCGCCGCCATGCCCTCTTCGGCGAGCGGCGCGCCGATATCGAGGTTCATCACATCGCCGTAGATCACCGCCCCCATGTCTCCGAGCGTGATCTGGAGCGCCAGCCAGATCGCCGGGATCGAGAGCACCGCCGTCACCAGGAAGCCCTTGTACATCGCCCCCATGATGTTCTTGGCGCTGCTGCCCCCCTTGCCCAGCCGCACGAAATAGGTGCCGATAATCGAGGTGACGATGCACACGCCGCCAATCAGCAGCGGCAGGGCCATCAATGGCAGCAGCGCATCGCCCAGGCCGGTCAGCAGCAGCGCGGTCAGCACCATGGTCGCGCCCACGGTGACCACGTAGGTCTCGAACAGGTCGGCCGCCATGCCGGCGCAATCACCGACATTGTCGCCGACATTGTCGGCGATCACCGCGGGGTTGCGCGGATCGTCCTCGGGGATGCCCGCTTCCACCTTGCCCACCAGATCCGCGCCCACATCGGCCGCCTTGGTGAAGATGCCGCCCCCGAGGCGCGCGAAGATCGAGATCAGCGAGGCGCCGAAGGCCAGCGCTACCAGTCCGTCGATCACCACGCGGCTGGATGGCGCGAAGCCGAGCACGCCCACCAGCACGGCAAAGAACAGAGCGATGGAGAGGAGCGCCAGGCCCGCCACCAGCATGCCGGTGATCGCGCCCGCCCTGAAGGCAGTGGTCAGCCCCTGTTGCAGCCCCGTCTGCGCCGCCGCCGCGGTGCGCACGTTGGAGCGGACCGAGATGTTCATGCCGATGAAGCCCGTGGCGCCCGACAGGATCGCGCCGATGAGGAAGCCGATGGCGCTCACCGGCCCCAGCGCCACGCCCACGATGAGCGCGACCACCACGCCAACGATGCCGATAGTGATGTATTGCCGCCGCAGATAGGCGACCGCGCCCTCCTGGATCGCTCCGGCGATCTCGCGCATCCGGTCGTTGCCGGTGGGCTGGCCGAGCACCTGCCGGCCGGTGACGAGGCCATAGACGATGGCCAACGCCCCAAGCAGTATCGAAACGATAACGAGGCCCATGCGCGCCCGATCCCTTTCCAAGGCGGCCCGCGCTTCTTGCCGGGTTCGCTAAAGGCAAGCGGGCTAAGGCGAAGCCACTGGCCGCGCAAGCGAAAAGCTGAACGGCACCTGTCAGCGGAGATTCGAGCGGGGATTGTGGCTCGCATGCCAGCGGCTGGGCGGCAATCGGCTCAGCGGTGGAGGTAGCCGAGCCCTGCCGTATTGGTGATCGGCTCGCCATCGAGGAACAGCGGTACGAAGCCCAACGGCTCCACCGTGCCGATGCGGGTTGCGGCCACCGGCGGCTCCTGCCCCGGGGGCAGGGTAAAGAGCAGCTGATAATCGTCGCCCCAGCTCAGCGCGTCGAGCCGGCGCTGCTCGGGCGCGGCGATCGGCACCGCGCCGCTTTCCAGCGCGAGGCTGACGCCGCTCGCCTCGGCCAGGCGAAAGGCATCGAGCAGCAGGCCGTCGGACAGGTCCATCATCGCGCTGACCAGCGGCGCCAGTGCGCGTCCCTCGGCAAGCAGCGCCACGGGCCGGCGATAGGCGGTGCTATCGGCGCCACGGTCGGCTGCGGTGCCTTCGCGCAGCGCCTCCAGCCCCATCATTGCCGCACCCACCGCACCGGTCAGCCACACGCCATCACCGTTCCGGGCGCCGGCGCGCGATGGCACCGGCCGGTGAGTGGCACGGCCAATTGCGGTGAGCCCGAAGACACGCGGCGGCCCGCCCGACACCGTGTCCCCACCCAGCAGCGGAACGTCATAATGCGCCAGTACCTCGGCCAGCCCATCGAGAAAACGCGCATCGTCGGGCCCGAGCATATGCGCCAGCAGCACGCCGAGCGGCTCCGCGCCCTTGGCGGCAAGGTCGGAGAGGTTGGTGGCGACCAGCTTCCAGGCGATATCGGCCGGGTCCTGCCCTGGAAGGACGTGCACCCCCTCGACCAGCGTGTCGTGGGTTAGCACCAGCGACTCTCCGCCGATATCGAGCACGGCGGCATCGTCGGCCAGCCCGCGCGCCGCCGGATGGGTCGCCAGCGCGCGCAGGCGGTCGATGAAGTCCGCTTCCCCTTTCATCGCCCTGTCATCGACGCCAGAGAGGGGAGACGCTCTGCCAGGAAAGAACCGATGACCATTTTGCCTCGCCTGTTTCTCGCCGCAGCTATCGCCCTGCCCATGGCGCTGCCCGCCGCCCCCGCCGCCGCATGGGGCCAGACCGGCCACCGTGTCATCGCCCAGATAGCGCAGGACCAGCTGAGCGGCCACACTCGCGCCCATGTCGAGCAGATCCTCGGTGAGGAAGGACTGCCCGAAGCCTCCACCTGGGCCGACGAGCAGCGCAGCGATCCCGCGCTGTTCTGGCAGGAAACCGCCAACCCATGGCACTACGTGACCCTGCCGACGGGCCGGGCGGCCGCGGAGTTGGAGCATCCGCCCGAAGGCGATGCGGCCACCGCGCTCGATCGCTTCACCGCCACCCTGCGCGACCCTGCGGCGAGTGCCGAGGACAAGGCGCTGGCTCTGCGTTTCAGCGTGCACATCGTCTCCGACCTGCACATGCCGCTGCATGTCGGTCGCCCAGGCGATCGGGGCGGCAACGATTTCCGGATCACCTGGTTCAACGAGCCGCAGAACCTGCACTGGCTGTGGGATACGGGCCTGATCGCCTCGCAACGGCTGAGTTACAGTGAATATGCGCAGCGCCTGGAAGACCACATCAGCGCAACCGAGGTGCTGCAATGGTGGGATCCGCGGCCCGAGACCTGGATGGACGAGAGCGCCGCCTTGCGCGAGCGGATCTACCCCGCGACCGGTCCCGAAGCCGGGATGGGCACTCGCGAATTGCCGGTGCGGCTCTCCTACGAATATGGCTTCGAATGGACCTCGACGATGGAACGGCGCCTCAAGCAGGGCGGCATCCGCACCGCCGCCTATCTCGAATGGGTGTTCGCCGGGGTAGAGCCGGGCCCCGGCTGACCTCCTCACCGCAGTTAGGCGCGAACGGCCTTCGCCACCGCATCGAGCACGCCGTTGACGAACTTTGCCTCGCGCGCATCGAAAAAGGCGTGGGCGACATCGAGATATTCGCCGATGGCGGTGCCCACCGGCACGTCGGCCCGGGCGAGCAGCTCGTAAGTGCCGGCACGCAGGATCTGCTTCATCGTCCGGTCGAGCCGGTCAAGCGACCAGCCCTTGGCCAACCGCGCTTCGATGAGGGCATCGATCTCCTCCTGGCGCGCGATCGTGCCCGAGACGAGGTCGTCGAAAAAGGCGGTCTCGGCCTCGGCATAGTGCGCATCCTCGATCTCCTGCCCCAGCCGGTGCTGGTGGAACTCGTCGAGCAGGCGCGCGAGCGGCGTGCCTTCCATCTGGCGCTGGTAGAGCGCTTGCACTGCGGCGAGCCGCGCGGCGGACCGGGCCTGGGAGCGGCCCTTCATGGCAGGCGTAACGCCACGGAGCGGGCATGGGCGGGCAGCCCCTCGGCCTCCGCCAGGGCGATCGCCGCAGGGCCGATCTTCGCCAGCGCTTCCGGCCCCATGCCGATGAAGCTGGTGCGCTTCATGAAATCGAGCGCGGAAAGCCCGCTGGCAAAGCGTGCGCGGCGCCCGGTGGGCAGGACATGGTTGGGACCGGCGACGTAATCGCCAACGGCTTCGGGTGTGTGCCGGCCGAGGAACACGCTGCCGGCATGGCGAAGCCCGGCGAACAGCGCTTCCGGATCGGCCACCGCGAGCTGCACATGCTCGGCGGCGAGGCGATTGGCCAGCGTCGGCGCCTCGGCCAGATCGGCGACCGTGATGACCACGCCGTGCGCGCTCCAGCTTTCGCGCGCAGTCCGCTCGGTCGAGAGCATCGAACATTGCACGTCCACCCGGTCCTCCACCTCGCTGGCGAAGCGCTCGTCGTCGGTGATGAGGATCGATTGGGCGGCGGGATCGTGCTCGGCCTGGCTGAGCAGGTCGGCGGCAATCCAGTCGGGGTCGTTCGCGGCATCCGCGATGACGAGAATCTCGCTCGGCCCCGCCACCATATCGATCCCCACCACCCCGAACAGCTGCCGCTTGGCCTCGGCCACATAGGCATTGCCCGGGCCGGTGATCACATCCACCGGCGCGATCCGGCCAGCGCCATAGGCCAGCGCGGCGATCGCCTGCGCGCCGCCGATGCGCCATATTTCGCCAATGCCGCACAGATGCGCGGCGGCGAGCACCAGCGGATTGTTCTCGCCGCGCGGCGTGGGCGTGACCACCACCAGCCGCTCCACCCCGGCGACCTGCGCGGGAATGGCGTTCATCAGCAGCGAAGAAGGATAGGCCGCACGCCCGCCGGGCACGTAGAGCCCCGCCGCATCCACCGCCCGCCAGCGCGCGCCGAGCCGAACGCCGGCCTCGTCGGTGAAGTCGCGGTCCTGTGGCAGTTGGTCGGCATGATAGGCGCGGATACGGGCGGCGGCGAGTTCCAGCGCCGCGCGCAAGGGCGGCTCGAGCGCGTGGAACGCGGCGGCGCAATCTTCGGGCGTGATCCGCCAGCCTTCCTTATTCCTCAGTGCGTGCTTGTCGAAGCGCTGGGTCAGTTCCACCAGCGCCGCCTCGCCGCGCTGGCGCACCTCGCCCAGGATCTGGGTCACCGCGCGGGAGACATCGAGGTCGCTCTCGCGGCGGTCGTCGACCAGCCGGGCGAAGCGCTTCTCGAAATCGCGGTCGGCGGTGGAGAGACGCTGCATCAGGCGGCCTTGCTCTCTTCGCGCAACGCACGGAACCGCTCGACCAAGGCGGCGACCCTGGCATCGGTCTTGAGAGCGGTGCGGTTGACGATCAGCCGCGCGGAAACGGGCATGATCACCTCGGTCTCCACCAATCCGTTCTCGGCCAGCGTGCGCCCGGTGGAGACCAGGTCGACGATGCGCATCGAAAGGCCGAGCGATGGGGCCAGCTCCATCGCCCCGTTCAGCTTGACGCATTCGGCCTGCACCCCGCGCGCTTCGAACCAGCGGCTGGCAATGTTGGGATATTTGGTGGCGATGCGCAGGTGGCTGGCGTGGCCGGCGTTGTATTCGGCAGTGTCGCGCGGCTCGGCGACCGAAAGGCGGCAATGGCCGACCGCAAGATCGACTGGCGCGTACAGCTCCGAATAGTCGAACTCCTCGATCACGTCGGAACCGACGATCCCGGCTTGCGCCGCGCCGAACGCCACGAAGGTCGCCACGTCGGAGGCGCGCACGCGGATGATCCGCATCGTCCCGTGCTCGCCACTGCCTTCGCCGGCGAAGGAGAGCGAGCGGTTCTCCTTGTCGTGAAACGCGGCCTCCGGCACCACCCCGGCACGCGCCATTACCGGCAGCGCCTCGTCGAGGATGCGCCCCTTGGGGACGGCAAAGGTCAGCGGTTGGGGGGTTGCCATGGCCCGGCGCACATAGGGGCGGGCGGGCCCGAGGGCAATGTCGTTTCCCCTCCAGGGACCGCTGCGGAGTGTCGCGCGGGCAACTCGCGTTCTCGCCGTTCAGCGGGCGATGGCGAAGCGGGCCAGACCCGGCCCTGACGCTCGATGGGGCGGGATCCAGACCCGCCATGCTTCTCCCTAGGGTCAGGACTCGTTGCTCAGAGCCAGAAGATGACGGTGGCGTCGAGCGCGATGGCGGAGAAGAAAACTGTCGGGCATCGATCGTAGCGGGTGGCGA
>LXQI01000020.1 GCA_001683845.1 Erythrobacter sp. ANT-B3C2 | reverse complement strand
TTCGCTTTCCCCGAATGTCACACTTCTTTCACTTTGGCGACAACCGGACAATGGCGGCTTTCGACTAGCTTAAGCCGTGGCAGCTATGCGCCCATCCCGGACATTCGCGGTTGTGGTGGAGCTACCCGGAAGCGGCCATTCGTATAGGATCAAGCGCGAGCGGCCGCTGTCGACCCGAAACAGACATCGTCGACGCAGTGTCGCTGCTGCAAAATTCGATCGACCTGAACCCGAGACCTTGGCACGGCGTTGCCGGACGATGGGCTAATGGCCAGAGGCAGAACGTCGCCCATTGATTTCTCCCACGACGCGCTCGAAGGCGGCGAGGGTTTCGGCGCTGACGTGATGCTCGATACCTTCCGCATCGGCATAAGCCACCTCCTTGCTGACGCCGATCGCCAGCAGGAATTTCACCACCAGTTCATGGCGCTGGCGTGACCATATGGCGATGCGGCGGCCCTCGTCGGTTAGGAATATGGCGCGGTAGGGCTTGGTGACGACTAGCCCATCGCGCTGCAGACGGCCGACCGTTTTGATAACGGTTGCGTGGCTCACGCCCAGTCTGCGGGCGATGTCGACGGCGCGTGCTTCGCCGCCGCTGTCGATGAGATCGGCGATCAGCTCGACATAATCTTCGGCAATCTCGGTTCTGCGCGCGCGCCTGGTATGGCGGAAATTCTCCACCTGCTGGTCCGGTGCGGGCATGCCGCCAAGCTGATGCGGCTCTGCCTCCGTCTCGCCCATCTCGATCATCCACATCCGATACGCGCAAGCCGCGCACGCCACCGTACCCGACGGCCCATCAAAGGAAACCTATTGCTCTCAAATGTAGCCTTGGCTACATCCTCCAACCATAGCATCATCTCGGCGAAAGTGCACCTGACCCGATGCCTTACGAGGAGCGCGAGACGAATGTTGGTGCCAAAATGAACGGGTGGTGGAAAAGCTCGGTCAGTCGGCGGCTATTGCTTTCGGTCGGAGCGCTCGCCGGCGGAGCGCAAGCCGCGCGCCTGCTGGCGCCGGCGGCCCACGCGCAGGCAGCCCGTAATCGGAGCGCGCCTAGCCGGTCCCCGCACGACCAGCACGACGGGATGATCACGCCGGGCGCAGTGAATTACGCCCGCAACGGCTTCGACCCACATGACATCCTAACCGACTGGGACGTCGGCAAGGTCTCGAAGCTACCCGACGGCCGCACCTTGCGCGAATATGAGATCACGGCCGAGGACAAGGAAATCGAGATCGCGCCCGGCCTGATGTTCCCGGCCTGGACCTACAACGGCCGCGTCCCTGGCCCGACCCTCAGGGCAACTGAAGGCGATAGGCTGCGCATCCGCTTCCAGAATTTTGGGTCGCACCCGCATTCGATCCACTTCCACGGCATCCATTCGGCGCGGATGGATGGGGTGCCGGGCGCGGGAAACGTGCTGCCGGGGGGCGAGTTCGTCTATGAGTTCGACGCACTCCCGTTCGGCTGCCACCTCTACCATTGTCATTCGGTTCCGCTGAAGCGCCACATCCACAAGGGCCTCTACGGCGCATTCATCATCGATCCCGATCCGGCGCGCCGCGCGGAGGAGCAGGCCGCCGCGCGTTCGCGCGTGCTGGGCTCCCCGGAAAACGCGCAGTGGCAGGAGTTCGTTATGGTGATGAACGCCTTCGACACGAATTTCGACGAGGAGAATGAGGTTTACGCGGTCAACAGCATCGCTCACGCCTATACCAAGCGCCCGATCGTCATCGCGCGCGACCGGCCGGTGCGGCTCTACCTCATTAACGTCACCGAATTCGACCCGATCAACTCCCTCCACCTCCACGCTAATTTCTTCGATTATTATGATCACGGCACGACGCTGACGCCGACTTTGCGCACGGTCGACACGGTCATGCAGTGCCAGGGTCAGCGCGGCATCCTCGAGTTCAGCTTTAAGGACCACGAGCCCGGCCTCTACATGTTCCACGCCCACCAGTCGGAGTTCGCTGAATTGGGCTGGATGAGCGTCTTCGAGGTGCGGGCATGAACAGCCTGAGCCGGCCCATCCTCTGGGCGCTGCTGCCTCTCATCCTTATCGTCGCGGTCGCCACGGCCTTCCTGGCGAGCGATCCGCTCGGGCCGTTCAGGGGCTCCGCGCCCCCGGTCGAGGAACTCATGATCGAGCGCACCACTCTCGACGAGCATGGCATCGGCGTGCGCGTGCGCGCGGGTGGGTCGGAGCCGATGAAGATCGTCCAGGTCCAGGTCGACGGCGCCTACTGGACCTTTAGCCAGGATCCGGGCGGCGCCCTCGACCGGATGAGCACGGCCTGGCTTCATATCCCATACCCCTGGGTGTCCGGCGAAGCCCATCACCTGACCCTCATAACCAGCACCGGCACTCTGTTCGAGCACAGCATCGATGTCGCGGTGGCGACGCCTGGGATGACGACCGAGCGCCTCACCTTTTACGCGCTCATCGGCCTGTTCGTAGGCGTCGTGCCGATCGCGCTCGGCATGATGTTCTATCCTGCGCTCCGCGCCGGCGGACCAGCGGTCTTTGAATTTGCCCTCGCACTTACGATCGGGCTGCTCGCTTTCCTCCTCGTCGATACGCTTGCCGAGGGCTTGGAATTCGCGGGCGAGGCGGCCGCCCAGTTCCACGGGCCGGCTTTGGTCTGGCTGCCCGCCGCGCTCACCTTTGCCGTGCTGATGGCAATCGGCCGCAGGAAGGGCGAGCCGCTGAGCGGCGTCGCTTTGGCAACCTCGATCGCGCTCGGCATTGGCCTGCACAACCTCGGCGAAGGTCTCGCCATCGGCGCCGCGTTCGCGACCGGCGCGGCCGCGCTCGGCTCGTTCCTGGTAATCGGCTTCACCCTGCACAACATCACCGAAGGGATCGGCATTGCCGCGCCGATGCTCGCCGAGCGGCCGCGCTTCAAGACGTTCGTCGCCCTGGTCGCACTCGCCGGGCTCCCGGCCGTGCTCGGCATCTGGATCGGCAGCTTCGCCTTTTCCGCGCATTGGGCCGCGCTCGCGCTCGGCATTGGCGCGGGGGCGATCCTGCAGGTGATCGTCGAGGTCGGCGCCTATCTCGCCCGCAAGTCGCGCGAGCAAGGTCGCTCCTGGGCCTCGGTTACCATCCTCGCCGGCGTCACTCTCGGCATCGTGGTGATGTACGCCACCGCTTTCCTCGTCCAGGTCTGAACCGGAGCCGAAGCATGACCATGCGCTCTCTCGTTTTCCTAGTGATTGCAGCCGCCGCCGCTTCGCCCGCTTTCGCCCAAGTTCCCGACAAGTCCGGCTACAGCGATCGGCTAGAGGCTCTCCGCGCATACAAGGTGCGCCCTGTCTCCGACGATCTCCCCGGCCGCTTCACGACCGGCACAACCAACCGGGAGCAACTCGCGGGCGTACATGCGGCGATCGACTATCTCGCGCAAGTCGGTGAGCTGTACGGCCAGCCTGCGGCATCGGACCTGCGTTCCTGCTTGGCAGCCGGTTATGCCGCGATGAAGGGATATGAAGATCGGCTTACGCAGCGCCTGATTGACGGGCTGCTGACAATCCGAGGGGTCCGGGTCCTCGGTATCACTGATCCCGCCAACTTCTCGCGGCGCGTGTCGACCGTCAGTTTTGTGGCAGCCGGTGTCTCTGCGCAGGAGATCGCATCCTCATTGTCACGTGATGGCATCCAGGTTTGGGACGGACACAATTACGCCCTCGAGATATATCGTAAGCTTGGCCTGCTTCCCGTCGGCGGCGTCCGCATAGGCCCAGTTCACTACAACACGATCGAAGAGGTGGACCGCACAGTCGAGCGCGTCGAGGAAGTTATCCGCCGCTGAGCGGATCGCCGTCGTAAGCGCTGAGAACAACGTCACTCACAACGAACAGGCAAAGCAGACGCTCGAAGCACCGGCGCAACACTTGGAAGAAATCCACAGACCCAGCGCCGATCTGCCTTTCCCGACGTCGATCTGCCGGTATCCTCAAGGGATGAGCCTCCGCTGCCTCTTTCGTACGCATCGCCCGATGCTGACGTCGATCATCCGGCGCGAAGGCCACTACACGGCCTTGTGCGATCACTGCGAATTGCCGATCGCCCGTCCCGAAAACGGCCGCTGGACGGCCTGCGCGCCTCTTGTGTCCCGCGGCGGCCACGCTGCTTGAAGCGAACCGCTCCTAGGCTCAACTGGATAGAGCGCCGGGCTTCGAACCCGGAGGTTGGGGGTTCAAGCCTCTCGGAGCGGGCCAGCCCAAGTTCGGCGACGGCCGTATAGCGGATCTCGAGAACGTGGGTCTACTTCGTGGCCGGCCCTACCAAACCACCCCGTAATCGTCCCCATGGTTGCTCGATCCGCCCCAGAAGCTGCCGTGCTCCCAGTCGAAATAGATGGCGTTGATCGGCCCCGAGGTCCGCTCTTCGAAGATCAAGGTATAGCCCATCCGCTCGAGTTCGGCCCGCACCTCCGGAGCAGTGTTCTGGTTGAGAAGGATGCGGCCGGGCTGCGACTCATGCTCGCCGAAGGTTGCGCGCATCTGGTAGGAATTGAAGTTCGGCGCCTCGGCTGCCTGCTGCACGTTCATCCCGAACTCGACCGTGTTGAGGAAGAACTGCAGCAGATTCTGGTCCTGCGTGTCACCGCCCTGAACCGCGAACGACAGGAACGGCCGCCCGCTTTTGAGCGCCAGCGTCGGGGTCAGCGTAACGCGCGGCTGCCGGCCCGGGGCGACGACGTTGAACGGATTCTCGGCCGGGTCGGTGACGAAGCTCTGTGCGCGCTGGCTGAGGCCCACGCCGGTTCGGCCCGCGATCACCGCGGGAACCCAGCCGCCGCTCGGCGTGATTGAAACCACCCAGCCTTCCGCGTCCGCGGCCTCTATGGTTGTCGTGCCCATTCGGAACGTCTCTTCGAACTTTTTAAACGAAACTGGCGGCGCTGATCGCTCCTGCTGCTGGGTCCCGGTGCGGTGCCAGTTCTGCAGCAGGTTGCGATAGGGGTTGCGCGCGCCCTGGTATGGGTAAGGGTCGCCCGGGCGGATGTCGGGATCGTTGCGGTCGCCCCGGATCAGCTTCGCCCGCTCTTTCGCATAGGCCTTGGATAATAGACCGCGGATTGGCTCGACCGGCGGCGCATATATGTCGCCGTAATAGAAATCGCGGTCAGCGAAGGCGAGGCTCATCGCCTGGTAGAGGGTGTGGATGTAGCGCGGGCTGTTGAACCCCAGCGCCTTGACGTCGAGCGGCTCGAGGATGTTGAGCGCCTGTAGCATCGCCGGCCCTTGGGTCCATTCGCGCAGCTTGTAGACCTCGACGCCCTTGTAGTTGACGCTGACCGGCTCCTCGATCCGCGGCCGCCAGTTCGCGAGGTCGGCCATGGTGAACAGCCCGCCCTGCTCCCGGGTGCCGCGCACCAGCTCCTGGGCGATGTCGCCGCGGTAAAAGCGGTTGTAGGCGGCCATGATCGCGTCGCGCCGGCTCTTGCCCTGGCCAAGCGCGTGCCGCTCGGCCTCGACCAGCTTGCGCAGCATCGCCGCGAGGTCCAACTGGCGGAAGATTTCGCCGGCAACCGGCCCTTCGCGCTCGTGCCCCGGGTGGATCAGGAACACGGCGCGCGAATAGGGCCACTTACGAAGCTGCTCCTTTTCGCGCTCGATGCGGTTGGCCGTGTCCTGCTCCATCGGATAGCCGTCCGCCATCTGGATCGACGGCGCGAGAACGTCCGCCAGGCTGAGCTTCCCATATTCCGCCAGCATCAACATCAGCCCGCCCGGAGTGCCGGGCGTCACCGCGGCCAGCGGCCCATGCTCGGGCGGGTAGCGCATGCCCTTGGAGCGGTAGAATGCCGGCGTTGCACCGCTCGGGGCCACCCCGAGCGCGTTGATCCCGATCACCTTGCGGGTCTGGGGGTTGTAGATCAGCGCCTGCGTCTCGCCGCCCCACGACAGTACGTCCCACATGGTCGACGTCGCCGCCAGCATCGCCGCCGCGGCGTCGACCGCATTGCCACCCTTGTGGAACATCATCGACCCCGCCGTCGCCGCCATCGGCTTGCCGGTGATCGCCACCCAGTGGCGCCCATGCAGCACCGGCTTTTGCGGCCGCTGCGGCCCGGTGGCCTGCGCAGCGGTGGACTGAGCCGCCGCGAACTGCGCGTTCAGCAGCGAGGCAATCAGGAAAAGGGGAAGAACGATGCTGCGGATTGAGCGCATGACGGCACCTCGCTGGCTTGGACACACGCGCCTAAGCTACTGGCCAGTGTGGTCAACCACGTTGCTGCCCGCCCGGCTGGAGCCGTCGGGGCGGGAACGAGCCGACCCGGGCAATGTCTGCAATGGGTGGAAAGCGGACGTTCCTTGCAGGTCGGGGGGATTAGCTCCACACTTCTGCTTCGTTAGGGGGCAGCGATGGCAAGTGTCTTTCTGAGCTACGCGCGTGAAGATGCCGCCAAGGCGAAGTCCCTCGCTGGCCTCCTCGAGCGCGCCGGCCATAACGTTTGGTGGGATCGCCACATCCGCAGCGGCTCCGAGTTTGCCGGCGCCATCGAGGAAGCGCTGAAGCGAGCGGAGGCAGTACTCGTCCTATGGTCCGAAGAGTCGGTACGTTCGTCGTGGGTGCGTGACGAAGCGGCCGAGGGTCGCGACAGCGGTCGGCTCGTAGCGGCGGTTTTGGACGGCAGTCGTCCGCCAATTGGCTTTCGCCAGTTCCAATCGACTGACCTGTCTGGCTGGACCGGCAGAGGCATGCCCAAGCAGGTCGGCGAGCTGCTAAGCGCAATTGAGGAGATCCGGCCGCACCGACAGGAGTCGGAAGTACGCGCGCCCGCAAAAGCTTCGGCCTTCGCGAGCCGTCGCTCCCGCTTGGTCGGCGGCGTGATCGCCGTGCTGGTTGCCGTTCTCGTAATAGCGGCCGCGTGGCTTTACTGGGGACGAGATTCGGCATCCGTTGCCGAGACCCCGACCCTTGCAGTGCTTCCGTTCGTGGACCTGTCACCGCAGCGGGACAAGGCCTATTTCGCAGAAGGGGTCGCGGAGGAAATCCTGAGCGTGCTGGCACGCGATCCCGGCATAAGAGTCATCGGCCGTAGCTCCTCAAGGCAGTTCCAGGACTCCTCGTCCGATCTTCACGGAATCAGAAAAGCGCTCGGAGTCACCCATGTCCTGGAGGGAAGCACGCGAACGTCGGGTGACGACTTGCGGATGAGCGTCCGCCTGATCGATGCGTCCGACGGAAGCCAGCTATGGGCGGAGGACTACGAAAAAAGGATGAGCAACATCTTCGCGGTCCAGGCGGAGATCGGCCGCGCCGTCGCAGAGCGGCTCAGCGGCAGCCTGTCACGCGGGGTTCGTGAGGCAAAGCAGCAATCGACCGGCGTAGACACCTACACCCTGTATCTCGCCGCCCGCGCGAAAATGCGCGAGCGCACCGAGCCGGCACTTAAGCAGGCGCTGCAGCTGGCTAAACGGGTGGTCGCCGCCGACCCGAACTACGCGCCGGGGCACGCCATCTTCGCGGAGCTAATCTGGTTGCTGTCGGAAGAAAATTACGGAAACATTCCGATCGATAAGGCCCGGGAGTTCACCAGGCGCCACGCCGAGCGCGCGATCAAGCTCGCTCCGAACCAAGCCGAGGGCTATGCCGCGCTCGGAACTGTTCCGCCTCTCGAAAGGGCTGTCGCAGCGTTGAGGAAGGCGATCGAGCTCGATCCTTCCCGCAGCGAGCTTCGGCTGTGGCTTGGCAGTGCCCTCCGTGAAATGGGCAGGAACGTAGCGGCGTTGGAGCAAGTTCGGGCTGCAGTGGCTATGGAGCCGATCTGGGCGCCTGCGGTGCGCCACCTCGCCAACACTCTGGCTGCGTCCGGCCGATACGAGGAAGCTGAACGCGCTGTCCGCGAGTTCGAGAGCAGGGGCGGCGCGCCTGCGGAGGCAGCGCTGATCCGATCGCAGAACGCGTGGATGAAGGGCGACTTGTCGGAAGCGGCCCGCTATTCACAGATCGTAACCCTATCCAAACCGGAGCTGCTTTCCTCCTCTCCTAGCCACCCATTGCTCTACCACGACCTGGGGCTATTCGCGCGAGCGGCAAGCCTCGCAAAGAGCGACTTGCGCCTCCGGCTCTATGTGTCCGGGAAGTACCGAGAACTGGCACAATTGGTGCAAAGAGAGGGGCTTTGGCAACAGTCGGGTGCCTGGGTTGGCCTGGACGCGCTTGCAGTTACGCGCAATTGGGCCGCCATCGAAAATCTCTACGACGAACGTCCCGAATCAGCGCGCGATCTCTGTCGGCACCCGATCGGGGCGCAGGGGAGGATCCATCTGGCAACTGCATTGAAAGCACGAGGACGATCCCCGGAGGCCCGGCGGCTGCTCGACTGCGTCAAGAAAGATATCGATGTCCAGTCGAGAGGACCGATTCGCGCGTTCTATTATCCTCAGATGTACCTGGCGGCGCTCTCTGCGCAGATCCACGCGCTTCAGGGAAATGAGACTGCAGCCTTTCGCGAGATGAACCGCGCCTTTCGGCTCGGCATGTGGACGCCCCATTCTTCGGGGCTCAGTTTCTATCCCGCTTTCGATCCATACCGGTCGGCGCGCGAGTATCGGGAGCTTGACGCGCGCTTCAAGCAAAAGACAGCCGCTGAGCGTCAGCACCTCCGGTGATAGCGTCTGCAGCAGGAGTCGCGGTACGCCTGCGTCGCCACCACGCGAATGTCCGCAATGGGTCGAAAGCGGGCTTAAGCTTCCGCTGTGGCCGCGTTGTAGGCCGCCGTGGGAGCGTTTAGGTTCTGGTTGAAATGAACAGTCCTGACTGGATGAGGAAAGCTGAACGGGTCGCCCGCACGTTCCACGCCACGACTGCGAGAGAGCGGCGCGCTGACCACTCGGTTTACGTCATCCTGTTGCATGACCCGTCCCGAATGGGGAGGTGGGGCTTGTATGTAGGGCAGACCTCGCGAGACCCTGATTTGCGCTTCGACCAGCACAAGGCCGGACACAAGGCAAGCAGAGCGGTTAAGCGGTTTGGAATAAGGCTGCTCCCGGATCTCGTTGACCATCTAAATCCCATGAGAGGCTGGGAGTCTCTCGACCTCGAGGCGGCGCTCGCCGATGCCTTCCGCAGCGCGGGCATTCCTTGGGTCGAAGGCGGTCACTGATTTGAATGGGTCGACGCGGCCACCTACAATGTCCGCAATGGGTGGAAAGCAGACATTGACGGGCGAACCGCAGAGTGGCTGCGTCTGGCCGTTAGCGGACCGTCCGCTTTCGGGGCGCCCGCCCTCAATTCCGGCCGTTCGTTCAGAGATCTGTCTGGTGTCCGGTTTCGACCCATTCCAGACACTAGATCCTTCACTCTGCTGCGACCTGAGCCAACTCGTCGCGGCACGAGATGTTGAGGCTACCGCTGTCTGCTCATTGGGAGGGCCTTTAGCTTAACAGCCGTCAACACCGGTGTTGGCCCTGTCCGCCTCTCTAACTTGGTCGAAGGTCCCTTCGCCAAAGCCAACGCGGGACAGGTTC
>LXQI01000002.1 GCA_001683845.1 Erythrobacter sp. ANT-B3C2 | reverse complement strand
AAAGCATGGGGCAACGAACCCCAACGCTTCATCAATAACCCGCACCATCAAGCCCCGGGACCAAACATCTATCGGCTCGACTAATCTTGAGGCCCGCAGCGCACGGGGGCAGGCTCGCGGTATGTTCTTGGCGTGCCGGCCACGTGGCCTGAACTGGCCTACATTGCTTGCAAGAGTGTCGGCCGGCTTTGGCGCGCAAAGCGCGGATAGTCGAGCCCGCTTTCGGCCCAGCGCAGATCGATAACGGCGTTCGACCAGACGCTTATTTATGTGCCGATCTTTGGCTTGGTCTGGGCCGCTGGCGGCTTGGCAGGTATGCGTCGGGAGAAGAAGGTAAACTGCCACTCGGCTGTGCTTCAAGCTGCGGCAATCTTCGCGAGCCCCTTGCTCAGGTGACCGTCGCTGATTGCAGATGCTTATACTCGCCCGCTCTAGATACCGGAGCCGATTGGCAGGATGCGTCTGAGCGCCGACAGGGCCCAGGACGCCAAGCGGCTGCGCGCCGCATTGGCGCAATCGTAAGCGGCGGATCCAGCATGATGAGCGCCGCTATCGCGGCCGATCGAGGCCGTGTTCTGCCCGCCCAAGGACCTCCACCGCATCGCGACCCGCGACACTGAACTTGCTTGAAACTACCTCTCAGCCGACATGCTGGCGGCAGCCGTCGCCTCTGGCTGTAATCGAGGCTCGACCGGAGCCTGCGCTTACCCAGGAAAGGTTCGTGCGGATTGTGCCAGGCGCTGGCGTGCGGTGTTGCCGGGGACGGCGATGGCCTGACCTGGGTCATAAACCCGCCCGACCGCTTCGCTGGCCGGTTCCACGAGGAGTTCCACCTGCGTGTTGGAGTAACCATTGGGCCGATAGCGGACCCAGCAGCCGACGGGGTGACGGCTCCACCGGGCGGCGGGAACGTCGACGCTTCCCTCGCCGAGCGGAGCGATCCCGGTGAGCACGGCGACGGCTTCCATGTCCGCATAGCTGGAACCGGTCGTCGTGAGCATGCTGCGTAGCTGCGATTCCGCTTGCGCAATCGCCCGCAAGGGGGCGGGCAAGCCGCCGGTGAGGCGCGATAGCTGGCGGTTGTTGAGCACGTCCAGCGCACTGCGGTTGAGCGAGGCAAGCTGTCGCTGAGTCAGTAATTGCGCAGCGACAGGCTGAAGCCGGTGGTTCAAATTGTCGAACTTGGCCCGGGCAACGATGGCCCACAGCAATTGCTGGATGTCGCGCTGGGGAATGTCGGGGTGGCCTACCGAGTTCTGCAGGATCGCGATCACCGCATCGTCAGCTGAACCCTTCACCGGGGCATACAGATAGCCCTCCCCGCCGCTCGGTCCGTGAGTGCCAGCATGCAGGCAGTAGCTCTGTGCGACCATGGTGTAATAGCCGGGAGCCAGCACAAAGCCGCCCCGTTCGTCACGCGCAAGGCTGGTGAGCTCCAGCGCCTCGCCCGGCATGAAAGCATCACGAGCAGCATCGCCGTAGATGGCATCCGCGATATTGGTGGAGACCGGCTGTGGACCAGAGAGGAAATCCGGGATGGGCACCTCGCCCACCATATCGTTAAGCCTGCGCCTGAGGCCGCCGAGTTGCGCCTGCGCCCCGCTCGCCGCCAGGAAGCCGATCGTCATCCCAACTCCACCCAGAACCGCTCTGCGCTTCATTGCCCTCGCCCCCTAGCCGATTGATCAGCCGGTCAAGCATATGTGCGCGCGGGCAAGTTGTCGAGCGGCGGCGATCGCGGTGTCGAAGAAGCGGTAAGGCCGTTTTAAAGTGGAGACCTGGGCGTCGGCAGGTGCAAGAAAGTCCACAGGGCTCTCGACCGGCCGCTTCGCGGCGGTGAGGACCCATTCTCAGACGATCATCGCTGCTATGCCGCTGCCCGCAATCTGACTGCAGTTTAATCTCAGTGCAGCCATTACATTTGAATACGCGAGCGGCTATTCGGCAGTAATGCCGAACAGCGCGTAGTGCCGCTCCAGCGATGGGGTCCGGGCCAGCGCCTCGCTGATGTCCCTTTGGCCATCGCCATCACCCATCGCGCGTCGCACGATACCGCGCATGAACAGCGAGGCGCTCTGGTCGGGGCTTGCCGCCAGAGCCGCCTCAAGGTCCTTGAGTGCTTCCGGATGGCGGCCGAGCCGATAATAACCCATGGCCCGGCTATCGAGCACCGGCGCCGACCAGTCGGCCTGCTCGACGGCTTCGGTGCAGATGGTTACCAGGTCTTCGGGCTGATAGTTCCAGGTTGCTTGATACCAGCAACGTGCATTGAGGAGGTCGGGATCGCCCGGACGCTGCTCCAGCAACTCAACAATGCGTTGCAGCCCCTGATCCTTGCGCCCGATCTCGGCATTCAAGTCGCTGATTGCAATCGACAGCGTCCGGCGCTCCTCGCCAGTCGCGTCCTGGTCTTCCAGCAGCGCAATTGCCTCCTCCTGGCGCCCGAAATAGCGCAGAAGCTCGGCCCGCTGCCTGGCGGCTGAGACGGATGGAGCGAGTTCGAAAGCGGCTTCCGCGTCGGCGAGCGCATCTTCCAGACGGTTCAAATCGGCATTGAGCTGTGATCGCTGGAAGTAGGTATCGGCATCGGGTTCACGCTCCAGCACGATCGAGAGATCCTCCAGCGCTCCTGCGCGGTCGAACGTGCCGGCGCGGAAGTTGGCGCGGTTGCGGTAATTTTCGTTGTCTTCCGAGTCCTTGGCGATCAGTTCGGCATAGGCCGCCTCCACAGCCGCAAACCGCGAACGATCGGCCGAACGGGCGGCGGCGTAGCGGCGCGTGACGTTGGCCGGTGCACGCAGCTTCAGCTCGGTGGAGCCAAAGCGAACAGCGCGTGCCCGCTCCGCGACGGCATCGCCGGGAGACAGCTCCCCGCCCGGCCACGCGGCGCTATCGACGATTACCAGCCGCTCCGCCTCCTTGCGGGCCGTCCGCTCTAGGCGAACACCGGCAATCTCCTCCGCAAAACCTTCGCGACCTTCCAGTTGGTAGCCCTCCGCGGCATCCGGCAGCAGGACGGTGATTTCCACCCGCTCCGAGTACGGTCCCGGCAGGGCGACGGGTATGTCGCGCCAGGCGGCACGCGAACGGTCGGGCCGAAAGGTAAAGTTGCCGCTTGGCAGACCGAAGTCCCGCGTGCCCGTTCCGCGCTCCCACCGCCAGGGTGAAGTCATCAGGCCGGTCGCGCGCACCGTTGCGCTGTTGCTGGCTGAGTCGAAGGACAAAGTGCCGCTGATGACCCTGCTATCGCCCAGTTGAGCGGTTGCAAAATTTTGAACGAACTCGTCGATCTGGTCTTCCGACGCTTGACCGATCACTGCCCGCACCGGCGCGCCGGCGGGGCCGTTGAGGTGCCATTCGGCCGTGTAAAGCATGGGCACGTCGAGCCCCGCTCGATGATCGAAGGTCAGGGCGCTCTCGCGATCAAATGCGCTCTGCGGCCGTTGCGCCATGGCGATCAGCCCCGCTCCATCGGCACGCAACGGCAGGGCGTGATGGAACGGCGGGACCTCGAACACGACTGCGGTGCTGGTGCCGGCATTGGTCCCGTCGAGCCAATGTTCGGTGCCGTCGATCACCGTGCGTACGATGACGTGGTCAAAGGCGGCGGCCATGGGCAGAATAGAGGGCAGGCTGTCACCGGTGCTCGTGGTGACGAGCGCTGCTTCCGCCTCGATGCCCATGTCGCGCAACATCGCCAGAAGCAGCAAGGTCTTGGCCTTGCAGTCGCCGTAGCGCATCTCCCATGTTTCGGCCGGCGATTGCGGAATGTAATTGCCGCCGTTCATGCCGTTGGCGAGATAAGCGACTTCGTCCTGGACCAGCCTGAGAGCGGCGACCGCCCGGTCGAGTGAACCAGCATGCGCGGCCTTAATGGCAGTCACTTTGCCCGCAACGGCGCTACCCGGAGCAATCGTGCCCTCAGTGGAATAAAGCGGTGCCATCACCTGGCTGACCTCCTGCCAGTCAGCAAAGGTGCCCGCCTGCAGCAGCGGAGGCATGCTATAGCGAGCAGGGGCATCCTCCGGCATATCCGGCAGCTTGGCCAAGGGCAGCTTCGCCTCGAGCGTGGCAAAACCATTCTCCACGATAGGCTGGGGCATCTCCACCCCGTTTGCCTGCCAGCGCACGTCAGAGCCCTGCGGCCAGGACAATCGTACGCGCCCAAAACCGGCTTGAAAGGGCTCGGGCGGAAGGACGGCAATCGTCTGCACTTCCTTGTCCAGCGCCTGATCGGCGACGGTGGTAGTAAAGCTCAGTCGCAGGACATCACCGACGCGCAGGCCCGGCACCGGCAAGGTTGCGGTGTGGGCGCCATCGAGCATGCGTTGCTCCAGCCCGCGTTCGCGCCGCAAGACTTCGAACCGAGCGCCTTGGGCGAGCAGATCAATCTCTTCCCCGCCACGCAAGATGGTCACCCGGTGGATGATCAAATCGCCCTTGTCCGGCAGCCAAGCGGCCTGCAGCGTTCCGGCGGCAGTCAGCATCTGTGGATTGTCGATCCGCATGGCCCGGTCGACATAGGTCCAAAGCCGACCCTGCTCTATCCGGCGCTGGTCGTCGAACAGGATGATTGGGGGGCCGGAAGGTTCAACTTGCGGCACAGCCTCGAGCACCCAGGCTGGCGCGGGCTCGTAGAGCGGTTCATCCCCCGCCCATGCAGGAGGAGAAAGGGCGAGCGCCGTCGCCAAAAGCAAGGTTGTCCGGACCATCTTGTTTATTCCCCCGGCCCGCTTCCCCGCCGAGCTCCGATGAGAAATGTTTCATAGCTTCAAGTTCTTGGCAATGCCTAAGCGCGCCCGAACTGTTTGCCCCAACACCAATTCAACCCCCCCTCCAACTTGCGTCGGGCGCGAATTGCCGCCGAAGGCTAAGTTGTCACCGGTTCATAATACTGGAACTGTATGCAATGGGTAGGAATGCGGAAACTCGCTCCAAACGCCGAAGTGGACAGATGCGGCGAAAGCGATACCCCACACAATTGCGCGAAGCGCGGCTGTGCAGTGCCTCACCCTCGTATGGAAGAGCTTGGGGAATCACTCGCTCAGAGGAAGCTGCCGCGCAGGCCGTCGATCACATATTGCGCGGCGAGCGCCGCCAGGAGCACGCCCAGCAGCCGTGTCAGCACCGCCTCCACCCGTGAGCCGAACAGCCGCATCAGCGGGCTTGCGGCCAGCAGCGCCAGCAGGGTCAGCAGCAGCACCGAAAGCAGCGCCGCCACCACCACCAGCGAGCCGGTCATGCCCTCCGCCGTGCTCTGCAGCAGCATCACCGAGGCGATCGCGCCCGGCCCGGCCAGCATGGGCATGGCCATCGGGAACACCGAGACATCCTCGATCTCGGGATCGTCGCGCACCTTTTCGGCCCGCTGTTCGCGGCGTTCGGTGCGCTTCTCGAACACCATATCGAGCGCGATCAGGAACAGCATGATGCCGCCGGCGATGCGGAAGGCGTCCAGCTCGATATGGAGCGCGGCCAGCAGGCCCTGCCCCACCGCAAGGAAGAACAGCAGGATCAGGGCGGCGATCACGCAGGCGCGAATCGCCATGGCGCGGCGCGCCTCGGGCGTGGCACGGGCGGTCAGCCCTGCGTAGATCGGCGCGCAGCCCGGCGGGTCGATCACCACGAACAGGGTGATGAACGCCGAAAGGAACAGTTCGAGCATGTTACCCGCAGGCAGGCGGGGCGGCGCCATCTTCCGCGCGTGGCGGTTCGACCGTGCTCTCCAGGACGCGCCCCCGCCCTGCCTCTGCCCCGCGCCACAGCGATATGGTGGTGGTTCGGCGGCATGAGGGATCGACCTGTATGCTCCAGTGCAGCGTACCGTCCGTGCTGCTGCCTTGCGGCCGGTTTGGAGCGGCGGAAGCGGGCATGGTCGCCTGCGCTGCCGGCACCGGGTCGCAGGCGGCGACCGAGGTGGCGATCAGCTCGGGCGCGGCGAGCGGCTGGGCCAGTCGCTCGCCCTGGTGCGCCACCCAGCGATAGCGGTCATTGCGCTGCCGTTCCCAGACTGTGACGAACCGGCCGGGCGCACCATCGGGCCATTGCGCGGCGCTGCGGGTCACCGCGAGCGAGCCGTCGCAGCTGGACCACACCTCGTGCACCTGCCAGCGTACCGCCTGGGTAGGGTTTGCCTGCCCCCTCAGCCAGGCCGGCGCAGCGACTCCCTGCGGCACGAACATCACCGCATTCGCCGCAGCATAATTGGCAAAGGCGGTCCATTGGCCATTCTCCTGCGCCGCGCGGGCGAAGGCGATCTCGGTGGCGACCAGCTGGCTCGGATCGGCCTTCAGCGGCAGGGCGAAGCGCCCGCCCGGCCCGTACTGACCCTGTGGAGCCGAGCAGCCGGCCAGCAGCAGCGCGGCAATGGCAGCGGTGTGCCTCATGCAAGGCCGCTGCGGGCGAGGTTCTGAAGCACGATGTCGATGATATTCAGCAGCACGATCAGCACCAGCGGCGAGAAATCGATCGCGCCGGTCTCGGGCATGATCCGGCGGATCGGCCGTAGCAGCGGATCGAGCAGCGCTCCCACCGAGGTCCAGATCGCCGCCACCCAGCGGTTCTGCATGCTGACCACATTGAAGCTGATCAGCAGGCTGAGGACGAACTGGACGATCACCAGCACGATGATCACGGAGATGAGATAGCCGACGATCTGCGACAGGGTCTGGAAAAGCACGGGATGGGCGACCTTTGTTGAGCGAGGCGTCTCGCCTAGCCGAGGGGGTGCCCCTGCATCAAGCGGGCTCGCCGCGACCGGCGCGCTCCATCGGCTCGACGAAGGTGCTGGATTGCACCGTCCAGCGCAGCTGGTCAGGGGTGGCGCCAGGCAGATCGGGGGGCAGATCGGCCGGCAGATCGGCGGGTCGGCGCAGGGTGAGCGTGCCCTGGCGTGGTGGGCGGGCCGGGTCGGCGGCGTCGGTCAGCCCGCCGGTGAACGTGCAGGTGAGCGCACCTGCGGGGCCGGCGCCCTCCAGCGGCTCGCCCAGGATGAGGCGGGGCTGTCGGTACCCCGAGAAGAGCGCCTCCAGCCGGGCGCCGTCGACCACCGGATCGTCCCACACCAGCGCGGCCCGGGGGAAATCGCGCGCCTCGATCGCCTCGCGGTAGAAGCTGGTGACCATTGCGCAATCCTCACTCTGCAGCGCCGGGAAGGCGCTCGCCTGCAGCGGAAGGCGGGCCGGGGCAGCCAAAGGATCGGCCAGCGGATCGGGGCTGAAATCGCTGGTTTGCTCAGGGGGCGGTGCCTCGCTCCCGCAGCTTGCAACGAGGATGCATCCGGCGAGCAACAGGCCTGCACGCATGGTCAATCGGCCCTGATCAGGGTGCCCGCGCCGCCGCGGGTGAAGAATTCGAGTAGCATCGCATGGGCCACCCGCCCATCGAGCACCACCGCGGCCTCGCATCCCGCTTCCACCGCTTTCACGCAGGTTTCCAGCTTGGGGATCATGCCGCCGCTGATCGCGCCCTCCTCGTGCAGCCGGGCGATGTCTGCGGGGGTGAGTTCGGCGAGCAACTGGCCGCTCGCATCGAGCACGCCGGGCACGTCGGTCAGCAGGAACAGCCGCGCGGCGCCCAGCGCTGCGGCGAGTGCGCCCGCCATCGTATCGGCGTTGATGTTGTAGGTTTCGCCCTTCCGGCCAGCGGCGATCGGAGCGACCACCGGGATCATGCCGGCGCGGCTGACGGTTTCGAGGATGGTGGTATCGACCGTTTCCGGCTCGCCGACGAAGCCCAGGTCGATCTCCTGCTCGATCCGGCTGTCGGGATCACGCACCGTGCGGGTCAGCTTGGTGGCGGTGACGAGCCCGCCGTCCTTGCCGGAGATGCCGATCGCCTTGCCGCCGGCCTGCGCGATCCAGCCGACCAGTTCCTTGTTGATCCCGCCCGAGAGGACCATCTCGGCGATCTCGGCAGTGCGCTTGTCGGTGACGCGCAGGCCGTCGACGAAGGTGCTCTCGACCCCCAGGGTCTTCAACATCGCGCCGATCTGCGGCCCGCCGCCATGGACCACCACCGGATCGATGCCGACGGCCTTCAGCAGCACGATATCATGCGCGAAATCGCGCGCGGCGGTGGGATCGCCCATTGCGTGGCCGCCATATTTGACGACAAAGCTGCGACCGGCATAGCGCTGGAAGAACGGCAGCGCCTCGATCAGCGTCTCCGCTTTGGCGAGCATCTGGTCCTGCTCCGGGCTCATGCGGCGGGCTCTAGCGGCTGCGGCCGGTGCTGCCTAGCGGGCTTGGCGCGGCCCGAAAGGCACGCGGGGGCGGGCCCTGAACGGACCTGGTAACGGAATGTCAAACAAGTGCGAGGCATGGGCGCCGCATGGGCTTCACGAAACGCCGCACCGGCCTCCGCTTCCGCAGCCGGCGCGGCCCGCATCTTGGGGAGCGCTGGTTCCCGGCCGCGCTGGTGGCGCTGGCGCTGGCCGTGTTCGCCATCGTGTTCACCTGCGACGGGCCGGTGCTCGGCGCCGGCTCCGCGCGCGCCGCATCCGGGGCCCAGAGTGTGAGATTCGCCATGTGCAGCGGGCCGGTGCGGGAGAACTGCGTGGTGGATGGCGATACGTTCTGGTTCCAGGGCGAGAAGATCCGCCTCAGCGACATCGATGCGCCCGAGGTGAACGAGCCGCAGTGCCAGCGCGAGGCCGAGCTGGGCGCACGGGCGAGCGCGCGGCTGCTGGTGCTGCTGAACGGCGGCGCTTTTCGGCTGCAGGCGGGCGACCGCGACCGGGACCGCTATGGCCGCCTGCTGCGTACGGTCTCGCGCGGCGGTGAGAGCCTGGGCGCGGTGCTGGTGCGCGAGGGACTGGCGAAGCAGTGGCGCGGCTCGCGCGGGAGATGGTGCTGAAGGCCGCCCACACGGGGGACGGCTGGCTTTGCACTTTGGCTCGAGAACCGGGGGACCGGAACCTCTCCTCCACGCAAATTACCGGCGGCACGACGCGCTGCTCTGCGCCTCAGGTTGCAATCGCTGGCTTTTTCCCGAGCTATGGTTCACAATGCAGCTTCGACACGGGCATGCATAATGGCGTGATGGTCGATGGCAAACGGACCGCGGAAGCCGTCTTGCGCCATATGTCTCATGCTCGCGGGGTCCCGATCAAAAGATCGATCATAGAACTCGCGGAATGTGTCGAAACGAAACGGGTGCAGACCGACTGTATGATCTGCACCGAAACGAGAGTATCACGCGATGATGAAACTCCCTGAACTCCTCTCGACCCCTTTGCGCAAGGCCGGGGCCGGTGCGGCTCTCGCTGTTCTCGTCGCGGTTCCGCTGTACCTGGCGTCTTCGCCCGACAGCGGGTTTTCCCGACTGTTCGCAGACGGCGACCTGGCCGGATCCCTCGCCAATAACGAAATCGTTCAGGCGATCGCGGGAGACGAGATCGCGGCGGCGATGGGTGTGGCCGGCGTGCTGCGCAACCTCATCGCGCGCACTCCCGGCGATCGGGGCGAAGTCGAGCTCGAGAAGGGCAAGGGCGCGGGCGTGCAATTTGCTTCCCGCCCCGGACCATCCGGCCGCCCGGGCGAGCCGCAGCAGCGTGCCTTGGGTCAGACTTTCGATCCGGAGGATGACAATTGGGCGAGCGGGCTTGGCTTTGGTGAGCCAGTGGCGTTCGCTGCCCCCCCGCTTGCGGGCGCACCGTTCCAGTCCATCGGGGGCGGGCCGGTGGGGTTGTTCTCGCCGGGCGGCTCTGGTCCTGGCGGCGGCTTCGGTGGGGGCGGCGGCGGCTTTGGTGGCGGAGGCGGCTTCGCGCCTGGGGTGCTCGTACCCTTCGTTCCGCAAGTGCCGGGCGACGATGCCGTGGTGCCACCCGTGCCCGGCGATGTCATTGTAGTGCCACCGCCCGTGCCGCCGCCTGTGCCAGGCGATAATGTTGTCGTGCCGCCAACGGTGATCTCCCCGATCCCCGAGCCGGAAAGCTGGCTGATGATGATCATCGGTTTCGGTTTCTGCGGCTATGCATTGCGGCGGCGCAACGCAGCCTTGCTTCGCCTGGGGCAGCCGGCCACAGCTGGCGGGAATGGCTAGCCGGATCGAGACTGCTGCCGCCGCGCTGTCGGTGATCGCCGGGGCGACGGCGCTCTACTTTTCCGCACGCCCGCAGGACGAGCCTGTGGTGCAGCAGGCCTCCATGGCTCCGATACGCACAGCAGCGGCACCTTTGCCCGTTGGTGTGGCGCCGACCGATTTGGCCGGTCGCCGCCCGCTCACCGCGGCGCAGGCCGCGGTGGCCAGCAAGCACGATTACCTGCCGGCCGGCACGCGATCGCTGCTGCCGGTCGAGGAGCCGCTGAGCCATGGCGGTTATGTGTGGAATGCCGGGGGTGTTCCGCCCGGCCCGCTGACCGTGTGGGTCGATCTTCGCCGCCAGCTGGTCTCCGCCTTCCGCAACGGGCACGAAATCGGGACCGCGGTGATCCTCTATGGGACCGATGGGCACGAAACGCCCATGGGCACCTTTCCGATCCTCAGCAAGCATGAGGATTACCACTCGCGCACCTACGATGCGCCCATGCCCCATGCGATGTTCCTGACCGATGACGGTGTCGCCCTGCACGGCAGCAACGTGGCGCTGGGGCGGGCGACTCATGGCTGCGTGGGGCTGCCGCCCGAGTTCGCCCGGCTGCTGTTCGGGGCGGCTGAGCGCGGCGACCGGGTCTCCATCGTGAGCTCCGACCCGGCGCTGGAGCGGCAGCTCGCCTTGCTCCCGCAATCCTGAATCTGCGTTAACCCTAACCGGACACCCTCTCTTAGGCTCCTTCCGGCACCATGCCTCCTTCAAGCGGAGGGGTGGGTATGGCGATCGCATCGGGTGCGCTGGCAAGGGTGCCGATGCTGTTGCTGGCGGGGTTGCTCCTTTCGGGAGCGCAGGGCCGCACTACGGGGCTGGAGGATCGGCTGCTGGCCAGCCACAATCGCGAACGGGCGGCGCTCGGTGTGGCGCCGCTGCAATGGGATCCGAGCCTTGCCCGCGGCGCTGCCCAATGGGCCGAGCACCTCTCGCAGACCGGCCGCTTCGAACATTCGCCCAAACTTCCCGGCACCCCGCGCGAGGGCGAGAACATCTGGGGCGGGAGGCCAGGCGCATTCACGCCCGAGGCGATGGTCAATCTGTGGATCGCGGAGAAGGCTCATTTCGTCCCCGGCACCTTCCCCAATAACAGCAAAACCGGCCGGGTGGAGGACGTGAGCCACTATACCCAGCTGGTCTGGCGGCGAACCGCGCAGGTCGGTTGCGCGCTGAGCCGTGCCGGAGAGGAGGAGATTCTCGTCTGCCGCTACAGCGTGCCCGGTAATGTGCGGGGGCGCGAGCCGCTGTAGGGCGGGACTGACTAGTGGCACCTGCGGCGCCGTGATTGGCGATCCTGACACGGACGATTGGTGATTGCGGGCAAGGGGCGGGCGAACGGAAGGCTGGCGAGGGCAATCGCTCGTCATTCGGGCCGCGCCGCGGTGCGGAGATGGACCGCGCCAGTGAGGCGATGCCGTAGCGCACGATCGCTTCGCGTCGGCTGCAACCGCTTCGCCCCCGGCAGAGCGGCAGCACGGCGAGTCGGCCCGGCTCTCGTCACGGGCGGTGCACCCGCACCTGCGGTGAGGAGGCGGCAAGCACGACCAATCGCGATGGTCTTGCCTGCGTGATGGACACCGGGCCGAGCATCCGCAACAAGATCAGCCGGGGCAAATTTAGGGGCGGTGTTTCTCGTTTGATGTCTGACGGCAATCGGCGCGAACAAGATCAGACTCTCGGCGACAAATTTGGCGTCCTCGCCGCAATCGTTTTGTCCAGCTTGCTTGTCGGATTCATCGCACCCCGAGAAGGGTATCAAAGCGAAGCTCGTCAAAACCGCACCTACGAATATGCGCAAGCCGCCAAGCGGAATGCGGTGATCGCCTGCCGAGATCGTGAAGCGAGTACTATCGCGGATTGTGTCTATGACGAAATTAGCTCCGCCCGCGAGCAATCCAAAGACGAGCAGGATCTGGATGCCCAGCAATGGATGGTGCGCTGGGCGGCAATTCTCACGTTTATCTCCGCTCTGACTACGATCATCTCCTGGATCGCTCTTCGCTACCTCCGAGACACTTTCAGAAAAACCGCAGAAATGGCCGGCCGAGCTCGCGAGGCTAATGCAGAGATGGTCAGGTCCAACAGTATCGCGCACGATACCTCAAGACATCGGAAAAAGAAAACGAGGCTACTGTAGATCAGGCAATCTTCGCTAAGTAAGGTACCAAAAAGAAACTCCTGGCTTTTCTCTATGTTCGTCGACTTATAGTAAGTGACTTTCGCTCTGGTAAGTATTACATTGCATTTATGCAAATAATTATGGACAAACGCCAGCGCTGAATGTTGTCAACTTCATGTCCGTAAATCACATTGATCAAGGACAACCCGTAAAGCTTTCCAAACCCAAACGGCACTTCGATAGTTCTCCAGCTCCTGTGCTTCCCGAAGAGATGTTCTTGGACGGGTAATTTCCATTCGGCATCATTGATCCAGACCACGATATTATGAAAAAGCTCTCCGCGGATCTTCCTTCGGGGAAGTTGGCAGTACATGTTTCCGGGTACTTCACGTACGATGATGTGTTCGATGAAACTCACCGAACCGACTACCACCTTGTGTTCAGTTTTCCTCTTAATTGGATCGAGGGCCCCGCAGTGGCCCTGGTGATGTCGCGTCTGCCGGGCTGTGGCACACAGGAAACACCGTGACCTAATGCCACAGAACGCAAGAGGCTAATCATGCATTGCATCGCAAGCGATGGCAGTCGCCGTCGCTCGTGCAGACAACCAGCCCTGGCTTCGTGCGCATGCTCCATAATGCCGCGTCCGTCAGCAGCGGACCGGCGCGATTTCGCGCGTCGCCTTGCCGGGGGCGGGGCAATTCGCTAGCCTTCGCCGCAGTCGCCGCTCCATCGGGCGGGTTGAGAACATAAGAACGATAAGTGAGCTAAGGTTCGAATGGCGGAAGACAATCCGCCAGACGCACGGCGGGGAGCCGCAATGGTGCGCCAGCCCGAAACGGCGCTGGCCGCTGAGCCGGTCGAAGCCCCCGCCGCCGCGCCCGGCGAGACAGAGTTGGCAGGACCGCACGCCGGCGCCTCTTGGGGGGCCCTCCCCTGCGCCGAACAGCCCTCCCCCCGCAAGCCGCACAAGCAGGCCTATGCGGCGATTGACCTGGGCACCAACAACTGCCGGCTGCTGATCGCCCGCCCGGCGGACGAGAACTTCGTGGTGATCGACGCCTTCAGCCGGGTGGTACGGCTGGGCGAAGGCCTCGCGCAGACAGGGCAGCTGAGCGATGCGGCGATGGATCGCGCGGTGGCCGCGCTGAAGGTATGCGCCGACAAGCTGCGGCGGCGCAATGTGCGGCTCGCCCGCTCGGTCGCCACCGAGGCCTGTCGTCGGGCCGGCAATGGCGAGGCCTTCATCGAGCGGGTGCGCCAGGAGACCGGCATTCTGCTCGACGTGATCTCGGCGCAGGAGGAGGCGCGGCTGGCGGTGTTGGGCTGCCACATCCTGCTCGAGGACGGGATCGGCCCGGCGGTGATCTTCGACATCGGCGGCGGCTCCACCGAGCTGGTGCTGATCGAGCCCGGTGCCCCGGTGCCGCGTATTCTGGACTGGCAGAGCGTACCCTGGGGCGTGGTCTCGCTCAGCGAGACGGTGGGCGATGAGCCGGGCGACGAGCCGGCGCGGATCGCCCGCTATGCGCGAATGCGGCAATTGGTGCATGACAGCTTCGCCGAATTTGCCGAACGGATCGCGCCGCAGCGCACGCCCGACCTTCGCCTGCTGGGCACCAGCGGCACGGTGACGACGCTGGCAAGCCTGCATCTCGACCTGCCGCAATATGATCGTAAGGCGGTCGACGGGCTGATCATGCCCACGCCCGCGATGCGCGCGATCACCGGCCGGCTCTCCACCCTGTCGCCCGAGGAGCGGCGCAAGCTGCCGTGCATCGGCAACGACCGCGCGGATCTGGTGGTGGCGGGCTGCGCGATCCTCGATTCGATCCTCGACATCTGGCCCGCGCCCCAGCTCGGCGTGGCCGACCGCGGCATTCGCGAAGGCATTCTGCGCAGCCTGATGAGCGCCGATGTCGAGGGCGTGCAGGCGCAGGCGGCACTGCGGCGGCTGGCGCAGCGGCCATGAGCCGATCGGGCAGCGATTCCGACCGGCGACTGAAGAGCACCCGCAAGCGCACGGCCTCGTCCTCGCGCTGGCTGGAGCGGCAGCTGACCGATCCCTATGTGCGGCAGGCCAGGGCGGCCGGTTATCGCAGCCGCGCCGCCTTCAAGCTGACCGAGTTGGACGAGCGGTTCAATCTGCTGCGGCAGGCCAGCCGAGTGGTCGATCTCGGCATTGCACCCGGTGGCTGGAGCCAGGTGGTGCGGCGCCGGGCGCCTAAGGCGGGGATCGTGGGCATCGACTTGCTCGAGACCGAGCCGCTCGAAGGCGTGACGATCCTGCAGATGGATTTTATGGACGAGACCGCGCCCGGCCTGCTGACCGATGCGCTCGATGGGCCGCCCGATCTCGTCCTCTCGGACATGGCGGCGAATACGGTGGGCCACAAGCAGACTGACCATTTGCGCACGATGGGGCTGGTGGAGGCGGCGGCGGATTTTGCGATCCACACGCTGGCGCCCGGAGGAGCGTTTGTTTCCAAGGTGCTGGCGGGCGGCACCGATGCCGCGCTGTTGGCGCTGCTGAAGCGGCATTTCGCCACGGTGAAGCACGCCAAGCCACCGGCGAGCCGCAAGGACAGTTCCGAATGGTACGTGGTGGCGCAGGGCTTCAAGGCGCGGGGCGAATCGGCTGATAACGATGGAGCGCCGGAGGCCGGCTGAGCTGCGCGTGGAGTCGGGGTGGCCGAGCGGCGGCAACGCTGTGGGCTGAGTTTGCTCGGCGATGGAAGCTTGGAGGCAGGGCGTTCCTGTCCCGCCCTGCTTGAAAACCGCCTAGCGCTGCAGCACGACTTTCCGCTCGCCGCTAGGCAGTGCCCCCGGCGAGATTCAGTTAGGCCGAGGCTTAATCAATTCCCGACGGGGTTGGTCTGTGCGGTGTCGGCCGTGGGCTGCTGGGCGGACATGGCGCCGGCCGCGGCCGGGCTCGGCTGCTCGACCGGGCTGGAGCCTGCCGCCGCATCGCCAGCGGCCGGCTCTTCCACTTCGGCCGGGGGCTGCGGGAAGGGCGGGCCGCCGCCGTTGGAATGCAGGTAGAGAATGACGTTCGCGCGTTCCTCCGGATTGGACAGGCCGGCGAAGCTCATCTTGGTGCCCGGCGCGAAGCCGCGCGGGCTGGCGAGCCACTCGTCCATTGCCTCGTAAGTCCAATCGCCACCCTTTTCGGCCAGTGCGGCCGAATAGGCGTAACCCGCTGCCACGCGGCCGATCGGCTTGCCGAGCGAGGCGTAGATGTTGGGGCCGATGCCATTGGCGCCACCCTGCTCGATCGAATGGCACGAGATGCACTTGGCAAACGTCGCCTGCCCCGCTTCCACCGAGCCGCTGGCAAGCAGCGTGGCCAGTGCGGGACCGGCATCGGCCTCGCCCTCCACTTCCACACCTTCGATCACGTAGCCCAGCTGCTCGGGCCGCTCGGGCTGGTCGGCAGAGAAGTACATGCTGGAGACGATGGAGAGGCCAAGTGCGACGATGCCGGCGAAAAGCACCCAGCCGGCGATGGTGTTGAAGCGGTCGGTCATTTGCGCGCCGCTCTAGGCGGGCGGCGGGCGGCGTGCAACCCTGTCTGATCGGGCAATGCACGCAGGGCAGAACGGGGGCGCAAGGGGGGTGCAAGGCGCGCCCAAGCGTCTTCCAGAGGGCCTGCAACGGACTGCATCGCGCCCGCAAGCGAGGGCTTGTCCGCCCGCCCGCACCCGACTAGCGCGGATGATTCTATGGAGAGCTTTGCTGCCCCCGCGCTCGCACTGGTCGAGCGGATGCGCGCCGCCGCTGCGAGCGAGCCCGACACGGCGATAGCCTTCCAGGGCGCGCCGGGTGCCAATTCGCACCGCGCGGCAATCGAGTGGGAGCCCGGCTGCCTGCCACTCCCCTGCTTCGCCTTCGAGGATGCGCTCGAGGCGGTGAGCGCCGGCAGAGCAGGCAGCGCAATCATCCCGATCGAGAACAGCCGGCATGGCCGCGTTGCCGACATTCACTTCCTGCTGCCCGGCAGCGGGTTGGCCATCGTGGCCGAGCATTTCATGGCCATCCACCACGCGCTGATGGCGGTAGGACAGGGGCCGTTCGAGGCGGCCTACAGCCATCCGCAGGCGCTCGGCCAGTCGCGCGCGTTCCTGCGGGCCCGAGGCATCGTGCCGCTGAGCCATGCCGATACCGCGGGCGCGGCGGCCTATGTGGCCGAGCGGCGCGACCCTTCCATCGCGGCGATCGCCCCACGGCTGGCGGCCGAGCTGTACGGGCTCGACGTGGTCGAGGACCGGGTGGAGGATGCCGAGGACAACATGACCCGCTTCGTGGTGCTGGCGCGCGAGCCGCTCGACCCGGCGAGACTGGTGGGCGAGGTGGCGATGACCACATTCGTGTTCGAGGTGAAGAACGTGCCGGCGGCACTGTACAAGGCGCTGGGAGGCTTTGCCACCAACGGGGTCAACATGACCAAGCTGGAAAGCTATCAGCAGGGCGCGAGCTTTGCCGCGACCACCTTCTATGCGGACATCATCGGCGCGCCGGACGACCCGGCGGTGGACCGCGCGCTGGAGGAGCTGGCGTTCCACTGCAAGGAACTGCGCGTGCTGGGCAGTTATCGGCAGGCGCGCGCGCGGGGTTGAGCAGGGGCGGCTGAGGCGCGGTTCTTTCCGCGATTGCGCAGGGCTGCGCCGCATGCAACCATTAAGCCGGTGAGCGAGGGCGCGGGAAATATGGCGGCAGAGGCCAGTTTCGCGCGCGACTGGCAGGCCGTGCGCGCCGATGCCGAAATCCAGTTCGCACCGGTCGAGATTGCGCCTGACCCGGAGCAACCCGGCTGGTGGAGCGCGGTGCGCGAGGCAATTGGGGCTGCGCTGGAGGCGCTCGGCGCGGTGCTGGCGCCGATCGGGCGGGCGCTGGGTGTGTCCGCGCAGGCGATCCCCTGGCTGGCGGGGGCGCTGGGGCTGGCGGTGCTCGGCTGGGTTCTGTGGCGTTCGCTGCCGCTGATCGCCGCGCGGCGACAGGCCGCGGCTTCGGAGCCGGTGGAGGAATGGCGGCCCGAGGCCGGGGCTAGCCTCGCGCTGCTGGAGGAGGCCGACCGGCTGGCCGCCGAGGGGCGGTTCGATGCGGCGACGCGGCTGCTGCTGGTGCGCAGCATCGGCCAGATCGATGCGGCGCGGCCGGGGCTGTTGGTGCCATCCACCACCGCGCGCGAGATCGCCGCCCTGCCCTCGCTGCCCGAGGCGGCGCGGGGCGCCTTTGCCGCCATCGCCGCACGAGTGGAGCGCGCGCTGTTCGCCTTGCGCCCGCTTTCGGCCGAGGACTGGCAGGCGGCGCGCGGGGCCTATGCGGATTTCGCGCTCGCTGGGGCTGATCGCGCGTGAGCCGCCCGTGAGACAGTCATGAAACAGGGTGCGGCCCCGTTCGACCCGCGCGTGGTGCTCGGCCTGCTGCTGGTGGGCGCTGGTGCGCTGCTGCTGTTCCTCTACGCGGTCGGCGCCGGGTGGGATGGGCGCAGCGAGCGCGATGGGGGTGCCCATGCGGCGGCCAACGGGCTCAACGGTTTCGCCGGGTTGGCGGCGCTGCTGGAGCGGCGCGGGCATGCGGTTTCGCTTTCGCGCAATCGCGGGCGGCTGGGCGATCCGGCGCTGCTGGTGCTGACTCCGCCGCATTTCGCCGATGGCGAAGCGCTGGCCGAAGTGCTGGCGGAGCGACGCTGGCAGGGGCCAACGCTGCTGATCCTGCCGAAGTGGTTCGCCATCGAGCTGCCGGAAGAGGGCTTCGACGAGCTTCCGCCGCAGGGGTGGGTGCAGCTGGGGAATGGCGGCTCGCCCGCGTGGCTGGAGGAGCTGGACGGGTTGGTGGCGATCGAGGCGCGGATCGGCCGCACGCAAGGCTGGCGCGGACTCGGCCGCACCGGCGGGCTGGCGCGGCCCGACGTGGTGCAGGCGGTAAGCGCCGAGGGGCTCGAGCCGCTGGTGAGCGCCACGCGCGGCGCGCTGCTGGCGGGCTCGCTGGAAGGGGCGGACTGGCCGCTGATGATCGTGGCCGAGCCGGACCTGCTGAACAATTATGGCCTCGCCGACCAGGAGCGCGCCGCGCTGGCACTGGCGCTGGTGGAGCGGGCGCTGGACGGGGAGGATCTGCCGATCCTCTTCGATCTCACATTGCCGGGGCTGGGTGCTTCGGACAATCTGCTGACGCTGACCTTCCGCCCGCCGTTTCTGGCCGCGACTTTGTGCCTGATGCTGGCGGCGATCGTGGTCGGCTGGCGGGGCTTTCGCCGGTTCGGGCCGGTGGTGGCTGGTGTGCCGGACGGGGCGGAGGCGGATGGGGCGATGGGCAAGCGGCAGCTCGCCCGCAACGGCGCCGCGCTGGTAGAGCGATCCGGGCGGCTGCACCTGCTCGGCCCACCCTATGCGGCGCTGATGGCGCGGCGGATCGGCGCGCGGCTGGGCGCCCGTGAGCATGACGAGGCGGCGATTGCCCGGCTGCTCGCGTTGCGGGGCTTTGCCGAGGATTTCACCGCGCGGATGGCTGCGCTGCGCGCGGCGCGGCGGCCAAGGGACCTGATTTCGGCGGCGCGTGCGCTGGCCCAGCTCGAAAGGACGATTGCCCGATGAACCTTGAGGACACACGCGCCCTCGCCGCCGCGATCCGCGCCGAGATCGGCAAGGCGATCGTGGGGCAGGAGGAGACGATCGAGGGCCTGCTGGTGGCGCTGGTGGCGCAGGGCCACGTGCTGCTGGAGGGTCCGCCGGGCACCGCCAAGACCTTCCTCGCCCAATGCTTCGCCGCCGCGACGGGAATGCAGTTCGGGCGGATCCAGTTCACCCCTGACCTGCTGCCGGGCGATATTCTCGGCTCGAACCTGTTCAACTTCCAGACCAGCCAGTTCACCCTGACCCGCGGACCGATTTTCCGCGAGCTGCTGCTGGCCGACGAGATCAACCGCACCCCGCCCAAGACGCAGGCCGCGCTGCTGGAGGCGATGCAGGAGCGGCAGGTGACGCTCGATGGCACGGCCCACGCGCTGCCTGCTCAGTTCATGGTGGTAGCGACGCAGAACCCGATCGAGAGCCACGGCGTCTATCCGCTGCCCGAGGCGCAGCTCGACCGGTTCCTGTTCAAGCTGCAGGTGGGCTATCCCGGCGCCGACGAGGAGGCGGCGATCGTGGAGCGCTTCAGCCAGCGCGGCGGGGCGCCGCGGCCGGGGGAGTTCGGCATCGGCGCGGTGGCGGATACGGGCGTGCTGGCCGGGGCGCAGGCGGCGGTGCGGGGCGTTACGCTCTCGCCCGAGGTGATCGGCTATATCGTGGCGCTGGTGCGGGGGACGCGCGAGAGCGCCGATCTGGCGAGCGGCGCCTCGCCCCGCGCGGCGGTGCTGCTGGCCGGGGCGGCGCGGGCGCGGGCGGCGCTGGAGGGGCGCGATTACGTGCTGCCCGACGATGTGAAGGCGCTCGCCACCGCTACTTTGCGCCACCGGCTGCTGCTCTCTCCCGCAGCGGAGATCGAAGGGCGGCAGGTGGAGGAGCTGGTGGCCGGGCTGATCGAGCGGACCGAAGCGCCGCGGTGATGTTGAGGCGGTGAGCGCCTCGCTGGTCCCCTCGGGTCGCGCGTTGCTGCTGCTGGCGCTGTTCGCGCCGGTGGCAGTGGTGATCGGCGCGCTGGCGCCGGGGGCATGGCTGCTTGCGCCGGCGGCGGCGCTGGCGCTGCTGGCGGCGGTGCTGCTCGATGGGCTGGCGGCGGGGGAGTTGCGCGACGTGAATTTAGCGGCGCCGGCGGATGGCGAGATCGGCGAGCAATTGCGGTTGGCCGTGCTGGCGGAGTTCGCCCGCGCGCCCGGCGGTGCGCCGGTGGCGGCGATCGGCTTCGATGCGCTGCTGGGGGCTGGAGGACGCGCGGGTTGTACGCTCGCGGCGGAGGGGGCGGAGGGTGTGTGGAGCGGGGCGATCACGCTGGTGCCCGGGCGGCGGGGGACCGGCACGTTGGGTTCGCTGTGGCTCCGCTGGCCGGGACCGCTGGGGCTGGCGCATCGGCAGGTGAGGCGCGTGCTCGAGCGGCCGGTGCGGGTGTGGCCCGATCTCTCGCCGGTGCGCTCGCCGGTGTTGCAGGCGAGCTTGCGCGACGCGCGCTTCGGCCTGCTCGCCCGGCGGCTGCGCGGCGAGGGTTCGCAATTCGAGGCGCTCTCCGATTACGAGCCTGGGATGGACCGGCGGCGGATCGACTGGAAGGCGAGCGCCCGGCACACGCATCTGCTGGCGCGCGAGAACGAGGCGGAGCGGGACAACCAGATCGTGCTGGCGCTCGATTGCGGGGCGGCGATGAGCGGCCCGGTGGACGGGCTGCCGCGGCTCGACCGGGCGATCTCGGCTGCGCTGACCTGCGGCTATGTGGCGCTGAAGGGGGGCGACCGGGTGGCGTTGTTCGGATTTGCCGACCGGCCGCTGGCGGCGACGCCGTTCGTTTCCGAGGCGCGGGCGTTCTATCGGTTGCAGCAGGCGGCCGCCGCGCTCGATTACGTACCGCGGGAGGCCAATTTCACGCTGGCGCTGGCGACGCTGACCGCGCGGCTGCGGCGCCGATCCTTGATCGTGCTGTTCTCCGATTTCGCCGATGCCACCGCGGCCGAGCTGATGGTGGAGAGCCTCGGGCGGCTGTTGCGGCACCATCTGGTGGTGTTCGTGGCGCTGGCCGATAGCGAGCTTGCCGGGCTGACCGGGGCCGAGCCGCGCAGCAGTGCCGATATCGCCGCGGCGGTGGCGGCCGATGCGCTGGCGCAGCAACGCGCGCTGGTGCTCACGCGGCTGCGGCGGATGGGGGTGGATGTGATCGAGGCGCCGTGGCAGGCGGTGGGCTACCGGCTGATCGACCGCTATCTGGCGATGCGCCGGGCGGAGGCGATCGGCTAATGGCGCTGATGCCCTCGTTGCCCTTCTTCCGCGCGCCGGAGCCGGCCCCGCCCCCCGAGGTGGAGGCCGCCAGCTTGCGGTCCGATCGCTTCCGGCTGGCGCGCGAGACCGACTGGCGGCGGCTGGAGGCCATCGTCTCCGCACTGGAGCGGGGGCGGGTGCGGCGCATCTCCGATACTGATCTGCTGGCTCTGCCGGTGCTCTATCGGCAGGCTGCCTCCAGCCTCTCGGTGGCGCGCGAGACCACGCTCGATTCGGGCACGCTGGCCTATCTTGAGGCGCTGGTGCGGCGGGCGTGGTTCCAGGTCTATGGACCGCGCACCGGGCTGTTCGCCTGGGCACGGCGGTTCCTGGGCGGGGAGTGGAGCGCGGTTGTGCGGGCGCTTTCGGCCGAGATCGCCATTGCGGTGGCGGTGATGCTGGCGGGGGTGGCGGTCGGCTGGCTGCTGGTGGCGGCGGATACGGAGTGGTTCTACGCGCTGGTGCCGGGCGATTTTGCCGATGTGCGCCAGCCCGGCGCCACGCGCGAGGCGCTGGCGGGAACGCTGGGCGGCGCGGAGGGCAATTCGCTGGCGGTGTTCGCCACCTATCTGTTTTCCAACAACACGGCGGTGGCGGTGCTGGCCTTTGCCACCGGCTTTGCCTTCGGCATCCCCACCCTGCTGCTGCTGGTGTTCAACATGGCGCTGCTGGGAGCGATGCTGTGGGTGTTCGCCGAGGCCGGGCTGGCGCCGGAGTTCCTTGCCTGGCTTTCGGTGCACGGCACGACCGAGATCGGCGCGATCGCGCTCGCCGGGGCGGCGGGGCTGCATGTGGGGCGGGCGATGGCCTTCCCCGGCGAGCGGCCGGTGCTGGCGGCGGCGGCCGAGGCCGGGCGGCGCGCGGCTCTGGTGATGGTGGGGGTGGTGCTGATGCTGGCAATTGCGGGCCTGCTGGAAGGCTATGCCCGCCAGCTGGTGACTGACCCCGGCGCCCGCGCGGCGATCGGCGGGGCGATGGCGCTGTTCTGGCTGGTCTATTTCGGCCTGCTGCGCCGAACGCCAGGCAAACCTTCGCGCGAGGACCGCGCTTGAGCACCGCGGCCGCCGCTCTCCCGCTGGACCGCCGCAGCCGTACGCTGGTGACGCCCGAGGGGGTGGACTTGCCACTGACGCTCGCCAGCCGGGGGGCTCGGGCCGGGGCGCTGCTGCTCGATTTGTTGCTGGTGGGAGGGGTTTTGTTCGCTCTCGCTGCGTTGGCAGTGCTGATCGGCCACGGCCTGTTCGCCGTCGATCTGACGCGTGCGCGGCCCGCGCTGGAGCTGCTGGCGGTGCTGGGAATTCTGGTGCTGTTCCTCGCCCGGTTCGGCTATTTTCTGCTGTTCGAGCTGGGGCCGCGCGGGGCGACGCCGGGCAAGCGGGCGCTCGGCATCCGGGTGGCGGCGCGGCCGGGGCCGGGCGGCAGCGGGCGGCGGCTGACCGCCGAGGCGGTGATCGCGCGCAATTTGATGCGCGATGTGGAGGTGTTTCTGCCTGCGGGGTTCCTGCTGACCGGTGGCGCGGAAGCAGGTGTGACGGGCGCGGCCACCTTCGTGTGGCTCGCCGTATTCGTGCTGTTCCCGTTCTTCAACCGCGACGCCCTGCGCGCCGGGGATCTGGTGGCGGGCACCTGCGTGGTGGAGGCGCCGCGCGTGGCGCTGCCCGCGGCGCTCTCGCTGGTGGAGGACCGCTCGGCCACTTACCGCTTCGGTCCGGCCGAGCTGGCGGTCTATGGTGAGCGCGAGTTGACGGTGCTGGAGGGCGTGCTGCGCGCGGGCGACCCGGTGGCGATGCGGCAGGTGATGGAGGCGATCTGCCGGAAGATCGGCTGGGAGCCGGGAACGGGCGACGAGCGGCTGTTTCTCGAGGCGTTCTACGCGGCGCTGCGCGCGCATCTCGAGCGAGGCCTTCGCTTCGGGCGGAGGCGGCGCGACAAGTTCGGCTAGTTCGGCATGGGTGCGGGCGCGGGTGCCCTCCCCCGCCGGTTCACTCGTCGGCGAAGATCGCCACTTCGCGCAGCCCGCCGGCATCGGCGCGGCCGCGGTACATGCCGGGGGTGTTGAAGGAGAAGGTGGCGCTGCCATCGGGCGCGGCGACGATCACCCCGCCATCACCACCCAGCTGGCCGACCTCGCCGATCACATGGTCCGCCGCGACCTGCGCGCTTTCGCCCAGCAGGTGCATGCGGGTGCAGATCTGCGCGGCGACGTTCACGCGGATGAACACCTCGCCCGCCCCCGTGGCGCTGACCGCGCAGGAGCGGTCGTCCGCATAATTGCCCGCGCCGATGATCGGCGAATCGCCAATCCGTCCCCAGCGCTTGCCGGTGAGCCCGCCGGTGGAAGTGCCCGCGGCAAGGTGGCCCACCTGGTCGAGCGCGACCGCGCCGACGGTGCCGTATTTGAGGTCCGCATCGAACCAACCGAGCCCTCCGCCCTCCGTCTGGCGCGCCTTCAGCTCTTCCAGCTGGCGGCGGCGTTCGGGCGTCGCGAACCATTCGGGGCCGGCCTGCTCCAGCTCCTGCTCGCGGGCGAAAGTCTCCGCGCCCTCGCGGCTGAGGAAGACGTGCGGGCTGTGCTCCATGACCGCGCGGGCGAGGCGGATCGGGTTCTTGACCGTGGTAACGCCGGTGGCGGCGCCGGCCAAGCGATCGCGCCCGTCCATGATCGAGGCGTCCAGCTCGTTGACGCCCTCATAGGTGAACACCGCTCCGCGGCCGGCGTTGAAGCGCGGATCGTCCTCCAGCAGCACGATCGCCGCCTCCACCGCATCAAGCGCGCTGCCGCCGCCTGCGAGCACGGCGGAGCCGGCATCCAGCGCCGTGGCGAGCGCGGCGCGGTATTCGGCCTGCTGCTCATCGCTCATCCGCTCGCGCGCCATGGTGCCCGCGCCGCCGTGAATGGCGATGCTCCATTGGGGAGAGGTCATCGATGCGTCCTGTGCAGCGTCTTGGGCAAGGGCGGGAAGCGGGAGGAGCGCGAGCGCAGCGAGGAGAATTCTGGTCAGCACGGCAGCTTGCCTACCACAGTGTACGCGATGATCAAGGGCGTGCTTCCCGCTGTGCGGGCAGCCGGAGTGTACCGAAACAGTACAAGTGATTATCCCTTGGTTACTTGTACTTGACAGCAAAATGTCGTGTTCTATCAAATCTTCAATGGCTCTATTCGACAACATCGACCCGGCGACATCTGAACATTGGCTCACTGTTCCCGGTGACTGGCGGCGTCCCGCCGTCCCGGAGCAATATCCGATCCTGTGGGATGCGCAGCGCGGCTATGGGCAGGTGTGGCCGAGACCCGATGCCAGCGAGATCGCCGAATTTTACCGGGTGCCCTATTACACCCATTCGGCCGGATCGAGCGCGGCGGGCACCGAGCATAGTCTCCCGCAGCGTGTGTTGACCAAATTGTCGTGGCTTGCGGATCGCGGCGTCGAAGCCGACCGGGCGTGGTGGCAGCAGGCGATGGGCCCGGCGCCGCGGCGGGTGCTGGAAATCGGCTGTGGCAGTGGCTGGACGCTGGAGCTGCTGTCCTCGCTGGGGCATCGTGTTACCGGGGTGGAGCCCGACCCTTCTGCGGTGCAGGCTTCCCGATCCCGCGGCCTCAGGGTTCTGCCCGGGACCGGCGAGGCGCTCCCCGAGGAGCTTGCGGGCGAGCAATTCGACGCCGTCATCTTCATGCACGTGCTCGAGCATGTCGTTCACCCTACCCAGGCTTTGCGCAACGCGCTGCGGCTGCTGGCCCCGGGCGGGATTCTCGTGTGCGAGGTACCCAACAACGATTGCCTGGCCCGGGAGCGGTTCGGGGAGTTCTGGTTCTGGCTCGACGCACCCCGCCACCTCAATTTCTTCACCGAGAAGAGCTTGCGCACGCTGTTCCAATCGCTGGAGCTGGAGGTGATGAGCATCGATCATCACGGATATTGCCGGCAGTTCGCGCCCGGTTGGCAATCCGTGCAGCGGCGGATTGCCCGGATCTTCGGCCGCGAGCGGGATCGCCGGGTGGCTGAAACGGCCTATTGGACCTTTCTTTTCCGGACCGCATTGGCGGGCCGGCGGTGGAAGTACGATTCGCTTCGCCTTGTCGCCCGGCCAGGGAACGGGGGCGCGGATCGGTTTCCGTGAACGGCGAGCGGCGCTAGAAGGGTCTTGTCAGCACGCCCCCATGCGGAGCACAGCCGGGCGGTGGCTCAAGAGCGGCTGATGCCCGAGGTCTTTAAGAGGGTTCTCGGTTGATGGAGGTCGCGACTTGAGCCGGCTGAATGCGGCTATGCAAAGCGCTGAACCGATCGCGCGCGCGCCCTGATTTCCTCGCGACGCGTGCGCGACACTGCAAAGAAGTTGGTGGTGCGACGCGGATAGAGATGCGCCTCGAGGAAGCCATCGCGCGATAAACCCGGATCATCATGCGCTACGCGATTGGGCACGAGCACGGCATAGCCGGCCCTGTCCAGCCATTCCCAAAGTGCGATCTTGGAATGGCCGCCCACCTCGCCCGGCCCGCTCTCGAACATGATTGTTGGCCGACACCGGGCAACGATGGCCTCTGTACCGCGCAACGCCGCCAGTTCGAAACCTTCAACGTCGATTTTAATGATGTCGATCGTCTCAACACCGATGAGATCGTCCAATCGGCGAACCGGCACCACGATCTTCTCGATATGTTTATCGCCTTCGGGTGGGCAAAGGGACGAATAGCCGGACTCTCGCAGGTCAATAAAGAATGGCAACTCCCCTTCTTCAGCACCCACCGCACATGAGTGAATGAGCGCCGACGGAAATCGCCGGCGGAGAGCCTCGGCTTTGGCGGGGATCGCTTCGACAGCAATAACGATCGACGGGCGACTGTTGCGCAAGACACCATCAACCACCGAGCCGATATGCGCACCAACATCGACAAACGCTTTTCCCGGCAAACACAGCCCCTGTATGAGCTGCCGGGCAACTGCGTCGTTCGCGTAAGTGCCCAGGTTCTCCAGTTTCTCACCGAACGCGCTAAACAATCCTGCTTTCTCGCGAATGCGCTGGGCGATTACGCCCAGGCGGGTTCCAACCAACATAGACCGGTCCATCATCATCCCACCCCGAGCATGCCGGCAACGGTGCCTCGGCCGCACTCTATTCACGGAAAAAGCTTCCAACTCTAACACAGGTTCGGGGAGTTGGTCCATTCCGGAGCTATTACAGTCACCTGGCTGGGCGATCATACTTAGCAGGCGGCTCGCGGGCGGAGTTCTGGAAATCGGCTTCGGCAGTGGCGCAACGCTGTCGCTGCTTTCCTCGCTGGTGCGGATCGACCCTCCGAGACCGGCGGGGCTCAACGGGGCTTGTCAGCACGCCCCGGTGCGTAGCACAGCCGGGCGGTGGCTCAAGAGCGGCTTTCCTATTCGATCGTGCCTGACGACCTCACCGGCGCGGCGGTGGTGGCGCTGCTGGCGATGCATCTGACGGAGATGCATCGCTGGTCGCCCGCCTGCAAGGTGCACGCCTTCCCGGTGGAGCGGCTGCGCGCGCCCGACGTGGCGTTCTACAGCGCCTGGGCGGGGGGCGAGCTGGCGGCAGTGGGCGCGCTCAAGCACCTGGCGGCAGGGCGCGGCGAGATCAAGTCGATGCGCGCGGCGCCCGTGTTTCGCGGCAGAGGCGCGGGCGAGGCGATCCTGCTGCATCTGATGAGCGAGGCGCGGGCGCGGCACTATTCCTGGCTGGGGCTGGAGACCGGCCGGCCCGGGCCATTCGAACCCGCGGGTACGCTTTATCGCAAGTACGGTTTCGTCGAGGTGCCGGCGTTCGGCGACTATGTCTCGGACGATTTCTCGCTGTGCATGGCGCGGGATCTCTAGCGGTGGAGGCGGGAGCGCTGGTGTTGCGACCAGCCGGCCCGGGCGATGCGGCGGCGCTGGCGGTGTTCGCGAAGGCGGCGTTCGATGCGGCGTTCGGGCACCTTTATGCGCCCGAGGACCTTGCCGCCTTCATGGCCGCCGAGCGCAGCCCGGCGCGTTATGCCGCGCAGCTTGCCGACCCGACGGTGCGCGTGCAGCTGGCCGAGGTGGACGGCGCGCTCGCCGCCTATGCGCTGGTGGTGCTTGGCCATGGCTTTGTGGAACGGCCCGCGCCTCGGCCCAAGCGGCCAGTCTATCTGAGCCAGCTCTATTGTGCGCGGGGGATGAGCGAGCGCGGGATCGGCGCGGCGTTGCTGGGCTGGGCGATCGAAGAGGCGCGCGAGTGGGGCGCGGGCGCGCTACAGCTCAGCGTGTTCAGCGGCAACGAGGGGGCGCAGCGCTTCTACCGGCGGCACGGCTTCGCGCATGTGGCTGACATCGACTTCTGGGTCGGCAACCACCGCGACGACGAGTTCCTCTACGAGCTTGCGCTGGGCAACAGCTAGCCGGCCTCCGAGGTGCCGCCCTGCGGCGGGCGGTGCGGCACCGTCAGCATCCGGTCGCTGGCGGCGTGGAGATCGCCGGTTTCGCTCTGGCGCACGAGGCGCTCGCTGTCGCGCCGGCGGAACCGGTCTTCGGCGCGGGCGATCTGCTCTTCGCCCAGCCCGAGATTGCCGAGCGCCACGCGGGCGAACACGATCGCCGATTCGAGCATCTCGCGCATCACGAACACCCCTGGCGTTTCGATGAATTGCAGCAGCGACTGCCGATCGTAGGTGCGCACGAAGATCGCGGTATCGGGGAAGCCCTGGTGCACCGCGTTGATGAACTCAGGGTCGACCCCGCTGTCTTCGTTGCAGAACAGGATCGCCCGCGCCGCCTCGCCGCCGGCCTGGCGCAGCACGTCGAGCCGGGTGCCATCGCCGAAATAGATCGTCATCCCGAAGGATTGCGCCCGGTCGATGGCGGTCACGTTGCGATCGATCACGGTGACCGCGATTCCGGCCGAGAGCAGCATCTGGGTGACCGTCTGCCCGAAGCGGCCGTAGCCGATGACCAGCGCGCTCGCCCCATCTGAGGGAGGGGCGGTGCGCTCGCCCTGCTCGTCATCCTCGCGGGCGGCCACCGCCTCGCGGCGGAAGCGGCGGGTGAGCATCATCAGGAACGGCGTTGCCGCCATCGACAGCGTGACCACCGCGCCGAACAAGCTGGCGGCCTCCGGCGCGATCAGCAGCGATCTTTGCGCCTGCGCGAACAGCACGAAGGCGAACTCGCCGCCCTGGCTGAGCAGCAGGCCGAGGCCCAGCGCGCTGCGCCAGTCCATCCGGAGCGCCAGCGCGAGCAGGAAGATGATCGCGGCCTTGGTGGCGATCAACGCGGCGGCCATGCCGAACACGAACAGCGGCCGCTCGGCGATGGCGGACAGATCGAGCATCATCCCCACCGCGAGGAAGAACAGGCCCAGCAGGATCGAGCGGAACGGCTCCACATCGGCCTCCAGCTCGTGGCGATAAGGCGTATCGGCCAGCATCACCCCCGCCACGAAGGCGCCAAGCGCGGCGGAGAGGCCCAGCGCCTGCATCAGCGCGGCCGAGGCGACCACGGTGAATAGCGCGGCGACGACGAACATCTCGCGCTCCCCCAGCCCGCCGATCAGCCGGAACAGCGGGCGGATGACCAGCCGGCCCGCGGCGATCAGCCCGAACACCGCGGCCAGGCCCATCAGCGCCAGCTGCCAGCCGGGCGGCCCTGCCTGATCGGCCGGGTTGCGGCTGAGCGCGGCGACGATGGTGATCAGCGGGATGATGGAGAGATCCTGGAACAGCAGGATGGCAAAGGCCCGCTCGCCGAAGGGCGTGCGCAGGCGCCCGGCCGATTGCAGCATCGGCAGCACCTGCGCGGTGGAAGACAGGCCGAGCGGCAGGCCGATCGCCAGCGCGGCGGCGAGCGAGAATTCGGTCGCCAGCAGGATTAGCCCGGTCACCGCCAGGCCGCATAGGACGACCTGCGCGAGGCCAAGGCCGAAGATTTCGTGTTTCATCCGCCACAGCCGCGCGGGGCTCAGCTCAAGCCCCACGATGAACAGCAGCATGACGATGCCCAGCTCGCCAATGCCGCTCATCGTCTCGGCATCGCCCACCAGGCCGAGCAGCTGCGGGCCCACCAGCGCGCCGGCAACCAGATAGCCCAGCGTGGCGCCCAGCCCCGCGCGGCGGAACAGCAGCACGGAGACCAGCGCGAAGCCGAGCAGGATGAAGCCGCCCTGCAACAGCGCGCCGGTGCCGTGGTCTTCCATCAGCGGGGCGTTAAGACGAGGTATGACATTGCTGTTTGGCAATCGCGCATCGCGCGCCTTGTGGCAATGCGGCACGTGCGGCCGCGTTGCGCCTTTAACCGGTCACCCGACGCGCCTATAGGAGGGCTATGTCCGCAATTCGACCATGGCGAACCATCGATCGCCGCCCGAGCCGCCAGATCATGGTCGGCAGCGTCCCCGTCGGCGGGGATGCACCGATCACCGTGCAGACCATGACCAACACGCTGACCAGCGATGCGGGCGCGACGATCGACCAGATCCGCCGCTGCGAGGAGGCCGGCGCCGATATCGTGCGCGTCTCCTGCCCCGATGTGGAGAGCACCGCCGCCTTTGGCGAGATCGTCCGCGCGGCGCGGGTGCCACTGGTCGCCGACATCCACTTCCATTACAAGCGCGCGCTGGAGGCGGCCGATGCGGGCGCGGCGTGCCTCAGGATCAACCCCGGCAATATCGGCAGCAGCGAGCGGGTGGCCGAGGTGGTGCGGGCGGCAAAGGCCAATGGCTGCGCAATCCGCATCGGGGTGAATGCCGGCTCGCTCGAGCGCCATCTGCTCGAAAAATACGCCGAGCCCTGCCCTGAGGCGCTGGTGGAGAGCGCGCTCGACCACATCAAGCTGTTGCAGGACCACGATTTCCACGAGTTCAAGGTGGCGGTGAAGGCGAGCGACGTGTTCCTCGCGGTGGCCGCCTACATGCAGCTGGCGGAGACGGTCGACTGCCCGCTGCACCTCGGCATCACCGAGGCGGGCGGATTGATCGGCGGCACGGTAAAGAGCGCCATCGGCATGGGCAATCTGCTGTGGGCGGGGATCGGCGATACGATCCGCGTCAGCCTCTCGGCCGAGCCCGAGGAAGAGGTGCGGGTCGGCTTCGAGATCCTCAAGGGGCTGGGGCTGCGGACGCGCGGGGTGCGGGTCGTCTCCTGCCCCAGCTGCGCGCGGCAGGGCTTCGACGTGATCCGCACCGTGCAGGCGCTGGAAGAGCGGCTGGGCCACATCAAGACGCCGCTCTCGCTCTCGGTGCTGGGCTGCGTGGTCAATGGGCCGGGCGAGGCGCGCGAGACCGACATCGGCATCACCGGCGGCGGTGCAGGCAAGCACATGGTGTATCTCTCGGGCGTGACCGACCACCACGTGGAAAGCGCGGCGATGCTCGACCACATCGTGGCGCTGGTGGAGGCCAAAGCCGCCGCGATCGAGGCCGAGATGAGCGATGCGGGCGATGCTGGCACCGACATGGGCGCCGGTCCCGGCGCCAGCGCGCTGTCGGCCGAGGCGGCGGAGTGATCCAGCCGGTGCTGGCCCGGTTCGGCGCGGTGCTGCGCGACGGGGTGCGCATCTGGTGGCTGGCGCCGCTCGTCCCGCTGCTGGTGGTGGTGCCCGAGGGGGCCCAGCACGTGGCGGAGATCCGGCTCGGATTTTTCGAAAGCCGCGCAGCGGCCGCGGCGCTGGCGGACGATCCGCGGCGGATGGTGTGGGGCTATCTCAAGATTGCCGGCCTGCTGATGGCGATCTTCGCGGCGATCCGCTTCTGGGCAACCCGGGGCAGCGGACAAGCATGGTGGAACCCGCGCGGAGTGGCGTGGCGCAATCTCCTGCTGGCTATCGTGCTGATGGGCCTGACAAGCGTTCCGGGACTGGTGCTCCAATCATCCATCGGCAGCGAGTTCTCCGGGTGGATCGACATAGCGCTGTTCGTGGCGACGCTGCCGCTGCTGGCCCTGCTGATCGCCGGACTGGCCGGCGATTGTGACATCGGCCTCAAGGCGGTGTTCCGCAGCGGCTGGCTGACCGCGCTGCGGGTGCTCGTCTACGGGGCCGCGGTATGGGCGCCGCTGGCCTGGCTGCATACGCAGAACCACCAATGGGCGATGGGGGCGAGCGAATGGGCGGTCTGGCTGCTGATGGCGTTCGATACTCTGGTGGTCGGCCTGCTGGCGACGATGGCCGGGACGGCCCTGCACCATGGCTATTCGACCCCGCCGAACGCCCGTTCATCTGAGGTTGAGCCAGCGCCTGCGATGGCGAGCGCATGAACCGGCGCCTCTTTCTCGGTACGGCCGCCGCGGCGACCGCCGGCGTGGCGATCCCGGCGCGCGTGGCGGCGCAGGCGAGCGGCGCTTCGACGCGCGACGTAGCGATCCTCGACATCGCCCGGCGCGAGGTGGCGCGCGCCGGCGATGCGCTGTGGCGGCGCGATCTGACGGCGATTGCCGATTTCGGGGTGCATTCGGCTTTGCCCCGGTTCCATTTCGCCAATCTCGAGAACGGGACGGTGCGCAGCTTCCTCGTCACCCACGGTACTGGATCGGACCCGGATCATGATGGCTGGTTGAAGAGCTTTTCCAATGTCGAGGGCTCGCTGGCGACCAGCCGCGGGGCCTATGTGACCTGGGAATGGTATGTGGGGCGCTACGGCACCTCGATCCGGCTCGGCGGGCTGGATGCGGACAATTCCAATGCGCTGCAACGCTACATCGTGATGCATGCGGCGGACTATGCGAGGCCCGAGCACGTGGCGCGCTGGGGGAAGCTGGGCCGCTCGAACGGCTGTTTCGCGATGGGCCCGGAGGATTTCCGCGAGGCGCTGTGGCACCTTTCCGGCGGGCGCCTGCTTTTTGCCGACCGGCTGGGGATCGCTTAAACCTGCGGTTGTGCGACAAGACTGGCGACTCGCGGGCGGAACGATTGCTCGCGAAACAACGACTCCGACCTGTTGTGCGAGCCGAAATCAGTGCCGTAAATGGCCCTCACACCGTCTTGGTCGCGCGTTCCACCGCGATGCCAGCGGTCAGGCCGTGAATGGTGGTGGAAAGCACGATCGTGAACGCAACGGTCGCCCATAAGGCGCCTTCGTCGACAAGTTCGACGTGATGGCCGGCATAGGCGAGGTAGTAGATCGATCCAATGCCCCGAACTCCGTAAAACGAGACGACCGCCCGCGGGCGCCATTTGAAGCCCGTGCCGGAGAGCGCGAACCATGCCGCCACCGGGCGGATGACGAAGATCAGCGCCAGCCCGATCACGGCTTCGGGCCAGCCGAAGTACGGCCACAGGCTCGGCAGCGCCGCCCCCAAGGCAACCAGCAGGATCGCGGTGAGGGTATGCTCGAGCGATTCTGAAAAGTCGTGAAGGCGCTCGTGAAAGCGACTGTCAGTCTCCTCCCGCCGCAGGACGAGCCCGGCGACGAATGCGGCGATAAAGCCATACCCTTCGATGAGCTCCGTAGCCCCGTAGGCAAAAATCACGCCAGCAAACGCGACGACCCCCGTCTGTGTCCGTGAGAGAGAATTGTTGCGCGGCCAGTCGAACAGCAATTTGCCCAGCAGCCATCCAATCGCGCCTCCTCCTGCCGCCCCCACGATCACCCGATAAACAACGTCTCGGAAAGCCCATTCGGCGAAGAGACCGGCGGTGAGTGCCCCTGCCGTGGCAATCAAGACACCAAGGTGCACGAATGGAAAAGCGAGCCCATCGTTGAGCCCCGCCTCCGTGGTCAGCGCGTAGCGCACTGGATGCTCGCCACCCTCGCCGGGCGGGCCGACCTGCACGTCTCCCGCCAACACGGGATCGGTCGGGGAGAGGATCGCCCCAAGCAGCAGGCTGCCCGCCAGCGTCAGCCCGGCCACTTGCCAACCCACGAAGGCCAGCGCCAGAATGGTCACCGGCATGGCGATGGTGAGCAGCCTGATCGTCGGCTTCCACAGCCCGAGGCCGACCAGCCCGTCGATCCTCAAACCTGTTCCGAACAGGCCGAGGATCACGCAGAGTTCCGCCGCCAGCTCCCATACTCGAGGGGACTCCACCGGATTGATCGCGGCGGGCATTCCCGGCACCCAGGAGAAAGCCACGAGACCGGTTGCCACCAGAAGCGCGGATGCTGCCGGCTCTCGGCCCGAGAGGAACCGCGGCCACCAGTACGACGCCAGGATGGAAAAGCCCGCTGCAGTTAACAGGACGTGGTAGGGATCAAACTCGAACAAGCGGTATCACTCCAGAGCCATCGGAGCGACATGCGCCGTTCTCTCAGCAACTCGCAATAATCCCGCAACGATCCCTCACATTACCGATGCAGCAGCATGTCAGGCGAGGCGGGGCCCAGAGCGTGTGTTTCGAAAGATGGTGATGAGCGACCCGGCTCAGAAACGACAAGCATGCATTTCTGCATCGGCTGACAGGACCTCGGCCGAGGTTTTGGTGAATGTCCCTTTCCAGGGGCCGGCTTCCCGCGAGCAGACCGTAACCGATCCTCTCACAAGCAGCCATTCCCTAAGCGTTAGCCATACGGCGGCCTGTGTTGGCCCGTGGGGCTCAGCGTGAAGATCTCGCAGCCGTCTTCGGTGATGCCGATGGAGTGTTCGAACTGGGCGGAGAGGCTCTTGTCGCGGGTCACCGCAGTCCAGCCGTCGGAGAGCAGTTTGACCGCCGGCTTGCCCAGGTTGATCATCGGTTCGATGGTCATGAACATGCCGGGGCGCAGATCCGGGCCGGTGCCGGGACGGGCCGCATGCACCACGTCGGGAGCGTCGTGGAACAGGCGACCGAGGCCATGACCACAGAAATCGCGCACCACGCCGTAGCGCTGGCTTTCCGCATGGCGCTGGATTGCCGCACCGATGTTGCCCAGCCGTGCGCCGGGGCGCGCCTCGGCGATGCCGAGCATCAGGCAATCATGCGTGATCTCGACCAGCCGGCGGGCCTTGAGCGAGGGCTCCCCGGCGAAATACATCCGGCTGGTATCGCCATGCCAACCATCCAGCAACGGGGTCACATCGATGTTCACGATGTCCCCTTCCTTCAGCACCTTGGCCGAGGGGATGCCGTGGCAGACGACGTGGTTGATCGAGATGCAGCAGCTGTGGGTGTAGCCGCGATAGCCCAGCGTGGCGGGCACCGCACCGCCATCGAGCGTCATCTCGCGCACCAGTCGGTCGAGAGTCTCGGTGCTGACCCCGGGCTGCACCCGGCCGGCCAGCTCGTCGAGGATCTCGGCCGCGAGCCGCCCCGCGCGGCGCATGCCCGCGAACCCCTCGGGGCCATAGAGCTTGATGGTGCCATCGCGAACGAGGGTCTCGCCCTCGTGGACTTGCTGGTATTGGGTCATGCGGCAAATGTAGCGGGCCGGGCCGTCAATTGCGAGGGGTGGCTCAATTGCGGGGTGCGAAGGCGCCGCGATATTCGGGGCGGACCGCCTCGGCCACTGCCCGGTCGATCGGCAGGTCGATTGCATAGGGGCCTTCGGCATAGGGGCCGGCCACGTAGGGACCGGCATAGAGCGTCAGCCGGTCGAACTGCCGGCCGGAGGAAGAGCCGAGCAGCACGGTGAGTTCGGTGATCTGGGGGCAATCGCCGAACGGCTCGTCGGCGCCTTCGGCAGCCGGTTCCTCCTCCTCCGGACCCGCGCCCTCGGGTTTGGCCCGGCGCTCCTCGCGCTCGACGTTCAGGGCCTCGCAATAGCGCTCGCCCAGTGACTGACGCAGCGCGGCGGCGGAGCTGAACAGCGCGATGCCGGCCATCGCCGTCTCCCGCTGCTTGTCCCATACCAGCGATTCCATCCCCACGTTGCCGTGCGCGCCGCCGCCATAGGTGGTGACGCTGTTCGACAGGCTGAGGAAGCGGGGCAGCTCGGTCACGACCGCCCATTCGGCGGAATAGCTGTGCTTGTTGTAGGGGAAGCCATCGGACCGGGCCTGGCGCCGGGCAGTGGCCGACGAGGCGGCCAGCTTGGTGCGGCGCTCCTCCAGCCGCCGATCGAGCAGGGCGGCGAGCGCGGGGATGTCGCCCGCGGTCGCCGGATAGGCATATTCGAACAGGAAATCGTCGGTTTCCTCGGAGACCGTGCGGGCGCCGCTGGAGGCGGTTGGCGAGGCGCTCGGCGCGGGCGCTGGGGTCGCCGCCGGGGTGGGCGCCGGCTCCGGCTCGGCAGCGCGCTCGCCGTTGCAGGCGGCCAGCATTGCCGCTCCCGCCAGTGCCGAAACCATGCGACTGTTCACTGCCTCGCACCTTCCCAAATCGCCCATGAACGGGCAAGCGGCAATTATGGGGACGAACAGAGAATTGATCCAGCCGGATCGCGGCACCGAACTGATCCAGCCGGATCGCGGCCAGGTGGCGTGCGCCATCAGGCTGGTGAACAAGGAGGGCATCGAGGCCTTTGCCAAGGCGCTGAGCGGGCCGCAGCGGGCGGCGCTGGCGGCGCAGCGCTTCACTGGCGCGGGCTATCAGGTGGCCATCGTGCCCGAGGGCGAGGGCTGGTTCGCCGTGGGCGGCGTGGCCGACCCGGCAAAGCTATCGACCTGGTGCCTCGCCAAGCTGGCGGAAACGCTGCCGGCGGGCACCTATCGGCTGGCGGACGGCCTGCCGGAGGCGCAGGCGGCGCGGACGCTGCATGGCTGGCAGAGCGCGCAATATCGATTCACCCGCTACCGCGAGGATCCGGAGGCCGAGGGCCCGCGCATCCTGCTGACCGGCGCGGTGGCCGCGATCGGCCCCGCGCTGGCCGAGGCGCGAGCGGTGAAGCTGGTGCGCGATCTGGTGAACACGCCCGCTGAGGACATGGGGCCCGCGGCGCTGGAAACGGTTGCCGAGGCGCTAGCGCTCGAGCATGGCGCGCAGCTGAGCGTCACCCGCGGCGATGCGCTGAAGGCGGAATACCCGCTGGTTCACGCTGTCGGCCGGGCGGCGGCGCGCCACCATGCGCCGCGCATGCTGCACCTGACCTGGGGGGATCCCGGTGCGCCGGTGCTGGCGATCGTGGGCAAGGGCGTGTGCTTCGACACCGGCGGGCTCGACATCAAGAACTCGGCCGGCATGGCGCTGATGAAGAAGGACATGGGCGGCGCCGCTCACGCCTTCGCGCTGGCCGGGCTGGTGATGGGCGCGGGGCTGAAAGTGCGGCTGCACTGCCTGGTGCCGGCGGTGGAGAACGCCATTTCCGCCGACGCCTTCCGCCCGGGCGACGTGCTCGCCAGCCGCAAGGGGCTCACCGTGGAAATCGGCAACACCGATGCCGAGGGGCGGCTGATCCTCGCCGATGCGCTCACCCGCGCGAGCGAGGAGGCGCCGGTGCTGATGCTGGATTTCGCCACGCTGACAGGTGCGGCCCGCGTGGCGCTGGGGCCCGACCTGCCCGCACTGTTCGCCCGCAGCGACGAAACCGCCGAGGCGCTGCTCGCCGCCGGCCGCGCGGTGGACGACGAATGCTGGCGCCTGCCGCTGCACGAGCCTTATGCGGAATGGCTGAAATCCGACGTTGCCGACATCGGCAATGCGCATGGCACTGCCTTTGCCGGGGCCAGCGTGGCGGCGCTGTTCCTCCAGCGCTTTGTGGGCGAGGACGCGGAAGGCACGCCGCTCGACTGGGCGCATCTCGATACATTCGCCTGGCGCCCAACCGCCAAGCCGGGGCGGCCCAAGGGCGGTGAGGCGCTGGGCCTGCGCGCGGCCTGGCACATGCTCAAGGCGCGGTTCGGCTGACCCATGCCGGGGCGGACCGGGCGCGATCCGAGGCGCACGCTTGCCGACGCGTCGCCCCCCGTCTAGTCGCGCGCTCATGTCCCCCAGCGGAACCCCCACCAACCCCGGCACCAACCCCGGCACCAGCCCCGAGGATGCCGGCCCGCCCTGCGAGCCCGGCAGCGGATCGCACGGTCCCTATCGGCTGACCGGGCCGCACCCGGTCCGGGGCGCTGCGGAGGCAGCGCGGCTGCCGCTGCGGGGCGATCTGGCGCATATTGCGCTCGCGGGGCGCTATTTCGTGCCCCACTACGCAGTGCCCCAGCCACGCATGGTGATGCCCGGCGGCGCGCCGCTGTTCGCGTCCACCGCGCCCGGTGCGGAGGAGCTGTGCACGCTGATGGAGGGCGACAGCTTCGAGGTGCTGGAGGTGAGCGGCGGCTGGGCCTGGGGCTGCCTGTCGCTCGAAGGACCGGTGGGCTACGTGCGGGTCGACCGGCTGGAGCCACTGCCCTGATGGCGAGTGTGTTCATCGATGGCGCGGTCGGTACCACCGGGCTGGAGATCGCCGAGCGGCTGGCGGACCGCCCCGAATTCACCCTGCTGCTGCTGGACGAGGCCCGCCGCAAGGACCCCGCCGCCCGCGCGGAAGCACTTAATACGGTGAATTTCGCTATCCTGTGCTTGCCCGACGAGGCTGCGCGTGAGGCCGTGACGTTGATCGATCCTGGCTCGGCAGTGCGCGTGATCGATGCCTCCAGCGCCCACCGCACCGATTGCAACTGGACCTACGGCTTTCCCGAACTGGTCGGGCGCGAAGTCGTGGCGCGCGCGCGGCGGGTGAGCAATCCCGGCTGCTACCCCACCGGCTTTCTCGCGCTGGTTGCGCCGCTGGTGCGCGGCGGGCTGCTGCCGGCGGACTGGCCGTTCACCGTTCACGCGGTCAGCGGCTATTCGGGCGGCGGCAAGGGGCTGATCGAGCGGTTCGAGGCCGAGCCGGAGATCGCCTGGCGCGGCTATGGCATGCACGGCGGGCACAAGCATCTGGGCGAGATGCAGCTTCATGCAGGGCTCGCCCGGCCGCCGGTGTTCTCGCCGGCGGTGATCGCCGCGCATCGCGGCATGGCGGTGGAGGTGCCGCTGGCGCTCTCCGCAATGCCGCAGGCGCCCTCCCCCGACATGCTGCGCGAGGCGCTGGCGGAGTTCTTTGCGGGCAGCGCACTGGTTCGCGTGCATGACGAGGCGCCCGGCGAGCTGCTGCTGCGCCGCGGGACCGAAGGCAGCGACCGGCTCGAGCTGTTCGTGTTCGGCTCCCAGGATGGCGGTGAGGCGCGGCTGGTGGCGTTGCTCGATAATCTGGGCAAGGGCGCGAGCGGGGCGGCGGTGCAGGCGCTCAATCTGATGGCGGGCTGTGAGGAGACCGCCGGCCTGCGGCTCTAGTGCCCACCTTTTGGGCAGCGTTTGCCCGGTGCTCGGGCACCCCTTCGTGCGGCCTGCCGATCCGGCGCGCCGCATCGCCGATTTCCCCGCGAACGGCCTTTAACCCCATCACCGCATTGGCTACGCTGGCTCCCCAGGCCCCTGGCACGATTCTTGTTAGAATTGTCGCGAGGGGCGGCGGGGCTGCCGGGCGGCGCGCGGCCGCGCAAGACGACTTCGTGGAACCGATTGGAGCGACGTGAAGAAGATCGAGGCCATCATCAAGCCGTTCAAACTCGACGAGGTGAAGGAGGCGCTGCATGAAGTGGGCGTCTCTGGCATCACCGTTACCGAGGCGCGCGGCTTCGGCCGGCAGAAGGGCCATACGGAGCTGTATCGCGGCGCCGAATATGTGGTCGATTTTCTGCCTAAGGTGAAGCTGGAGGTGGTGGTGCCCGACGCGCTGGTCGACGCGGTGGTCGAGGCGATCGCCACCGCGGCGCAGACCGGGCGGATCGGCGATGGTAAGATCTTCGTCAGCCCGGTGGAAACCGCACTGCGCATCCGGACCGGAGAGCGCGACGACGCCGCCATCTGACCGCCACCAGCGCCGTTCGAGTGCGCGCTTGCCAGTTTGTTACTCAAGGAAGGGATCATCATGGCCACTGCATCGGACATCGTGAAGCGGATCAAGGAAGAGGAGATCGAATGGGTCGATCTGCGCTTCACCGATCCCAAGGGCAAATGGCAGCATCTCTCGATGGTAGCCGGCATTTTGGGCGAGGACGAGCTGGAGGAAGGGCTGATGTTCGACGGCTCGTCGATCGCCGGGTGGAAGACCATCAACGAGAGCGACATGATCCTCAAGCCCGACCTGGAGGAGGTCTATGTCGATCCCTTCAGCGCGACGCCCATGATGATCATCTTCTGCGACATCGTCGAGCCATCGACGGGTGAGCTCTATTCGCGGGATCCGCGCTCCACTGCCAAGCGCGCCGAGGCCTACCTCAAGAGCACCGGTATCGGCGATACCGTCTATGTCGGGCCCGAGGCCGAGTTCTTCATGTTCGACGATGTGCGCTTCGAGGATGGCTATGCCGGCTCGGGCTTCCAGATCGACGATATCGAGCTGCCGACCAACAGCGGCACGGAGATGGAAGGCGGCAACCTGGCTCATCGGCCGCGCGCCAAGGGCGGCTACTTCCCGGTCGCCCCGGTCGATTCCGCGCAGGATATCCGCGCCGAGATGGTCTCCACCATGATCGAGATGGGCCTGCCGTGCGATAAGCACCACCACGAGGTGGCCGCCGCGCAGCACGAGCTGGGCCTCACCTACGGCACGCTGGTGCAGACCGCCGACCGGATGCAGATCTACAAATACGTCGTGCACATGGTCGCCCACGCCTACGGCAAGACCGCGACCTTCATGCCCAAGCCGATCAAGAGCGACAACGGATCGGGCATGCACACCCACATCTCGATCTGGGATGGCGGCAAGCCGATGTTCGCCGGCAACCTCTATGCCGGCCTGTCCGAGACTTGCCTGTTCTTCATCGGCGGGGGGATCAAGCACGCCAAGGCGCTGAACGCCTTCACCAACCCCACCACCAACAGCTACAAGCGGCTGGTGCCCGGTTTTGAGGCGCCGGTGCTGCTGGCCTATTCGGCGCGCAACCGCTCGGCCTCCTGCCGCATTCCCTATGGCTCGGGCGAGAAGGCCAAGCGGGTGGAGTTCCGCTTCCCCGATGCGATGGCCAACCCCTATCTGGCCTATTCGGCGCTGCTGATGGCCGGGCTGGACGGCATCCAGAACCGCTTCCACCCGGGCGATGCGATGGACAAGAACCTGTATGACCTGCCCCCGGCCGAGCTGGCCGAGGTGCCGACCGTGTGCGGTTCCCTGCGCGAGGCGCTGCTGGAATTGCACAAGGATTACGAGTTCCTGCTCAAGGGCGACGTGTTCTCCAAGGACCAGATCGACGCCTATTGCGAGCTCAAGTGGGAAGAGGTGCTCCGCTTCGAGACCACCCCGAGTCCGGTCGAGTTCGACATGTATTACAGCGCCTGATCCAGCGCGCTGACACTGCCAGAAAAGGGGCGCTCGGGAGACCGGGCGCCCCTTTTTCGACGCTGCGCCTGCACTTGGCCTCCAACCCCCTGCTCTGCTAGATCGCTTGCGCCCGCCCGTGCCGCCGCCGGCGCCACGGAGAGGCAGGGAGAGCGCAACAGTGCCGCAAGCCACGCATGTTCTCGCCATCGACCAGGGCACCACGTCGAGCCGCAGCATCATCTTCGATGCCGCCGCGCAGCCGGTGGCCACCGCGCGACGCGAATTCACGCAGCATTATCCGCGCGATGGCTGGGTGGAGCACGAGCCCGAGGATATCTGGCAGGACGTGCTCGCCACCATGAAGGAGGCGATCGGCGAGGCTGGGCTGGCGGCGGGCGAGATCGCCGGGATCGGCATCACCAACCAGCGGGAGACAACGGTGGTGTGGGACCGCGCCACCGGAGAGCCGATCCATCGCGCGATCGTGTGGCAGGATCGGCGCACCGCCCGCGCCTGCGCCGCGCTGCGCGAGGCCGGGCATGAGAAGCTGGTGCGCGAGCGCACGGGCCTGCTGCTCGATCCCTATTTCTCGGGCACCAAGATTGCCTGGCTGCTCGACCATGTCGAGGGCGCCCGCGCCCGCGCCGAGCGGGGCGAGCTGGCCTTCGGCACGATCGACAGCTTTCTGCTGTGGCGCCTCACCGGCGGCGTCCACGCCACCGACGTTACCAACGCCGCCCGCACGCTGCTGTGGGATATCCACGAGCAGGCCTGGGACGAGAGGCTGTGCGCGCTGATCGGCGTGCCAATGGCGCTGCTGCCGCAGGTGCACGATAGCAGTCACCTGTTCGGCACCACACTGCCCGAGCTGCTGGGCGCGGCGATCCCCATCGGCGGGATTGCGGGCGACCAGCAGGCGGCGCTGTTCGGCCAGGCCTGCTTTGAGAAGGGCACCGCCAAGGCGACTTACGGCACGGGCTGCTTCCTGCTGCTCCACACCGGCGAGGAGGCGGTCGCCTCCGAACACGGCATGCTGACGACGCCGGCCTGCCGGCTCGACGGGCGGATGAGCTACGCGCTGGAGGGTTCGATCTTCGCCGCTGGGGCGGCGGTGAAATGGCTTCGCGACGGGCTGGGCCTGATCACCCACGCCAACCAGACCGACGACATGGCCATCGCAGTGGAGGGCAACAACGGCGTCTACATGGTGCCCGCTTTCGTGGGGCTGGGCGCGCCGCATTGGGACCCGGATGCGCGCGGCACGATCACCGGGCTCACCTTTGCCACGCAGGCCGCGCATCTGGCGCGCGCGGCGCTCGAAGCGGTCGCCTACCAGACGCTGGATTTGATCGACGCGATGGTGGCCGATGGCGGCGATGCGCCCTTTGCCATCCGCGTCGATGGCGGCATGGCGGCCAATGAATGGCTGTGCCAGTTCCTCGCCGATATGCTGCAGATCCCGGTCGAGCGGCCGGAGCATCTGGAGACGACGGCGGTGGGCGCGGCCTTCCTCGCCGGGCTGGCAGTGGGCGTGTGGCCCGATCTCGCGGCGCTCACGGCCACCCGCCGGGACATGCATCGCGACGAGCCGGCGATGGACGAGCAGAGCCGCGCGGCGCTGCTCGCCGGCTGGCACCGCGCTCTCGCTTCGGCGCTGACGAAGAAGGCAGGGACCGACTAGGCCGTCGGCGGCCAACAAACAGGTCACTTTGCTGGCACCGACCGGCTGATTCACTCCAACGCTGGCCGGGCTGACACCTCGCGGCTGGCGAGAGCGGCGGGGCCAATTTTGTTCGCCAGTAAAGCCCGCGACGGCGAGGCTCTTACGCGGGGAAAGCTCACGCTTGCCCTGAGGTTCTGCCCCGTGAGCAGGGTCTTTGCGGAGGCCGGCAAGGATGATACCGCTACCGTCCGCGCGCTCGCAACACCGGGCGGCGGACTTCGACTTTGGGGGGATCCGGGGCCGATGACCCATGGTGGGGTTTGTTCGGGGCAGATCGCGCGTGCCGGGATGAGGCTCTATGGCAGGAGCCTGCCGGCCGCGGGCACGCTGCGTTCCAACCTGGTGGTAACGCCCGTTCCCCGGCCTGAGGGACGGCGAAGGGCCGCGGGCCGGGGCACATGAGCGAGGGCACCGGGCCTGTCCTGCCGATCGTGGCCGCGAGCATCGCGGTGCTGATCGCGATGGTGCTGCGACTGAAGGTGCCCGCCTTCATTGCGCTGCTGGTGGTGGCGCTGGGCACCGGGCTGGTGCTTGGCGGCAACCCGCAGGACGTGATCGAGGCGGTGCGCACCGGCACGGGCGAGGCACTCGGCTTCGTGGCGGTGGTGATCGGCCTTGGCGCGATGCTGGGCGGGCTGCTGGAGGCGAGCGGCGGCGTGGCCGCATTGGCCCGCCGGCTGCTGGACGCCTTCGGCGAAGGCCGCGCGCCCTGGGCGCTGAACGTGGTCGGCATTATCGTCGGCATTCCGCTGTTCTTTGATGTCGGCTTCATCGTGCTGGCGCCGCTGTTGACCACGCTGGCGCTGCGGGCGCAGCGGCGGGTGACCTATTTCGCGCTACCGCTGCTGGCCGGGCTGCTGACGATGCATGCGCTGCTGCCGCCGCACCCGGGGCCGGTGGCGGTGGCCGAACTGATCGGCACCGATTACGGCCTGCTGGCGTTCTATGGCCTGCTGTGCGGCATCCCCGCCGCGATCATCGCGGGGCCGGTATTCGCAAAGCTGGCGCATTCGGCCCCCGGCTTCGGTGACCAGTCGCCGCCGCCGCAATTCGAAGATCCTGAGGCGCCTCCGCTGGCACAGATCGGCTTCGGCCCGGCGCTGGCGGCGATGCTGGTGCCGCTCGGGCTGATCATGCTCGCGGCCTTGGCCGAAGGCGCGCTGGCCGATGGTCCGCTGCGGCAGGCGGTGCTGTTCCTCGGCCATCCGTTCACCGCGTTGATCCTCGCCTGCGCCTTCGTGGCGGTGTGGCTGCGGGGGTTGGGCGCGCCGCTGGCGACGATCTCCGACGTGATGACGCGGGCGCTGGCGCCGGCCGGGCTGATGGTTCTCGTAGTCGGTGCGGGGGCGGCTTATAAGGAGGTGCTGATCCAGTCGGGCGCCGGCGCGCGGATCACCGAACTGGTGGCGGCGGCCAATCTTTCCGCGCTGGTATTCGTCTTTCTGCTGGCCGCCTTCATCCGGGTGGCGCAAGGTTCGGCCACGGTGGCGATGGTGACCGCCGGCGGCTTGGCCGCGCCGCTGATCGCCGTGGCTGGGCTTTCGCCCGGGCAGGTGGCGCTGGTGACGATCGCGATCGGTGCGGGCGCATCGGTGGTGAGCCATGTCAACGATACCGGCTTCTGGCTGGTCAAGCAGTTCCTGGGCCTTACCGAGGCGCAGACATTCCGGAGTTGGACCCTATGCTCGACAATCGCAGGACTGGTGATGTTCGCCTGTGCGGCACTGCTGTGGCCGTTCGCCTGAGACCCACCCGCCGCACGCTGCTGCTGACGGGCCTCGCCGGGCTGGCGGCGCTGCCCTTGGGCGCCTGCGCGGCGCCGCTGGCCAACTCGTCCGCACCATCCGGCGAACTGGTGGGCGAGGTGGAGATGCTCGACCCGGCGCTGGCGGCGATCGTCGATCCCGCCGCGCGGGCCGAGGTGCTGGGCACCGGCTATGGCTGGGCCGAGGGGCCGGTATGGGTGCCGGTGGGATACCTGCTGTTCAACGATCCGCCCAACAATGTGATGTATCGCTACGGGCCCGGCGGCGAAGTGGAACAATTCCTCCAGCCTTCCGGCCTCGCCGGTGAGGTGCCGGAGGGGATCCGCGAGGCCGGGGCCAACGGCATGGCGCTGGGGCGGGAAGCGGGTAGCGTGATCCTCGCCGATAGCGGCACGCGCGCGGTCAGCCGGCTGGACTTGGCCACGAAGCGCAAGGAAGTGCTGGTCGACCGGTTCGAGGGCCAGCGCTTCAACAGCCCCAACGACCTGGTAGTGGCGCGCAGCGGCGCGATCTATTTCACCGATCCGCCCTACGGCCTGGCCGAAGCCGAGCAATCGCCGCTGCGCGAAGTGGAGCACAACGGGCTCTATCTGCGCGCTGCGAATGGCACGCTGCACCTGCTGGACCGCCACCGGCGGCCCAACGGCGTGACGCTCTCGCCCGACGAGCGCACGCTGTATCTCGCGCTGTCCGACGATCAGCGGCCCGAGGTGCTGGCCTATGCGCTGGATGCGAGCGGCGTGCCGGTGGGGGCGCCGCGCCTGTTCCACGACATGCGCGAGCAGCAGGCCGCCGGTCGCCCGGGCTTGCCGGACGGTATCAAGACCGACGCGCGCGGCAATGTGTTCGCCACCGGGCCGGGCGGGGTGCATGTGCTTTCACCCGCGGGCACGCTGCTGGGGATCATCACCACCGGCAGCGCGGTGGCCAATGTGGCAGTCGGCGAGGACGGGCGGGCGCTCTACCTCACTTCGCACAGGATGCTGGCGCGGGTGCCGCTGCTGGGGTGAGACGGGCCCGCTAGGCTTCGAGCGTGTCCGGGCCGAAGGGCTCCGGCAGGAGCTGCGAGAGGCGATAGTCGCGCCGTTCGGTGGGCCCGGCGCACAGCACCAGCGGATCGGTGCCGCCGAGGCTGGCGAATTCGTGCAGCACCTGGCGGCAGCGGCCGCAGGGGGCGGCCAGCGCGCTCTCGCCCGCCACCGCCAGCGCGAGGAGGCCGCCGCGCCGCCCATCATTCATGGCGCGGGCCACCGCCACCGTCTCTGCGCAGAGCGTGAGGCCGTAGCTCGCATTCTCGACATTGGCGCCGGTGACGAGCGCGCCATCGGCGAACAGCAGCGCCGCGCCGACGCGGAAATTCGAATAGGGCGCATAGGCCTGCGCCAGCGCCGCGCGGGCGGCTGCGACCAGCTCCTCGTGCCGCTCCGCAGCAGGATCGCCCGCCCGGTTCATCCGCGAATGTGGAGCACGCAGATGAGCGTGAACAGCCGCCGGGCGGTGTCGAAATCGGTTTCGACCTTGCCTTCCAACGCCTCCAGCAGGTCGCGCGTGGCCCGGTCGTGGATCGCGCGGCGGGCCATGTCGATCGTCTCGATCTCCTGCGCCGAGGTGCGCCGCAGCGCCTTGTAGTAAGAATCGCAAATGGCGAAATATTCGCGCACCACGCGGCGGAAGCGCTGAAGGCCGAGGCCGATCGTGCCGGCATCCGCTCCCTGCCCGTCGACCACCGCGATCGCCAGCCGCCCGTCGATCACCGAGAGATGCAGCGACCACGGCCCCGCCTGCCCGCGTTCGGTGGCGCGCACGGGGGTGAAGCTGTTGTCCGCCACCAGGTCGCGGAGCGCCGCCTCGCGCTCGCGCTCGACATCCTCGTTGCGCGAGAGGATCGTCGCCTCGTCGAGCGTGACGGCGGCGATGCGCCGGTCGCTGGCGGGCTGGATCATAGGGTCGGGCAGGTCGGTCATCGTGCAGGCCTGCTCTTTGCAGAGCGGGGCCGGCGGGGCAACGCCGATTGCTCGGGGCGGTGGCGGGCAGGCATGCACCGGCCCGCGCTGGCCATCCCCGCTATCCACAGGGGCGGACCGTGCCCCATCGCGAGCGCGGCCTTGCTGTCGCCCTGATCGTTGGGCATCAGCGGTGGCCCCATGGCCAGCACGATCTCCCTCCCCCGCGCCCCGGCCCATTCGGCCGGCGACTCGCCCGATACGCCTGGGGCGCCCGCGACCCGCGCGTTGCCCGCCAATCTGGAGGCCGAGGCGGCGTTCCTGGGCGCGCTGTTGATCGACAACCGGCTGGCCGAGGAGATGAACGTGCCGCTGCGGCCCGAGCATTTCTTCGAGCCGCTGCACGGGCGCATCTTCGAGCGCACGCAAATCCTGCTCGACAAGCAGATGGTCGTCACCCCGGTGACGCTGAAGCCCTATTTCGATGGCGATGCGGGCATGGCCGAGCTGGGCGGCACCTCCTACCTGGCCCGGCTCACGGCCGATGGACAGGGCCTACTCGCCCCGCGCGCGCTGGCGCAGCAGATCTACGATCTGGCGCTGCTGCGCGAGCTGGTGCGGGTGGGCCGCGAGCTGGTGGAAAGCGCGCTCGATACCTCCGAGGAGGTCGAGCCGATGCGACAGATCGAAACGGCCGAAGCGCGCCTGTTCGAGGTGGCCGAGGGGGCCACGGGCAACAGCGAGGCGGAAAGCTTCCGTGGTGCCACCGGCAAGGCGCTGGAGATGATCGAAACCGCGATCAATTCCGGCGGCCACGTCTCCGGCAAGACCACCGGCTTTGCCTCGATCAACGAGAAATGCGGCGGGCTGCACAATAGCGATCTGATCATCATCGCCGGGCGACCGGGCATGGGCAAGAGCTCGCTCGCCACCAACATCGCCTTCAATTGCGCCGACCGGCTGCTGCGCGACAAGCGCGACGGAATCGAAAAATCGGTCGGCGCCGGGGTGGCGCTGTTCAGCCTCGAAATGTCCAGCGACCAGCTGGCCACCCGCATCCTGGCAGAGCAGGCCGGCATTCCCAGCGAGGCGCTGCGCATGGGCAAGATCAGCCGTGACGATTTCCAGCAGCTCTCCTACGCCAGCCAGCGGCTGGCCGAGCTGCCGCTGTTCATCGACGATACGCCCGCGCTCTCTGTTTCGGCGCTGCGCACCCGCGCACGGCGGCTGAAGCGGCGGCACGATATCGGCCTGATCGTGATCGATTATCTGCAGCTGATGCAGGGCAGCGGGCGCAGCCAGGACAACCGGGTCAACGAGATTTCCGAGATCAGCCGGGGCTTGAAGACGCTGGCCAAGGAGCTGCAGGTTCCGGTGATCGCGCTCTCGCAGCTCAGCCGCGCGGTAGAGCAGCGCGAGGACAAGCGGCCGATGCTGTCAGACCTGCGCGAATCGGGCTCGATCGAGCAGGACGCGGACATGGTGTGGTTCATTTTCCGCGAGGATTATTACGTCGCCTCGCGCGAACCCAAGGTGCCGCACGGCGGCAGCGACATGAAGGTGACCGAGGCTCACGCCGCCTGGCAGGCCGAGATGGAGAGCGTGTTCGGCCTGGCCGAGCTGATCATCGCCAAGCAGCGGCACGGCGCCACCGGCAAGGTACGGATGCGATTCGAGCCCAAGGTCACCCGCTTTTCCGACCTTGCGGAGGGCGATTACGGGGGCGGCTCCTACGGCTGAAGCTGGTCAGAAGCGCCCCGGCGCTACGGCCCGAGGTTGAGCTTCCGGCTGACGGTGTAGTCCACCACCGAAACCAGGAACCAGCTCGCCCACCAGCGCAGGCGCGTGAACGGCCCGGCGCGGCTGCGGTGCAGTTCGGGGGTTATCGCGCGCGAGGCGGGCAGAGCGTGCTCGATCAGCCCCCGCATCCGCTCGGCCAAAGCGGCGTCTTCGATCCGCAGGACGATCTCCAGGTTCACGTAGAGGCTGCGCATGTCCAGATTGGCGCTGCCGAGATAGACCACATGGTCGATGACGATCAGCTTGGTGTGCAGGCGGGTGGCCTCGAACTCCCAGATCTGCGCGCCCGCCTTCAGCAGCTTGCCGTAAAGCGCCCGGGCCGCAGAGATGGTGGCGGGATTGTCGGACCGGCCGGCCATCACCAGCCGCGTGGCGCCGCGCCTCGCCATGCGGGCCATGCGGCGGCGCAGGCGCGGATTGGGCGAAAAATACGCCATCATCATGTCGAGCCGCTCGCCCGCGACCAGATCGCGGCCGACGCAGCGGGCCCAGCTGGACAGGCCCCGCGTCGGCCCGCCAATCAGCAGCTGCACCGGCGCCTCCCCCGCATCCCACTGGCGGACCTTGCGGCGGATGGCGGACAGTTGCTCTTGGGGGTGGGCTGCCCAATCGTCCAGCTCGGCGAACCAGCGGATGATGCGGGCGACCACCGGGCCCTCGATGGTCACTGCGAGGTCAGTCCAGCTGTCCTCCACCGGCAGGGCGAAATAGCCATCCTCGATGTTGAAACCACCCAGCATCGCCTTTGCGTCGTCCGCGAGCACGATCTTCTGGTGGTTGCGGATCAGGTAGCGCACCGTCCAGCGGGCGTGGAAGCAGCGGAAGGCGCCGCCCTGCTCGATCAGCGGAGCGAAGAATTCCTCATCGGCCTCGGCGCCGAAGCCGTCGACGACCAGCGTCACCGCCACGCCGCGCCGCGCCGCGGCGACCAGCGCATCGCGCACCCGCTCGCCGCTGGTATCAGGGGCGAAGATGTAGAAGGCGAGATCGAGCCGCCGTTGCGCGCCGTCGATCAGCGCCAGCAGCGCCTTCATGCGCTCCGGGCCACCGGGCAGGACGGTGAGGCTGTGGCCCTGCGCCTCAAGTGTGAAGGCCGCCGGATCCTGATAGGGCTTGGGCTGCTCGACGCGGTTCATGGCCTCTCGTAGCAGAGCGCGCACGGGGCGAAACCTTGACTTGTGCAGGGGCACACCCTATCCGCCCTCCTTTCCGAAAAGCTGCTTTACTGGAGTGCCCATGGCGCGCGTCACCGTCGAGGATTGTGTCGACAAAATCCCCAACCGGTTCGACCTGGTGTTGCTCGCCGCGCAGCGGGCGCGCGAGATCGCCGGCGGAGCGGAACTGACGATCGATCGCGATCGCGACAAGAACCCGGTCGTCGCGCTGCGCGAGATCGCCGAGCAGACCGTGCGGCCCAAGCAGTTGCACGAAAGCGTCGTCCAATCGCTGCAGCGCGTGCTGCCCGACGAGGAGGACGAGGCCGATGCGATCGGTTCGCTCAGCCAATCGGCCGAGGCGATGCGGCTTTCGGCCGCCGCGCCCCCGCGCTCCACCTCCGCCAACGGCGATTACGAAGGCTAGACGCTTCCAGCCCTGTATTGGGGCCGGGTCAGCAGCCGATCCATCAAGGGCCGTGCCGGTGGGCGCGGCCCTTTTCGTGTTCATCAGCGGGGATATTGCGAGATCCGGGCAGATCACGGTTCGATCCGGGGTTGCCCTCCGTCATCGAATTGTAACAGAAGCGCGGGGGAAGGAGTTTCGCTCTCGTGGCGGTCATCGCGGTCTACAGTGTCAAGGGTGGCGTCGGGAAGACGACCATCGCCGTCAACCTTGCCTGGTGCTCGGCGTCGGTCTCCTGCCGCAAGACGCTGCTGTGGGATCTCGATGCAGCCAGCGGGGCGGGTTTCCTGCTGGGCGTCGATCCCAGCCCAAAGCACGCGGCGCAGAGCGTATTCGCGCGCGATGTCGAGCCGGAGAAGCTGATCCGCCGCACCGCCTACAGCAAGCTCGACCTGTTGCCGGCGGATGAATCGCTGCGCGCGCTCGATGCGCTGTTCGCGCAGATCGGCAAGCGCAAGCGGTTGGCGCGCACTGCGGCGGGGCTGGCGCGGCGCTACGAGCGCATCGTGCTCGATTGCCCGCCGGTGCTGAACGAGATCAGCGCGCAGGTGCTGCGCGCGGCCGACGTGGTGGTGGTGCCGCTGCCGCCGTCCCCGCTCTCGGCGCGGGCGTTCGATCTGGTGAGCGAGGAAGTGCGTGCGCAGGCGCGTGGCGAATTGGTGGTGGTGCCGGTGCTCTCGATGCTGGATCAGCGCCGTGCGCTGCACCGAGCGTTACGAGCGGAGCACCCGGACTGGCCTGCGATCCCGCTGGCGAGCGCGGTGGAACAATGCGCGGCGCGCCGCCAGCCGCTCGGCGCCTTTGCCCCCGTCTCCACCGCCGCACGCGGCTTCGGCCAGCTGTGGACCGCGATCGAGCGCCGGCTGGCCCGAGGCTGAGCTGCAGGGAGCGCGGCTCAGGTGCCGCGCCCGGTGGTCTCCTTCAGCGCATCGATCCGCTGGGAGGCTTCGGCCTTGGAGAGCGCCGGATCGTAGGCATCCGGCTGTCCGGCCTCTTCGCTGAGCGTCTTCAGGTAGCTGGCCTGCGCGCCGGTCATCGGCTCATCGCCGGTCGTCCAATCGGCAGGGTCCTTCTCGGCGTTGGAGGTGGGGTGCGCCTTGGGATTCTCGTTAGGACGTTCGGCTTGCATCGGGCTGATCTCCTTTGCGCAAACAACACCGCTGTTCGTGGCCTGTTCCGACCCGATCGGCACCCGGTGGTGCGATATCAGCGGCCGAGGGTAAGGGAAATGAGCGACGTGCCGCGTGCCGTTAGCGAGCCGGGAGAGGCGCGCGCGCGACACGGCCCGGCCCCGGCCCCGGCCCCTACGAAGATCCAGCGGGCGCTGGCGCACCCGAGGACGGGCACATGCACGAGACCGCCTGCCTGAACTGCGGCACCGGGCTGCTGGGCGCGCATTGCCCACTGGTGGCGCGGCGGCCGGGCGAGCTGACCCGGGGCTATGTCGAGGGCGAGCGGGCGCGCTTCGTCTCGCCGATGGCGCCGTTCCTGTTTAGCGTGTTCATGATGTTCGCGGTGTTCCAAGCGGTCGGTCTCTCGGCTCCCAGCGACGTTGCGCAGGGGATCGAGGCGCCGGCCGATTTCACAGCCGCGCGCGCCGCGCTCGGAGAGCAACAGGCGGAGGTGGAACAAGCCACCGTCGGGCTGCCACAGGACGATCTGCGCCGCGCGGCGATGAAATAGGAGTTGGCTCCGCTGGAGCAGGTCGGCACCGGCCTGGCAGGGATCGAACCGCTCCTCCCATCAGCCAAAGAACCGGCGCAGAGCGAGGTGCCGAGCACCGGTTGAGCCTTCCTCGACATCGGCATCGCCAAATTTCGAGAGAATCCCTCGCTGATGCTCTACAAGCTGCAGGGCAACGGCTACAAATTCAGCTCGCTGCTGATCCCGCTGTCGATCCCTTTCCTGGCCCGTCCGTTCGCCTGACGCCGGCTATTCGGCGCCTATTAGTGTTCATCACCTATTCGCTCTGCTTCATGACGCTGCTGTTCGTGGCGTTGACCGTGCTTGGCGAGGTAGAGCTCGCCAGCGGATGGCGGTGTTTGGCGGGAGCGGCGTTGCCGCTGTCACACATCTATCGCCGGCTGAGGGGCGCCTATGGGCTCTCGACCCTCTCCAACCTTATCAGCTAGCGGGCGAGAAGGGCGGTTCACTCGGCACCGCCCCCTCTCATCTGCCGATGTCGATCAGGCGCCCTGCGGAGCCGTGCCGCCGCCGAAGCGCTTGCCCGCCTTGGGGATCGCCGAGCCGCGGATCGGCTGCGGCATCAGTGGCCCGGAAGGCTGGTCCGGACGATCGATCCGGCCATTCTCCAGCAGCTGCTTGATCTCTTCGCCGGTCAGAGTCTCGTATTCCAGCAGCGCTTGTGCGAGCAGCTGGAGCTGGTCCTCATGCTTAGTCAGCAATTGGGTGGCGCGACTGTGTGCGCCGTCCACCAGCGCGCGGATCTCGGCATCGATCACCTTGTTGGTCTCGTCCGAAGCCATGGTCCGCTGGGTCCCGCCCATGCCAAGGTAGCCTTCCTGCTGGTCCTCGTACTGGAGCGGGCCGAGCTTGTCGGACATACCCCACTTGGTGACCATGTTGCGCGCCAGGCTGGTGGCATACTGGATGTCGGACGAGGCGCCGCTCGACACCTTGTCGTGCCCGAAGATGATTTCCTCGGCCACGCGACCACCCATGCTCACCGCGAGGTTCGCGTGCATCTTGTCGCGATGATAGGAGTAATTGTCGCGCTCTGGCAGGCGCATCACCATGCCCAGCGCGCGGCCGCGCGGGATGATGGTGGCCTTGTGGATCGGGTCAGAAGCTGGCTCGTGCACCGCGATGATGGCGTGGCCAGCCTCGTGATAGGCGGTCATCTTCTTCTCGTCGTCGGTCATGACCATCGAGCGGCGCTCGGCGCCCATCATCACCTTGTCCTTGGCATCCTCGAACTCCTGCATCGCGACCAGGCGCTTGTTGCGCCGGGCAGCAAGCAGCGCGGCCTCGTTCACGAGATTGGCGAGATCGGCCCCGGAGAAGCCGGGCGTGCCGCGGGCGATGGTGCGCGAATTGACATCGGGCGCCAGCGGCACCTTCTTCATGTGCACCGCGAGGATCTTCTCACGCCCGTCAATATCGGGTACCGAGACCACCACCTGGCGATCGAATCGGCCCGGGCGCAGCAGCGCGGGGTCGAGCACGTCCGGCCGGTTGGTGGCGGCGATGATGATGATACCCTCGTTCGCCTCGAAACCGTCCATCTCGACCAGCAGCTGGTTCAGGGTCTGTTCGCGCTCGTCGTTCGAATTGCCGAGGCCATGGCCACGATGGCGGCCGACCGCGTCGATCTCGTCAATGAAGACGATGCAGGGCGCATTCTTCTTCGCCTGCTCGAACATGTCGCGTACGCGGCTGGCGCCGACGCCAACGAACATCTCGACGAAATCGGAGCCAGAGATGGTGAAGAACGGCACCCGCGCCTCGCCGGCGATCGCGCGGGCAAGCAGCGTCTTGCCCGTGCCGGGCGAGCCGACCAGCAGCGCGCCCTTGGGGATCTGGCCGCCCAGCTTAGAGAAGCGCTGCGGATCGCGCAGGAACTCGACGATCTCCTGCAGTTCCTCGCGTGCCTCGTCGATGCCGGCGACATCGTCAAAGGTGACGCGGCCCTGCTTCTCTGTCAGCAGCTTGGCCTTCGACTTGCCGAAGCCCATCGCGCCCGATCCGCCGCCCTTCTGCACCTGACGGAGCGCAAAGAATGCAACGCCCAGGATCAGCAGGAACGGCAGCGACTGGAGCAGGATGTAGAGCAGCAGGTTGGGTTCTTCGGGCGCGGTGCCCGCATATTCCACCCCGTTCTCGTCGAGCAGGCGGGTGAGTTCCGTGTCGTTGGGCACCGGAATGGTGCTGAAGGTGGAGCCGTTCTCCAGCTTGCCGGTGATCCGGTTAGGCGCGATCTGCACCTCGGAGACGCTGCCTTCCGCCACGCGCTCGCGGAAATCGGAATAGCGCAGCTGCGTGCCGGCCGCCTCCTGCGGGCCGCCCAACATGGAGACCACCAGCAGCAGGGCAAGAAAGATCCCGCCCCAGATCATCAGGCTCCTGACCCAGGGATTGCCGCCGGTTTCCGGCTCGCGATTGTCGCTCATCGAAGTTCCTTGACTAGATGCAGGCAATGTAGGCTTCGGGCGGTGAATGACAAGCTAACGCGCGGGGCCGAATGCGCGCGGCGCGGCGGTATTGCGCCAAACCGGTCATCACGAAGCCCCGGCGGCGGCGGCCGGCGTTGACCTCGGAGGTGTAGATGTTGCCCTCGCGGTCGATATCGAACCACGGCAGGCGGCGGCGGCAGCAGGCGATCGCCTGGGGCGAATCGCTCTCCAGCCCGAGGTCGGTCGCACCCGGCGAGTTTGGGTCGGACTTTGAACCGCCGCAGCCTTGCACGGGGCGGCTATTGGTTGGCGATCATCGTGACGCCCGCAAGAATCAGGTAGAGGCCGAACACCGTGCGCAGCAGCACCGGGCTGAGCCGGTGCGCCGCGGCGACGCCGAGCGGGGCGCACAGCACCGCCGTGGTGATGATTGCCAATGCCGCGGGAAGGTTGACATAGCCGACCGAGCCCCACGGCAGGCCCGTTTCCGCTCGCCCGATCAGCATGAACCCGCTGGCGCCCGGAATGGCGATGATCGCGCCAAGGCCCGAGGCGGTGCCGATCGCGCGGTGGATCGGCATGCCGTACACGGTCATCACCATGGTCGCGATGGTGCCGCCGCCGATGCCCAGCAGCGCGGAGAGCAGGCCGGTCCCGCTGGCGAGCGCAATCTTCGCCGCGCCGTCGGGATGGCCGCGCACCGCCTGTCCGGGCGCATCTCGAGGGGCGGTGGTCGGGGTGATCGCAGGGGTGAGAAAATGGCCCGCGAACAGCAGCACGCCCGCGCCGAAGATCGTCGCCAGAGTGGCGCCGCTGACGAGATCTGCCACCACCGCCCCCGCGATGGTGCCGCCGACCACCCATGGCGCCCAGCTCTTCAGCAGCGCGCCATCGACCGCGCCGCGCCGCGCATGGCTGCGCACCGAGCGCAGGGAGGTGAAGATGATCGTCGCCAGCGAGGTACCCACCGCGACATGGATGACCTGCTCGGTGGTCGCACCCATCAGCGGCAGGATCAGCACCAGCGCCGGCACCACGATGAAGCCGCCGCCGATCCCAAACAGCCCGCCCGCGAAACCGGCCACCCCGCCCGCCGCCAACAGCGCGAACACGAGCGGAAGGAACGATGCGGCGCCTGTCATCGGGCCGGCGGTCTAGGCAGGCAGAGAGGCTGCGTCGAGTCGGTTCTCTTGCGCTGCACCATCGCAATCGGAGCGGTCAGGTCGGCAGCGCTTCCGGGAACTGGCCCAGTCAATGGCAGTTTATCCGGTGAGCATTGTTGCGCAATGCATCAAGCCGTCTGTGCGTCTCGCGATAAAAGAAACAAATGTTTGCTATCGGAGGTTTGCGGTCGGGGATCGGCCTTGAGCGTCTTGCAGGTCGGGCAGTTGATGTTGCATTGCACAACAGAACGAAGCCGGCGGTGGCAGACGTCTGGCCGAATGGGGTGCTTTAGTTGGAGGAGCGTCTATGGACGTCGAGGGTGTTGCGAGCGCGGACAGGAGCGAAACGGATGATTCGTCCGTTCTCGACCTGCGCCCGATCGTCAGCTGGCAGCAGAACGTGGCGCGGCCGATCCGCCGCGTCGCGCTGATCGGAACATTCACGCCGCGCAAATGCGGCATCGCCACGTTCACCGGCGACACTGCCGAGCAGCTCGCACGGTTTCACCCGCAGATCACGGTGGACGTGTATGCGCTCGACGACACGGCCGACCCCCAAGCCTACGAGGGCATCGCTGGCACGATCGCCGTAGGCGACTCCCGCTCCTACGAAGAGGCCGCTCGCCGGATCAACGAGAGCGGCGTCGATGCGGTCTGGCTGCAGCACGAATATGGCATTTTCGGCGGACCCGATGGCGAACTCGTGTGCCACCTGGTTGACCGGCTGGCCGCCCCGCTGATCCTCACCCCGCACACCATCCTCAACGAGCCCTCGCCCCGCCAGCGCACGATCCTCGAACATCTGGTCCAGCGGGCCAGCCGGATCATGGTGATGAGCCAGCATTCGCGCCGGCTGCTGAGCGAGCGTTACGGCGCACCCGATAGCATCCTCCAGGTGGTGTCGCATGGCGCTCCCGATCGGCCGTTCGGCCGCGGCGAGCGCTTCCGCCGGCTGCTAGGGCTGGAAGGCCGGCGAGTGATGATGACCTTCGGCCTGCTCGGGCCCGGCAAGGGGCTGCAGGCCGTGATCGAGGCGCTGCCCCAGATCGTCGCGCGGCATCCCAATGCGGTGTACCGGATCGTGGGCTCGACACACCCCAATCTGCTGGCGCGCGAGGGCGAAGCTTATCGCGAACGGTTGATGGCCAAGGCCGAGGCGCTGGGGGTGGCCGACCACATCCTGTGGGACAATCGCTTCCTCAAGAACGACGAACTGCTCGACCAGATCGAGGCCTGCGACATTTACCTCACGCCCTATCGCAACCTCCAGCAATCGACCTCGGGCACGCTCAGCTATGCGGTGGCGCTGGGCAAGGCGGTGGTCGCCACCCCGTACCTCCATGCGCGCGAATTGTTGGCGGATGGTGCAGGAGTGCTGATCCCGCCCAACGAGCCCGCGGCCATTGCCGAGGCGGTGATCCGTCTACTCGACCACCCCGAGGAGTTGGGCGAATTACAACGGCGCGCCTATGCCCGCGGCCGCAAGACGATCTGGCCGCGCTTCGCCGATGGGGCCGCCGCGCTGATCGAGGCTGCGGTGGCGCCGCCTGCCCCCCGCGCACCGCTGACCGCCACGCCCGGCCTTACGGCGGTGTTCCAGATCGGCGACGCGACCGGCATCCTGCAGCATTCGGTCGGCATCGTACCCGACCGGAACCATGGCTATTGTCTGGACGACAACGCCCGCGCGCTGATGCTGATGAATGTCGCCACCGGGCTTTCGGATGGCGAGCGCGAGCGCTGGTCGCTCATCTACGCCAGTTTCGTCCAGCACGCCTGGAACGATGAGCGGCGGGGCTTCCGCAACTTCATGGCCTTCGACCGGGCTTGGTGCGAAGAGCTGGGCTCGGATGATTCCAACGGTCGCGCGCTGTGGGCGCTCGGGCATACGGTGGAGTTCGCGCCGAGCTCCGGCATCCAACGCTGGGCGCGGCAATGGTATGATAAGGCGCTGCCCGCCTGTCTTGAGCTCGGGTCCCCCCGGGCAATCGCCTTCACCATGCTGGGCGCTGCCGCCATGCTGCGCGCCGAGCCGGGCCATGCTTCTTCGCGCATGGCGCTCGAACACGGCGCGGACGTGCTCCACCGGCTGCTCGGCGGGGCGCGGCGGCCGGACTGGGCGTGGTTCGAGGCGGTGCTCGGCTATGACAATCCCCGCCTCTCGCAGGCGCTGATCGAGGCGGGGCAGGCGCTCGAGCGCGAGGAGTTCACCGCCGCGGGGCTTGAGACGCTCGAATGGATCGCGGGCCAGCAGGTCGCCGCCAGCGGGCATTTTCGCCCGATCGGTTCCGACAGCTTCGGCCAGGAGCATGCGCACCTGCCGTTCGATCAGCAGCCGCTCGAAGTGCAGGCCGCCATCGAAGCGGCCCGCTCGGCCTATGCCGCCACGGGCGACGAGCGCTGGCTCGCCCATGCGAAATGCGCCTGGAACTGGTTCTTCGGCGCCAACGATCGCGGCGTGGTGCTGGGAGATCTCGCCACCGGCCGCTGCCGCGACGGAATCACCCCGCGTGGCGCTAACGAGAATTGCGGTGCAGAGTCGATCCTCGCTTTGCAACTTGCTTACTATTCCATGCTAGCGCTCGCCGGCGCACGGTCGCGCGATTCGACGGGAGAGCACATTGGGGGTCGAGGGCGCTTGGTCGGACAGTCCGCTGCGGATACTCGATGAACGGCTGCATGCCGATCCATCGCGCGTGGTGCTGCGGCCGTTCCATCTCGGCTGGTCGGCCGAGAACGCGCCCGGAGGGCGTGCGAACCGGCTGGTGGAGGACGTGCTCGCACTGAGCGAGCAGCAAGTGGAGGCTGAATATGCCCGCGTGCGGCGCGATTTCGCGGAGCGCCACTGGCAAACCGAGCAGATGTTCGAGCAGCGCTTCGAGGAGGTGAGGACGACGCTGTCGCTCGATACCGAGGGCCTGTCGGAAACCCGCACGCGGTTGATCGGTGCCTTCTTCTGCCACGAATACACCTATGCCGCGGCGGCGCTGATGAACCCCTCGATCGTGCCGCACCCTGACCAGAGCGGCATGAGCGAAGGCGCCTGCCGCTTCGTGATGACACTGCGCGCGGTGGGCGAAGGGCACATCAGCTCGATCGCGTTCCGTGAAGGCATCGCCGATGACGAGGGCAGCTTTACCCTCTGGCCGCAGAACGCCTTTGCCACCTCGGTCGAACTTGACGATGCCAGCCTGTCGGATAGCGATGCCGGCGTTACCGTGCACCGCCACTTGGACAGCAGCCTTTCGAACACCGTCATCTTCCCGATCACCGAACAACAGCGCAACGGCCTGGAAGACCTGCGCATGGTGCGCTTCGACCATGGCGGCGGCGATTACGAATGGATCGGCACCTACACCGCCTTCTCGGGCCACACGATCCGCTCCGAACTGCTGCGCACCTGCGATTTCCGCCGCTTCCTGCTGGAGCCGATCGAGGGCCAGGCGGGCCGCAACAAGGGCATGGCGTTGTTCCCGGAAAAAGTCGGCGGCCGCTACACCATGGTGAGCCGGCAGGACGGCAAGAACCTGTTCCTCCTCCAGTCCGACCGGATCGACCGGTGGGATGACGAGGGTGTGTTGCTGATGGAGCCGAAATACCCCTGGGAGTTCATCCAGGTCGGCAATTGCGGCAGCCCGGTACTGACAGACAAGGGCTGGCTGCTGTTCACCCACGGCGTGGGGGCGATGCGCAAGTACAGTCTGGGCTGCGCACTGCTCGACCGCGACGATCCCACCAAGGTGATCGCCCGCAGCATCGAGCCGGTGCTCACCGCGGTGGACGCCGACCGGCAGGGCTACGTGCCCAACGTGGTCTACACTTGCGGCGTGCTGAAGGTTGGCGGGCGGCTGCTGGTTCCTTATGGAATTTCAGACAGTGCGGTGGGTTTCGCCACCGTGGAAATCAACGCGCTGCTCGATACGCTGCGCTGACGGGAACACTCGATGCTGCTGACCACCCGGACTGTCGAGAAGCCCTGGGGCGCCGATCGCCTCCCCGCACCCTTCGAAACACCGGCAGACAAGCGGATCGGCGAGATCTGGTTCGAGCCGCCGCAGGACCTGCCGCAGCTGCTGGTCAAGTACATCTTCACCAGCGAAAAACTTTCGGTCCAAGTCCACCCGTCCGACGCGCAGACCGAGGCCGAAGGGCTCGGACGACAGGGCAAGGAGGAATGCTGGCTGGTGATCGACGCCGAGCCGGGTGCCTCGCTCGGCATCGGCTTCGCCGAACCCATCGATGCCAACGCGATGCGCGCCGCCGCGCTCAACGGGAGCATCGAGGATCTGCTCGTATGGCATCCGGTGAGAGCGGGCGATTTCTTCTACATCCCGGCGAACACCGTGCACGCGATCGGCGGTGGCTGCTCGATCATCGAGATTCAGCAGAACTCGGACATCACCTACCGCCTGTACGATTACGGCCGCCCACGCGAACTGCACCTGGAGCAGGCCATCGCAGTTGCAAAAGGCGTGCCGCACGACCCCGCCTGCCGCCTTCACCTGCCCGATCGGGGGAACCTGCATCTGGTCAACGGACCCTATTTCCAGCTCGACCGGATCGACGGCCTGCCCGATGCGCAAACCGCCGCTCGCTACCATGGTGCGCTGCTGGTGATCCCGCGCGAGGGCGAGGCGTGGGTCGGCAGCGAAGGGGTGGCGCCGGGCGGCTGCGCACTCGCCGCCTCGATCGAAGACGTGATCTTCGCACCCGGCGGCAGCTGCCTGATTACCCAGCCAACAGCCCCCCATTAAGGCTGATCACCTGACTGGGCAAGCAGCCCGCCCAACCTCGCCGTGACACGCGTGATCGATCAGGATATTACGAAGATCGGCCGGCTGTGGTCGATCGATATGGCCGACCAGTCAGCGAAGGGCATGATAGCGGGTATGGTGTAGCTGACCGTCAGCAGCATCTCCTGTGCCCCCTTAACCCGTTGTTCAGCGGCGTTGGCGACCTGCACGGTGAGGCCGTCTGCCTTTAGCAGGTAGGCTCCGCCGGTGGCGATTGCCCGTGCCTGCGCTTCGATTGCGCTCGTATTCGGGGTCAGCCCCTGCTGGTACTGGACGACGGTATAACGGGCCGTCTCGGCCGCGACGCTGCGGATGGCGTTATACGAGTGCATGGCCATCCCAATCTGCAGCACGCCGAACATCAGCATGATGACGATGGGGCCGGCAAACGCGAATTCGACGGCCGCGGCCGCCCTGCAATCCTGCGCCAGGCGGCGCCGGGAGGGAGCGAGTGCCGTCATCCGATCTGCACCGTACGGGTCAACTCGAAATTCAGCGGCTTGCCGATCCCGAAGCTCGTCCAGCGCGGCGTGTAGCCGTCACTTACGGTGATCTGGAGATAGCTTGAGACAGTTGCCGAGGTACTGCAATTGGCCTTGGCGGCGACCAGCACCATATCCGTGCCACATCGGTACCTGCGCGTAGTCGTGACCTTCTCTGGCGCGAGACTGGCGGAGGCTTCGATGATCTGTTCGAGCGTATCGATTTCCGCCTGGTCCTGCGGCGCGCTGGCGAGGATCACAGCCACCGATTCGGACAGCGCACTGCGCAATTCGCTGTGCCGCGCGACGATCAGGCTCACCTCGAAAGCGCCGAGGCTCAGCATGCACAGAATCGGCAGGACGAAGGCCGTTTCGATCACCGCCGTCCCGCGCTGGTCACGGTGCAGATGGCGCCAGAAGGGCGTGCGCGCCATCAGCCGACCAGCCGCACGAGATTGGTGGTGTCGGATATGGCACCCCGGGGCGACACGTTGACAGGGCAGAGCGTGCTCAGGTTCGCATTTCCGGAGATCTCGAGCGTCTTGGATGCGACAACCACACAGGCACTCGTGCCGCGCGGTGTTCCCGAAAGCTTCAGATTACTTTTCGGCAAGTAGATGATGCCATTGAGGATCTGGGTCGTTGTGCCGGTCAGCGTGTTGTCCTGCCCGCCGGGCGAGTTGGGATCTTCGAAGATCAACATTCCCAGCATCCGCTCGACATCCGCGGTCGCCACGCCCGCAGCGATCAGCTGGCTTTCGTTCATGGCCGTCAGATCGATGGCGGAGCCACCCGAAATCTTGATCGATGAGCCGCCGCGAAGGACGATCATCACCCCGGTGCCGGAGATCCTGTGCTGTCCGGATGTCGTGAAAGTGGCACCGTTCAGCACATAGACGCCGCCCGCCAGGACCGTGTCGCACTGGAAGGTGAAATCGGTATAGGTACCCGGCTGCGCTGTGGCGGGCCCGGAGTTCGGGGCGACGATGTTGGTGTAGACGGTCGTGGTGGTCAATATCTGCCGTTCCCAGATCGTGTCGTTGCCGCCGCCGCTCACCTGCGTATAGCTGGGGCTGCCGACAGTCTGCGAATTTGCTGGCGAGTTGTTGAAGGTCTTGCCGGAAGTCACGCTGCTTGAGACGGTCGTCGCCTTGGGGTTTGGGTGATTGAACGTAGTCAGGCTTTTTGTGTTTCTACCTTTGAAATAGGCATAATCAGCCCTGATCTGCACCGATTCGTCGGCGGTGAACTTGTTCGTCGAAGGGCAAGAGAGCGAGCGCTGCGTTGGATTGTTGGGCGGAGTAAGCCCTTCATAGGGATCGTACAGATCACCCGAGTTTATGACTCTGTCCTTGGCCGAAAAGTGGCCATGAGCATCGCTGATATTGCCGGCAGTGACGATAAAATTGACCGTAACACTGCCGGAATTGCCCAGTTTCGTGACAGAATTAGCGTGGTTGGACAGCGAGCTGATCCCGCACGGCGCGTAGATGTCGACATTGCCGTTGAACAGCACCGCATTTGCATCGGTTCTCGACAGCGCCGTGAGGCACGGCCGATAAGTGGCGCCGGGCTCGTAGATCGCCTGCGCGCGCACCGCCACGGTCACCGAGGAGCCGGTGAGCAGCGAACTGAACGGCAGTGCCCGCGTGGCCGATCCCGTGACGAGGACGCTGTTGGACGTACCGCCATCGTAATTGGCCAAGGTGACGCTGGGCTCGATATCGAACCCTGCCACCAGCGCTGCGTTGGCATGGTATTCCTGCAGCGCGCGCGTGACGTAGGTGGTGTTGCCCTGATCCGCCGCCTTGGCCCAGGCACCGGCGATCGCCGCCTGGTCGACCGCGAATTGCAACTCGCGCTTCCACAGATACCATTGCGCGGTATCGACCCCGAGCCCGGCGCCGCCGACCAGCATCGGCATGCCGAGTGCGAGCAGCAGCGTAGCATTGCCGCTGCGGCTGCGGGCGAGCCGGCCCGCAAGAGGGGAGAGGGCGTTGCGCCGGATTCGTTCGAGGGTCCGCTTCATGGCGGATCGAGCATCTAGCCCAACAGCGTAGCCAATCGATGAGGAAAGCTGGTTAACGACCCGCTAATTATATTGAGGGGGCAACTCTCCAGCCCCGCCCCAACCTCTCGCTCCATCACCGCCCCTTCCATTGGGCCTCGCGCTTGGCAAGGAAGGCGGCCATCCCCTCGGCCTTGTCCTCAGTGCCCGCGAGCATGTGAAACAGCCGGCGCTCGAACACAATGCCCTGGTCAAGCGTGGTCTCGAACGCAGCATTGACGCTCTCCTTCGCGGCGATCGCGGCGAGCGGCGCCATTGCAGCGATCGCGGCAGCCATCTTCAGCGCCTCCTCCAACAAGTCCGCGGCGGGCACCACCCGGGCAACGAGCCCGGCGCGCTGCGCCTCGGCGGCGTCGATCATCCGGCCCGTGAGCATCATGTCCATCGCCAGCGCCTTGCCCACCGCGCGGGTCAGCCGCTGGGTACCGCCCATGCCGGGGATCACCCCCAGGCGGATCTCCGGCTGGCCGAATTTCGCCGAATCGGCCGCGACGATCACATCGGCCATCATCGCCAGCTCACAGCCGCCACCCAGCGCGAAGCCGTTGACCGCAGCGATCCACGGCTTGCGGGTGCCCTTCACGAAGTGGCTGGACCAGCGCGCGAAGGTGTCGGTGGCGTAGAACTCGGCCATCGGCTTGTCGGCCATTTCCTTGATATCCGCCCCGGCGGCAAAGGCCTTTTCGCCCGCGCCGGTGATCACCGCACAGCGCTGGCCGGGATCGGCCTCAAAGGCGGCGAAGGCGGCGATCAGCTCCTCCAGCACTGTGCTGCTGAGCGCGTTCAGCGCTTCTGGACGGTTGAGCGTGACGAGCGTCACCGCATCGCGGCGTTCGACGAGGATGGTCTGGTATTCGGCCATGGCGCGGTCTCCCTGCTTGCTGCCCCCCTGTAGTGCAGCTTGCCGCTGCTTCAACGCTTGCCTAAGGCCGGCGGCCACCCCGCGCGAAGGACGATCATGAGCATTTACCCCCGCACGACGGCGCTGATGCGCCGCGGCGCCGAGTTCCTCGGCAGCGAGCACGCGATCCTGTGCGGGGCGATGAGCTGGGTGTCGGAGCGGAACCTCGTCTCCGCCATCAGCAATGCCGGCGGCTTCGGGGTGATCGCCTGCGGGGCGATGACGCCCGATCTGCTCGATGCCGAAATCGCCGCCACCCGCGCCATGACCGAAAGGCCCTTCGGCGTGAACCTCATCACCATGCACCCGATGCTGACGGAACTGATCGCAGTGTGCGGGCGGCACGGCGTCGGCCGTGTGGTGCTGGCGGGCGGCATCCCGCCCAAGGGCAGCGTGGAAGCCATTAAAGCCTTCGGCGGCAAGGTGATCGTGTTTGCCCCCACGCTGGCGCTGGCCAAGAAGCTGCTGCGCCAGCGTGACGGTGCGGGCGCCGATGCGCTGGTGATCGAGGGCATGGAAGCAGGCGGCCATATCGGCCCGGTCTCCACCAGCGTGCTGGCACAGGAATTCCTGCCGGTGCTGCGCGAGGAGCATCTGGTGTTCGTCGCCGGCGGGATCGGCCGGGGCGAGGCGATCGCCGGCTATCTGGAAATGGGCGCAGTCGGCGTGCAGCTGGGCACGCGTTTTGCCTGCGCCACCGAAAGCATTGCCCACCCCGACTTCAAGAAGGCGTTCTTCCGCGCCGGCGCACGCGATGCGGTGGCCAGCGTGCAGGTGGACGCGCGGCTGCCGGTGATCGCGGTGCGCGCGCTGCGCAACAAGGGCACCGAGGCGTTCAACGCCAAGCAGCGAGAAGTGGCCGAACGGCTGGACGGCGAAGCGCTGGCGATGGCCGAGGCGCAACTGCAGATCGAGCATTACTGGGCCGGCGCTCTGCGACGCGCGGTGATCGACGGCGATGTCGAGAATGGCAGCCTGATGGCGGGCCAGTCGGTTGGCATGGTCACCGAGGAGGAGCCGGTCGCCACCATCATCGAGCGGCTGATGAGCCAAAGCGAGGCGGCACTGGGCCGCCGTTGAGCCCTACCCGAGGCGAACAAGGCGGCGCCTCCTGGCCATCTCCTCGCCCGCCGCTCTGGAACCGCAAGGCCCGCAAAGCGCTATTTCAGCGCACAAAGGAGATGAATATGATCGGCAAGATGATCGGGGCAATGGTTGGCGCACGAGTGGCGGACCGCGCACGCGGGGTCGGCGGCCCGACTGGGGCAGTGCTCGGCATGGTCGCCATTCCGCTCATCCGGCGGCTAGGCCCACTCGGCTGGGCCGCCGTGGCGATCGGCGGACTCGCCGCCAAACGGATGAAGAAGCGTTAGATCCAAGAAGGGGAGCGGCCCGGCGCCCCTCCCCTTCTTCAGCAACCTACAGTTTGATCATCACCGTCTTGGTTTCCTGGTAGATCTGGACACCCTCCAGCCCCCCTTCCCGCCCCAGCCCCGATTGCTTGAAGCCGCCGAACGGCAGCGCCGAATCAATTGCGCCATGGCAATTACCCCACACGATCCCGGCTTTCAGACGAGCGGCGAGCCCGTGCATCGCCGATAGATCATGCGTCCAAATCCCCGCGCTGAGTCCGTAATGCGTGTCGTTGGCCATGCGCGCCACCTCGTCCAACTCGTCGAACCGCTGCGCCACCACCACCGGCCCGAATATCTCCTCTCGCACCACGCTCATCTGCGGGCTTACCTCGGCGAGCAGCGTCGGGCTGAAATAATGCCCCCCTCCGCCAGACCCCGGAGCATCGCCGCCCATCACCACGCTCGCCCCATCGCACCGGCCCGCCGCGACATAGCCCATCACCCGCTCCAGCTGCTCACCCGAAACCAGCGGCCCCATCTGCGCCTCCGGATCGAGGCTCGGGCGCGGCGCCCAATCCCCGGCCGTCTCGGCAATCCCCTCGAGCACCCGGTCGAACACCGAGCGATGAGCGAACAACCGCGATCCCGCCACGCACACCTGCCCCGAGTTGAAGAAGCTCGCCTTCGCCAGCGAGGGGGCGATGTCGGCCGGGTCCACATCCGGCAGCACGATCACTGGCCCCTTGCCGCCCAGCTCCAGCGTCACCCGCTTCAGCGTATCGGTCGCCGCACGATTGATCCGCTTGCCGATCTCGGTCGAGCCGGTGAAGGCCACCTTGTCCACGTCCTCGTGGCGCACCAGCCGCTCGCCCACCGTCTCGCCCCGCCCAGTGACGATGTTGACCACCCCTGCCGGAAAACCCGCCTCGGCCAGATGGTCGCCCAGCCGCAGCGTGGTGAGGCTGGTCTGCTCGGCGGGCTTCAGCACCACAGTGCACCCCGCCGCCAGCGCGGGCGCGATCTTCAGGCAGGCCATCAGCAGCGGGTAGTTCCACGGCACGATCTGCGCGGCGACGCCCACCGGCTCCTTGACCGTATAGCCGAACATCGTCCCCGCCGGCATCGTGTAAGGCGCGGTGGTGCGCCCGCCGCTCTTGCTGGCCCAGCCGGCCATGAAGCGCAAATGGCTCACCGCGCGGGGGATATCGATCTCAGCAGCGATGGTGCGCGGCTTACCATTGTCGATCGCCTCCAGCTCGGCCAGCAATTCGGCATCGGCCTCGATCAGATCCGCCAACCGGTGCATCACCGCCTCGCGCTCCATCGGCGCCAGCCCGTGCCAGCGCTGCTGGTCGAACGCCGCGCGCGCGGCGGCGACTGCCCGGTCGACATCCCCGTCGCCCGCATCGGCGATCTGCGCGATGGTCTCGCCGCTGGAAGGGTCCTCCACCGCGATCGTCGCCTCATCCGAAGGCATCACCCATTCGCCGCCGATGAACAGGCGCGGCGGCCGGGCGAGAAAGGCATGGCCCTCGGCGGAGTAGGCGCGCTGGCGGTAGTCGATCGGATCGCGCTTGGTCATCGAGGGGTCCTTCCTGCGGGCTGGCCATGCCCATAGCAGGCGCGGCGTCCGCTGGCAGCCCGGCCCGGTTGCCACCCGGCGCGCGGGCGCTAGGGTGACGGAATGGCGAGAGCAGGAGACAGGCAATGTGCAGCGAGGATCGAGTAGGTGCCGTAGGCAAGCCGGGCAACCGCTGGGACAATGTCAGCCGCCGGCGGTTCGCCGCATTGGGCGCGGCGGCAGGGCTGGGCGCCATGGCTGGCTGCACCACCAGCGGCACCGGAATGGGCATGGACACAAATACGGGCGACACCGCCGGCGCGCTGGTCGAACACAACGTCCGCTTCCCCGCTCCGGGCGGCACGATGGACGCCTTCTTCGTCCACCCCGCCAGCGGCCGGCACCCGGCGGTGATCATCTGGCCCGATATCGCCGGCCTGCGCGATTCGTTCCGGATGATGGGCCGCAGGCTCGCCGCCCAAGGCTATTCCGTTCTGGTGGTGAACCCCTATTACCGCGACCTGCCTGCGCCGCAATTCGCCGATTTCGAAGCCTTCCGCGTAGCAGACGGGTTCCAGAAGGTCCGCCCGTGGCGCGCGAAGATGGACGCCGCCGGAGTCACCGAAACCGCCCGCGCGGTGGTCGGCTGGCTCGAAACGCAGGCGCCGGTCGATCCGGCGCGCGGCATCGGCAACCAGGGCTATTGCATGGGCGGCCCCTACACCATCTGGAGCGCCGCCGCAGTGCCCGCCCGGGTCAAGGCCGCCGCCAGCTTCCACGGCGGCGGGCTGGTGGGCGATGCGGCCACTGCGCCGATCGCCCTGCTAGACGATCTGGCCGACGATGCCCGCGTGCTGATTGCCATCGCCCGCGACGACGATGCGAAGGCGCCCGAGGAAAAGACCCGCCTGCGCCAGACGGCCGATGCTGCAGGGCTGGCGGCCGAGATCGAGGTCTACGCCGGCGATCACGGCTGGACCGTGCCCGACAGCCCGGCCTACGACGAGGCGGCAGCCGAGCGCGCCTGGACCCGGTTGCTGGCGCTGTACCAGGCGGCGCTCTGAGGCCCGGTCACGCGGTTCGGGGCGCGGCGCTATAACAGGCGCGGTGGACAGGCGCGGCCCCAGCGCCTAAGGGCCGCCGCGCCTCCCCCTTCCCGAAAGTACGATTTATGTCCCAGCGCAACGTGGCGATCATCGCTCACGTCGATCACGGCAAAACCACGCTGGTCGATCAGCTGTTCCGCCAGTCCGGCACCTTCCGCGACAACCAGCGGGTCGAGGAACGGGCGATGGATTCCAACGATCTCGAGAAGGAGCGCGGGATCACCATTCTCGCCAAGCCCACCTCGATCGAATGGCGCAACTACCACATCAACATCGTCGATACCCCCGGCCACGCCGATTTCGGCGCCGAGGTGGAGCGCATCCTCTCAATGGTCGATGGGGTCATCCTGCTGGTGGACGCGGCCGAAGGCCCGATGCCGCAGACCAAGTTCGTCACCGGCAAGGCGCTCGGCCTGGGCCTGCGCCCCATCGTGGTGGTCAACAAGATCGACCGATCGGACGCACGCGCCTCCGAAGTGCTGGACGAGGTGTTCGATCTGTTCGTCGCGCTCGAAGCCGATGACGACCAGCTCGATTTTCCCGTGCTCTACGCCTCGGGCCGCTCGGGCTACGCAGGCCCGAACGACGATGTGCGCGAGGGCGATCTGGTGCCGCTGTTCGAGGCCATCGTCAGCCACGTCCCCGAGCCCGATCTCGATCCGGACGGCGCCTTCGCCATGCTCGCCACCTTGCTGGACCGCGATGCGTTTCTGGGCCGCATCCTCACCGGCCGGGTGGAAAGCGGGCGGCTGGAGGTCGGCATGCCGATCAAGGCGCTCGACGTGCACGGCAAGCAGGTGGAAAGCGGCCGCGCCACCAAAATCTTCTCCTACGAAGGGCTGGAGCGCGTGCCCGTGCTGCACGCCAAGGCCGGCGATATCGTCGCCATCGCAGGGCTGACCACCGCCACTGTCTCCAACACTTTGTGCGACATTGCGGTGAGCGTGCCGATCCACGCCCAGCCGATCGATCCGCCCACGCTCTCGATGAGCTTCGCGGTCAACGACAGCCCCTATGCCGGCCGCGAGGGTGACAAGGTGCAGAGCCGCGTGATCCGCGACCGGCTGGAGCGCGAGGCCGAGACCAACGTCGCCATCCGCCTCACCGAAAGCGCCGAGAAGGACGCCTTCGAGGTCGCCGGCCGCGGCGAACTGCAATTGGGGGTGCTGATCGAGAACATGCGCCGCGAGGGCTTCGAGCTGTCGATCAGCCGCCCGCGTGTGCTGTTCAAGGGCGAAGGCGCGAACCGCGAGGAGCCCTACGAGACGGTGGTGATCGACGTCGACGACGATTTCTCCGGCACGGTCGTCGAGAAGATGGCCCAGCGCAAGGGCGAGATGACCGACATGCGCCCCAGCGGCGCCGGCAAGACCCGGCTGACCTTCTCGGCCCCCAGCCGCGGCCTGATCGGCTATCACGGCGAATTCCTGTCGGACACGCGCGGCACCGGCGTGATGAACCGATTGTTCGAGAAGTACGGCCCCTACAAGGGCCCGATTAGCGGCCGCCAGAACGGCGTGCTGATCTCGATGGAACAGGGCGAGGCCGTGCCCTACGCGCTCAACGCACTGGAGGATCGCGGCACATTGTTCATCAGCCCCGGCGAGAAATTGTATGAGGGGATGATCATCGGCGAGAATGCCAAGCCGCAGGATCTGGGCGTCAACCCGCTCAAGTCCAAGCAGCTGACCAACTTCCGCTCCACCGGCAAGGATGATGCCGTCCGCCTAACGCCGCCCCGCCGCATGACCCTCGAGCAGGCGATCGCCTATATCCAGGACGACGAGCTGGTCGAGGTGACCCCGCAGAGCGTGCGGCTGAGGAAGCGTCATCTCGATCCGAATGAGCGCAAGAAGGCCTCCCGCTCGGCCGGCTAGTAGCCCCGCGGCAGCGCCCTGTGGGGCCAATTTTTAAGGCTTCGCATAGGCGTTGCCGGCCGGTTGCGGGCCCGTTGCGCGGGCATTGGAAGGGGCTTCTGATCCGGTCCATTGCCGATGCAAATGGAGCCCTGCGCCGGCACTGTCCTTGGTGCACCCGCTCCGCTTTCGCTTGCCCCGCCCCCGCCGCTCGCTACGATGTGGCCGGCCGGGGATGGCTGAGAGCGAGGACGACGATGACCTATGTGCTGATCGCGCTTGTTACGGTGCTGATCATCTTCCTGATGATGGCCGTGCGGGTGGTGAAACAGGGCTTCGTCTATACCGTCGAACGGCTGGGCAAATACACTCTCGCGGCCGAACCCGGACTGCACCTGATCATCCCCTTCGTCGATCGAATTGGCCGCAAGGTCAACATGATGGAGCAGGTGCTTGATATCCCGGGGCAGGAGATCATCACCAAGGACAACGCCATGGCCGGGGTGGATGCGGTGGTGTTCTTCCAGGTGCTCGATGCCGGCAAGGCGGCCTACGAAGTGTTCAACCTCAACGCCGCGCTAATGGCGCTCACCACTACCAATTTGCGCACGGTGATGGGCTCGATGGACCTCGACGAGACCCTCTCCCGGCGCGACGAGATCAACGCCCGGCTGCTGAACGTGGTCGATCATGCCACGAGCCCTTGGGGGGTGAAGATCACCCGCGTCGAGATCAAGGATATCCGCCCGCCCAAGGACATCTCGGACGCAATGGCCCGGCAAATGAAGGCCGAGCGGCTGAAGCGCGCCGAAATCCTGGAGGCGGAGGGCGACCGCGCCTCCAACATCCTGCGCGCCGAAGGCGACAAGCAATCCGCCATCCTCAAGGCCGAAGGCAAGCGCGAGGCCGCCTTCCGCGACGCCGAGGCCCGTGAACGCGCGGCCGAGGCGGAGGCGCGGGCGACGCAAATGGTGTCCGATGCAATCGGCCAGAGCGGGAGCCAGGCGATCAATTATTTCGTCGCTCAGGAATACACCAAGGCGATCGGCAAGTTCGCCGATTCGAGCAATGCCAAGACCATCCTGTTCCCGATCGAGGCAACCCAGCTGATCGGCACCCTGGGCGGTATCGGCGAATTGGCGCGCGAGGTGATGGGCGCACGCGCGGATGAACGCGTTCCGGATGCGGGCACCCCCCTGCCCACTCGCCGCGCCGCGCCGCGCTCGTCCAGCGTGCAACCCTCCATGCCAACCAGCGTGCCGGCCACCGCTCCCCCGGTGGACTTCACCTGATGGACTGGCAGGGGATCGACGCGCACTGGGTGTGGATCACCCTGGGGCTGGTGCTGGCCGGGCTCGAGATGCTGGTGCCGGGTGTCTATTTGATCTGGCTGGCGCTGGCGGCGATCGCCACTGGGGTCCTGACCGGTGTGCTGGACCTGTCGCTGCCGGTGCAGGTGATCGACTTTGTGGCGCTATCGCTGATCGCCGTCTTCTCGGCCAAGCGCTTCCTTCGCGACCGGCCGATCGTCTCTGCCGATCCGCTGCTCAACAGCCGCGGCGCCCGGATGATCGGCGAGACGGCGCTGGTGGTGCAGGCGATTGAGCATGGCAGCGGGCGGGTGAAGCTGGGCGACAGCGAGTGGATCGCCCGCGGAGTCGACACGGCGCCGGGCGAGCGCGTGCGGATCATCGGCACCGATGGCTCTGTGCTGCTGGTGGAGCCGCTCATCCGGACGATCACCGGCGAGGCACCGGCGCCCGGCTGACTTGCGGCAAGGACCGATTACGGCGTCAGGCGATCTCGTTCTTGGTGCCGAACCGGCCGCTGCGGCGGTAGCGCATCATCCAGCGCTCCAAGAACAGATCGAGTGGCTTGGGCGTGACGCCCAGTCCGGCAATTCCCGGCAGCTCTCCAGAAGCCACGCTGCCGCGCTTGAGGAGGCGCCACTGGTCGGAATTCATCGGCGTGCCCGGCAGGCTGGCGAACAGCCCCGAGAGCGAATCCGGGACCGGCAGGAACCGCCGATCGCGCCCCTGTGCCGCGGCGATCCGGCGGTGCAGCTCGCCCATGGTGACCACCTCGGGCCCGGCCAGCTCGTAGGTCTTACCGCCATGCGCGGCAGGGTCGGCCAGCGCGGCCACCAGCGCGGCCGCGGCATCGTCCACCCACACGGGTTGCAGCCGCGCATCCATGCCGAACACCGGCAGCATGGGGAGATTGGCGATCAGGCCGGCGAACATGTTCACGAAGGAATCGTCCTCGCCGAACAGGATCGACGGGCGCAGGATTGTGGCGCCCGGGAAGGCCGCGCGCACCTTTTCCTCGCCCAGTCCCTTGGTGCTGGCATAGCCGCTCTCGGAGGCGGGATCGGCACCGATCGCCGAGACGTAGACGAAGGCTTCTGCGCCCTGCTGCGCGGCGAGTTCGGCCGCCGTGCCAGCCCCATCGGCCTGCAAGGCGCGCTGGTTCGCCCCAAAGGTGCCGACCAGATAGGCGACGGCGTGAGCGCCTTGGATGCTGGCGGCGAGGCTGCGCTGGTCGGTGACGTTGCAGCGGGCGAACTGGATCTGTCCGAGATTGGCCATCGGCCGCAGCTTCAACGCGCTTTCGGGATGGCGTTCGGCAATCCGGAGGCGCGCGCCGCGGCCGAGCAGGTCCTGTGCCACATGGCTGCCGAAGAACCCCCCGCCGCCGATCAGCACCACGAGCTTGCCTTCGAGCGGTTCGAGATGCGCCATCGCTGTGCCTTCCTATCGCTGCGGCCCCGGTGGTGAGCGCCATGCCCCAAGCCAAACCACCCCGCAAGCGCTGCGCCGCTACGACACGCGTCGACGGCAAGCGTTGACGGGTGTCCCCCGCTTCGCTAGTGGCCCGCGCCTACCCAGCGGCTGCACTCGATCCGAGGGCGGCCGCCCGTGCCCAGATGGCGGAATTGGTAGACGCACCAGCTTCAGGTGCTGGCGCTCGCAAGGGCGTGGAGGTTCGAGTCCTCTTCTGGGCACCATTTATTCATCCCCTGACAAAGCTAAGAGTCTCGCCTAAGCGTCGGAATTCTGCCATATTCTAGCACGTTCTGTTGCGGAGTGCGTCTCGATGTGCCTGGGTGATCCAACGATTCTTTGTATAGATTTGTGTATGCACCGGCGGCTGGGCTCGCCGTTATATACACACCCGCTCGCGCGGGGAGCGCTGCCGTGGCTTTGAACGATGCTGCGATCCGGGCTTTGAATCCTAAGGATCGAGTCTTCGCCGTCGCGGATGAGAAGGGTCTTTGCATCGAAGTCGCGGTGAGTGGCTCGAAGCTGTGGCGTTTCCGGTATCGTTTCGCTGGGAAAGCGAGGAACCTGTCGTTTGGCCGATACCCGGAGGTCTCCCTGAAGGAAGCGCGGCAGCGTCGGGATGAGGCACGCACCGTCTTGCGCGACGGGATCGACCCTGGAGTCGAGCGCAAGCAGGCCAAGCTTACAGCCCGCTTTAACGCTGTGAACATATTCGGCGCGATTGCGGAGGAATACATCGACCACAAATTGGTCAAGGAGGGGCGGGCCCCGGTTACGGTTGCTAAGTCGAAATGGCTGCTGCTCCAGTTGAAGCCGATCGCGGACCAGCCGATCGCGGATATTAAGCCAGCCGAGGTATTTGGCGTTCTTCGTCGCCTAGAGGGGCAGCGGAAACATGAGACTGCCAAACGCTGCCGTTCTTTTGCCAGTCGCGTGTTTCGCTATGCAGCCGCCACGGGGCGAACGGCGAGCGACCCAGCCGCGATGCTTGCAGGCCAATTGATTGCGCCCAAGGTAAAACATCATGCTGCAATCCTGGAGCCACGCAAGTTGGGCCAATTGCTTCGGAGCATTGACGCCTTTGAGGGCGCGCCAATAACTCGCCTGGCCTTGCAAATTGCGCCGCACGTTATGGCGAGGCCGGGCGAACTGCGGCAGGCGACTTGGGATGAGTTCGACCTTGAAGCCAAAATCTGGCGGATCAAGGCGGAGCGCATGAAGATGCGCCGCGTCCATGCAATCCCGCTATCCGGGCAAGTGCTCTCCCATCTGTGCGAATTGCAGCAATTCAGCGGGCCGGAAGGCTACGTTTTCCCGGCGTTCCATACGAGCCGCCGCCCAATGAGCGAGAACACGATGAATCAGGCTTTTCGGCGCATGGGATATACGAGCGATGAGGTGACGGCCCACGGACTTCGCACAACCGCCTCGACCCTGCTCAATGAAAGCGGAAAGTGGCACCCCGATGCGATCGAGCGGGCGCTGGCACATGGCGACAGCGATGCAGTGCGAGGCATCTACAACCGAGGGCAATATTGGGATGAGCGCGTTAAGATGATGCAGTGGTGGAGCGATCATCTCGATCGACTTCGAGAAGGCGGCACGATCATTCCCCTGCTCGCGGCAATTAAAAATAACTGATCCATCCGTAAATTTTGACTGGGAAGAAATTGAACGCCTTTCTGGATGCAAATTCCAAGCTTATGTTAGAGACGCAATAGAAGCGAATGCGCGATGGTATATTACGAGCAATATAGATTACACGAATGATTCTACTCCAGAGGACTTTTCTTCGGCTTACAAAGCGTTAGGCGTATTGTTGAAAACGGAGTTCTCGCGTTCACAGGATCGAGCCAATTGAAGACGAATTGGCAACAGTCCAGTGGTTTTTAGAGGTCATGTCTCAAGAGCCATCCGCACGATTAGTTAATGCTAAATACTTCCTCTACTATCGAATTTGGAAATGCATGGATTGGGCTGGTGTTAAGCTGACTCAAGGCAGGGGCACCCCGGACAATCGGCTCTCGCATGCTCAAAAAGTCTTTCGAGAAATATGCCGGCAGGCCGGCATCAAGTTCAGCTCTGATCAGGCGCTGGCCGAGGCTTTAAGGAGAGCGCTGAAAGCCGTGTCAGCTACTGGGGCAGTTTAGGCGCTCTGTATTGCCACAGTGACGACGATAAAAATGCGCCATAAGTGATTGCCCCACACGCAACTCGACGTGTGGGAGTAGAAAATGACCTTCATAACCCTCAATCAATTTTGTGAGCGATTTCAATGTCATCGCTCAACCGTTTATCGGCTGGCTCACGCCGGGGCCTTCACCATCGTCAAATTCGGCAGTGATCTGCCCCCTTCTGAGTGGTCCGAAATCTTTGTTATTTTGGATCATGGAGGAGATTGGAAATGGGCAAGAGGCACAAGCCGGAGGAGATCATCGGCAAGCTGCGTGAGGCTGAGATCGTGCTGGCGCAGGGCGGGACGACAGCGGACGCATCTCGGCGGATCGCGGTTACCGAGCAGACCTATTATCGCTGGCGCAAGGAATACGGTGGTCTGAAGACGGACCAGGCGCGAACACGCGACGATAATTTCTCTATATATTTCAGCGTGTTTCACCCGATCGCGCTTCGCAGCGACCAGGCAAATGGTGCCAGAAGAGGACTCCTGTTCACGCCAGAAAAGTTTGATGTTATTGTACAAACAGGATTAGTTTTTTGTTTTGCCCCATGTTCTTGCCCCGGGACCAAATCGACTATCCGCCATATTCCGGAGAGCCGTGTCGCGGCCGAATCAAGGGGTATCACGGGCCTGAAGATGCGGTTGAAGCCTGGTCTGCTCTCGCCATGTCTACGAGACCGGAGCGGCTAGCACCCCAACTCCAGCCACCCGGCCACAACGCGCAGGGTCAGGCGGCGGCGTCGCGCTTGAAGCGGGTTCTTGGCGTGATCGCCACCAGTTGCGGGCCGCCTCGTCCGCGATAAACGTGCTGGTCGAGCCACGTCCGCTCGGTCGCCGTCTCGGCATAGTCGAACTCGCGCCACCATATCCGACGCGCGGCGTCCCACCGGCAGCCGCGGACCTTGAGCGCGTCCTTAGCCTCGAAAGGCGCACCCGCCGCGTCGATCCTCACGCTCTCACGCTCGCAGCTTTCGAGCAGGTGGGCGAGGATTGTGCGACCGTCCGCCGCCGCCGTGCCCAGCAGCGTCGCGAGCGCGTTTGTGTCGTTACCGGCGCGGTGGCCCTCGAAAAACCGGCTGCTCTGAAGCAGGAGGTGCCCGAGCGCCCGCCCGTCATATCCCATTTCATTCCAGTCGAGCTGCGACAGGCTGCACGCCCAAGGGAGGCCGTCGAGCTGGGGGAAGCGCCGGTCGAGGAAGGGCCTGTCGAACGCAGCGTTGTGGGCGATGACGATGTCGGCACCGCCGATCATGGCGACGATCGCCTCGTCGTTGAAGCTCTGGCGTGAACGTCCATGATTGGGTGTATTGTGTTGAAAAACTCTGAGGGTGGTTTTCTCCGGTAATATGTGAATCAAGAGACAGGGTTTCGCGCAGCAATGATTCACGGAGGCCCGCTCGTTTGAATCATTATTGCCGAAGATTCATAGCGGGAGCGGACGCGCCGACTTTTTCAACAGAATAGGGTCGTTAGTGGACTGGCAGCTTTGAGCGCCACGCCGGGTGATAGTTGACGGTCAGCTTCCGGGCCATGGCGGATGTTGCGTGAACGTCCATGATTGGATGGGAAGCAGCAGGTCTGCTTGTGGCATGCTAAGCCGCGAAAGCCGACATTCAAACGCGCTGCCGAGCATGACAGCAACGCGCCCTAATTCCAGACCCTAGCGGGCGTGCGTCGACTACCCGGAAGCGGACATACATTCAGAAAGTCATGGAGCGCCCGCTTCAACTCGCTGCGGACATTTCCGCCGTTCACGAGTAGGATCCACACCGAATCCGTCCGACGGCGCGAATTACTCCGCGTCGGCCCGCGTTGCTCCAACCCGCAATCGCTCTCGCAAGAACCCAAGCACACGCTCGACGGCTTCCCGCGTCGGTTCGCCTTCCTCATCGATCAGCCCGATGGTCAAGACGCTGTGTGGCGGCTCGGGATTGGCCTTGCTCGATCGCACGGGGAGCTCGATCCTCTCGAATCCCTCGCCAAGCTCGCGCCGCAAGGTCGCGAACCGCGCCGCTCGGCAGAACAAGGCATCGCCATGAAACCGCAGGCCCATAACCTTGAGCCCGTGCTCCGCGATCCGCCGCCGCGCGTTGACCAAGGTCTCGGGCGTTACGTGCAGGGCCGCCGCCTTGGCGCGCGTCAGCGGCAGCGGGAACGACGGATGCCCCATCACCGGTGCGATCACCCAAGGGTCGAGCGTCATGGTCAGCGCAAAATTCCCCGTCACGCACATTCCCACCGCGCCGACGCCGACCCCGCCAATCTCCTCGTGCACCAGCCCAGCTAGCGCGCGCAGCCAGTCAGTGATCGGGCTCGAGCGGTCCTCGGCAAGCACGTGGAACTCTCGGCTGATGCAAACCCGGGCAAGCTGGAACATCCGATCGACCGGATTGGTCTTGCGCCCGAGCGTACCAAACAGATGCGGCATGAACACCGTAAACCCCGCATCCGCCACCTTGTCAGCAAAGCGAAGCACCTCCGCGGAGATCCCGGGAACCTCGTGCATCACCACCACCCCGGGCCCCGTTCCTTTGCGATAGACGGCTCGCTCCGTCCCGTCGTGGGAGAAGAGGAAGGAGGTATAGCCCGAAAGTTTTTTCATGAGCGGACAACGCGCGAGCGGGTGATTAGGGCCGGTTGCAGCAATGTCCAGCCGGTCGGCTTCGCGCCCATCTAGGGTGCGCCCGACGCGGCGGTCGATCAGGAGGGCGAAATCCTCGAAAGCTACGTCACGTATAACTAAATTAGCTGACGGGCTTGCGAGGGTAGGGCATGGCCGCAACTTACCCGCCTTCGGTGACGATTGTCAGTGCATTTGGCCAGACACGGTCACTAGGAGTGATCCTCGACATTGGGGTCAAAGTGTGTCCGGCGTCAGGTGCGCCAGGGCGTCGGGCGCGACTGCACTGTTTTGACATGCATCATGACTAGCCCAATGGCGCACGCCCTCGCGGAGGAGGGCCTCAACGGCGTGGCGCGGTCAGGAACGGCATTGAGGGCGGAAACACCGAGCCGACAAAGGCTAGTCCGGGCGGCGAGCATCTTGGTTACAGCATCTCGGCGTTTTTCTGGATTACGTCACAACAGGGAATGACTCAATGACCAAGCAATATGACGATCTTTCTGCGATCTTTCTCAACTGCTCGCTGAAACCCTCCCGCGAGCCGTCGCACACGCAGCGGCTGATGGACGTCTCGAACGCGATCATGGAAGC
>LXQI01000019.1 GCA_001683845.1 Erythrobacter sp. ANT-B3C2 | reverse complement strand
AGAAGACTGCACCCGACCCAACGCCAAGCCTCAAATTATCCTTGCAACGCGGGAGCCATCCACAGAAGACATTGATGGTCACGAACCTCGGCGTGCGCAAAGCAGGAGCCACCGAGACTGGCTTCCTCTATTGCTCTGCCTGCGGCCGCACCGAGCCGACCGGATGGTCGGAGGGCAAGTTGGCCAGCAGAAAGCCGCACCCGCGCCCCTATCCCGACCATGGGAAGCAGCCCGAATTGTGCGATGGGCGCGGCCGAGCGATCGTGCTCGGCCACGAATTCCTGACCGACATTGCATTATTCTCGTTCAAGCTGGCACCGGAACTGCACGTGCCTGCCGGTTCGACCGCTGGACGCATCGTTTTGACGACGATCGCCGAAGCTTTGAGCGTCGCAGCCGCCGGTCTGCTCGACGTCGATGCGGCCGACATCGGCGGTGGCCATCGTGCCGCACTAAACGAAGGTGGCGCGCGCGGCAGTGAAGTTGAGGTATTCCTGTACGACACCGCACCTGGCGGCGCAGGATTCGTCCGCGCAGCTGCGCGCGAACCTGGAAAGTTGCTCAAGCTTGCGCTGGACTTGCTGGAGGACTGTAAATGTTCGTCCTCCTGCTACGCCTGCCTGCGCTCGCACAAGAACCGCTGGGACCATGCCGATCTCGACCGCCATCTTGGCGCAACGTTCCTGCGACATATCCTCTATGGTGAGCGCCCCTGGGTGCCCGAAGCGGTCGAGGATCGACTGCTCGACCTGCTTGCTACTGACCTCAAGGACAAGGGCGAGACGGTCGAACGTCCGCAGGAAGGCGAAGTGCACCTGCCGTCGCGGCGATCTGCGCACCATCGATCTCGACCGCGAAGTGCTCGCCATCGACCGTCCGGCACTCGTCATGAGCAGCGCCGCTTGGAAAGACGGGGTCGGCACCCGCCAGCCGCTCGCCATCGACCCGCATGTCGATCACGGACAGCCACCGGGCAAAGACGAACGCGAGGTGACGCCTGATCTCGCTCCGCAGCCGCACCGCCTGCTGCGGCGACACCCGGTCGAGCCCGGTCATCGCGACGATCGTGCCGCTCGACCAGGATCGGACGTGCTGGGCGATATAGGCTGCGACGAACACGGGCAGCGTTGTGCGCTGGGCCTCGGGCACTTTGTCCGCGTCGAGCTCGACAAGATCCATCGTCACGCCGTGGAGCGACATACCGGCCGAACAGGACATTAGGTCGAAGCGGCTGCCGATCGCGAACGGTAGGCCGAAGCCATTGCGCGCCATATGCGGGCCGTCGCCGAGCGGGACTGTAACCCCGACCGCACAGGCGGCGCGCATCATTTCGGGGACCATCCCGTAGCCGTAGCCGTTGTCGATGACCGCGATCCCGGTCGTCGCGGAGCCGTGGGTTTCCGTTGCGATGTAGATCCGTTTGGCACCGCCGTCGATCGCATTGTCGACGAGCGCGGCGAGTGCCGAGGCGGTGTCGCGATAGCCAAGGTCGCGTAGACCCCGCAAAACGGTCGGTCCGATCGCGAGGCCGGTCAAGTTGCGAGCTTTGGCGTCGCGCGCATAACGGCGCTGCGCGACCATGTCGGTCGTGATCAACATCAATGTCTCCTCGTCTTCGAGCAGCGATTGCGCCGCCTTGAGGTGCTCGACGGATCCCCGCCTCACATTCTGACTATAGCACGTTTGTCGATCGCCTTAACCGCCATCGGACTTTTATTGCGAGGCGTTGGAAGCGGACGGCACAGCGAGGTCCGCGATCAACGCTCTTCGCAGGGCCGGCGGCACTACAGGGCGACGTTGATCGGTAGCCGGCGCTACGAGGCGCGACTACAGTAGCGCGAACGGCGATACATATTCGTTATGTTTATCCTGCACGGGGCACCAGTTTGTAGGCGCTATCGCGCTTCGCGCTACCTGAGCGCTGGTTTGTCTGCGCCAGCGGCGGCCTTTGGCCTGCTTGAGCCCGGGTCGGTGCGCGCGCTATTGCACTTTGCGCTACGTGAGAACGGGCTCAGTTCAGGTCTTCTGGCGCGGTGACGGGGAAAGGCAGGGGGGCGATGGCGATGCCCTCGGCTACCAGCCTCTCTGCCTCTTCACTGCTAGCCCGGCCGTGGATCGGCTGGCCCTCGCGTTCGCCATAATGCATCGCGCGCGCCTCCCCGGCGAAGCCATCGCCCACCCAGCGCGACTGTTCGAGCGCTTTGGCCTGCGCCCTTGCAAGCTGTGTGAGCGCCTCGGCCACGTGCGGCGGCAGAGGGCTGCGGGCGACCGCATGACCGCCATCTCGCACGACGGCCGGTGCGTTGCCGCGGGCTGTGCCGGCTGCGCTGGCCCGTGCGATCGCCTGCTCGCCAGCCGGCTCGCTGGTGCGGGCCGCGGCCGGCGACCGGTTGCCCTTGCGCGGCACGGCCGGGGCCATCGGCGCCTTTTCCACCGCCACCGAGCCACAGACCGGGCAGGCGACGAGATCGCGGCCGCTTTGGCGCGCGTACTCGTCCGAGGAGGCGAACCAACCTTCAAACCGATGTCCGGCCGTGCAGAGAAGATCGAATATAATCATGATCTCAACGCGATTGGGCGATGTCCCGGCGGTTGGCAAGGCTGGGCAGTTGCATGCGCGTGGTGGCAATCCGTTCCGGGTCGATCTCGGCGAAGCCCAGCCCCGGTGCGCCACCGCCCATGTCGAGCACCACCTCGCCCCAAGGGTCGACCACCAGCGAGTGGCCATAGGTGCGCCGCCCGTCCGCATGATCGCCCACCTGTGCGGCGGCCACGACGTAGGCGCTCGCCTCTATTGCGCGGGCCCGCTGAAGCAGGTGCCAATGCGCCTTTCCGGTGGGCACGGTGAAGGCTGAGGGAATGGCGATAAGGTCGCAGCTATGGCGCCCAAGCTCCTGAAAGAGAGCGGGAAATCGCAAATCGTAGCACACCGTGAGGCCCAGCTTGCCGAGCGGCGTATCGAGCGCCACTGCGCGCTCCCCCGGCTCGTAAGAGGCGCTTTCCCGCCAGCTTTCGCCGGTTTCAAGGGTCACGTCGAACATGTGGATCTTGTCGTAGCGCGCAACGACCTCGCCGCGTGAGTCCACCACCAACGAGCGGTTCGCCCAGCGTCCGTCCCGACGCGCGACGGGGAGCGAGCCCAGTGCGACCCACAGACCGTTCGCCGCCGCCGCCTGGCGAACCGCGGCAAGCACCGGATCGGCGTCTTCGGTGACGATCTTGCCCGCGGCGCGACTACGATCGCGATCGAGCATGCCGGCCATCTCGGGCGTGAACAGCATCCTGGCGCCCCGGCCCGCGGCGCGCTCGATCGCCTCGACCAGCACGGGTGCATTCACGGCCGGATCGATGTCCGAGCACATCTGCAGCAGCGCGATGCGCGTCATCGCCCGCGCTTCCTAGAGCCCGAGCAGCGCATCGAGCCGGCCTTCGCGCTCGAGTTGCGCCAGATCGTCGGAACCGCCGATTGCGCGCCCATCGATGAAGATCTGCGGCACGGTGCGCGCATCGGGCTTGCGGGTGAGCATCTGGGCCCTGCCCACGCCGCCCAGCGTGATGTCGTGCTCTTCGTACTCCACACCCTTCTCTCCCAGCAGGCGCTTGGCACGATGACAATAGCCGCAATGAAGCTTGGTGTAGATCTCGATTTTCGGCTGCTTCACGGACGTTCCTTCATCGGCGCGGGAGCCTCTTGAACTCCCCTCGCACCGCCAATATCTCTAGCGCTGTCGGTGCGTGCCGCAAGGGCGCCACGGCAGTGGGTGCCGCAGCAACGCGGGCCCATCCCGTTCAAATTGCTCACAGGAGGATTTGTTTCGATGACCCGTTTTGACTTTACCCCCTATCGCCGTTCCACCGTTGGCTTCGACCGGCTGTTCGACCTACTGGAGAACCAGGGCCGAACCCAGGGTGGCGATAACTTCCCGCCGTTCAATATCGAGCGCCGCAGCGAGGATGCTTATCGCATCACCATCGCGGTGGCGGGCTTCCGCGCGCAGGATCTCGACATCACCGCCCAGCAGAACCTGCTGGTGGTGCAGGGCCGCCGGCGCGAGGAGCAGCCGGGGGGTGACATGCTGCATGTCGGCATCGCCAATCGCGGCTTCGAGCGGCGCTTCGAGCTGGCCGATTTCGTCCGCGTGGACAATGCAGACCTAGCCGATGGGCTGCTGGTGATCGATCTCGTGCGCGAAGTGCCCGAGGCGATGAAGCCCAAGAAGATTCAGGTCGGCGGCCAGCGCAAGCTGGAAGTGGTGAACGAAGGCGAGCAGGCCGACGCGGCCTGACCTCTGCTCAAACCATGGGTTTGAGATGATCGGGGGCGGGGCCGTGGGCTCCGCCCTCCTTGTTTTTAGACCAGCCGGGACTTGTTCAGCGCCGCAGCGATGAAGCCCGCGAACAGCGGGTGCGGATCGAACGGCTTGCTCTTCAGCTCCGGGTGGAACTGCACGCCGACGAACCAGGGATGATCCGGTCGCTCGACGATCTCGGGCAGCAGCCCATCGGGCGACATGCCGGAGAACACCAGCCCGCCCCGCTCCAGTGGCTCGCGATAACAGGCGTTGACCTCATAGCGGTGGCGGTGTCGCTCGACGATGCGCGTCGCCCCGTCGTAGATGCTGGAGACGTGGCTGTTGCCAGAGAGCACTGCCTCATAGGCGCCGAGCCGCATCGTGCCGCCCAGATCGCCCTCGGCGCTGCGCTGCTGCAGCCCCTCCTTGCTCATCCATTCGGTGATGATGCCGACCACCGGATTGTCCGTGGGGCCGAATTCGGTGGAGCTGGCCTCGGGGAAGCCGGCGGTGTTGCGGGCGCCTTCAATGCAGGCCATCTGCATGCCCAGACAGATGCCGAAGAACGGCACCTCGCGTTCCCGCGCAAAGCGCACCGAGGCAATCTTGCCTTCTGAGCCGCGCTCCCCAAAGCCGCCCGGCACGAGAATGCCGTGCATGGGTTCCAGCTCGGCGGCGATGGCGGCATCGTCCTGCTCGAACACTTCGGCGTCGATCCAGCGGACGGCGACCTTCACCCGGTTGGCCAGTCCGCCATGCACCAGCGCCTCGTTCAGCGATTTGTAGGCGTCGGGCAGGCCGACATATTTGCCCACCACTCCGATGGTCACCTGCCCTTCGGGGTTGTTGTAGCGATCGAGGATGTCCACCCAGCGGGCGATATCGGGCGCCGGCGCCTCCAGCCCGAAGTGCCGCAGCACCTCCCCATCCAGCCCCTCGCCGTGATATTGCAGTGGCACTGCGTAGATGCTGGGCGCATCGAGCGCCTGAATCACCGCTTCGGGCCGCACGTTGCAGAACAGCGCAATCTTGGCGCGCTCTGTGGCGGGCAGCGGATGCTCGCAGCGGCATAGCAGCAGGTCGGGCTGAACGCCGAGGCTGGTGAGCTCGCGCACCGAATGCTGGGTGGGCTTGGTCTTCAGCTCGCCCGCGGCGGTGATGTAAGGCACCAGCGTGACGTGGACGACTGCGGTGTTCTCCCGCCCGAGCTCGTTGCGCAGCTGCCGGATGGCTTCGATGAACGGCAGGCTCTCGATATCGCCGACCGTGCCGCCGATCTCGCACAGAATGAAATCGTGCCCCTCGGTATCGGCGAGGGCGAATTGCTTAATGGCATCGGTGACGTGCGGGATCACCTGCACAGTGGCACCGAGGTAATCGCCGCGCCGCTCCCGGGCGATGATCTGCTGGTAGATGCGCCCCGAGGTGACATTGTCGCTCTGGCGCGCGGAGACGCCGGTAAAACGCTCGTAATGGCCGAGATCGAGATCGGTCTCGGCGCCATCGTCGGTGACGTAGACCTCGCCGTGCTGATACGGGCTCATCGTGCCCGGATCAACGTTGAGATAGGGATCGAACTTGCGGATGCGGACCTTGAAGCCTCGCGCCTGGAGGAGGGCGGCGAGGCTCGCCGCCATCAGCCCCTTGCCGAGCGAAGACACCACGCCGCCGGTGATGAAAATGAACCGCGCCATGGGAGGTGAGCCTTAGGCGTGGCGGCGGATTCGGCGCAAGCCGCAAGCCGCGGTCTTTGCACAGAAGCGGCGAGCAGCGCGTGGCAAGAAGGAGCTCGTACCCCCTCCCTGCCGTATCTTCCGGCGCGTTACTGGACTTCGGCGAGGGGATCCGACGGGGTGGCAGGGATTGGGCTGACCGGCGCCTGGCCATCGAGCCCCGGATCGCCCGGGATCAGATCTGGAGGCGGCGCCGGGGCGCCGGGGCTTGCGATCGGGTCTGCCAGCGGGTCGCTGACCGGGCGCTGGAGGCTGGTGTCGATCTCGCGCCCGCTCGCCCGGTCCACCGCCATCGCTGCCAGCACGATCGCCAGCACCACGAACAGCACCGCCAGCCACTTGGTCGCGCGGGTCATGAAATCGGCCGCGCCACGGGCGCTCATTAGCCCGCCGGGGCTGCCGCCGCCGCCGATCCCCAGTCCGCCGCCTTCGGAGCGCTGCATCAGGATCAGCCCGACCAGCGTCGCCGCAACGATCCCCTGGATGACGGTGAGGAAGATGAACATCGTGACGGGCGCTCTGTCGGTGAATGTAAGGGCGCGCATCTAGGGGCTGGCGCGCACCGGCACAAGCCGTGCGCCGCCCGTGCCGCTGATGCTCTCCCCGAAAATCCCGGGGCGCGGCGATCAGGAGCCGCGTTCGGCAGCGGCGGCGATGATCCCAAGAAAGCTTTCGGCCGAACGGCTGGCCCCGCCCACCAGCACCCCGCCCACCTCGTCCGCCGAGAGCAGCTCGGCCGCGTTCTCGACGTTGACCGAGCCACCGTAGAGGATTCGAACAGCGGCCGCACCCTCGCCATAGGTTTCCATCAGCTGAGAGCGGATCATGCGATGCACCGCGCCGATCTCGTCCGGCGTGGGCGTGCGTCCGCTGCCCACCGCCCAGATCGGTTCATATGCTACGGTGAGCTTCTCCGCCGCATTGTCGCCGCCGGGTAGGGAGCCCTTCAGCCGCGCCGCGATCGCCTGTTCGGCCTGTCCGGCTTTGCGCTGCTCCCCGGTTTCGCCCACGCACACGATTACGCCGAGGCCCACCGCCAGCGCCGCCTCGGCCTTGGCTTTGATCATGGCATCGGTCTCGTGGTGATGCGCGCGCCGCTCGCAATGGCCAAGTATCACGAAGCCGGCGCCGGCATCCTTCACCATCGCCGGCGAAATTTCGCCGGTGTGCTCCAGCCCGTCCTCGGGCTGGCAATTCTGCGCGCCGACCCCGATCAGCTGCGCCTCTCTGCGGATCGCATGGATCATCGTGAACGGGGGCGCCAATGCCACCTCGGCCTTGATCAAGCGCTCGGCCGCACGGTCGATCGCGCGCGCCTCCCCCAGCATCGCGCGCATGCCATTCATCTTCCAGTTGCCGACGATGTATGGGCGCTGGGTCATCGGAAACCTCGCTTGGTATTAAATCAAGGAAAGGCCCGCATCGGCCGAAGTGCACGCCCGCTAGTCCGCTGCATGGGTGATGTCAAAAGCCGCTTGTCCACATGTCGGCGGGAAAGACAGGAAGGGCCTCGGCTGTTGCGGAGTGGCCGCAGGCGGGATAAGGCCCCGGGCCGAAAATGCCGCCATCCGGCGCACGGGATCCGCAAAGCCGCTTCATGCTCACCCTGTTTCGCAGTTTCTTCAAGTCCAAGCTGGGCATTGCCGTCACGCTGGCCTTCCTGGGCCTGGTGGCGGTCGCCTTCGCCAGCGCGGATGTGGCCAACGTCACCACCTTCGGCGGGGTCGCCGGGGGCGATCGCGTGGCGGTGGTGGGCGACGAGCGGATCGATGCCGCCGAGTTGGAGATGAACGCCTCCAACGCGCTTGGGCAGGTGCAGCAGCAGAACCCCACGATGACGATGGAAGCCTTCGTGGGGAATGGCGCGCTCGATGAGCTCCTCGACCAGATGGTGCGCCGCGCCGCCTTGGCGGAGTTCGGCCGCCAGCATGGCCTGCGCGCGGGCAACCGGTTGATCGACAGCGAATTGCTGCAGCTGCCCGCCTTCCGCGGGCCGGACGGATCGTTCGACCAGGCCGCCTATCGTGCCGCGATCAGTCAGCGCGGGCTCAGCGAGGCGGCGGTGCGCAAGGATCTGGCGATGGGCCTGTTCGCCCGCCAGCTGCTGACCCCGATTGCGCTTTCCCCGGTGATGCCCGCGAGCATCGGCCGGCGCTATGCCTCGCTGCTGCGCGAGCGGCGCGCGGGCGCGCTGGCGCTGCTGCCGGCCGCGGCCTATGCGCCCGAGAGCGGGCCGACCCCGGCGCAGCTACAGGAATATTACACCGCTACCAGCCGGCTCTATATTCGCCCAGAGCGGCGGGTGATCCGCTATGTCGATTTTGGCGAGGAGTCGATCGGCCAGTTGCCCGCGCCGACCGAGGAGCAGCTGGCGCAGGCCTATCGCCGCGATCGCGGGCAGTATGTGGCACGCGAGCTGCGCCGCTTCACCCAGCTGGTGGTGCCCACGCAGGCCGCAGCGCAGGCCATCGTGGCCGAGGTGCGCGGCGGCACCTCGCTTGATGCCTCCGCCGAATCGAAGGGGCTGCGCACCACCCCGATCGGCCCGGCGGCTCAGGCACAGCTGGCGCAGGCAAGCTCGGCCGCGGTCGCCACGGCGGGCTTCCAGGCTGCCCAGGGCGCGATTGCCGCCCCTGCCCGCGGGGAGCTCGGCTGGTACGTGCTGCGCGTCGACGCAGTGGAGCGCACGCCGGCGCGCACGCTCGAGCAGGTTCGCGGCGAGTTGACCACGAGACTGACGGAGGAAACGCGCCGCACCGCCTTTGCCGAGTTGCTGACCCGGCTGGATGAGCAGTTGCAGGAGGGCGCCAGCCTCACCGAGGTGGCGCAGGAACTCGGCCTCACGCTGGCCATCTCGCGCCCCGTGACCGCCGATGGCGCGATCTACGGTGTTGCCGGCGAGACCGTGCCGCCGGTGCTCGCCCCGGTGCTGCCGCTCGCCTTCGACGTGGCCGAGGGCGAGGCGCAGCTGGCCCAGGTGACGGCAGGCGAACGCTACATGATGTTCGATGTCTCCGAGGTGACCGCCTCGGCGATTGCCCCGCTGGCGGAGATCCGCGAGCAGGTCGCTTCCTTCTGGCGGCGCGATCGCGGCGCGGCGTTGGCTCGTGCGGCGGCCGACCGGGTGATCCAGCGCATGGCCCGGGGCAGCACGCTGGCCCAGGCGATCGCCGCTGAGCAGCGCAGCCTGCCCGCGCCCGAGAGCCTTTCGCTGAGCCGCGAGGAACTGGCGCAGATCGGCCAGGTGCCGGCTCCGCTGGCGCTGTTCTTCTCGATGGCGCAGGGCTCGGTGAAGAAGCTGGAAGATGCCAACGACAATGGCTGGTTCGTGGTGCAGGTGGACGAGGTGACGGCCGGCGCGATTGCGCAGGACGATCCGATCGTCACGGCGGTGCTGCAGCAATTGGGCACGGTGACGGCCGAGGAATATGTCACGCAGTTCACCGCCGCAGTGCAGGCCGAGGTCGGCGTGGAGCGCAACAGCCAAGCGGTGCAGGCAGTGGCCGCGCAGCTGACCGGCAGCGCCAACTGAGGCCGCCGGCGCTGGAAGCTCTCGCCAATGCCGAAGCCGCGCGCCGCTGCCTTGCGGCGGGCGAGCCTGCGCTGGTCTGGCGACAGGTGGTCGCCGATACGGAGACGCCGGTCGGCGCGGCGCTCAAGCTGATCGAGCCCGGACGCGGCGATTTCCTGCTCGAATCGGTGGAGGGCGGCGCCATTCGCGGGCGCTATTCGCTGCTCGGGCTGGAGCCGGACCTGCTCTTTCGCGCCACCGGCCCAGCCTGCGAAGTCAACCGCCGCTGGCGCCACGATCGCGCCGCCTTCACCTCCCTCCCCGGCACCAGCCTGGCCGAGCTGCGCGCACTGGCCGCTGGGTGCCGGATTGCGGTGCCGCCCGAGCTGCCGCCCGCGCTCGCCTGCCTCGTCGGCTATTTCGGCTACGAGACCATCGGCTTGGTCGAAGATCTGCCCCGCGCACCGGCAGGCCCGCTGGCTCTGCCCGACATGTTGTTCGTGCGCCCCACGCTGATCCTGGTGTTCGACGGGCTGACCGATACGCTGTTTTGCATCGCGCCGCTCTGGGCCGAGGGCGGCAAGCCCGAGCGCCAGATCGAGCAGGCCGGCGAGCGGACCGAAGCCGCCCTGCGCCGCCTTTCCGCTCCTGTTCCGCCCAACGTCCGTGCCGCCGAGTTGCCGGAACTGGCGCTGGAGCCCACCCTCACCGGCGCCGATTACTCGGCGATGGTGGCACGGGCGAAGGATTACATTACCGCGGGGGACATCTTCCAGGTGGTGCTCGCGCAGCGCTTCACCTGCCCGTTCCCGCTGCCGCCGCTGGCGCTGTACCGCGCGCTGCGGCGCGTGAACCCCTCGCCGTTCCTCTATTTTCTCGACCTGCCGGGCTTCGCGGTGGTCGGCTCCAGCCCCGAGATCCTCGTGCGGGTGCGCGATGGCGAGATCACCGTGCGGCCGATCGCCGGCACCCGCCCGCGCGGCCGCTCGCAGGAGGAAGACCGCGCCGCCGAACTCGCCCTGCTGGCGGACCCGAAGGAATGCGCCGAACACCTGATGTTGCTCGATCTGGGGCGCAACGATGTCGGCCGTGTGGCGGCGGCGGGCAGCGTAGCGGTGACCGACAGTTTCACCATCGAGCGCTACAGCCACGTGATGCACATCGTCAGCAACGTGGTCGGCCGATTGGCCGAGGGCCGCGACGCGCTCGACGCGCTGTTCGCGGGCTTCCCTGCCGGCACCGTATCGGGCGCGCCGAAGATCCGCGCCTGCCAGATCATCGCCGAACTCGAGCCCGAAACCCGGGGCGCCTATGCTGGCGGCGTGGGCTATTTCGCGCCCGACGGAGCGGTGGATAGCTGCATCGTGCTGCGCACCGCGGTGGTCAAGGATGGCGTGATGCACGTGCAGGCCGGCGCCGGGATCGTGGCCGACAGCGACCCGGCCTCCGAACAGCGCGAATGCGAGGCCAAGGCCGCCGCGCTGCTGGCCGCCGCCCGCGAGGCCGTGCGGCTGGCGGGCGAGGCGGAATTCGGGCAGTAGCCACGCGCCATGATCCTCGTCATCGACAATTACGACAGCTTCACCTTCAACCTCGTCCATTATCTGATGGAGCTGGGGGCCGCAGTGGAGGTGGTGCGCAACGACGCGCTCACTGCCGCGGAGGCGCTGGCAAGCGGCGCGAAGGGCTTCCTCATTTCGCCGGGCCCCTGCACGCCCAACGAGGCGGGCATCAGCCTCGAGCTGGTCGCCGCCTGTGCCGATGCGGGCACGCCGCTGCTGGGCGTATGCCTCGGCCATCAGGCGATCGGGCAGCATTTCGGCGGCACGGTGAAGCGCGGCGGTCTGATGCATGGCAAGACCAGCCCGGTCACGCACGATGGCAGCGGGGTCTTCGCCGGCCTGCCCGCCCCCTTTACCGCCACCCGCTACCATTCCCTGATCGTCGAGGACCTGCCGCCCGCGCTGCTGGTCAATGGCACAAGCGAAACACCCGGGCTCAAGGGCACCTGCGTCATGGGCATGCGCCACGCCACATTGCCGATCCACGGCGTGCAGTTCCACCCCGAGAGCATCGCCACCGAGCACGGTCATGCGCTGCTGGCCAACTTCCTGAAGCTCTGCGGCATCGAAGCGAAGGTGCCCGCATGAACGTGCTGCCCGCCACCGACCGGGCACTGTCCGAGGAGGAGGCCGAAGCCGCCTTCGGCATCATGCTCGATGGGGCGCCTTCGGATGAGGCAATCGCACGCTTCCTGCTGGCGCTGTCCAATCGGGGTGAGACCGCGGGTGAAATCGCCGGCGCCGCCCGGGCAATGCGGGCTAGGCTGGTGCCGGTCGAGGCGCCAGCCAACGCCATCGACGTCTGCGGCACGGGAGGCGACGGGCACCACACGCTCAACGTCTCGACCGCTGTCGCGATCGTGGTGGCGGCCTGCGGTGTGCCGGTCGCCAAGCACGGCAACCGCGCCGCCTCCAGCAAGGCCGGCGCTGCGGATACGCTGGAGGCGCTGGGGCTCGACATGGAAGCCGCCGGGCGCACCGCCGAAATGACCCTGCGCGAGATCGGCATCGGCTTCCTTTTCGCGCAGACTCACCACCCGGCGATGGCGCGCATCCAGCCCATCCGCCGCGCGCTGGGCCAGCGGACGATCTTTAATTTGATGGGCCCGCTGGCCAACCCGGCCGGCGTGCGCCGCCAGCTGGTCGGCATCGCGCGGCCCGATTACGTGCCGGTCTATGCCGAGGCACTGGCGCGGCTCGGCACCGGGCACTCGATGGTCGTCTCGGGCGACGAGGGGCTGGACGAACTGAGCCTGGCGGGTGGCAATACGGTCGCGACCATCACCGGCGGCGCGCTGGCGATGAGCCGCGTGGATGCCTCGGAGGCGGGTCTGCCCAGCGAACCGGTGGAGGCGATCCGCGGCGGCGGGGCGGTGCACAACGCCGCCGCCCTGCGCGAACTGCTGCTGGGCGCACCCGGCCCCTATCGCGATGCAGTGCTGTTCAACGCCGCCGGTGCGCTGATCGTGGCGGGAGAGGCCGAGAGCTGGAGCGCTGGCGTGGAAGAGGCGGCCGAGGCGATCGATCGCGGCCTGGCCACTGCGTTGCTCGATTGCTGGATCGCGACGGCCCGATGAGCGACCGCCTCGCCCAGATCTGCGCGGTCAAGCTGGAGGAGGTGCAAGCGCGCAAGGGCCTCGCGTCCATCGGCGACCTTGATCGACGCGCTGCCTCCGCCTCCCCTCCGCGCGGCTTTCGCGCCGCGCTGGAGGAGAAGCTGGCCCGCGGCTCCTTCGCATTGATTGCAGAAATCAAGAAAGCATCGCCCTCCAAAGGGTTGATCCGCGACGATTTCCACCCTGCCGAGCACGCGCAGGCCTATCAGCGTGGCGGCGCCGCCTGCCTGTCCGTCCTCACCGATGCACCGCATTTTCAGGGGCACGAGGATTATCTGCTGGAAGCGCGCGCGGCCTGCCCGCTGCCGGTGCTGCGCAAGGATTTCACGCTCGATCCATGGCAGGTGGCCGAGGCGCGCGCCATCGGCGCCGATGCGATCCTGCTGATCGTCGCCGCTCTGGGGGATTCGCAGATGGCAGAACTCGAGGCCGCAGCGCTGGAACGCGGGATGGATGTGCTGGTGGAGGTGCATAACGCAGCCGAGCTCGACCGTGCCGCCCGCCTCGCGACGCGGCTGATCGGCATCAACAACCGCGATTTGCGCAGCTTCCGTACCGATCTCGCCACCACCGAACGCCTCGCGCCGCTCGCCCCGGTCGATGCGCTGCTGGTGGGCGAAAGCGGAATCGCCACCCACACGGACCTGCGCCGTCTGGCGAGCAGTGGAGTGCACACCTTTCTGGTCGGCGAAAGCCTGATGCGCGCACCCGATCTGGCGGCGGCGACTGCGGCGCTGCTGGGAGGCGAGGCGGCGGGATGATGAGCAGCCCCCGCTATCTCGCCTTTGGGCTCGATAAGGGCGACCGGCTGCTGGGCTGCGCAGGCGCGCCGGTGAAGCGGCGAGTGGCTGGGTGGCTCGGGAGCAGCGCCACCAGGAGGCCTGGCGCGGCATCCCGATTAACGACGAGGCACCGACCCGGGAACGCCGTTACCTTCGATGCGGGCGGAGCGATGATGCCGCGCACCCAGAGCCATCCCTTCTCTTGTGCCTAATGGAGGTGAGCCGCTCGTCATGACGAGGTTGACCCATCTCGACGAGCAGGGCCAGGCGCGCATGGTCGATGTCGGCGGCAAGGCCGAAACCGCGCGTATGGCCGCTGCCAGCGGACGCATCCGTATGTCGCCCGGAGCGCTGGCGGCCGTTCGCGAGGGCAACGGCTCCAAGGGCGATGTGCTCGCCGTCGCGCGCATTGCGGGGATCATGGCGGCCAAGCGCACTGGCGAACTGATCCCGCTGTGTCATCCGCTCGCACTCGACGCGGTGAGTGTCGAATTCACGTTCGAGAACGATGCCGTATCGGTCATGGCGCGCGCCTCCCTCCGTGGCCGAACCGGCGTCGAAATGGAAGCCATGACAGCGGCTTCCATTGCGCTGCTCACAATCTATGACATGGCCAAGGCGGTGGACCGCGCGATGGTCATCGAAGACGTGCGCCTGATCGAGAAGACCGGCGGCAAGAGCGGTCCCTGGCACGCGCCGGAATGATCCGGCCGCTCTCGCTGGAAGTGGCGCAGGAGCGGCTCCTCGGACGAGTGATGCCGCTGGGGAGCGAAACTGTTCCGGTTGCCGATGCAGCGGGGCGCTATTCTTCCGGACCGCTGCTCGCCCGGCGCACGCAACCGGCGGCTGATTGCTCCGCGATGGATGGCTTTGCGATGCGCGCGGACGATCTCGGCGGACCGTGGCGAACCGTGGGGGAAAGCGCTGCGGGCCATCCCTTCACCGTGCCGCTGAAGCCAGGCGAGGCCGTGCGCATATCGACCGGCGCACTGCTGCCCCCAGCGGCGGGCGCGATCCTGCTGCAGGAGCAAGCCTTGCACGAAGTTGGGACGCTGCGCCTTGCTCCCGACGGCGCCCCTTCGCCCCACCACATTCGCCTCGCCGGGCTCGATTTTTGCGAAGGCGAGCCGCTGCTCCCTGCCGGCGCCCTGCTGACCCCCGCGCGGATGGCGCTGCTGCTGGCGGGCGGGCATGGAGCAGTCGAAGTCGGTCGGCGGCCGGCGCTCGCGGTGCTCGAAAGCGGCGATGAACTGGCGGGCAATCCGCAGGCCTGCCCGCCGCACCGGGTGCCGGCCAGCAATGGGGCGATGCTGGCCGCGATGGCCGCGCCGCTGGTCTCTAGCCTCACCCGCGTCGGGCCGGTGCCCGATCGCCTGGACGCGCTGGCTGCGGCGCTGGAACAGGCGCAATCGTGCGACGTGCTCGTGACCAGCGGCGGCGCTTCGGTCGGCGAGCACGATCTCATCCGCCCCGCGCTTGAAGCCTGGGGCGCGCGGATCGACTTCTGGCGCATCGCGATCCGCCCGGGCAAGCCGCTGCTGGTGGCCCGGCGCGGCGAGCAGGTAATCCTCGGCCTGCCCGGCAACCCGGTGTCGAGCTTCGTCACCGCGTTTCTGTTCCTCCTGCCGCTGCTACGGCGGCTCGGCGGATCGAGCGGGCCGCTTCCGGTGGGTGTGGCTCTGCCGCTCGCCGCTCCGCTCCCGCCGGTAGGCGAGCGTATGGAGTTCCTACGCGGCCTAATCGAGCCCGAGGGTGTCGTTCCGCTCGAGCAGCAGGATAGCAGCACGCTTGCTTCGCTGGGGGCCGCAGATTGCCTGATCCAGCGCCTCGCACGCAGCCCGTCAGCGAAGCCCGGCGAATTGGTAACGGTCTATTGGATCCATAATGATGGTATGGCTTGACGGACTTGTAGGAGTTGCATAATTGTTCCGTGTTCGTTCCTGATAGGAACATGCCGAGGAGACGATCATGCTCACCGCCAAGCAGCACGAGCTTCTGCTGTTCGTCCAGCACCGGCTGGAGGATACGGGTATCTCCCCGTCATTTGAGGAAATGAAGGACGCCCTTGATCTCAAGAGCAAGTCCGGCGTGCACCGGTTGATCTCCGCGCTGGAAGAGCGCGGCTTCATCCGCCGCCTCCCAAATCGCGCACGAGCGCTCGAAGTCGTCCGGCAGCCCGAGAACCAGCGCGGCGTTGCGCGCCCGATGCAAGCGTCAAGCGAGCCTGTTGCACAGTCGGTTCGCCCCCCGCGCAAAATGCCCGAACCGGCCAATGACGTGGTCGAGGTACCGCTGCACGGCCGAATCGCGGCGGGCATGCCGATTGAGGCGCTGGAAGATAGCCGCACGCTGCCCGTCCCCGCCGCGCTGCTGGGCGCAGGCGACCATTATGCGCTTGAGGTTTCCGGCGATTCGATGATCGAGGCCGGCATTCTCGACGGCGATTACGCGCTGGTGAAGCGCACCGACGAGGCGCGCGATGGCGAGATCGTGGTCGCCCTTATCCGGGGCGAGGAGGCGACGCTGAAATATTTACGGCGGGAGAACGGCATGGTGCGGCTCGACCCTGCGAACGGCGCTTACCAGCCGCAGCTCTATCCCGAGCACGAGGTGGTGGTTCAGGGCCGTCTCGCCGGGCTGCTGCGCCGCTACCACTAGGCGCGGCCGACCGCCGGGGCGCGCCGGGGAGAGCTATTCGCCGCGCCACCATCCATGGCTGCCCTGACTATCCGCGACCGTCTGCACCCTTCCGCGAGAAAGGTCGATCGCCAGTCCGCCGGTCTCTCGCAGCATACGCTGGTCGGCCTTCAGCCAGCGTGGTTCGCACACCCGCGGCAGCCAGCGATCCGAGATCACGATATCGGCCTGCGCGCAGGCCGCCCGCAGATCGTCCAGTGGGACGTAGCGGTTGCTGCGGCTCATCAGCAGGTTCCAGTCGCGACCGTCACGGCGGATGGTGAGTGAGCAGAAATCGGGGCTGCAACGTGCCAGTGGCCATTCCGCCAGGGGAATGGGTTCGGCCGATGCGCCGGCGAGTTCCGTCAAATTGTCGCGGGTGAAACTGCTGCGAGTTGTGCGCAGCATCAGCAGCCGGTCGCCCTCGCCGGTGATCCCGACATGGCGTCCATCGCCCGAGACTAACAGGTCGGGCACCGGCGTCATTACCATCATCAGCGCAGCGACGGATGCCGGGCCCAGCCCCAGCAGGCGCGCTCGCCCGCGCCAGAAGGCCAGCCATAGCCCACCGGCGAGGAACAGCGCGAAAGTGCCATCCGACATCTGCGGCAACAGCTTGACCGACCCCGGCTGACTGGCAGTGAAATGCGCGATCCACAGCATCAGTTCGAGCGACTTGCCGGTCAGCCACCAGACCGGCGCGCCCAGCCCCACCAGATCGAAAAGCAGCGCAATGGCAATCAGCGGCATGGTGACGAAAGTGGTGAGCGGGATGACAATGACGTTGGCCAGTGCACCGTAGATGCCAGCCCGGTGGAAGTGCAGCAGCACGATGGGCATCAGCGCCAGTTCGATGACGATGCCGGTGGCGAGCAGCAGCACCGTGTTGCGCCCGGCGCGCACCAGCCAGCCTTCCTCTCGCGGGCGCATGAATTCGCGCATTGGCGCGCACTGGTTCAATGCCACCAGCGCGATGATCGCGGCAAAGCTCATCTGGAAGCTGGGCCCGATCAGCGTTTCTGGCCACAAGAGCAGCACCACGAACGCGGCCGCTGCCACCATCCTGAGCGAGAGCGGCTGTCGCCCCATCGCCAGTGCGACGAGCACCAGCAGCGCGGCGACGCAACTCCTCACGGTCGGCACCTCGGAGCCGGTCAGCAGCGTGTAGCCGATGCCCGCCAATGCGGCGATGCCGGCGGCGATCACCGGCAGCCGCACGCGCAGGGCGAGCCATGGCGAGAGCGCGAGAAAGCGCATGGCCAGCAGGTAGGCGGCTGCCATCAGCGCGCTGAGATGCATGCCGCCGATGGAGAGGAGATGGGTGAGACCGGAGTCGCGCATGGCGATGTCGTCGGCCTCGTCGATCGCACCGCGGTCGCCGCTAGCATAGGCCGCCGCGATGGTGCCGGGGGAGCCGGTGAGCTGCGAGCGAACATGCGCCGAGAGCCAGCGCTGGAGCCGGGAGATGGCCGATCCGCCCGGTGTCTCCTCCACCAGCTCAACCTCGCCCTGGGTGCTGCCCGTGGCGGCGAAGCCCTGGAACCAGGCCGCGCGGGCAAAATCGTAGGCGCCCGGCAGCATCGGCGAGGCAGGCGGCATTAGCCGGGCGCGCATGCGGACGACCGCGCCCTCGGTCATGCCCGGCTGGGCCTCGTCTGTGGGCACGTTAACGCGCACCTTGATCGCCTCGCCGGTATCGGGGTTGCGCGTGGCCAGCACCAGCCGCACGCGATCCTCGGCCGGCTGGTCGATCCGGTCGAGGATGCGGCCGGTGATCTGGGCCGACATCGGCCGATCGAGCGGGCGGGCGCCGACCAGTTCCGAGCGCAGCCAGATCACCGCGATCCCGGCCGCCACCAGCAGGCCCACGCTGACCGCCGCGGTCACCAGATGAGCGCGCGCCTCCTCTCCTTTCCAAAGCGCCAGCACGCCGAGGCACAGCATGCCGCAGGCGGCCAGCGCCGCGATCCACTCGGCCGGGCCGTCGAGCCAGAACCAGGCGGCGATCCCGGCGGCAAAGGCGATCGCCAGCCAGGGCCCGCGATCCAGCCCGGCGTAAGAGAGGTGAGCCTCCGCAATGTCCGCCATGCTGGACAAGCTGGCGCGCTTTCGCCAAGGCGGCTGTTGCACCGCAGCATCACCGAAATCCTCACCGAGAGGGACATCAGGGGTGCGGCGGGTGGCCATGCAACCCTTGGAGAGAAAGCGCACGGCAATGGCAAGCGCAAGCGAACTGGCCGCGGTTCCGACCGAGACGATCGTGTCTCCGGTCGTCACGCGGTTTGCGCCCTCGCCCACCGGCTTTCTGCATATTGGCGGTGCGCGGACGGCGCTGTTCAACTGGCTTTATGCCCGGCGCCACGGCGGCAAGGTGCTGCTGCGGATCGAGGACACCGACGCGAAGCGTTCCACGCAAGCGGCAATCGACGCGATCCTAGACGGGCTGGACTGGCTGGGGATCCACTTCGACGAGCCACCCGTCCTCCAGTCACAACGTGCCAACCGCCATGCCCAGGTGGCGCAGGCGCTGCTCGCGCATGACCATGCCTATCGATGCTACGCCACGACCGAGGAGCTGGAGGAAATGCGCGAAGGCCAGCGTGCCGCGCGCCAGCCGCTGCGCTATGACGGGCGCTGGCGCGACCGCGATCCAGCGGAAGCGCCCGAAGGCATGCCCTTCACCGTTCGCCTGAAATCCCCGCGCGAGGGCGAGACGGTCATCGAAGACCGCGTGCAGGGCCGCGTCACCGTCAGCAATGCCGAGATCGACGATTACGTGCTGCTGCGCGCCGACGGCACGCCGACCTACATGCTGGCGGTGATTGTCGACGATCACGACATGGGCGTCACCCACATCATCCGCGGGGACGACCATCTCAACAACGCCTTCCGCCAGCTGCCGATCATCCGCGCCATGGACAGCATCGAGGGCAGCTGGCCCGATCCCACCTATGCGCATATCCCACTGATCCACGGGGCAGATGGCGCCAAGCTTTCCAAGCGCCACGGCGCCACCGGGGTCGACGCCTATCGTGACGAACTCGGCATCCTGCCCGAAGCGCTGTTCAATTACCTGCTGCGGCTCGGCTGGGGCCATGGCGATCGTGAGGAATTCACCGCGAAGGAAGCTGCGACGCTGTTCGATCTGGATGGGGTAGGTAAGAGCCCGAGCCGGTTCGACATGAAGAAGCTGCACAGCCTCAACGGGCACTACATCCGCCAAGCCGACGATGCCCGACTGGCCGCACTGGTGGCCCCCCGCGTCGGATCCGATGCCGTCAACGGGGTTGCGCTGCTGACCAGGGCAATGCCGGAACTCAAGCCCCGTGCAAAGGATCTCGACGAACTGGCCGAGGGCGCGCGCTTCCTGTTCGCCCGCCGTCCGCTGATCCTGAGCGACAAGGCCGCCGCCCTACTCGACGAACCGGCGCGCACACTGCTGGGCTGCATCGCCGGGCGTTTGCGCGCGGAACAGGTCTGGACTACAAGCGCGCTCGAAGCGAACCTGAAGGCCTATGCGGAACAACTGGGGCTCGGCCTTGGCAAGCTCGCACAGCCGCTTCGGGCCGCGCTCACCGGGCAGGCCACCTCGCCAGGCATCTTCGACGTGCTCGCCCTGCTCGGCAGGGAGGAGAGCCTGGCGAGGATCGAGGCACAGGCTCTCGGCAGCGGATCGGGCGGCGACTGACCGCAAGCAGGACACACGAAGGAGACGCATCTTGGTTGACAAGCAGGCGAAGCTGACGGTCGAAGACCAGCAGTACGATTTCCCGGTGATGGAGGGCAGCTGCGGCCCCGACGTGGTGGACATCCGCAAGATGTTCGGCTCCACCGACATGTTCACTTACGATCCTGGCTACAAATCCACCGCCAGTTGCGAGAGCGCGCTGACCTTCATCGATGGCGAGGAAGGCGTCCTGCTGCACCGGGGGTACCCGATCGGCCAGCTGGCCGAGCAATCCAGCTTCATGGAAGTGTGCTACCTGCTGCTCAATGGCGAGCTGCCCCAGCAGACCGAGCTCGACAGCTTCACCTACACCATCACCCGCCACACGATGCTGCACGACCAGCTGCGCCAGTTCTATCAGGGCTTCCGCCGCGATGCGCACCCGATGGCAATCATGTGCGGCGTTGTCGGTGCGCTCAGCGCCTTCTACCACGACAGCACCGACATTTCGGACCCCGAGCACCGCAAGATCAGCAGCCACCGGCTGATCGCCAAAATGCCCACGATCGCCGCCTGGGCCTACAAATATGCGATCGGCCAGCCTTTCATGCAGCCGCTCAATTCGCTGAGCTACACGGGCAATTTCCTGCGCATGACCTTCGGCGTGCCGGCCGAGGAATACGAGATTCACCCGGCGGTGGAAAAGGCGATGGACCGGATCTTCATCCTCCACGCCGATCATGAGCAGAACGCCTCCACCTCCACCGTGCGGCTGGCCGGATCGTCGGGCGCCAATCCGTTCGCCTGCATCGCGGCCGGGATCGCCTGCCTGTGGGGCCCGGCGCATGGCGGCGCGAACGAAGCTGCGCTCAATATGCTGCAGGAGATCGGTACGCCCGACCGCATCCCCCATTACATCGAGCGAGCAAAGGACCGGAACGATCCGTTTCGCCTGATGGGCTTCGGCCACCGCGTGTACAAGAATTACGACCCCCGCGCGGCCGTGATGCAGAAGACCGTGCGCGAGGTGTTCGATGCGCTGGGCGTGAACGACCCGGTGTTTGAGACCGCGCTGCAGCTAGAAGAGATCGCGTTGGCGGACGACTACTTCATCGAGAAAAAGCTGTTCCCCAACGTGGACTTTTATTCGGGCGTAATTCTCTCGGCGATCGGCTTCCCGACGACCATGTTCACCGCCCTGTTCGCGCTCGCGCGGACCGTCGGCTGGGTGGCGCAGTGGAACGAGATGATCTCCGATCCCGGCCAGGTGATCGGCCGCCCGCGCCAACTCTACACCGGGCCCACGCATCGCGACTACGTTCCGGTCGGCCAGCGCTAAGCCCCGGACCGACGTCGGGGCGCTGCGGCGATGCCAGCCATCCTCGCCTCCCTACTAAGGGCGCTGCTGCTGGCGCTGGGCGTGATGCTGGTGCTGGCCGGCGGGCTGTGGACCCTGCAGGGGCTCGGGTTGGTGATGTGGCCGGCGCAAAGCTTTATGCTGGCGGATCGACAATGGGCGATCAACGGCGTGATCGCCATGCTGATGGGGCTGGCGCTGATCTGGCTGAGGCGCTTCATGCCGCATGGGCGGCGCTGAGCCTAGCCCGATGGGCGCCCTCCCTGCCGGTCGCCGAGCAGGAAGGCGAGCGCCGCAAGCATGATCACGGGCTCTGCCAGGCCGAGCGCGGTGGCCAGCGCCAGCAGCAAGGCAAGCGGCAGGCGGTCGCCCAGCTGCGCGAGCCAGATGGGCCGTTCGGCCGCGCTGCGGGCGTGGAGTGCCACCAACAGCACCAGCGGCGGAAACAGCCGGCCGAGCCACTCACCCTCGATCGCCAGTGCCGCGCAGGCGAGCAGCGCTGCATCGAGCGCGCCGGCAAGCACCAGCTCGGGCTTCCAGCGCGGCCTCCGCCGTCCAAACGGGCCCGCACCGATCCGCACCAGCAGCGCGCCGAGCGTGGCCGATAAACTCGCCGGCGCCAGCAACGCGAGCCCGACCGCCTGCCAGCCGTGCCACGAAAGCGCCACGGCGGCGGCCAGCAACAGCGCCGCGCCCGCGTAGAAGGCGGCGATCGTCCGTCCGTCGGTCCGCATCGCGCCCCAGCGCCTCAGGATGGCCTGTGCCAATCCGCCGGTCACCGCGTGCCGACCGTCACTCTCCAGCTGGCGGCGGCGCCAGCCCTCGCCCGGCGCGGAGGCTGCGGCACCATGCGCGACCACCGCCCAGCTGCCCTCCTCCATCGCCTCGACCGACAGGCGCCGTTCGGGTACGCGGGCCTGCAGCGCGATCCGCAGCAAAGCGGCGGCCGGGTCGCTTTCGCGCGGGAGCTCGGCGAGGTGTTCGACCAGGCTGCCCGGGATCAGCGCTGCGCCGGCCCAAGCACGCTGGCCATCGATGCGCTCGAAGCCGGCATCGACCGCCGACTCGGCAGGGAGCACCAGCACGCCGGGGCCGCCGGCCAGCGCCTGCACCGCGGCAGGTGCTTCGGGCAGCAGGCGCGCGGCCAAGACCAGCAGCTCGTCGGACGCGCCGAGCTGGCCCAGCAGGCCGTGGGCATGAGGGGTGATGTACAGCGGCATACCGGCGGCGCGCGCCTCTCGCTGGAGCGCCTCGGCCTCCGGGGCGCCGGTATCGCCCACCGCCAGCACGCTCTCGCAGCCGCAAGCAAGCGCGAAATCAAGCTGGCGCAGCGGCAGCGGGCGCCCGAGCTGCGCGGGTGGCGGCCCTTCGCGCAGCCAGCCAGGCCGCTCCGGTATGGCGATCAGCACGGCGCGCAAGCGGCACCCCTCCCATTGATGCGGCGCGACCCTGCCAAGCTGGGCAGCGCCAAGCAATCCCACGACTAGCTTTCGCCCACCTTCTCCCATCCGGGCGGCTGACCGAACAGGTTGATATCATCGCTAGTGATCCAGCCGTTGACGAAATTGGCAATGTAAAGCGCGCATAGCAGCGCCGCCAGCACCGTCGCCCTCAGGACGATGCGCCAGGGGCGGAAATGAGCGGGGGCACTGTCCGCCTGGCCCGGCACCTTCTCAATCCCTGCCTCGTCGTGCGTCTGCACGCCGAACGGCAGCAGGATGAACGCGCACATCACCCAGATGAGCGCGTAAATCGCCAGCACGGAAGTCCATTGCATTGCAAAACGTCCCTGGTCAGGCGCGCGGGAACAGCACCTTGGTCTGCGGCTTCTTGCCCGACCAGCGCTGCGCCGCACGACGGGCGGCGAGGCGGGCGGCCTCGCTTATCGCATCGGGCAGGTTCCGGTCACGGCCCTTCAGCTTGCGCAGCGCTTCGGCCACGTCGGCTTCGGCCTCGGCGACGAATTCGGGATAATCCTCATCCAGCGGCAGGCCGATCCCATGGACCTGTGCCCCGCCCTTCCCGTCGAGAGCCACCACCAGCAGGCCATCGCGCGCCAGCCGGCGGCGGGTGGCGATCGCCTCGCCATCGGCCGGCACGATGATATCGCCATCGAGCACCAGGCGCCCGTTGCGCACCTCTGCGAGCTTGCCCGGGCGGCCGGGTGCAAGGCGCACGATATCGCCATTCTTCTGCACCAATGTCTCGGGAATGCCGCTCGCTTTGCCGAGCCGCGCATGTTCCTGCATGTGGCGCATCTCGCCATGCACCGGCACCAGGATCTGCGGACGCAGCCAGCCGTAGAGCGTCTCCAGCTCGGGGCGGCCGGGGTGACCGGAGACGTGGATCTCGCCCTGCTTATCGGACACCATCACGACGCCCTGCGCGGCGAGCTGGTTCTGCACTCGGCCCACCGCCAGTTCGTTGCCCGGAATCTGGCGGCTGGAGAACAGCACCACGTCGCCCGCGGCCATTTCGAGCGGGTGGTTGCCCTCCGCGATCCGTGCCAGTGCGGCGCGCGGCTCGCCCTGCCCGCCGGTGGCGAGGATCAAAACCTTGCCGCGCGGCAGGGCCATCGCCGCATCGAAGTTGATCGGCTCGGGGAAATCCTCGAGGTAGCCATTGTCCTGCGCCACCTTGATCATCCGGTCGAGCGAGCGCCCGGCGATGCACAGCTCGCGGCCCGTCTCGCGCGCGACCTCACCCAAGGTGTGCAGCCGCGCCACGTTGGAGGCGAAGGTGGTGACCAGCACGCGCTTGCCGGAATGGCGCTGCACCTCCTCCATCAGCCCGCGCAACACCCCGCCTTCCGAGCCGGAGGGATAGGGGTTGAACACATTGGTCGAATCGCAAACCATCGCGAGGATACCCTCGTCGCCCAGTTCGGCCAGTTCCTCGCCGGTGGTGGGGCGGCCGATCAGCGGCTCATCGTCCAGCTTCCAGTCGCCGGTGTGGAACACGGTGCCGTAGGGAGTCTCGATCAGCAAGGCGTTGCCCTCGGCGATGGAGTGCGCGAGCGGGATGTAGGTAATGGCGAAGGGGCCCAGCTCGATGCGGCCATGATCCTCCTCCACCACGATCAGCTTCACCTCGCGCGCGAGCCCCGCCTCCTCCAGCTTCAGCCGCACCAGATCGGCGGTGAACGGCGTGGCATAGAGCGGCACGCCCAGCTCGGCGGCGAAATAAGGCACCGCGCCGATATGGTCCTCATGCGCATGCGTCAGCACGATGCCCAAGAGATCGCGCGCGCGCTCCTCGATGAAATCGATATCGGCAAACAGCAGTTCGGTGCCCGGGTATTCATTGGCGCCGAAGCTCATGCCCAGATCGACCATCAGCCATTTGCCGTGGCAGCCATAGAGGTTGACGTTCATGCCGATCTCGCCCGATCCGCCGAGCGCGAGGAACAGCAATTCGTCTTGCGGCGTGTAGTCTTTTTTCATTTTTGTGCAGCCTGGCCGGCGAGAATCGCCAGCCCCTTAAGAGTAAGATCAGGATCGACCGCATCGAAGAGGTCGGTCTGTCGGTCGAAAAGCAGCGCAAGGCCGCCGGTGGCGATGACCCGCGTTGGCCGGGCGATTTCGGCGCGAAGACGGGCGATCAGGCCCTCCAGCAGCGCCACATAGCCCCAGAAGACGCCGATCAGCATCTGGTCTTCGGTGTTGCGGCCGATCACGCTGTCTCCGCGCGGATTCTCGATGGCAATGCGCGGAAGCTTTGCCGTGTTGCTCACCAGCGCATCGAGCGAGAGATTGATCCCGGGCGCGATGATCCCGCCCTTGTAGGCGCCGGCGAAATCCACCACGTCGAAGGTGGTGGCGGTGCCGAAATCCACCACGATGCTATCGCCGGGATGCGCCGCATGGGCCGCCATCGCGTTCAGCGCACGATCGGCGCCGAGCGAGCGCGGCTCCTCCACGTCGATCGGGAACGACCATTGCGCCGCCCCCTCGCCGGCGAACAGCGGCGTGAGGCGGAAATATTTCTGGCCCAGCACCTCGATATTGTGGCGCGCGCGGGGGACCACCGTGGACACGATCATCGTGCTCACCGCCTCGCGCGCTATGCCTTCGATCGCCATCAGCTGCAGCAGCCAGACCGCATATTCGTCACCCGTGCGCCGCGGATCGGTGGCGATGCGCCAGCGGGTGCGGATCACGGCCGCTTCGCCGGCGCCTTCGATAAGCGCGAAAACCACGTTGGTGTTGCCGATATCGACCGCCAGCAGCATGGCTCAGCCCCCCTCCACGGTAACATCGCCGGCATGGACGGTGCGGATTTCGCCGCCGGCGAGGCGAAGACGCAGCGCGCCGTCATCATCGAGCCCGGCGAAGCTGCCCGTCAGCCATTCGCCGCCCCCGCCATGCACCACCAACGCGCTGCCCAGCGGGTGAGCGGCGGCGAGCCAACGGGCGTGGATCGGTTCGACCCCGAACTCGCGCCAGCGGATTAACTCTTGATCGAAGATGGTGGCGAGATCGCGTGCGAAGCCGTTGCGATCTGGCGCGGGGCCGGTGGCAGCAAGGTGGCCGGCTGTGCGATCCGGCAAGTTGGGCGCGGCGGCGAGGTTCACGCCGAAACCGATCACCGCGCTGCCGCCGGTGCGCTCAAGCAGGATGCCGGCCATCTTGGCACCGCCCAGCAGCAGATCGTTGGGCCATTTGAGCTGCAGCGCAAGGGGCTCCGGCAATCGCGGCAGCACCATTTCGTACAACGCCAAGCCTGCGAGAAGAGACAGGCTGTGCGGCGGTGGATCCTCGGGGCCGAGATGGACGAGCGTGGAGCCCATGAAATTGCCCGGCGCATCGAGCCACGGCCGGCCCTGTCGCCCGCGCCCGGCATGCTGGCGGTCGGCCACCAGCCAGCTGCCTTCGTGCAGGCGCTCGCCGGCCTCGATCCGGACCAGCAGATCGGCATTGGTGGAGCCGGTTTCGCCGACGGTTTCGATCCGCACTGGGTGAAGCGGGATCGTCAAGTCAGGCGACGAGGAACAGAGAGGCGGCGGCGCGATCGGCGAGATTGCCGAGCCAGCCGGTCGCCAGGAAGCCGAACGGCGAGACCAGCAGCGTGCCGATCACCAGCAGCGCCCAGTGCGCTCGGCCGTCTCGCATTGCGATCGCGCCGGTGTTCGTGCCGGTTCCGGCGCCGGTTACCGCGGCCGTGCCGGGTGCTGGCTCGTCGAAGAACATCACCTTGACGATCTTGATGTAGTAGAAGGCGCCGATCACGCTGGTGGCGACGCCGAGCGCCGCCAGCACCAGCAGATCCGCCTCCACCGCCGCGCGGAACACGACAAATTTGCCCCAGAAACCGAACATCGGCGGGATACCGGCAAGGCTGAACATCACGATCATTAGACACCAGGCGAGCGCCGGGCGGATGCGCGAGAGGCCGGAAAGATCGGTGACCCGCTCGGCCGGATCGCCATTTGCATCGCGCAGCATCAGCACCGCAACGAAGCCGGCAAGCGTCATCGGCACGTAGATTGCCAGGTACACCAGCATTGCACTGGTACCGGAAGCAGTAGCGCAGGCGAGCCCGATGAGAATAAACCCGACATTGTTGATCGAGGAATAGGCGAGCAGCCGCTTGATGTTCGTCTGCCCGATCGCACCCAACGCGCCGACGATGATCGAGGCCAGCGCGGCGAACACCACGATTTGCCGCCAGGCGTCGGCCTGCGAGCCGAATGCCTCGATCGCAACGCGCGCGGTGAGCGCCACGGCGGCGACCTTGGGGGCGCTGGCGAAGAAGGCGGTGACCGGCGTGGGAGCGCCTTCGTAGACATCGGGCGTCCACATGTGGAACGGCACCGCACTGATCTTGAAGGCGAGGCCCGCGAGCACGAACACCAGCCCGAACATCGCACCGGTGGACAGGCCATCGACCATCGATACGCGGATGCCGGCAAGGCTGGTGGTGCCGGCAAAGCCGTAGGTGAGGCTCATGCCGAACAGCAGGATGCCGCTCGCCAAGGCGCCCAGAACGAAATATTTGAGCCCCGCTTCGGCCGAGCGCCCGTCGGTGCGCAGGAAGGCGGCGAGCACGTAGGCGGAGAGCGATTGCAGTTCGAGCCCGATATAAAGCGTCATCAGATCGCCGGCGGAGACCATGATCGCCATGCCCAGCGCCGAGAACAGCACCAGGATCGGGTATTCCGCGCGCATCGAGCCGGTGCGCTCGAGGAACGACGGCGCCACCATCAGCGCGGCGATGCTGGCGGCGAAGATCATCAGCTTGGCAAAGCCGGCAAAGGCATCGGCGCGGAACAGGCCGGCGAAGGCGATGCGGTCAGGGCCGCTGAGGCCGCCATCGACCGAGGGCATGACTAGGAAAAACGCCGTGCCGAGCGCGACCGCGGCGGCGATGCTGACCGCCCGCGCGGCGCGGTCGCCCCCCCAGGCGGCGACCAGCAGCAGCACGAGGCCGGAGACGGCCAGCAGGATTTCGGGCGCGATCAGCCGGAGCGAGGTTTCGTAATCGATCATCAGTGAGCGCCCTCGGCCGGGGCCTGGGTGGGTGCCGGGGCCAGTCGACCGACCGCCAGCCGTGCATCGCCTTCGGGCGCAGCGCGTGCGAGGCGTTCGTCCAGCCGCTGGATGTCCTGCCGCATCGGCGCGAGAAAGCTTTCAGGATAGACGCCCATCCACAGCACGGCGGCGGCGATCGGGGCGAGCATGACATATTCGCGCGGCGACAGGTCTTTCATCGCCGCTGCGTCCTCGTTGCGCTGCAGCCCGAAGGCGACGCGGCGGTAGAGATAGAGCATGTAGGCGGCGCCCAGGATAATGCCGGTGGTGCAGACCAGCGCGACCCAGCTCGAGACCTGGTAGATGCCGGCCAGCGCCAGGAACTCGCCGACGAAGCCGCTGGTGCCGGGCAGGCCGATACTGGCCATGGTGAACAGCAGGAAGAACAGCGCATAGCGTGGCATGTTGATCGACAGGCCGCCGTAGCGCGAGATCTCGCGCGTGTGCAGCCGATCGTAGATCACGCCTACGCACAGGAACAGCGCGCCCGAGACGAGGCCGTGGCTGAGCATGACGATCATCGCCCCTTCCAGCCCCTGCACGTTGAAGGCGAACAGGCCGACGGTGACGATGGCCATGTGGGCCACCGAGGAATAGGCGATCAGCTTCTTCATATCGTGCTGAACCAGCGCAATGAGGCTGGTGACCACCACCGCGATCATCGACAAAGCGAACACCAGCCAGGCGAGCTGCGCACTGGCCTCGGGGAACATCGGCAGGCTGAAGCGGATGAAGCCGTAGCCACCCATCTTCAGCAGCACGCCGGCCAGGATCACCGAGCCGGCGGTGGGCGCCTGCACATGCGCATCGGGCAGCCAGGTGTGCACCGGCCACATCGGCATCTTCACCGCGAAGCTGGCGAAGAAGGCCAGGAACAGCCAGACCTGCGCGCCGGGATCGAAATCGTAGGCCATTAATGCTGGGATGGAGCTAGTGCCCGCTTCCTCGGCCATCCACAGCATCGCGATCAGCATCAGCAGCGAGCCGAGCAGCGTGTAGAGGAAGAACTTGTAGCTGGCGTAGATCCGGTTGTCCCCGCCCCAGATGCCGATGATGAGGTACATCGGGATGAGGCCGGCCTCGAAGAAGATGTAGAACAGGAACAGGTCCTGCGCCGCGAACACGCCGATCATCAGCGTTTCCATGAACAGGAAGGCGGCCATGTACTCGCCCACCCGCCGCTCGATGGAGCGGCTGGCGAGGATGCAGATCGGCATCAGGAATACGCTGAGCACGATCAGCATCAGCGCGATGCCATCGATCCCCAGCGCCCATTCGAAGCCGGCGAAGACCGCCGCGCGCTCGGTGAACTGCCACTGCGCGCCGCCGATATCGTAGCTGGCCCACAGCACGATACCGAGGAGGAAGTTGAGCAGCGTTGCGGCCAGCGCGATGGTGCGCGCGGCCGGCGCGGCGACGAACATGCAGGCGATGGCGCCGAGCAGCGGCACCAGCAGCATGGCCGAGAGGATGGGAAAGCCCTCCATCAGACGAGCACCCAGCTGATCGCCGCGACCAAGCCCAGCAACATAATCAGCGCATAGCTGGTGAGGTACCCCGACTGCACCTTCCGCGCGAAGATGGCGCCCTGCCCCACCGCCCAGGCAGCGCCGTTGGGGCCGAACCGATCGATCACCCCGATATCGCCGCGCTGCCAGAACACGCGACCGAACCGGAAGGCCGGGCGCACGAAGAGGAAGGCGTAGAGCTCGTCGAAATACCACTTGTTGAGAAACAGGCGGTAGATCGGCCCAAGCATCCGCGCCGTGACAGCAGGGATCGAAGTTCTGTGGATGTAGGCGAGCCACGCTGCGGCGAGGCCGAGCAGCATGTCGATGGTGGCGGTGAGCTTCACCCACAGCGGCACCTCGTGAAGCGCGTGGATCAGCTCTTCGTTATAGGCAATCGAGCCGTTCCAGAATGCCGGCTCGTCGATAAAGGCGTGTTGGAACACGAAGCCAGCGAACACCGCGCCGGCGCTTAGCAGCACCAGTGGCACCAGCATCGCCCACGGGCTCTCATGCGGGTGGTAGCCGCCGGTGCCGTCCGCCTCGTTCGGCGAGGGCACGGAATGCACGACATCATCGCCGGAATGTTCCTGCGCGGGCGGGTTGTCTGCGTGCAGCTTGGCATGGCCGTGCGCCTCCGCGTGCCCGTGATCGCCGGAATGATGATCGCCGGAAGCGTGCATCGCGTGCTGGATGTACTCGCTCGAAGCCCAGCGGGGGCGGCCCCAAAAGGTCAGGAACATCAGCCGCCAGCTGTAGAAGCTGGTAAGCAGCGCGGCGATGGCGCCGAACCAGAAGGCGGTGCGCCCCATTCCGGTGCCGCTGGCGAAAGCCGCCTCGAGGATCGCATCCTTGGAATAGAAGCCCGCGAAGCCGAACACGCCGAGCACGCCCACCCCGGTGATCGCCAGCGTGCCGGCCAGCATTGCCCAGAAGGTGATCGGGATCTCGCGCCGCAGCGCGCCGTAATGACGCATGTCCTGTTCGTGGTGCATCGCGTGGATCACCGAGCCCGCGCCCAGGAACAGCAGCGCCTTGAAGAAGGCGTGGGTGAACAGGTGGAACATCGCCACGCCATAAGCGCCCACGCCCGCAGCGAAGAACATGTAGCCCAGCTGCGAGCAGGTGGAGTAGGCGATGACCCGCTTGATGTCCCATTGGGTGGTGCCGATGGTGGCGGCAAACAGGCAGGTGGCCGCGCCGATGAAGGTGACGAAGGTGAGGGCCATCGGCGCCGCCTCGAACATCGGCGAGAGGCGGCAGACCATGAACACGCCCGCGGTGACCATAGTGGCCGCGTGGATCAATGCGGAGACGGGCGTTGGCCCCTCCATCGCATCGGGCAGCCAGGTGTGCAGGCCCAGCTGCGCCGATTTCCCCATCGCGCCGATGAACAGCAGCAGGCACAGGATCGTCATCGTATCGAGCCGCATGCCTAGGAACCCGATTGACGAATTGGCCATGGCAGGCGCCGCTTCGAGGATCGCGGGAATCGAGGTGGTGCCGAACACCAGGAAGGTGCCGAAAATGCCCAGCATGAAGCCCAGATCGCCCACGCGGTTGACGACGAAGGCCTTGATCGCCGCGGCATTGGCGGTGGGCTTCTTGAACCAGAAGCCGATCAGCAGATAGCTGGCGAGGCCCACCCCTTCCCAGCCGAAGAACATCTGGACGAGGTTATCCGCCGTCACCAGCATCAGCATGGCGAAGGTGAACAGCGAGAGATAGGCGAAGAAGCGCGGCTGGTCCGGATCTTCGGCCATGTAGCCCCAGCTGTAGAGGTGGACCAGCGCCGAGACCGTGGTGATCACCACCAGCATGACCGCGGTGAGCGCATCGACCCGCAGCGCCCAGTCGAAGCTCAACGTGCCGCTCTCGACCCATTTGAGCACCGGCACCACCTGCGCCTCGACCCCGCCGCCGAGATAGGTGAGGAAGATCGGCCAGCTGAGCGCGCAGGAGACGAACAGCGCGCCGGTGGTCAGCGCCTTGGCGACGACATTGCCGAGCGCGCGATTGCCCAGCCCGGCGACGAGCGCCGCCAGCAGCGGGAGGAAGACGATGATCAGGATGGGGGACAAATGTTCAGCCCTTCATCCGGTTGACATCGTCCACCGCGATGGTTCCGCGGCCGCGATAATAAACGACCAGGATCGCCAGGCCGATCGCCGCCTCGGCCGCCGCCACGGTGAGGACGAACATCGCGAAGATCTGCCCCGTCAGGTCCCCCAGGAAGGCGCTGAAGGCGACGAGGTTGATGTTCACCGCCAGCAGGATCAGCTCGATCGCCATGAGGATGACGATGATGTTCTTGCGATTGAGGAAGATGCCCAGCACGCCCAACACGAACAGGATCGAGCTGACCACGACGTAATGTTCGATGCCGATCATCGCCGTGCCCGCTTCACAGCTCGATCCCCCGGCCGACTTCGGGCCGTGCGTTGACCGTCGCCTCGTTCGGGTTGCGGGCGATCTGGCGGGCGATGTTCTGCTGGGCGCGCGGCGATTTGCGCTCGCGATGGGTGAGCACAATCGCGCCGATCATCGCCACCAGCAGGATGAGGCCTGCGCATTCGAACAGGAACAGGTAGCGCCCGTAGAGCAGTGCGCCGATGTTCTCGATATTGCTCTCACCCAGCAGCGGGGCGGCGTCGCCCATCGGGGTGCCGAGCCCAATTGCGCCCGCCCGATAGGCGCCGATGCCCAGCACCAGCTCCGCCAGCAGCACAGCTGCAATGGCGATGCCGAGCGGGAAATTGCGGATGAAGCCCGCGCGCAGCTCGGCGAAATCGATGTCGAGCATCATCACCACGAACAGGAACAGCACCGCAACCGCGCCGACGTAGACGATCACCAGCAGCATGGCGATGAATTCAGCGCCCACGAGCACCATCAGCCCGGCGCCGTTGAAGAAGGCGACGATCAGCCACAGCACCGAGTGCACCGGATTGCGCGCGAGCACCGTCAGCGCGCCGCTGGCGATTACGAGAGCCGCGAACAGGTAAAAGGCGAAAGCCTGGATCATGAGCCCCCATGCATGTCTGAGGCGGCGCCTAGCGGTAGGGCGCGTCGGCTTCAAGGTTAGCGGCGAGCGCCCGCTCCCACTTGTCCCCGTTGGCCAGCAGCTTGGCCTTGTCGTACATCAACTCCTCGCGGGTCTCCGTCGAATATTCGAAATTTGGCCCCTCGACGATCGCGTCGACCGGGCATGCCTCCTGGCAGAAGCCGCAATAAATGCACTTGGTCATGTCGATGTCGTAGCGGGTGGTGCGACGGCTGCCGTCCTCGCGCGGTTCGCTCTCGATGGTGATCGCCAGCGCCGGGCACACCGCCTCGCACAATTTGCAGGCGATACAGCGCTCCTCACCGTTGGGATAACGGCGCAGCGCATGTTCGCCGCGGAAGCGGGGGGACAGCGGGTTCTTCTCGAACGGATAGTTGATCGTCGCCTTGGGCTTGAAGAAATATTTCAGAGTTAGTGCGTGGGCCTTGAGGAACTCCCACAGGGTGAAGCTCTTGATGAGTTGGGCGACGGTCATCCGTACCTCGTGAGCATGAGCCAGCCGCTGACCAGCACGACAAAGACCAGACTGAGGGGCAGGAACACCTTCCAGCCGAGCCGCATCAGTTGGTCGTAGCGGAAGCGGGGCACGGTGGCCTTGATCCAGCTGAAGATGAGGAAGAAAAAGAAGATCTTCGCCAGCAGCCAGATCCAGCCGGGGACGAGGTAGAGCGGCTCCCAGTCCAGCGGTGGCAGCCAGCCGCCGAAGAACAGGATGGCGTTGAGCGCGCACATCAGCAGCACGTTGGCGTATTCGCCGAGCCAAAACAGCGCGAAGCTCATGCTGGAATATTCGGTCTGGTAGCCGGCGACGAGTTCGCTTTCCGCCTCGGTGAGATCGAAGGGCGCGCGCGCGGTTTCGGCCAGGCTGGAGATGAGGAACATCACCCACATCGGAAACAGCAGAACGTTGAAGACGAAGCCGTTGACGATGCCCAGACCGTGGCCGCGCTGCGCCTCGATGATGCCGTTCAAGTTGAATGTGCCGGCCCACAGCACCACGCAAATGAGGATGAAACCGATCGAGACCTCGTAAGAGATCATCTGAGCAGCGGCCCGCATCGCACTGAAAAAAGGGTATTTTGAGTTGGATGCCCAACCCGCGATGACCACGCCGTACACCCCTAGCGAGCTGATCGCGAAGATGTACAGCAGGCCGACGTTGATATCGGCCAGCACCGCGCCGGAGTTGAACGGAATCACCGCCCAGGCTGACAGCGCCACGGTGAAGGTGACGATCGGGGCGATCAGGAATAGTCCCTTGTTGGCCGCCGCGGGTATGATCGTCTCTTGCAGGAACACCTTTAGCCCATCGGCGAAGCTCTGCAGCAGACCGAACGGGCCGACCACATTGGGTCCGCGGCGCAGCGCGACCGCAGCCCAGACCTTGCGATCGACATAGATGACCATCGCCACCGCAAGCATCAGCGGAAAGGCGATCAGCAGGACGCCCGCCACGGTGGCGAACAACCACGCCGCTTCGTAGGACAGACCCCAGCTCTGGAAAACCGCAGTCATTCCGCAGCCTCGGCCTCTATCTCGCCATGCAGCAACTCGGCCGAGCAGCGCTGCATCACCACGCTGGCCCGGGCGATTGGGTTGGTGAGGTAGAAATCCTTGATCGGATAGGCGATGCGGCCTTCGGCGCGGACCGAAGTGTCGGCCGAGGGCAGAGCGCCATATTGCGCCAGCCCGGCCTGTCCAAGCGCCGGCACTTCGGCGATCATTGCCGCGCGCAGCTGGTCGAAGCTGTCGAACCCGACCGAGACTCCCAACGCATCGGCGAGGGCGCGCAGGATCGTCCAATCCTCTCGCGCATCGCCGGGGGCGAAGACCGATTGGTCAGCGAACTGCACGCGGCCTTCCATGTTGACGTAGGTTCCCGGCTTTTCGGTAAAGGCACTGCCCGGCAGGATGATGTCCGCCGCCGCTGCGCCGCGATCGCCATGGTGGCCGATATAGACCTTCAGCGATTGTGCAAAGGGGGCATGGTCCAATTCATCTGCACCGAGCGAAATCAATACTTTGGGCGCGGCTCTTGCGAAGTCTGCGACGCCGCCGGCCTGCGCGAAGCCGAGCATCAGCGCGCCCATCCGGGCGGCGGCCATGTGCACGACGTTGAAGCCGTTCCAGCCTTCCCGCGTGAGGTTCCAGCCTGCTCCGAGGGCCAAGGCAGGGTGGAGCGCGCCAACTGCGAGACCGCCTGCGCCCACGATGATGGCCGGCCTTGCAGCGCCTTGCATCGCGCTTGCTACGTGGTCGGGAAGGCTGTGCAACAGCTGCGCATCCTCGCCCAGGAACTCGGCCGGATAAGTGGTTTCCCAGTGGGGGCCGATCAGGAAGATCTTGGCGCCGCGCCGCGCGGCCTTGCGGAGGCGGACGTTGAGCAGCGGCGCCTCCCAGCGCAGATGGCTGCCGATCACCAGCACCGCATCGGTTTCCTCGATGCCCGCGAAGGTGGAGTTGAAGGCGACAGCGGCGAGATTGTCGGCCGGGTAGGACAGGCCGGTCTGCCGGCTCTCGATCAGCGTGGAGCCGAGCGCGCCGAGCAGGCGTTTGGCGGCGAACATCGTCTCGCAATCGAGCAGATCGCCCGCCACCGCCGCAACGCTGGCGCCCGGGTTGGTCGCGGCGATGGCGGCAAAGGCCTCGTCCCAGCTGGCGGGCTGGAGCTTGCCTTCACGACGGATCCACACCCTATCAAGCCGGCGGCGGAGGAGCCCGTCGATCTGGTAGCGCGCCTTGTCGCTGATCCACTCCTCGTTCACGTCGTCATTATTGCGCGGCAGCACGCGCAGCACTTCGCGGCCGCGCGAATCCACGCGGATGTTGGTGCCCATTGCGTCCGATACGTCGATGCCGAGCGTCTTCTTCAGCTCCCACGGGCGCGCCTCGTAGGCATAGGGGCGGCTGGTGAGCGCGCCGACCGGGCACAGATCGATCACATTGGCGGAGAGTTCGTGGCTCGCGGCGCGTTCGAGATAGGTGGTGATCTGCATGTCCTCGCCGCGATAGAGCGCGCCGATCTCGTCCACCCCGGCGACCTCTTCGGAGAAGCGCACGCAGCGAGTGCAGTGGATGCAGCGAGTCATGATCGTCTTGATCAGCGGGCCCATGTATTTGTGCGTCACGGCCCGCTTGTTCTCGTTGTAGCGCGTGCCGCCGCGGCCATACATCATCGACTGGTCTTGCAGGTCGCACTCGCCGCCCTGGTCGCAGATCGGACAATCGAGCGGGTGGTTGATGAGCAGGAACTCCATCACCCCCTCGCGCGCGGCCTTGACCATCGCGCTGTCGGTGCGGATCTCCTGCCCCTCGGTGGCGGGCAGCGCGCAGCTGGCCTGCGGCTTGGGCGGGCCGGGCTTCACCTCGACCAGGCACATCCGGCAATTGCCGGCGATGGACAGCCGCTCATGATAGCAGAAGCGCGGAATTTCCTTCCCTGCCATCTCGCAGGCCTGCAGCACGGTGGCGCCGTTGGGGACCTCGATTTCCGTGCCGTCGACTGTGACTTTCGGCATCAGCCTGCGTCCTGCGTGTATTCGCTGTAGTCACTGAGCGCCTGGAATAGCGACACGGCGAGCGTGCTGCGGAGGCCAGCTGGAGTGAAAGCCACCTCCTGTCCCTGCGTTATACAGGGTGAGAGAACCTCGATGATCGGGGCAAGTGCCGCTTGCTCCGCCCCGCTGTCGGGTATGGTTTCCACGAGTGCGTAAATCTGCGGTGCTGCTGCGGCCACGATGCACGCGCTGAAGTGCTCGTCGCCGGTGCGGGGGACCAGGCGGGCGGCGGACCATCCCTCGCTCTGGTCCGCGGCCAGGGCGTCTACCTGCGCCTGACCAAATCGATGGCGCAGGAAGAACTCGGCGAAAGCTCCGGCATAGGCTTCGACAGAGCCGCTCGTTTCGATACTGGCGCTGGTGCAATCCCCGCTGCGCCAGCGCGCCTGTTCCAAGATCCGGCCGACAGCCTTTGCCTGCTGTTCCCCGCCGTAGGGATGCGCCAGTGCCCTGCGGGCTGCCGGCTCGAACAACTCAGCCATGCAGCGGCCAAGCGCATTGAACCCGGCCCGCATCGAGCCGGATTGCGGCAGCAATTGCGTGCGCGACACGCCGGCCTCTTTGCGCGGAATTCTCGAGCCGATGACACTCTGCGGGTCCGCAGCGACTGGCACACTCGCAAGCAAGCCGGCGAGAACCATGGCGCCGGCCGCCAGGGCGTTGGCTGAGGCTGAGGCTGAGCGCGGGCGGTTCACTCCGCCGCCTCCCGCACGTCGCCCGCTTCACGCTCGGCTATGCGGCGTTCAAGCTCCGGGCGGAAGTGCTTGATCAGGCCCTGGATCGGCCAGGCTGCGGCGTCGCCCAAAGCGCAGATGGTGTGGCCTTCGACCTGCTTGGTGACGCCATAGAGCATGTCGATCTCGGCCACTGTGGCATCGCCCACGCGCAGGCGTTCCATCATGCGCCACATCCAGCCGGTGCCCTCGCGGCAGGGGGTGCACTGGCCGCAGCTTTCGTGCTTGTAGAAATAGCTGAGTCGGCTGATCGCGCGAACAATATCGGTGCTCTTGTCCATTACGATCACCGCCGCGGTGCCGAGGCCCGAGCCCAGCGCCTTGAGCCCGTCGAAATCCATCGGGCAATCCATGATCTCGGCCGCCGGGACCAGCGGCACCGAGGAGCCGCCGGGGATGACTGCGAGAAGATTATCCCACCCGCCGCGGATGCCGCCGCAATGCGTCTCGATCAGCTCGCGAAAGGGGATGCTCATCGCCTCTTCGACCACGCAGGGCTTTTCCACGTGGCCGCTGATCTGGAACAGCTTGGTGCCCTTGTTGCCCTCGCGCCCGAAGCTGGAGAACCAGACCGCGCCCCGCCGCAGGATGGTGGGCACGACCGCGATGGATTCAACGTTGTTCACCGTGGTGGGGCAGCCGTAAAGGCCCGCGCCGGCGGGGAACGGGGGCTTGAGGCGGGGCTGGCCCTTCTTGCCCTCCAGGCTCTCGATCATCGCGGTTTCCTCGCCGCAGATGTAGGCGCCCGCGCCGCGATGGACGAAAACATCGAAATCGAAGCCGGAGCCGGCCGCGTTCTTGCCCAGCAGGCCGGCATCGTAGGCTTCGGCCACGGCGGCGAACAGGTTTTCGGCCTCGCGGATATATTCGCCGCGGATGTAGATATAGGCGGCGCGCGCGCGCATTGCGAAGCCGGCCACAAGCGCCCCTTCGATCAGCTTGTGCGGATCGTGGCGCAGGATCTCGCGATCCTTGCAGCTGCCGGGCTCGGATTCGTCGGCATTGATGACGAGGAAGCTGGGGCGGCTGTTCCCCTGCGCGTCCTTGGGCGATTCCTTGGGCATGAAGGACCATTTGAGGCCGGTGGGAAAGCCCGCGCCGCCGCGACCGCGCAGGCCTGATTCCTTCAGTTCGTCGATGATCGCTTCCTGCCCGCGGGCGATCAGCGCCTTGGTATCGTCCCAGTCGCCGCGTGCCTGCGCGCCGGCGAGGTGCCAGTCCTGGAAGCCGTACAGGTTGGTGAAAATGCGGTCCTTGTCAGCGAGCATTGTCGCCCCCGCGCCTGGAGGGGCTGCGCAGGACCAGCGATGCGGTCATTAGCAGTAGCGGTGCGGCGATGAACAGGTCGGTCGCGTCTTCATCCAGCCCGTAGCTGCGCCACAGCGCGAGCGCGAGCACTGCCGTGCCGATCACCAGCAGCACTGCGCCGAATGCCAGCGCCTTGCGGCTGCCAACGGCCCCGCGGTGGCCCTCGTCCGAGGCCATCACGCCATGCCCCCGAACACGAAGATCGCCACGGCGGCCAGGATGGCGACGAGCACTACCGTTTTGATTAGGCCGGCAAGGAACTTAAAGGCGAGGAACACCAGCACGAGGGCGACAAGGACGAGTATCACCGGTTCCATTATAGACCCTTTCGTGACTGGCGCCGGCCGAGCACGAACACCGCGATGCCGAGTAGCAGAAGTGCCGCTCCGGTGCCGTTCTGCCCGTAGCTGAAAGCGACCGCGCCCCAGGCCATCAGGGCGGCGCCCAAGCCGATGATGATCTTGCCGTTCACTGCCATTCGCCCCGGTAATCGTAATTGGCCTCGACCATGGCGGTGAGCGTCGTGGGGCCGCCGAGCGGTTCGCTAGTATGGCGGCCGGGCTCCTGCGTGCCTTCCTTCGGCATTTCGCCGCGGGCGAGCGCATCGAGCACGATGTCGAGCCGTTCGGGGGTCAGGTCCTCGTAATTGGCATCATTGATCTGAACCATCGGCGCGGTGGCGCAATTGCCCATGCATTCCACCTCGGTGAGCGTCCACAGCCCGTCCGGCGTGGTGTGGCCCTTCTTCATCCCGCGCGCATAGCAGGCATCGAGGATGTCGTCCGAGCCGCGCAGCATGCAGGGCGTGGTGCCGCAGACCTGCACATGGAAGCGGCCGACCGGGGCGAGGTTGTACATCATGTAGAAGCTGGCGACCTCGAGCACCCGGATCGCCGGCATCTCGAGTTCGCGTGCGACGAACTCGATCACCGGGATGGGCAGCCAGCCTTGCGTGTTCGTCTCCGCGCCGACCTGCTCTTGAGCGAGGAACAGCAGCGGCATCACCGCGCTGCGCTGGCGCCCCTCGGGGTAGCGAGCGACGATCTGGCGCGCGAGATCGGCATTCGCTTCGGTCCAGGCGAAGGAGCCCCAGCGGGCGCGTAGCTCGGGGCTATCGGGAGATGGGGCGCGATTAGCCATCGGTGGCAGCCTTGCCCTCGATCAGCGCCTTGCGTTCTTTCCGGCGCTGTTCGGCCCGTGGGTAGAGGAACCCCCACCAGATCGCATTGTAGGCGCCGCTGAGGAAGAAGGCGGCCCTGTCGGTCAGCAGCGGAATGTCGGGGAGGCGAACCATTCCCGAAGCCGCCGCGCAGCCGAGAACAAACCAGATTGCGCCGACAATCGAGAGGATCCTGCGGTGGCGTTGGGCAAAAGCGTCAACGCGATCGATGAGCGTATCCATCGGCACTCCCCCCTCCCGCACGATGCCCTCACCGGGCTGCCCCATCTCTGCGCTGGCGCTCACCGGTCGCACTCCCCGAACACGGCGTCGATCGCGCCCAGGATGGCCGTGGCATCGGGCAGCATGTGCCCCTTGCACATGAAATCCATCGCCTGGAGGTGGCTGAACATGGTGGGGCGGATCTTGCAGCGGTAAGGCTTGTTCGAGCCGTCGCTGACCAGATACACGCCGAACTCGCCCTTGGGGCTCTCAGTGGCGACGTAGACCTCGCCTGCGGGCACGTGAAAGCCTTCGGTATAGAGCTTGAAGTGATGGATCAGCGCTTCCATTGATTGCTTCATCTCACCGCGCTTGGGCGGGGCCACCTTGCGGTCGATGCTCTGCACCGGGCCCTCGGGCAGTTCGGCGAGGCATTGCTTGATGATGCGGGCCGACTGGCGGACCTCCTCCACGCGCACCATCATCCGATCGTAGCAATCGCCATTGGTGCCGACGGGAATTTCGAAATCCATCCGCTCGTACACGTCATAGGGCTGGCTCTTGCGCAGGTCCCACGGGAGGCCGGAGGCGCGGATCATCGGGCCGGAGAAGCCCCAGGCGATCGCATCTTCCTTGCTGACCACGGCGATATCGACATTGCGCTGCTTGAAGATGCGATTGTCGATGACGAGGCTCATCGCATCCCCGAACAGGCGCGGCAGGAGCGTATCGCACCAATCGCCGATGTCGGTGAGCAGCTTGAGCGGCACGTCCTGGTGGACGCCGCCCGGGCGGAAATAGGCCGCGTGCATGCGGGCGCCCGAGGCGCGCTCGTAGAAGTTCATCACGTCTTCGCGCAGTTCGAACAGCCACAGATTGGCGGTCATCGCGCCCACGTCCATCACATGCGCGCCGATGTTGAGCAGGTGGTTCTTGATCCGCGTCAGCTCGGCGAACAGCACGCGAAGATATTGTGCGCGGATCGGCACCTCGACGTTGAGCAGCTTTTCGATCGCCAGCACCCAAGTGTGCTCCATGCACATCGGGCTGCAATAATCGAGCCGGTCGAAATAGGGCAGTGCCTGGAGGTAGGTCTTGTATTCGATCAGCTTCTCGGTGCCCCGATGGAGCAGGCCGATATGCGGATCGACCCGCTCGATGATCTCACCATCCAGCTCCATCACCAGCCGCAGCACGCCGTGCGCGGCCGGGTGCTGGGGGCCGAAATTGATCGTGTAGCTGGAGATCGTCTCGTCACCGGTGGTGGGCACCACGTCCTGGGTGAGGCTGGGCATTACTCGTCTCGATCTCTGCTCTTGCGCGGCTCGACCTGCGTGGCACCGTGTGTATCGGGCGAGGTATCCTCACGCGGCAGGCGGTCGTGGCGGTCCTCGGTGGGATCGGGGGCGCCGGGAGCCTCGATCTTCGTGTCCTCGGGGACCGGTTCGCCCTGCCCCTGCCCTGCCACCGTTCCGCCCGAGGCGCCGCGGGCGACATGTTCGGCGGCCTTCGCGTCGGTTTTTGGGCCGGCGCCGGTCTGGATCGGCTTTTCGGTGGTCTTGACCTCCATCACCGGGGGCATGGTGGCCTTCTCGTCGCCCGGCAGCGGGTAATCGGCGCCTTCCCATGGGCTGGTGAACTCGAAATTGCGGAAATCCTGCGCCAGCTCCACCGGCTCATAGATCACCCGCTTGGCTTCCTCGGAATAGCGCACCTCGTGGTAGCCGGTGAGCGGGAAATCCTTGCGAAAGGGGTGCCCCTCGAAGCCGTAATCGGTGAGGATCCGGCGCATGTCGGTATTGCCGTCGAACGGGACGCCGAACATGTCGAACACCTCGCGTTCCAGCCAGCCTGCATTGGGCCACAGGGTGGTGACGGTGGGCACCGCCACGTCTTCGGCCGCGCTGCACTTGACCATGATGCGGTGGTTCTTCGTCAGGCTGAGCAGGATGTACACCAGCTCGAAGCGCTCCTCGCGCCCCGGATAATCCACCCCGGCAATGTCGATCAGCTGCTGGTAGGCATGCTCGTCGCGCAGCAGGCGCAGCGCGTCCTCGATGCTTTCGCGGGGCACGCGCAACATCAGCTCGCCATGCTCCTCATGCGCATCGACCAGCAGGCCGCCCAGCGCTGCGCCAAGCGTTTCCAGCGCGGCCGGGTCCGCGCTGACGCGGGGGGCGGAATGGAGGACGGCCATCAGCGCTGCGCCTTCAACGCTCGATCGTGCCGACGCGGCGGATCTTCCGCTGCAGCTGCATCACGCCATAGAGCAGCGCCTCGGCGGTGGGCGGGCAGCCGGGGACGTAAATATCGACCGGCACGATGCGGTCGCAGCCGCGCACCACCGAATAGCTGTAGTGGTAATAGCCGCCGCCATTGGCGCAGCTGCCCATGCTGATGACGTATTTGGGGTCCGACATCTGGTCGTAGACCTTGCGCAGCGCCGGGGCCATCTTGTTGCACAAGGTGCCGGCCACGATCATCACGTCGCTTTGGCGCGGGGAGGCGCGCGGGGCCACGCCGAAGCGCTCCATGTCGTAGCGCGGCATGTTCACGTGGATCATCTCCACCGCGCAGCAAGCGAGGCCGAAGGTCATCCACCAGAGCGAGCCGGTGCGGGCCCACTGGAACAGGTCCTCCGTGCCGGTGACGAGGAAGCCCTTGTCCGATACTTCGGACGAGAGCGCGTTGTAATAGCCCGTGTCCGGCTGCTGCAATTCGGGGTGCAGCACGCGGTTGTGCGCCTCTGGGCTGACGGTGTTGCCGGCCGGGTTCGCCAGCTGGTGGTCGAGGCTCACGCCGGTGCGCGGATCGACCAGCCGGCCATCGTTCACGCCCATTCCAGCGCGCCCTTCTTCCATTCGTAAGCCAGACCGGTGGCGAGAATGGTGAGGAACACCATCATGCCGATCCAGCCTGGCCAGCCGGTGAGATCGAGGGTGACGGCCCAGGGGAACAGGAACGCCGCCTCAAGGTCGAAGACGATGAAGCTGATCGCCACCAGGTAGAACTTGATGTCGAACTGGCTGCGCGCATCCTCGAAGGCGGGGAAGCCGCATTCATATTCGCTCAGCTTTTCGGCGGTGGGGTTGTGCGAGCCGGTGAGGCGCGACACGCCCATCGGCAGGAACACGAAGGCAACCGACAGGACAAGCGCGATGCCGATGAAGATCAGAATCGGCAAATATTGCGTCAGGTCGAACACCGGAAATCCTTGAAGCGCAGACTCGCCCCTTGCGCGGGGAGAGGACTTGGCGCCGCCCTACTGCCCAGCGCAGGCGCGTTCAAGGGGCAAGCCCAATTTGGTCCGGCGGCGGGCGCCCTGCGGTTTGCCCCGCGAGCGCGCCGACACTAGATGGGCCCTAGCGAATCCAAGCACCCAGTGGGGAGAGAAGCACATGGCCACTTTCAGCGAAGCCGATCCCGTCGTCATCCTGTCTTATGCACGCACGCCGATGGGCGGCATGCAGGGGGCGCTGTCGGAAGCTTCGGCCACCGATCTGGGCGCCACTGCGGTGAAGGCCGCGGTCGAGAGGGCGGGCATTTCGGGCGATGATGTGGAGCGGCTCTACATGGGCTGCGTGCTGCCCGCCGGGCTGGGCCAGGCGCCCGCGCGGCAGGCGGGGATCAAGGCCGGCCTGCCCAAAACGGTGCAGGCTACCACGGTCAACAAGGTGTGCGGCAGCGGCATGCAGACGGTGATCATGGGCGCCGAGGCGCTCGCCGTAGGCAGCGCGGACATGGTGGTAGCCGGCGGCATGGAGAGCATGACCAACGCGCCCTACCTGCTCAAGAAGCACCGCTCGGGCGCGCGGATCGGGCACGATACGGCGTATGACCACATGTTCCTCGACGGGTTGGAAGACGCGTACGAGGAGGGCAAGGCGATGGGCGCCTTTGCCCAGTGCACCGCCGACGAATATCAGCTCACCCGACAGGACATGGACGAATTCGCCACGACCTCGCTCGCCCGAGCGAACGAGGCGATCAAGTCGGGTGCGTTCGACGATGAGGTGACGCCGGTCACCGTGAAAACCCGCAAGGGTGACGTCACCATAGAACGCGACGAAGCGCCGGGTAAGGCCAATCCCGAGAAGATCCCCCAGCTGAAGGCCGCTTTCGCCAAGGAAGGCACGATCACCGCCGCCACCTCCTCCTCGATCTCCGACGGCGCGGCGGCGCTGGTGCTGACCCGCGAGAGCGTGGCCAAGCAGCAGGGCCGCCAGCCGCTCGCGCGGATCGTGGCGATGGCCGCGCATGCGCAGGAGCCCAAGGATTTCACCACCGCGCCCGTTGGTGCGATCAGGAAGGTGCTCGAAAAGGCCGGCTGGAAGGCCGACGAGGTCGATCTGTGGGAGGTCAACGAGGCGTTCGCCTGCGTCGCGATGTTCGCGATGCGCGACATCGGCATCCCGCACGACAAGATCAACGTGAACGGCGGCGGCACCGCGCTCGGCCACCCGATCGGCGCCAGCGGTGCGCGGATCATGGTGACGCTGCTCAATGCGCTGAAGCAGCGCGGCGGCAAGCGGGGCGTCGCCTCCCTGTGCATCGGTGGCGGCGAGGCTACGGCGGTGGCGGTGGAGCTGGTCTGACGCCGTCCTGATACTCAACGAACATGGGGTAATTGCGGGAGCGAGTGACCTCTGATCAGCAGTAGTATGGATTGAGGTGGCTGT
>LXQI01000018.1:26867-43664 GCA_001683845.1 Erythrobacter sp. ANT-B3C2 | reverse complement strand
AAAGCATGGGGCAACGAACCCCAACGCTTCATCAATAACCCGCACCATCAAGCCCCGGGACCAAACATTCACCCAAGTCGGCTGCTTGGCCACGAAATTGTCCCGATTAGGCGGGAAACCGGTGAAGCAGTGATCAAAGCTTGGGACCGTTTCTCGTGACTACCCATCTTCGAACTCTCACGTAACGTGCACCAATACTCTACCGGTGAGCGCACTGAATGGTCCTCAGGTAACAACGAGATGAGATACGTTTCCGGCGACCGCTCGTACAAAAAAACGAGACATCAACTATTTTTGCAGAAAATATTTAAGACAGACCTGTCTGCGCCTAGTCACGGATAAAATCTATGCATAAAATACAACGAGCGGTCAGAGAAATTCTAAGTGAACAGAGAGCAGTCGGGCTCGGGCATGGATTTGCATAGAGCGGGGGAGATATAAAAGCTACGAAATCCATCTTAACTGCGGGCCCGACCCCTCCTCTATCCTTTTCTTAGTATAAAATCAGCACATCAAGAAGCAGCATAAATTGCAAGAACATTGGGTACTTTACGACAGCCAAGTGGCGTGAAGCACCCTTTGCTCCCAAAGCTGTAGGTACGGCTTTTGAGCTGTGTAGACCCTCCCCCATCAAACTGGATATTGGAATTGGTACCAAACCTTTGGGTCATAATCTCAATGGCTTTCTCGCGCGATATCTCGTCAACAGTCGTAAGAATATATAGTCGGTCGAGGGCGCCATCGCTATCAGTGTCTTTCCCACCGACATAAGTTCTCCGACCATTTCCTGTTGTAGGGCCGCTATTCGGGCCGTAACCCACTAGTCCGTAACTTACATCGCTCATGTAGTTGACCGTGGTCCGGTAGTCCCAGCCATTGTAAGTATAATCCTTGATTAAAGCCTTCTCACCATTCTGGTAAAACCCTAGTTTGCGCTTGCCCCATTGGTCAGGCCTTGTGCAGTCTTGCCCGGTCTGAAAATCAAAATAACACCCTTGGCCGCTAGTTTCGACATAGTTGTTCTTTTTCTGTGCAAAAGACAATCTGGTTATGGATGAGTCCGGATCCATGAAAAAACTGGCATTGACGACCGCCTGCAAGGGCGCTCCAGTGGGACTGGAAGTGTAGTTAAGCATAAAGTTCCACCACTCATCGGCGGTTCGAGTAACATATTTTGCTGCAGCGGTACCGGAGCCGCTTTTCAGCTCACTACCGATCACGATCCGTGCACCAGCCTTTAGATCAACGATTTGTACTGCGCTGGCGCCGATGACCGAGAGGTTGGAAGTGCACATCTGATAACCTTTTGCTTCCTGACTTTTCGACCACCCGGAAGGGCAAGCTTCCACCTGAGCGACAGCTGGGGCAGATCCGACTATTCCTACGGCAAACACGGTTGTAACTGCGATGCCAATTCCGCCCAGATATGGACCAACATTGTTTGGTGCCTTGATCATGCCAACTCTCCATGCGCTCCGATCTGAATTCGCAGAAACGGGCGAACGCCAAATCCCGTTGCAACTTTTCTCAAAGGACCAATGACCACAATACCAATGTGTTCCGCACTCGAGTATCTAATACCAATTTGTGATGGACATAATTGGGGCTCCAGCTTAACACGCCGAAGCAGATGTCTTCGAAGTTGGTCTCTCAGAAGCGCGTTATCGACGCGAATGGTGTGTGGGACCGAAGCTCATGTCCGGGCTAAACGAGCGAGGGTAGCTGTCATTTACTACAAGACCCGTAGACCATCAAACAGGGAGCGGAAATCTCGATCATCAAATCTGCTAAACCTCCGCAGTGATCCGCTTGGGAGGATAACTTAGGTAGGGACCCGCTCCAGCGCCAGAAGGCCATTGACCAGGCCCATTTGCTAAAGAGAAAACTAGGGTCAAGACTGATAAACACCACATGATCGCGGCAGCGAGGTGGATGTTGCCGAGGAAGTTGGCGGCAAGTTTTTCGTAGCGGGTAGCAAGGCGTCGGCAGCCCTTTAGGCGGCAGAACATGCGCTCGATGGCGTTTCGGCCCTTGTGGAGCGTGTTCGAAACACAGCTTTTCTAGATGCGATTGCGCTTGGGCGGGATATGCGAACAGCACCATGTTCCTCGACGATCTTGCGTATCCGGTTGCTGTCGTAGGGGCGCTCGGCGTGATCGATGCATTGCCTTGGCAGGTTCGCCAGCAGCCGCTCGCCAACCTTGCAGTCGGTAGCTTGGTCCAACGTGAACAGGAACGCGAGTGGCTGTCCTTGCCGGTCATCGATGGCGTGGACTTTGGAGTTGCGACCACCTCCCCTGATGCCGATCGCTTGGAACTGCGCCCCCTTTTCCGACCGCTGCCGAACGTTATGCCTTCACATGCGTGCTGCCGATCAGCACTTCGGTGGGCGGCCCGCATTCCGCCGCCAGCGTCTCGAACACGGAACGCCACACGCCCTTCGCGACCCAGTGCACGTTGCGATTGTAAAACGTCTTGGCCGGCCCGTAGATCGCAGGCCCATTCTTCAACCGGCAACCCGACCGCAACATGGGCGATGCCGCTGATCACCCGCCGGTCATCTACACGCGGTACGCCCCGCGGCTTGTTCGGCAACATCGGCTGGAACCGCGCCCACTCCCTGTCATCTAACCAGAACTCGCCACCATCTCGCGCTCCCGATACCTCGGAAACTTGAATCAAACTGCAGCCAGCTTGTGATTCTCCTCTAAGGTTCCAGCCCCTAAACCACGCATTGCCCACCGAACTGCAGATGCCGATGTCATCTCGAGCTTAGCACTCACGATAGCCTGGGCGATACGACTGACAAAAATTGCACAAGTTACCTAGATTTTACCTATGAAAGAATTAGGTAACATCTAGCCCATTGATTAACTGGCGCGCCCGGCAGGACTCGAACCTGCAACTCCAAGCTTAGAAGACTCACTTTCGATTAATCAGAATACGCTTTTTTGCACGATGCTGGTGACCCCCGAAGACAATACGTGTCGGAGTTCCAATTGTACAAATGGGACCGTAGATGGGACCAAAATCGTCTCTAGCGCTATTTCCCTTTTAAACAAATCACTTAGGAGCGAAATTGGCGGAGCGGGTGGGATTCGAACCCACGATACGCTTTTGACGTATACACACTTTCCAGGCGTGCGCCTTCGACCACTCGGCCACCGCTCCGCATGCCCGCCGGAGTCGGGGGCAAGCGCGCGCACCTAGCGGCGGGGCGGCGGCAATACAAGCGGCGGTGGCCATCGGGCGGTGGCCCGACTCAGCCCCGAGACGGGCGCTTGCCGCACGGCCGTACGGTCCCTAACCTGCCCAATGTGAAACGCACCTTCGGCCCTGCCCCAACCGCCGCCGAGATGGAGGCGATCGCCCGCGCGGCACTTGCCCGGCTGCCTGCCCACTTTGCGGAGCACCTTGGCGACATCGTCCTCAGCGTAGAGGAGTTCGCCGAGCAGGAGCTGCTGGAAGAGCTTGAGCTGGAGGACGCATTTGATCTCACCGGCGTCTACCAGGGCGTGCCGCTGCACCTCAGAAGCGTCGAGCATACGGGCAATTTGCCCGATCGCATTCGCCTGTTCCGCCGCCCCATCCTCGATGAATGGGCCGCACGTGGGGACGAGACGCTCGAGCACCTGATCGCACATGTGCTGGTGCACGAGGTGGGGCACCATTTTGGCCTGTCAGACGATGTGATGCACTCCCTGGAGGATGCGGCGGGCTGAAGCCACGCCGCATCAGCCGACAGGACTATGCCGCAGTGCCGAGCAGTGGCATCACGACGCCCATGATCCGCGCTGCTTTTCTCGCCGCCACCACTCTGTGTGCCTTGGCCCCTCAGGCACAGGCGCAAGAGTCCGGGGAACGGCCCACCCCCGCCGCAATCGTCGCCAGTGCACCAGCCGGCGATTGGCGCGCAATCGATCCGGCCGAACTGCTGGTGATGGAGCTTGCACAGGGGCTTCGCGGCGAGGAGCGACGGGTCGTCATACAGCTGCTCCCGCCGCCGTTCGCGCGGGGCTGGGTGGAGAACATCCGCACCCTCGCCCGCGCCCATTGGTGGGATGGCACCAGCGTCTACCGCGTGGTCGACAATTTCGTCGCGCAATGGGGCGATGGGGAGGACAAGCAGCGGATCGCCAAGCCGCTCCCCGAGGGGCTGCGTTTGGTGCCGGAAAGCGACTATGTCACCGCTGTGCAGCCCGGGCCGGAGGACGGGCGCGATTTCGTCCTGGTTCCGGAGCGCGCAGATGTGGTGGTCAACCGCTGGCTCGATTCCTACGCGATCACCGCATTCGTGGCGGGCTGGCCCGTGGGGCTAGACGATCGCGGAGGGCGCACCGCCTGGCCGGTCCATTGCTACGGTACGGTGGGCGTAGCGCGCGACCTCTCGCCCAATACCGGCACCGGCGCCGAGCTTTACGCCGTGATCGGCCATGCGCCGCGCCCGCTGGATCGCAACATTGCCGTCGTGGGCCGGGTGATCGCGGGGATCGAGCACCTCGCCACCTTGCCGCGCGGCACCGGCGAGGCGGGCGTCTATGCCAATCCGGCTGAGCGCGTACCCATCCTCTCGGTACGCTTGGGCGACGAGCCGCCCGCCACACAGCAGCCCCGCTTCGAATATCTCGCCACCGACAGCGACAGCTTTGCGCGCTACGTCCACCTCCGCGCCAATCGCCGCGACACGTTCTACCAGGTGCCCGCTGGGGGGGTCGATGTGTGCGGCGTGTCGGTGCCCGTCAGGCGTGTTGCCGCCGATTGAGCCGTTAAAGGCACGGGAGCGATCCTTCTGCTCGTTTAAACCCGAGGCACGCGATCGCCGCAAAGAAGGTCAAGCGCAGCTGACGCTTCCCCCAGCCTGAGTGCGTACGATGTCTCGCGGGCGGGGTCTAAGCAATCATGCCGGACTAGGTCACCGGCGGCTAAAACGGATGCAGTTCCTGTGCTCCGCGAATGAGCAAGTGCCCGGGTCGACTGAGTGCATAATTTGGCTCAGCGCTGTTCGCTCGCAAGGAAAAATGATCCGCTCGCCGCTCTCGCCGGTTCGTGTTCGGCGCGGCGCAGGCGCGCTCGATCGGCGATGACCGGCTGGTGTGATGACGCTTACTGGGCACCGGGCGGAGCTTTTCGGGCGCCGACAGCGCGCAGGGTTCTTGTGCAGGCGAAGTGCCCCTTCTGGACTGCCGCCTTCCCTGCAGTGGAGCGCTCGGGCCCGCAGCCTCCGCCTCATGGCCCACGCCTGCCAGCCTAGACCACGCCGACGCCAAGCGGTTACGAAGCGAGGATCACACCCGCTCCGCCTGCGCCACTGCATCGCTGGCGCGCAGCGAGCTGATGATCCGCGTCAGGTGCGCCAGATGCTGCACCTCCAGGTCCACCTCATAGGTGTGGAACGGATCGTCGCGCTGAGCGAGGTCGAGGCCGATCACATTGGCGTGGTTCTTGGCGAAGATACCGGCCATCTCCGCCAGCGTCCCAGGCCGATGGTACAGCACCACCCGAAGACGCCCCACCGCGCCGAACGACTGCTCGCCCCATGAGAGATCGACCCAATCGGCATCGATCCCGCTGGCGAGAGCGCGGCAATCGATCGCGTGCACCTGCACCGGTTCGCCCTTCTGCCGCAGGCCAACGATGCGATCGCCCGGCACCGGGTGGCAGCATTTGGCGAGCACGAAGCCGAGCCCGTGAGTCAGCCCTTTAATGGAAATCGCGCGGCCCTGCCCCGGCTCTTCCGGCAGGTCGGCGGTGCTGCCGGGCACCAGCGCTTCCATTACCGCCCGATCGGCCAGCTTGCTGGAGCCGATCGCGTGCATCAGCTCCTCCTCAACGTCAAAGCCCAGCCGCTCCAGCGCGCCCCGGATGGCCTTCTTGCCCACCTTGGCCGGCAGCCGGCCGGCAATCTCGTCGAACAGCTGGCGGCCGATCGCGGCGATCTCGGCGCGCTCCTTGGCGCGCACCGCGCGGCGGATGGCGGCCCGAGCCTTGCCGGTGACGACGAAACCCATCCACGAAAGCTGCGGCTCTGCGCTGGCGCCCTTCACAATCTCCACCACTTCGCCATTGTTCAGCGGTGTGCGCAACGGCACGTGCCGCCCATTGATCTTGGCGCCCACCGCCTGCGCGCCCAGATCTGTGTGCACGGCAAAGGCGAAATCCACCGGCGTCGATCCTTTCGGCAGCTGGAACAGCGCGCCCTTGGGGGTAAAGGCGAAGATACGGTCCTGATAAATCGCCAGCTTGGTGTGCTCGAGCAGCTCCTCGGCGTCGTGGCTGGCATCGACGATCTCGATCAGGTCGCGCAGCCAGCCGACCTGCCCGTCGGGCCGGTCGCCCTGCTTGTAGGCCCAATGCGCGGCCAGGCCAAACTCGTTCAGCCGGTGCATCTCGTTGGTGCGGATCTGCACCTCCACCCGCATGGAGCGCTCGTAGATCAGAGCCGTGTGCAGCGAGCGATAGCCGTTCGTCTTAGGGGTCGAGACGTAATCCTTGAACCGGCCCGGGATGAACTGCCAAGTCGTGTGCAGCACGCCGATTGCACGGTAGCAATCGGCATCGCTCTGGGTGATCACCCGGAAGGCCATGATGTCCGTCACCTGCTCGAACGAGACGTGGCGTTCGGCCATCTTCTTCCAGATCGAGAACGGTTGCTTCTCGCGCCCCCACACCTGCACCTGCAGCCCGGCGGCGGCCAGCGCCTGCTTCATCGCCAGCGCGATCGCATCCACCTGACCATGGTCTTGGCTGCGCAGCTGCTCCAGCCGGCCGGTCAGCGTGGCATAGGCTTCGGGCTCCAACTGCTCGAAGGCCAGCGCCTGCATCTCGCGCATATATTCGTACATGCCCACCCGCTCGGCCAGCGGGGCATAGATCTCCATGGTCTCGCGGGCGATCCGTCGGCGCTTCTCGGGGCTGCGGATGTAGTGCAGCGTGCGCATGTTGTGCAGCCGATCCGCCAGTTTGACGAGCAGCACGCGAATGTCCTCGCTCATCGCTAGCAGGAACTTGCGCAGGTTCTCGGCCGCGAGCTCGTTCTCGGCCATGGTCTCGATCTTCGAGAGCTTGGTCACGCCATCCACCAGCCGAGCGATATCGGGGCCGAAGTTGGCCTCGATATCCTCGATCGTGGCGAGCGTGTCCTCCACGGTGTCGTGCAGCAGCGCGGTGGCGATCGTCTCCTGATCGAGCTTGAGGTCGGTCATCAGCCCGGCAACCTCCACCGGATGGCTAAAGTAGGGGTCGCCGCTGGCGCGCTTCTGCGCGCCGTGCTTCTGCACCGTGTAGACGTAGGCGCGGTTCAGCATCGCCTGGTCGGCATCGGGGTCGTAAGCGAGCACCCGCTCGACGAGTTCGTACTGGCGCAGCATCGCTGCCACGATGACCGGATTGAAGGCGGAACGGCAAGGGGAAAGCGCCTTGCCGCACACCGCGCACCTTGGCCGTACCACGGTCGTAAGCGCCGCGTTCGCACGCGACCAGCCCCTTTTAGCCCTGCCCGCCTGAGCCTGCGTGTGGCAAAGCTCCTTGTCTGCTAGCCTTCGGATGCCCTCGCTGATGGCACGCTGGTCAGCTGAGCCAATGGCTCGGAAGGAGGCAGGCGCGTGCGTTCATCAGCCTTGATCTCACGCGCGGGAGAGCCCACGACGGTGGCACCAGCCCGAACATCGCGGGTCACCACGGCGTTCGCCCCGATTCGGGCGCCGTCGCCGATCGTGATCGGCCCGATGATCTTGGCACCGGCGCCGACATCCACGCCAGAGCCCAGCACCGGACAACCGGTTCGCGCATGGCCGATCGTCACCTGCTGGAATAACAGGCAGTTCACACCGATGGTTACGCTCGGGTGGATGACAATACCGTTCGGGTGGGGCAGCAGCAGCCCGCCGCCGAGTTCGCAATTCAGTGGAATTTCCGCACCCGAGATTACCGACCAGACCAAGTGCCGCAATTGTGCCAGCTTGCGGCTGAATGGATTACGGGCGCGGTTGTACGCACGGTGCGCTGCCAACAGGCTGCGCCCCGGCTGAAAGGACCGGGGCTTCCGGGCCTCGCGGCTCCAGTCGGGGATCGTGGTCGAGGGAGTCATGCCGGGCAGCCCGGGGTGGTACTTGCCAGGTTCAGCAGTGCGCCATCGAGATGACGCCTTCTTGGCTGATCAGTAAACCCACGCTGCCCGATCCGGCGAGAGCCACGACACTCGCCGCGGCACGGCCGCTCGGCTAATCCAAAGCAGCAGGAGAGAATGACGATCCACACGGCAGAGCTGACAGTCCTGGCGCGCTCTTCAAAGCGATTTGCGTCACCGGCAGCCATCAACATGCAAGAGCCTTCTCTGTGCCAAGGGGTATGCGCATCGTCCTGCGCGATATACTGGCAAAAAAGCCTTAACGCTAAGGGTCGGTGAGTTGGTACAGCTGTGTCCGGTTCGGACCTAAACCCAAGTGGCCTCGGGCGGAAGGCTCATCAGGATCGCTTCCACATTGCCGCCGGTCTTCAGGCCGAACAAGGTGCCGCGGTCATAGACCAGGTTGAACTCGGCATAGCGACCGCGCCATTCCAGCTGCACCGCCTTGTCGGCCGCGTTCCATTCCTGACCCATCCTTTGGCGAACGAGCGGCGGATATGCATCGAGGAATGCCTCGCCCACCGCGCGAGTGAAGGCGAAGTGCCGCTCAAATGCTGCGCCGCCGTCCTCTGGTTCGCCGCACTCCAGATGATCGTAGAAAATCCCGCCCACCCCACGCGCAACCCCCCGGTGAGGGATGAAGAAGTAATCATCCGCCCACTTTCTGAACCGGTCGTACCACGTCGGGTCGTAGGCCATGCACGCCGCACGCAGACGGGCGTGGAAGGCGGCGGTGTCCTCCTCATAGGGAATCGGCGGGTTCAAATCCGCACCGCCGCCGAACCAGGCCTTGCTGGTGGTCAGGAATCGCGTGTTCATGTGCACTGCGGGCACGTGCGGATTCGCCATATGCGCCACCAGGCTGATCCCCGTGGCGGTAAAACCGGGCGCCGCCTCGCTCGCGCCGTTGATCGTGGCGGCGAATTGCGGCGCGAACTCGCCCGCAACTGTGGAAACGTTCACCCCCACCTTCTCGAACACGCGGCCCTTCATCACCCCGCGCACCCCGCCCCCGCCCTCCGAGCCGTCCTCGGTCGCGCGGTTCCAGGGGGTGTACTGGAAGGCGGCGTCGGAGCCGGCTTCGCGTTCGATTGCCTCGAAGGCGGCGCAGATCCGGTCGCGCAGGCTCTCGAACCATGCGCGGGCGGCCTGGGTCTGCTGGGTCCAATCAGCCATTCTCACCCCATCCTTGCAGCGCCTGTGCCCTGGGCACGTTCCAGTCGTCGCGTCCCCTTGCCAAAGCCCGGTGCACCCGGCAAGGACGCGTGATGGTTCCCCATACGTTCGCCTCGTTCGATTTTGCGGGGCATGAATTCGTCCTCACCGACTCGCGCGCGCTGTACTGGCCGGCTGAGCGGGCGCTGCTGGTGGCCGATCTGCACCTGGAAAAGGCCAGCTTCTACGCCGTGCAGGGTCAGATGCTCCCCCCGTACGACAGTCGGGAAACGCTGGAGCGACTCGCGCTGGCGATCCGCGACACCGGCGCGCGGCGGGTCTTCACACTTGGCGACAATTTTCACGATCCCGCCGGTCCCTCGCGGATGGAGCCGCACGCCGCCGGAATGCTCGCCGCGCTCACCTGCGCGGTGGATTGGGTATGGCTCACCGGCAATCATGACGAGCGACACGGCCGCAGCAATGCCGATGCGGCGGCCGCATTGGGCGGGGAGATCGCGAAGGAGGCCGAGATCGCCGGCATCGTGCTCCGCCACCAGGCGCAACGTGGGGAGCACCGGCCCGAACTGTCAGGCCATTTCCACCCGCGGCTACAGCTCACGGTCCACCAACGCCACATCCGCCGCCCCTGCGCGGTGATCGGGCAAGCCGATTCAAGGAGCGAGGCCGGCCCCGCGACAGCGGGCCAGACCCGCGGCGGCGCGCGCATGATCCTGCCCGCCTTCGGAGCGCTGACCGGCGGGATGGATGCGGCCGACCCTGCAATCGTATCCGCGATGCAACCCGCTTGCACCATCGATGCATTGCTGGTTGCCAATGGGCGCCTGATGCGCTTTGCACTCTGGCGGCCCGACCGCGCGCCCGAATATGCCAAGCCCTCGCGCCCCCTAGCGCGCGGATCGCTTAGGCATTAAGTCGGCAGGTTGTAGAGCCCACCACAGGAGAACGCCTCATACCCCGTCCCCCCCGGCGCATGCTTGCGCCCCCGGTCAAGTCCGGACCGCGCTTCGACACCATGATCCAGTCCGACAAGGTTCGCGTCATCGATGAGAATGGCGAGAACCTGGGTGTCATGTACACCCGCCAGGCGATCGAGCAGGCGAACGAAGTCGGCATGAACCTGGTCGAAGTCTCGCCCAACGCCGATCCGCCGGTCTGCAAGTTCCTCGACGTGGGTAAGTACCGCTACGAGGCGCAGAAGAAGGCGAATCAAGCGCGTAAGACGCAAAAGACTCAGGACATCAAAGAGATCAAGATGCGCCCCAACATCGATGATCACGATTACGATGTGAAGATGCGTAACGTGAACAAGTTCATCGAGAACGGCGACAAGGTGAAAGTCACGCTCCGCTTCCGCGGCCGCGAAATGGCGCACCAGCACCTCGGCATGGACCTTTTGAAGCGCGTGCAGGACGACGTCGCCGAAACGGCGAAGGTCGAAGCCTACCCTCGCCTTGAAGGCCGGCAGATGCTGATGGTTCTGTCGCCCAAGTAGGCACTGTTCCCGTCAAGGAGAGAGGGCGCGTCTGCGGCAGGCGCGCCTTTTGTCTGGGCCGTGATGAAGGACTGCGACTCAACTGAAATTGCAGACTGATGTCCCGCTGTGTACCGCAGTTGCTCCCCCGCCAAGGGCGGAGCGGCTCGCGTGACCGATGATCTGGCGAGAGCGCGGCGGCAAAGGTGCGCTTCGATGGCCATGTGCTCATTTCCCCGCCGGCTCCCGCAATTCCAACGGGTTTCCATCCGGGTCGTGAATTCGGGCGAAGCGACCCACCTCCGGGTGGTTCCACTCGTCCCGCTGCTCCACCGCGATCCCCTGCGCCTCCAGCGAGTCGATCAGCGCCGTAAGGCCGCGCACGCGCAGGTTGAGCATATAGGCACGGTCCGTGGAAAAATAGTCGCTGTCCTGTGAGAACGGCTGGAACACCACGTCGCCGTCCGCTACCCGCCACGACCATTCGGCCGGCTCGCCCTCGGCCGCGCAACCCGCGCCCACGCCGAGCACCCGTTTGTACCACGCCGCCAGCGCATCGGGATCGGGCGAGCGGATGAACAATCCGCCGATCCCCAACACCGCATAGCCCCGCTCGTCCCCCATCGCCGTCTCCGCCGCCGCTTGCACTGGAAATTTACGTCCAGCGTGCGAGGGAGTAAAGCGCGGCATGGCTGGATTGGCGGGATATTTGCCGCGCCCCGTCCATTGGCAAAGTGGCGGCATTTCGTCGCCGGGAGGATCACTGATGGCCGACGAGATCGACCGCCCCACCCCGCGTCGCAAACCCAAGCCGGAAGTCACCCGGATCGGCGGGCGCGATCTGAGTCCGGCAACGCTGATGATGGGTTTCGGCTTCGATCCGATGCTGTCGGAGGGCGCGCTCAAGCCGCCGATTTTCCTCACCAGCACCTTCGCCTTTGAAAGCGCCGCTGCCGGCAAACGCCATTTCGAAGGGCTGACCGGCAAGCGCACCGGCGAGATGGAAGGCCTCGTCTATTCACGCTTCAACGGCCCGAACCAGGAGATCGTGGAGGATCGGCTCGGCATCTGGGACGGGGCAGAGGACGCATTGGTGTTTTCCAGCGGCATGTCGGCCATCGCCACCCTGCTGCTTGCCTACACCGGCGCGGGCGACGTGATCGTCCATTCCGGGCCGCTCTACGCCGCTACCGAAGGCTTCATCGGCAAGGTCATGGCGAAGTTTGGCGTTACCTGGCTCGACTTTCCAGCGGGCGCCGATCGCGGAGAGATCGAGCAGGTCCTCGAGCAGGCTCGCGTCAAAGCGGCCGAGCAGGGCGGCAAGCTGGCGCTGATCTATCTGGAGAGCCCGGCCAACCCCACCAACGCGCTGGTCGATATCGAAGCGGTTGCCGCCGCCCGCGAGGCGGTCTGTGGCGAAAGCCAGCACGTGTCGCCGATCGCGATCGACAATACCTTCCTCGGCCCCCTGTGGCAGCGGCCACTGGCGAACGGCGCGGATATCGTGGTCTATTCGCTCACCAAATATGCCGGCGGGCACTCGGATCTCGTCGCTGGTGGGCTCTCCGGCGCCAAGCGCTGGATGGATCCGGTGCGCGCGCTGCGCAACACGATGGGCACGATCTGCGACCCCAACACCGCCTGGATGCTGCTGCGGAGCCTCGAGACGCTGGAAATCCGCATGCGCCGCGCCACCGAGAACGCGGTGCGGGTCTGCGATATGCTGAAGGACCATCCCAAAGTGGAGGGGGTAGGCTTCCTCGGCCTGCTGGCCGAAGGGCCGCAACTGGACATCTATCGCCGGCACTGCACCGGGCCGGGCAGCACCTTCTCGCTGTTCGTGCGCGGCGGCGAGGCGGAATCGTTCCGCTTTCTCGATTCGCTGCGCATCGCCAAGCTGGCCGTGAGCCTGGGCGGCACCGAGACACTCGCCAGCCACCCCGCGGCGATGACCCACCTTTCGATCGCCCCCGAGCGCCGCGCCGCGCTGGGCATCACCGACAACCTCGTGCGCATCTCGATCGGCATCGAGGATCCGGACGATCTGATTGCGGATTTCGACCAGGCACTAGCGGCGGTTTAGCCGGGGGGGCGACGGCTATTGGGTGGTTTCGCCGAGTAACCAAGCTACTCATGCCAATATGTCTTTGGCGGTCTGATCGTGCGAATTTTCATCAACACCGTCTTGGATGCGCCCTTTGAACAAGTGCGAGAGGAGCTTGGAAAGGCGCGGTTGCTCGTCCATGTGGCGGCTCCAATATTGAAGTTTCGTCCTATCGATCCTGCGTCGTTTCCGGACGAGTGGCGAGCTGGCCGATATCTTGTCGCGATGCGACTGCTGGGCATTCTTCCGCTCGGTCAGCAATGGATCGAGATCAGCCACCCAGAACCGCGTTCTCCAGGCATCTATTGCATTCGAGATAACGGTTCGGGCCAACTGGTCCGACGGTGGGACCATCGCATCACGATCCGTGCTCGTCCGGATGGGCGCACAGACTATCACGATGAGGTGAAGCTCGAGGCTGGCATTCTAACCCCAGCGATCGCAGCCTTTGCCACTTTGTTCTACCGCCATCGACAGCGCCGGTGGCGAGCTCTGGCCCGGTCAAACTTTCGCTATTCTTGAACGCGTTCGATTGGGACCGCGCGTCTCCAACCGGAAAATGTTGGCACCGGCTGATCGGCTCTGAGTCGCTCGAATGACCGTTATTGGGCGCGAGGCGCTTCCGAACGCAATCGTGGACCAGATCCGCAACAGGGTCGCAAGCCGCCTCGACAGGGTGAATCGCTACTCCGCCGTCCATCCGCCGTCGATCGTGTAGTTGGCACCGGTGATGTTCTGCGCCTCGTCGCGGCACAGGAAGAGGGCGAGCGCTGCCACTTCCTCGGGCTGGACGAACTTGCGGGTCGGCTGGCGGGCGAGCAGCACGTCGTTCATCACCTGCTCGCGGCTCATGCCCCGGCTCTTCATCGTGTCAGGGATCTGCGCCTCGACCAGCGGGGTCCAGACATAGGCGGGGCTGATGCAATTGGCGGTAATATCGTCCTGCGCCAGTTCCAGCGCCAGCACCTTCACCAGCCCCGTAAGCCCGTGCTTGGCCGCCACATAGGCGGACTTGTACGGGCTGGCGGTGAGCGAATGAGCGCTGGCGGTGCACAGGATTCGCCCCCAGCCCGCCGCCTTCATGTGCGGCACGGCGAGACGCGCGGTGTGGAACGTGGCCGAAAGGTTGAGCGCGATGATCGCGTCCCACCGCTCGGGCGGAAATTCCTCGACGGGAGCGACGTGCTGCATCCCGGCATTGTTGACGAGGATGTCGACCGGGCCTGCGCCGTCCATCAGTTGCTCGGCGCCCGCCGCGCTAGTGAGATCGGCGGCGACGTGACGGGCGGAAAGCTCGTTGCAAAGCGCGGCGATCTCGCCGGCCTCGCCGAAGCCGTTGAGCACCAGCTCGGCACCCTCGGCTGCCATGGCCCGGGCGATGGCGAGGCCGATCCCCGAGGTGGAGCCGGTGACCAGCGCGCGCTTGCCTTCAAGGAACATTATACTCCCCTGCCTGTTTGCCCGTTCAGCCTTGTCCGGCGGCACGGTTGACCATCGGGCGCCGCCGATGCAAGCGCTCAGTAGCGGAGGTCTCATGCGGCTCAATCCCTTCAATCCCGGCAGCGTCAATGTCGGCCGCGGTGGCGGCGGCGGTGGGTTGCCGGGGGGCCGCGGCGGGCTCGGCTGCGGGGCGATTGTCATCGCGCTGATCGGCGCGGTGGTGTTCGGGATCGACCCCGGGCAGATGCTCGGCACGATGCAGGGGATGCAGCAGGGCGCCCCACAGCAGACCGTGCAGACGAGCGAGAGCGCGGCCGAGATCTGCAACGACAATGCCTATGCACTGGAGACCTGCAATGCGCTCAGCTCGCTCAACGAGACCTGGGAGCCGGTGTTCGCGCAGGCCGGCATCGCGTTCGAGCAGCCGCGACTGGTGTTCCTCCAGGGCGGCACGGAGAACACCGGCTGCGGCCAGGCATCGAGTGCGATGGGGCCGTTCTACTGCCCGGCGGACCAGACGATGTACATCGACACGCGTTTTTACGACCAGTTGGAGCAGCAACTGGGGGCAGGTGGCGATTTCGCCCGCTACTACGTCGTGGCGCACGAATATGGCCACCACATCCAGACGCTGACTGGTGTGGCCGGCACAATCCGCAGTGCGCAATCGCAATCGCCGCAGCGGGCCAACCAGCTGCAGGTGCTGATGGAGCTGCAGGCCGATTGCTATGCCGGTGCCTGGGCCGGGCGGAACCGCAACCTGATCGAGCCCGGCGACTTAGAGGAGGGCATGAATGCCGCCTCGGCGATCGGCGACGACACGCTCTCGCGGGGCAGCGGACGGGCGGTCAATCCCGAGAGCTTCACCCACGGCACCAGCGAACAGCGTATGCAGGCGCTTCGCCTTGGACTAGAGACAGGCGATGACAGGCAGTGCGACCGGATTGTGGAGCAGAGCGGCTAGGGGCGAGGCTGGCGCCGCGCTTCTGAACTGGCGCGGTGCGGCGGGTGTACTGCTCGCGCCGATGATCGCCGTGCCCCTGCTCGCGTCCCCGGCCGTGGCACAGCGCGCGGTGACCGACGAGACGGTAACCGCGGGCGACGTGGTGCGCATGCCACTGGACGATCTCAACATCAATCGCGACCCCATCCCCCGCACCCTGCTGCTGGCGAGCGAGGCGCCCTACAACAGCGCGGGGCTCGACGATTGTGCCGAGGTGCGCACCGAGATCGCTGATCTCGACGCGGTGCTGGGCGAGGATCTCGACATGATCCTGCCGGTCAAGCGCGAGGGGCTCCGTGCGGGAAAGATCGCCAAGAGCATGCTGGGCACGCTGATCCCCTATCGCGGGCTGATCCGCGAGGTATCGGGTGCGAACCGGCATGCCGAGGCGTTCAAGGAGGCGATCGCCGCGGGGATGATGCGCCGTGCTTATCTGAAGGGCTTGGGGCAGGCAATGGATTGCCCCTACCCCGCCCGCCCCGCCCCGCCCGAGGTGATCGCGCGCACGATCCTGAAATTGGAGGAGGAAGCGCCGGCAGAGGAGGATGAGGCGACCCAGGGGCGCGAAGTTCCTGTCGCGCGTGCCGAGAACTAGCGCGCCCCTTCGCCCCTTCCATTCCGTTCAAACCGACCCCCGCGCCTCGCCCCTCCCCTGACCCCACAGAGAGGCGAGCAAGTAGAGGCGATGTACAGGCAACCGTAGCTCACGCGGTGATCGACGCGGCTGTGAAGCGCGACCGGCTCGATCGGGGTGACTGCGGCGGCTAGCGACCTTATTGGCCTGGCTGTCCTCGTTCCGATGGGCGATCACCAGCGAGTCACCGGCGCCATCAGGTCGACCGGCAGCAGCCTGGTTCCCGGACTGCGCGCGGACTTGGCCTTCGCTCGTCAGCTGTCCTTGCCGAGGTCGGCGATCTCGCGATCCAGCTCGCGCAGCACTTCACGGCGTACCTGTTCGGACAATTCGGGATTGGCGACGATGGAGAGGCGGGCATCGCGCAGCGCGCGGGCGGCCATCGCGAGCGCCTGCACCTCGGCCTTGGCGGCGCTCTCGGCCGAGAAGCGCATGATGCGCGCATGGCCCTTGCCACCCTCGGCGAACTCGCGCTCGAACTGCTCGGCGATCAGCTCTGCCTCGCGCTCGATCCGCTCACCTTCTTTCGCCATCCGCTCGGCATAGCGCGCGGAGAGTTCGGCCAATCGCTCCATCTCCCGCTCATCGAGGCCATGGGGCGGTGCGATGATGCGGTGGCGCACGACGCGGCGCTTCTTGTCCGTCCCATGCTCCACCTGCGCTTCCGCGTGGAGCGGCGCGGAAGTCACTACGCGGTGCCGCACCGGGCCGTTCCTCTCCACCACGATCCAATGCTCCCCGGCTGCATTCGGGGGAGCCGGCTCGGCGGGCGCCTCGGGCGGCAGCGGCGGCTGCGGAGTGAAGGGCGCCGTAGGAGCTTGGGGCGCGCTCGCCGGGATGG
>LXQI01000018.1:0-26682 GCA_001683845.1 Erythrobacter sp. ANT-B3C2 | reverse complement strand
CAGCGCCCCCGCCGCCAGCAGCCCGCGGCCGAGCCAGCGGCGGCTGCGCGGCAGATCGCCGCGCGAGAGGCTGCGCAGGCGGTGGATGATCGAGGCCTCGCCCAGCACCGGGCAGGCCATGGGCGCGGCCAGTGCCAGCCGCGGGCCGGCTGCGGTTCCGGCGATCAGCGCGGCGTAGAGGGCACGCTCGCCGCGCCCGCGCCCGGCCATCACTCGCGCATCGCAGGCTGCTTCCTGGTCGCGCCGCATTGCCCGCCAGCCGAGCCAAGCCAGGGGGTTGAACCAGTGCAGCGCCAGCACCGCTTGCGCGGCAAAATTGGCCAGCAAATCGTGCCCGCGATGGTGCGCCAGCTCGTGTGCGATGGCGAGATCGCGCGCCTCTCGGTCAGGCTGCGCCATGAAGAACAACGGCAGCGCCACCACCTTGTCGCGCACGCCGAACGCCACGGGAGCGCCGACCACGGGAGTCTCGACCAGACGGACGCGGCCGACTTCGCCCACCGGCCGCGCATCGGCGAGCACGTCACGCCGCATCTGGCGATAGGTGGTGACGCGCCAGGCGAGAAACACCGCCGCCCCCCCCAGCCACAGCGCCACCAGCATGTCGCTCCAGCCGAGCGCCAGCAGCGGCTCGGCCATGGGCGCGGGAGCCGGAGAGGCAGCGGCGGCGGGCAGGAACAGCGGTTCGGCCCCGTCGGCGAGCGGCGCCGAATCGGGCTGGCCGAACAGCGCAAAGCAGGCTGGCAGCACCAGCGGCGGCATCAGCAGGCGCAGGAAGGGCAGTGCCCACAACGCATAGGCCACCTCAGCCCCAAAGGCGCGCGCGACCGGGCGGCGCAGCAGCAGCAGCGCGCCGATGAGCAGGCCGGTGTAGAAGGTGGTGTCGATCAGCCACTCGATCATGAGCGCAACTCCCTCAGAAGCCGTTCAATTTCCGCAATGTCGTCGTTGTTCAGCGCCTCGGCGTCGGCGAGTTGGGCGAACAGGGCGGCGGGGCGCCCGCCGAACAGCCGCTCCACCATCCGCCGCGATTCGCCGCCCAGATAGGCCTCGCGCTCCAGCACCGGCGTGTAGAGGAACCGCCGCCCGTCGGGCTCGGTCGCCACCGCGCCCTTGGCGACCAGGCGAGCGAGCAGGGTCTTGACCGTGGGCATCGACCAGCCGCGCGCGCCGCACACATCCTCGCACACCTCGGCGGCGGCCAGCGGATGGCGAGCCCAGAGCACTTCCATGATGGCGTGCTCGGCCTCGCTGATGCGCTCCGGAGCCTGGTCGAGAGATTCGGTCATCACGGACTCCAGCTTGCGACCACGCTTGTAGTCGATCTGACTACAGCTGTAAACGGCGAAATCGCGCCATAGCTTTTTTGCACGTGGCGGAATGGACGCGGGCGCACGCAATACGGCGAAGGGCGCGCCCCGCGACACCGGATGGAACCACCCCGAACCCTGTCGCGCCCGGTCGCCCGCCCGAGCCTTGCTTGTGTCCTGCCGCTACCCGGTTGCGCCAGAGCGCCGCTGCTGCGAGGGGGCGTGCACGATGATGGAGTCCATCCTGTTCCTGATCGGCGGTCTGGTCGCGCTGGTGATCGGCGGCGAGCTGCTGGTGCGCGGCGCGGTGGGGCTGGCGGAAAAGGCGGGGATCAGTCCGCTGGTGATCGGGCTGGTGATCGTGGGCTTTGGCACCTCGATGCCCGAGCTGGTCACCAGCATCGAGGCGGCGCTCGCGGGCTCGCCGGCGATCGCCTGGGGCAATATCGTGGGCTCCAACATTGCGAATGTGTTCCTGATCCTGGGCGTGGCGGCGCTGGTAATGCCGGTGCCGATCCGCTCAGCCAGTCCGCTGCGCGATCCGATGGTGGCGCTGCTCGCCAGCGTGGCGCTGCTGCTGCTGGCGATCACCGGCATCGGCAATGCGCTGGTGGGAGCGGTGCTGGTGGCGGCCCTGCTGGCCTATGTGTTCTGGTGCTACCGCGAGGAGACGCAGGCCGCACCGCAGGTGGTGCACAATGCCCCCTACGATCGCGCGCAGGCGCTGGAACTGGCCGATCCCGGGCTGCACCAGCCGGGCGGGGGCTTCCTGCGGCCGGTGCTGCTGACGGTGGTCGGACTGGCGGTGCTGATCGGCGGGGGGCGGCTGCTGGTGACGGGCGCAATCGACCTTGCGCGGCTGGCCGGCCTGACCGAGACGCTGATCGGCCTCACCATCGTGGCCGTGGGCACCTCACTGCCCGAGCTGGTTACCTCGGTGATCGCCGCGCGCAAGGGCGAGGCGGAGGTGGCGTTCGGCAATGTGGTCGGCTCGTGCATTTACAACCTGCTGGGCATCGGCGGGGCGACGATGCTGCTGGCTCCGGGTTCGGTGCCGCGGAATCTGATGCCGGTGGACATCGGGGTGATGATCGGCGGTGCCCTCGCCGTGGTGCTGCTGACCGTGGTGTTCCGCAAAGTGGGGCGAATCTCGGCGGGCGCGTTGATCGCCGCCTATGCGGCCTATCTCACCTGGCTAATCTCGACCGCCTGATCAGCCTCGCCCGCGCCGTTTAGCGCTTGACGTCGGCTTTCGCCTGCGCCGCGCTCAGTACACCCGCTTCTTGGGCTGGATATATTCCACGTCGTCGGTGAGGGTGTATTCGTGCACCGGGCGGTAATCGATGGCCACGCCACCGCCGTTTCCGCTCCGGCCGCCCCAACCATCGAACCAGGCGACGGTGTGCTTCATCCAATTGGCATCGTCGCGCTCGGGGAAATCCTCATGCGCATGGGCGCCGCGCGATTCCGTGCGGTTAGCGGCGGAGTGCATCGTCACCGTCGCCTGCGTGATCAGATTGTCCAGCTCGAGCGTCTCGATCAGGTCCGAGTTCCAGATCAGCGAGCGATCGGCCAGCGAGATGTCCTGCATGCTGTGGTAGATCGCGCCCAGCTTTGCCTTCCCCTCGCCCATCAGCTCGGTGGTGCGGAACACCGCCGCGTGGGTGGACATGGCACGCTGCATCTCCTTGCGGATCGCCGCGGTGGGCGTGCCGCCCTTGGCGTGGCGGAAATGATCGAGCCGGGTCAGCGCGAATTCGGCGCTGTCCTTTGCCAGCTCGGGCTGGGAGGCACCGGGCTTGATGGTGTCGCGCAGGCGGTGGCCGGTAGCGCGGCCGAACACGACCAGGTCGATCAGCGAGTTCGAGCCGAGCCGGTTGGCGCCGTGGACCGAGACACAGGCCGCCTCGCCCACCGCAAACAGGCCGGGCACCACCGTTTCCTGGTTGCCGTCCGCACCGATGGTGACGACCTCACCATGATAGTTCGTCGGGATGCCGCCCATGTTGTAATGGACGGTCGGCACCACGGGCAGCGGCTGGCGGGTGAGATCGACCCCGGCGAAGATCTTGCCGCTCTCGGTGATGCCCGGCAGGCGCTCGCCCAGCACCTTGGGATCGATGTGGTCGAGGTGGAGGAAGATGTGGTCCTTGTTGGCGCCCACCCCGCGCCCTTCGCGGATCTCCAGCGCCATCGAGCGGCTCACCACGTCCCGGCTGGCGAGATCCTTGGCGCTGGGGGCATAGCGCTCCATGAAGCGCTCGCCCTCCGAATTGGTGAGATACCCGCCCTCGCCCCGCGCGCCCTCGGTAATGAGCACGCCCGCGCCGTAGATGCCGGTGGGGTGGAACTGGACGAATTCCATGTCTTGCATCGGCAGGCCGGCGCGCAGCACCATGCCCCCGCCATCACCGGTAGAGGTGTGCGCGCTGGTGGCGGTAAAGTACGAGCGGCCATAGCCGCCGGTCGCCAGCACCACGGCCTGCGAACGGAAGCGGTGAATCGAGCCATCATCCATGCAGATCGCGATGACGCCACGACAGGCGCCGCCCTCCATGATCAGGTCGATGGCGAAATATTCGACAAAGAAGTCCGAATTGTATTTCAGGCTCTGCTGGTAGAGGGCGTGCAGCATCGCATGGCCGGTCCGGTCAGCCGCGGCGGCGGTGCGCTGCACCGGCGGCCCTTCGCCCATGTTCTGCATGTGCCCGCCGAAAGGGCGCTGGTAGATCGTGCCATCGGCATTGCGGCTGAACGGCACGCCGGCGTGCTCCAGCTCGTACACCGCCTGCGGCGCCTCGCGCACCATGTATTCGATCGCGTCCTGGTCGCCCAGCCAGTCCGATCCCTTCACGGTGTCGTACATGTGCCAGGTCCAGTGATCGGGCGAATTGTTGCCCAGGCTGGCCGCGATGCCGCCCTGCGCCGCGACGGTGTGGCTGCGGGTGGGGAACACCTTAGTGATGCAGGCGGTCTTCAGCCCCGCCTCGGCGCTGCCCATGGTGGCGCGCAGGCCCGAACCGCCCGCGCCGACCACCACCACGTCGTACATATGGTCGACGATTGGATAGGCCTGTTCCAGCGAGCCGGGCGCGATGTTGCCGTGGTTATCGCCGCCGCCGAGCGGCACCTGCCCGGTGTTGGGTGCGGGGTTGGCCATCAGACAGTTCCGAGCGTAATGCGGGCGATGGAAACGAGCCCGAAGGCCGCGCCGCCGATCACCGCAAGGTTCACCAGCAGCAGCGCGCCGAACTTGTTGCCCGGCGAATCGACATAATCCTCGATCATCACCTGCATCCCCAGCCGCGCGTGCCAGAAGGTGTTGATCATGATTAGCGCCAGCGCGGTGGCCGGCACCGGCTGGGCCAGCCAACCGCGCACGGTGATCCACGAATAATTGGGCAGCAGCACCAGCGAGATCATCAGGAAGCCCACCAGCAGCAGATTGCCCACCGCCGTGAAGCGCTGCATCAGCCAGTGATGCGTGCCACTCTTGGCGGAGCCCAGCCCGCGCACACGGCCGAGCGCGGTGCCCTTGTCGCCGTAGCGTTCGAGCGTCGTCTTTTGACCCATTGCGATCCCTAGAAAAGCGCGATGGCGGCCCAGAACGCCACCGTGAGGAGAATGCCGATCGTGGTCGTGCCAACTGACCAGCGCTTATTGGTCTCGATCTCGTAACCGCCGCCGATATCCAGCACGAAATGCCGAAGCCCCGAACTCATGTGATTGAAGAAGGCCCAGCTCAGGCCGATCAGCACGATGACGCCCGGGATCGAGCCGACCACGCCAAGGAACGTATCGTAGGCGGCCGGCCCGCTGGCGATCGCACCCAGCCACCACAGTAGCAGGGGCAGGCCGACGAAGGCCAGTGCATTGCCGGTGATACGGTGGAGAATCGAGACCAGCATGTGCGGCCCCCATTTCCAGATCTGCAGATGGGGTGAGAGCGGGCGTTCGGCCATTCGAGCTTCCGGAAGACGCATGAAACGAGGCTGCCCTAAGCGGAACGGCTGAAGAGGGCAACCCGGCCTAAAGGTGGTATGTTGCGCATTACATGCGGGTTGCTGGCGGGTCGCAAGTGGTTGGCCGGCCATTGGAAGTCTAATCGCTAGCCGCTTGGCGGTGCGGGTTGGCGGAACGGTTTGCCGCGCATATGGCAGTTGGTGATGAACCAGCCCACCATCCTCCTCACCGGCTCGAGCCGCGGCATCGGCGCCGCGCTCGCCCGCACCCTCACAGCCCGCGGCGCTCGCATCATCGGCCACGCAACCAGCGCCGCCGACGCCGACACGATTGCCGCCGATTTCACCGCCTATGGCGCGCCGCAGATGCTGTGGGAGGAAGCGCTCGACCGGGCCGGCAGGCGGATCGACGGGTTGATCAACAATGCCGGCCTGTTCGCCGCCAACCCGCTCGAGAACTCAGATATCGCCTGGCTTGACGGGTGGGAGGACACCATGCGCATCAACCTCACCGCCGCCGCGCAGCTCAGCCGCTTCGCCGTGCGCCACTGGCTGGAGCGAGAACGGCCTGACGAGGGGGCGATCAGGGGGCGCATCGTCCATATCGCCAGCCGCGCCGGCCATCGCGGAGACAGCCCGGCGCACTGGCACTATGCCGCGGCCAAGGGCGGGATGCTGGCGCTGCACAAGACCATCGCGCGAGCCTATGCGCGCGAGGGCATCCTCAGCTTCGCGGTGACGCCCGGCTTCACCGATACCGGCATGGCCGAGGATTACCTCGCCCGTCGCGGCGGGCCGGGCCTGCTGGCGGACATTCCACTGGGCCGAGTCGCCACGCCGGAGGAGATCGCCGCCATCGCCGCCTTCTGCGCGCTCGACGCACCGCCCAGCATGACCGGCGCCACGCTCGATGCCAATGGTGCGAGCTATGTCCGGTAGGCTGGCCGCGCTGGCTGGTGCGGGTGCCGCGCTGCTGGCAGGCTGCGCCGGGGCGCCACCGGCCGAGATCGCCGCGAGCGGGCCCTCCGATCCGGCGCGATGGACCGTCAGCTGCACCGCCAATGATGAATGGGACAATCCCGGGCCGCCGTTTCGCGTACACGGCAACACCTATTATGTCGGCACCTGCGGCATCACCGCGCTGCTGGTGGTAGGGCGCGATGGCCATGTGCTGATCGACGGCGGCACCGAGGCCGGGGCTGGCGTGATCGCCGCCAATATCGAGGCGCTCGGCTTCCGTGTGGACGACGTGCGGCTGCTGCTCGCCAGTCACGAGCATTTCGATCATGTCGGCGGGCTGGCCGAGCTGCAGCGGCGCAGCGGGGCGCGGCTGGTGTCCCACCCCGATGCCGCGCCGGTGCTGGCGAGCGGCATCGAGGCGCCAGGTGATCCGCAGGCCGGAGTGCTCCAGCCCTTTGCACCCGCCGAAGTCGCGGAAGTGCTGGTGGATCGGCAGCCGGTCACCCTCGGCACCCTGGCGCTGACGCCGCATTTCACCCCCGGCCACACGCAAGGCGCGCTCAGCTGGCAGTGGGGCTCGTGCGAGGGCGATGATTGCCGCACCATCGTCTATGCCGACAGCCTCTCCCCCGTCAGCAACGAGAGCTACCGCTTCTCCGATCATCCCGCGCTCATTGCCGATTACCGCGCCGCGATCGATCGCGTGGGGGGTCTCGAATGCGACATCCTGTTGACACCGCACCCGGTGGCCAGCGGAATGCACACGCGGCTGCTCGCCGGCGAGCTCACCGATACCACCGCCTGCCGCCGCTTTGCCGCCTCGCTCGCCCAACGGCTCGATGCGCGTCTTGCCGAAGAGGGACAGACCCGATGAGCTGGAAACTGGTCGCCCATGCCCCCAAGCCGGTGGTGCAGCGCGCGCTCGCCGCGCACGAGGCGCTGGACGAGTGGCCCCCCGACATTGTCCTCACCGGCGCCGAACTGGCCGAGGACCGCCCCGACGATTGGTCGTTCGAAGCCTATTTCCCCCGCAGGCCCGGCAAGGCCGACCGCGCCGCTGTCGCCGCCCTGTTCGAACGCCCGGCCCCCAAACTCACCGTCGAGCAACTGCCCGAGACCGACTGGGTGGCCGAAAGCCAGCAGCGCGTGCCGCCGATCCGCGCGGGCCGCTTCCACGTGCACACGCCCGATTACCCGGTCGATGCCACGCCCGGCATCATCGATTTCACCATCCCCGCGGCGCAGGCCTTTGGCACCGGCCAGCACGCGACCACCGCCGGCTGCCTTGCCATGCTCGACGGAATGAAGCGGCGCGGCACCGTGGTGCGCTCGGCCGCCGATATCGGCACCGGCACCGGCTTGCTCGCCTTCGCCACCCGCGCGCTGTGGCCCGCAGCGCGGGTGCTCGCCAGCGACGTCGATCCGGTGTGCGAGGGCGTGGTGATGGAAAACGCCCGCCTCAACGCGGTGCCGCTCGGGCTCGGGCGCGAGGCTGGGCAACGGGCGGTGGCGGTGGCGATGGTGACCGCGCCCGGCACCGATCACAAGCTGATCCAACGTAGCGCGCCCTACGATCTCATTATCGCCAACATCCTCGCCGGCCCGCTGATCGCGCTCGCGGGCGATCTCGCTGCCATTGCCGCGCCGCGTGCCAATCTGCTGCTCGCTGGCCTGCTCGCCACGCAGGAGCCGGCCGTGCGCGCCGCTTATCGCACCGCCGGCTTCCGCCTCGCCGCACGGCTGCACAAGGGCGACTGGTCGATCCTGTGGCTGCGCGCCCGCATCATCTGAGCCTGCTGCGCCGTGCCCTGCGCGCCTTAAGCGCGGTGCTCCTCGCCCTTCTGGCGGTGCTGCTGCTCTATGCGCTGGTCGGCTGGATCGGCAGCGCGGTTCCCCGCAACGCGGGCTGGCAGGAGCCTGCCACGGGCGTTGAGATCATGATCGAGACCAACGGCGTCCACACTTCGCTTGTCCTGCCGCTGGTCACCCCACAAAAGGACTGGCGCGCCGATTACCCTGCTGCGGACCTCGCCCTGCCCCACCGCCCCTACACCCACCTTTCGATCAGCTGGGGCGAGCGCGAGGTTTTCCTCAATACGCCCACCTGGGCGGACCTCTCGCCGCTCACCGTGCTGCGAATCGCCGGCGCGGGGGGCGAGGGGCTGCTGCACGTGGCGCATTACGTCCGCCCAGCACCGTCCGAATATCTCCGCCCGCTGGTGCTCACCCGCACGGAATACGCCCGCCTCGTCGCCGCCATTGAGCGCGAGACGCCGCCGCATCCGCGCGTCCGCCACCCCGGCTATGGCTTGCAGGACGTGTTCTACGATGCGCCGGGCCGCTACACCGCAGCCAACACCTGCAACCAGTGGACCAGCAACGTGCTGGCCGAAGCGGGTGTCCTCACAGGCTGGTGGACGCCATTCGCGGGCGGTGTCATGAAGTGGGTGCCGCACCCCCGGCGAACCCCGCTGAGAACCGAACCTCACCGGACTTGATCGTCGCCGCCTGCTCGCCGGGCTGGGCGCTGGCCGCCGCCGCCGCCGGGCGCACCTTTGCGCAGGAGGCGCAGGGGTGGCCGCTGATCGGCAGCCCGCCCCTGCCCAAACCGCCGGGTGAGCGGACCCGCTGAGCGATCATAATTGTGCTGGCGCGGGGCCTTGCCGCCCCCGCATTCGCACAGGGCACTCCCGCCTCGGACCGGGCGCAGACCGCAGAGGAGGTCACCGTGTCGAGCGCGAGCGGTTCGGCTTCGGCAAGCTGGGCCTGAGGGCCAGCGGCCACCCGCGGCGCCTGACGCGGCCAATGGTAACGAGTACCACAGGGGCCACTGGCTCTCCTCTCGCTGTTCGCCTCCGAGGCGGAGCGCGATCCGGAGGCTTGGCCGCAGCGCCGCGTCGCGCTCGCCCGCCTGATCGAAGACCAATTGGATCGGACGCATTCCGGAGAAAGCCGGCGCGGTGCGGATCGTCTGGCACAAGGAGCAAGTCGCCTCGCACCCGAGTACCCGCGTCGAACACTGAATGGGCCAGCCGCTGATGCTGGACGCGCGCATGAACCCCGCGATCGATGCGCTGGTCACCTTCCTCGCCGGAGGGAGCGGCATTTCGGCATTGATCGATTACACCTATGTGTAGCCCGGCGGCCGGGTGCCGAATTGAGGCTGGGGCGCCAATGCCCTGCGGAAGGAACTCGCGCGCGATCTGCGCTTCGCCCGCGAACGACTTGCGCTGGAAGGCCAATGGCGTTTCAGCAAGGCGGTGCTGGTGGCCGCCGCATTCGACCACACCTTCGCCGAGACCAAGGTTTCCAAAATTGGGCGGGCGGCGACGACCTGATGCGAGGCGGCTTTGGCGAACGACGGGAGAACTTCGCCTTCCGGGGGGCCAATCCCACTGATCCACCCCCATTCGATGAACCAATCGGGTGGCGGCTGCAGCATCTTCGACCTGCCAGTGGATCCGCATATGCTGATCGCCCTAGGCGCGCCGCGCCCGCTATTCGTCACCAGCAGCACGGTGGAGAAGGGCGATAGCTGGTCGATCCGCGGCGCATGTGGCTCGCGGTGCAGGCGGCGTGGGCGCTTCATGGCGGCCGTTCCGGGAGGCGGGCCATGCCCGCACCATGGAGCGCGGCGCAGGCCCGCTTTCTGCTCGGCTGGTACCAGCACATCGAAGGGCGCGTTCCGTGGTCGAGCGCGAAAGCCTTCTTCGGGCATATGGATCGCTTCGCCGCGCCGGGCACCGCACCATGAGCCGTCACTGCAGCAGGAACAAGCCCGCCGTGCATCCATTGAGGGCGGGATTAATCCCCTTCAGCGGAGGCACACCATGGGCAACGACGTCAGCATCCTTCAATCCCTTACCGATACCGCAATGGACAGCGTTTTGGGCTACGAACGCGCCGCCGAGCGCGCGACCGACCCCGCGCTTCAGCAGGTCCTGCGCGAGCAGGCGGCCAAGCGCCGCACCACGGTCGACATGCTTAACGACGAGATCAGCCGCCTCGGCGGCGAGCCGCGCACCGAGGGCAGCGCCGCCGGCGCCGCGCACCGCGCTTGGGTCGGGCTGGCCGATGCACTGGGCGATTCGAATGAGAACGCCGCCGAGCGCGTCGAAGAGGGTGAAGACTACATCTGTGAGCAGTTTGAAGATGTGATCGACGATGAGGAACTGTCGCCGGAGACGCTCACCGTCGTCCAGCAGGCCTACGAGGAAATTGCCGAGGGCGAGCGTATCACCGACATGCTCGAGGAGCAGTACGACTGATCTGCGCTACCGGCGCAATGCACCAGGAAGGCCCCGCCCCGGCGGGGCCTTTTTCATTAGGGCCGCTCAGTTGAAGGCGCAGCGGGCGGCCGAACTCGTCACCACTCCGAGTGCCTGGGGATCGTTCCACTCGCGCACATGGCCGATCAGCCGTCCCACGGTTAGCCGCTCGTCCTGCGAGCGCACCTGTCCGGCGAAGTTGGAGATGGCGCGGATTTGCGAAACCGAGAGATCCTCGGCCCAGATCTCCGCCATGCAACTGGCGATCCCCGCCGGAACGCCGGCCTCGGTCAGCCCGGCATCCACCCGCTGTTCGACGATCGTCGAACAGCCGGCGAGCGAAGCGGCGGCGGCACAGCCGGTGAGCAAGGAGATGATCTTGGGGCGCATGGCAATTCCTCGTGGCTATGGTGAACGAACGCCATTCGCCCCCGATCGTTGCGCGTAGCCGCAGCTATGCGGGGTGGGGTCGCCAAACCATTTGCCCCGCCCTGGCCATCCCCCGTTCGTCGAACAATCGGCGAAGCGGCACGCTTAAGCCGTTGACGTCACAACTCTACATAGGTAGATGTTGAGCATGCCCCGGCAGCCGAACAATTCCCCCCAGACCCGCGCCGTGTTGGCGGCGCTGCTCGGTGGCGGGGGCGATTGGCGCCATGGCTACGATCTCATGCGCGAGACCGGCCTCAAATCTGGCACTCTCTATCCCATACTGATCCGGCTGACCGAAAGTGGGCTGCTCGAAGCGGAATGGCGCCAGGCTGTTCCCCCGGCCCGGGCACCGCGGCATGCCTACCGTCTCACTGCCCAAGGCAGAGCCTTCGCTCACGCGGCGGCCCAGCGCGAAATGGCGCCTCGATCGCGAGAGGCGCTGCAATGAACACATCGGCCGATCCATTTGTCGCTGCCGCTTTCAAGCTTTGCTCGGCAATGATGCCGCCGGCGCGGTCAGAGTGGCTCCATGCCATGCACATCGAAGCCACTTACATCGACGGACGTTTTCAAGCGCGAGCCTTTGCACTCGGCTGCTGCTGGGGCTGCCTCAAGGAAAGGATGTCCACCATGGAGTTCGTTCATAAAGCCGCTCGTCTGGCGATGACACTCGGGATGCTCGCGCTCGGCATTGTCGCTGCACTCAGCGCCTGGCGGGTCGCGGATGATCACGGGCCCACGGGGTTGGTGTTCGCGCTACTGTCGATCGCTTTTCTGGCAAGCGGCCTGTGGAGTTGCGTTCGCGGGCCAGCAGCGGTGGTGCAGGCAGCGAGTACGATGCTGATCGTCAGCGCGGTCTCCTTCGTTGCTCTTCACTCCAGCATTGGGGAGGATTGGTTCAATCTTCACCTCTATCGAGCGCTCAGTGTCGAAGGGATCCTTATCTGGGGGGTGCTGTTGGGGGGCGCTCTGTTTCTGAAACCGGCCAAGCCAGTGGCGGCATAGCCACCGGCAGGTTCTCGCCTCCCGCTCCCGAGCGGCACGCTGGTGCCCCCGGCCTCTCAGCCCCAGGCACCCTGCAGGAACCACTCGGGCAGGCCACCGCGCCCGTCTCCAATCAGGCCGAGGCGGTAGATCCAGTAGCGGCGCCCCGAATCATCCTCGATGCGGTAATAATCGCGCAATCGGGTGCTGCCCTTCTCGCGCCACCATTCCGGCGCGATGCGTTCCGGCCCCTCCACGCGGAGCACCTCGTGCAGCCGGCCGCGCCAGCGGAACTGCCTGGGGAAACCATCGGGTGTGGCGTAGAGCACGGCGATCTTCTCCGCCTGATCGAGTATTTTCAGGGGCCGGGCGTGGAATGCCAGTTCCTCCTGTGAAGCGGGCTGGAGCGCCAGTGGGGCCTGCCAGCGCTGCGCCCGCTCGGGGATGTGGCTGGCATGAACGACGGGGCGGCGCACCGCGCCCTCGCCCAGCCGCACGGCGAGCCGATCGAGACAGGCGGCCAGCGAGGTGCCGTGCTCCTCGGCCGCAGCATCCAGATCGGCTTGCGCAAGGCCCAGCGGCTCGGCCCAGCTGGCGCGCATCCGCACCATCTCGATGCCGAAGCCGGCGTCCACATCGTCGAGCCGGGTGGCGAACAGACGGCAAATATGGCCTGCATCGCGCGTGGCGGCGGCGAATTCGAGCCGGCGGGTGACCACCTCGCCATCCACCCGCCACAGACCCAGCTCCAGCCGACGGGCACCCTCCCCCCGCCCCTCGAGTGCGCGGGCCATGTCCTCCGCCAGATCGTGAAGCACGGTATTGAGTGGGTCGCGATGGCGGATCGGTTCCAGCAGGCGGCGCTGGACCAGGGCGGGAGGCGTGGCGACCACGGGCAGCAGCGGCTCGGGTACGCGGCCAAGCAGCTGGTCGAGCCGGATCAGCGGGTTGGCAGCGGGCGAGCGGCGGTGGCGGAAGCGGCGCTGGAGCGCATCGCGCCCGGCTGCTTCGCCTGCCCCCGTATCTCCGGTGCCATCGGGATCGGCCTCGATCGCCGCCAACTGGCCGAGCCGCTTGATGCCCAGCCGCCGCAACACCAGCAGCACATCGGCATCGAGCCGCAGCGCCGCCACCGGCAGATCGGCCAGCGCGCCCGGCATCGCCGCCCCGATTGCGGCCCAATCCACGGCGCGATCCCCGGCCTCCTCTCCGGCCTTTCGATGGCGGCGGGAAGGCAGGCGGTCTCGCTCGGCGTGCGCCGATGGAGGAGGGTCCGTGGCATGGGAGCTGGCTGGCGGCGATTGCTCCTGCCGAACGGGAGGCGACCCAAGAATGGCGCGCGGAGGCCCATAACGCGCGAGCGCCCAAGCGGCGCCGGCGGTGGGGGCAATCGCCGCGCGGGCAGTGAGGCCGACTGCGCCCCGCCCAGAGCCCGACCCGGACCCCCGACCGGCCCCAAGCTCGCCACAGCGCCGCTCCACATCGGCCAGCAGCCGGTCCTCGCCGCCGAACAGATGGGCGACCGCGGTGACATCGACCAGCAGGCCATCGGGCGCATCGATCGCCGACCACGGCCCCCAGCGCTGCGCCCATAGCGCCAGCCGCTCCAGGAAGGCGAGATCGCCCGCAGGGTCGCTGGGGGCGACGGCCAATTGCGGGCACAGGGTGCGCGCATCGGCCAGCATCATGCCAGGGCGCGCGCCAGCGGCGAGGCCGGCCTGGTTGGCGGCATCGATGCGAGGGCCGTGTGCGGTTTCGGTGACGAGCACGAGGGGGTGCTCGGCCTCCGGCGCCAGAGCGGGGCGCGCGCGGGCGGCGCTCCCGTGCGGCGGGCCGCTCGGTGTGGCGCTTTGAGTGGCGCTCGGGGCGCGTGGCGAAGGGTGGCGCTGCGGGGTGCGCTCGCTTTCGGCTTCAGAGGGTGGCCGGGCGGGCGAGCGCGGGCCCGTGGCATGGTTCCCTGCCGCGGAGTGGTGGAGAGGGGGCGGGGGCTGCGCGGGGGCTGGCCTGCCGGGGAGCGGAGCGGGTGGCGCCTGCGCCGCCGGGCTGCCGGCGCTGGCCGCGAAGCGCGGTTCCGCCTCGGCCCTCGCCCCACCGAAGAGGAGGGGCATCGCCGCGAGCGGGGCTTCGGTGTCTCCCCCGCCAGTCAGGCCGCAGCCATGCGCCTGGCGCCAGCGGTCGATCGCCAGCCGGGCGAACCAGATCGCCATGATGCGGCGGGGCGGCGAGGCGGACATGAGCCACCGCTAGCTCGCTCGTCCCGAGGGACTGCCGGCTCCGGCCGAAGCGCGGCGCCCGGCAGTGCGGGAGCCCGCAGCGCCGCGGCCTGGCTGGGTGGCCGGGCCTTTGGGTGGCGCACCCGGCAGCGGCTCACCCCATCGCTCCTCCGGGTGGGCGGAGGGGGCGATGGAGAGCACACCGCCCGCCTCGCGCAGGATCCAGCTGCCGGGCGGGTGGGCGCGGGCGCGGAACAGCTCGGCGTGCCAGCTGGCGGGGCCCGGCGCGGCCGCGTTCCAGGCGGGCGGCGGCGAAGGAGCGGCCCGCACCCGCCAGCGCATCCGCGCGGAGCTGAGATCCGTCGCGGCGTCCAGCCGGACCAGGAACAGCGGCACGCCGTGGCGCTCGGCGGCGAGGCTGAGGCGGCGCGATGCAGTAAAATCGAGCGCGCGCGGATTGCCGGCGATCTCGCCGATCACGCAGGCGAGGTCGCGGCAGCGCACCCCTTCCTCCAGCGCGAACAGCGCATCCTGCGGGGTTTCGGCGGCGACGTGGATCAGCCGGCGGCGCAGCATGGCGGGCAGGCCCGGGCGATAGGGCCGGCCGGTGAGGCGGATGGCAGCGCGATCCTGCACCCACAGCACCTGGCGCTGCTCGACCGCCTCGTGGCTGGCGGGGGCGCGAACTGTTCCCGGCTGATCCTGCGCGGGGGTTGTCTGCACCTCTTCCTCTACAGGGGCCGGGGCGTGCAGCAGATCGAGCACGAGGGCGAGCGCCAGGGCAGCGCCGCTGCCTTCGTAGCCGGGGGCGAAGATCTCGCCGTGCAGATTGTGGGCGCCTGCGGGCAACCCCGGCCGCCAGCGTCGCGAGTGGGCTGCGCCAGTGGCGGGGCCAGTGGCAGGGCCAGTGGCAGGGCCAGTGGCAGGGGTGGTGGCTGAGATGGTGGCAGTTCCGGGCATCGGCGGGGTTGGCTCGGTGGCTGGAGGGGCGCTGGTGGAGGGCGGGAACATGGCGAATCGACTCCTGTGTTCTGTTTATGTTCCTCCTTGCAGCGCTTGGCAACGGTCCCGATCGCCGGCGCATCGCGGAACCAAGCCGCCCGCAGTCCGGTTGCAACCCCAGCACAAGGAGCCCCAAATGAGCGATGCTGAAGACCTGAAGTTCAAGTTCTGGAAGACGCTGGCCGGCAGCCCCTTCCTGTTCCTGCAGCTCGATAGCGACCCGCACAGCGCCGTGCCGATGACCGCACAGCTGGACAAGCATGCCGATAGCGCGATCTGGTTTTTCACCGGCAAGGACCACACGCTGGCGCAAGGGGGCCCGGCCACCGCCACCTTTTCGGGCAAGGAGCACGATCTGTTCGCCCGCTTCACCGGCACACTGGCCACCGAGACCAGCCGCGAGCGGCTGGAGAAGCAGTGGAACAGCACCATTGAAGCCTGGTTCCCGGGCGGCAAGGACGATCCCAACCTGCTGATGCTGCGAATGGACCTCGGCCGGGCGGAAATCTGGAATGCCGATCTCGGCTTCTTCGATGATGCGCGCATGCTGCTGGGCTTCGACGTGCGCGACGAAGCGGCGGACGAGCATACCGAAACCACGCTGTAGCCTACGGCCCGCCGGGGCCCTTCCGCCGGTATCGCCTGCCTTGCACCTGAGGATCGCGCCGGGAGAGACCGGTGCCGATGTTCGCCTGCAGCGGTGTCCTGCGGCACCGAGAGGGCACTTGAGCACCCCCGTTGCCAAGTTGGACACTGCTTCATAAAGTCCAACCATCGTGCCGTCTGGAAGGCGGCCGGTCGGATTGTCCTGGGCCCGTCGAGCACACCGCCGGGATCATCGATGTTCTTATTGTGTTCTGATGGCCGTTGCTGGAGAGATCCTCGACCGCATGCTTAGATAGTGAGACCGGATCAGCCAGACTGATCCGATTGGGGGGCGGAGCCGCATGAAGCCATGACACTCGCCACGACCGTCCAGCACGATCCGGCGCCGGCGGGCTTTCTTTCCGGTGGCGGGGAGATGGGCGAGCGCATGCGGTCGCACAATTGGACGGGCTCACCGTTGGGTGCGCCGGGCGGCTGGCCGCAACCGCTGAAGACGCTGGTGGGCGTGATGCTCGGCTCGAATCAGGCGATGTTCGTGGCCTGGGGCCCCGCGCGCACGATGCTCTACAACGATGCCTATTCCGAGATGCTCGCCGCCAAGCACCCCGCGGCGCTCGGGTGCGATCTGCTTGAGGTGTGGCACGAGATCAGCGCCGATCTCCTGCCCATCGTCGAGCAGACCTATGCGGGCGAGCCGGTCAACATGGACCATATCGAGCTGGTCATGGAGCGCAGGGGCTACCGGGAAGAGACCCACTTCTCGTTCTTCTATGCCCCAGTGCGCGACGAGGCCGGAGAGATCGGCGGGCTGTATTGTGCCTTGAACGAGATCACCGCCCAGGTGCGAGGCAGGCGACAGCGGCGCGAGGCCGAGGCGGCCCTGCGCGCCGAGCGCGACCGCACCCGCCGCGTGCTCGACGGCATGACCGAGGGCTTCGGCCTGCTCGACCGGGAGTTCCGCCTGATCGACATGAATGCCGAGGGCCTGCGCCTCGAAGGCCGCCCGCTGGAGGAGATCATCGGCAAGACCCATTGGGAGGCTTGGCCCGGCACCGAGGAGAGCGACCTCGGCCGGCTGTACAAGCACGCCATGGAGCAGCGCGTGCCCGTCAGCCTCGACCATCGCTACGTCTGGCCGGATGGCCACGCGGCCTGGATCGAGACGCGCGCCTATCCCACCGACGACGGGCTGGCGCTGTTCTGGCGCGACGTGACCGATCGCAAGCTGGCCGAGGAACGCCTGCGCGAGACGGAGGCGCAGTTCCGGCTGATGGCCGATGCGGTGCCGCAGATCGTCTGGATCACCGATGCCGAGGGCCGGGCCGAGTTCTTCAACAAGCAATGGTGGGACTACACCGGGGCCAGCGACCGGCCCACCACGGCGGCCGAGGTGGCAACAGACCATATCCATCCGGAGGACGCGGCGGCGACGATGACGGCGTTCAACCAGGCGCGCCACGCCGGCACGACCTTTATTGTAGAACACCGCATCCGGTCGAAGGCGGGCGAATATCGCTGGTTCCTGGTTCGCGGAGAGCCTTACCGCGACGAGGGGGGCACAGTGATCCGCTGGTTCGGCGCCTCGGTCGACATCCACGACCGCAAGCTCGCCGAGGCCGCCCTGCAGGAGCTGAACGAGACGCTGGCGGAGCAGGTTGCCGCCCGTTCCGCCGAGCGCGACCAGTTGTGGAACCTCTCGCAGGACCTGCTCGCCCGGGCCGATTACAGCGGCATGATACAGGCCGTCAGCCCGGCCTGGACTCAGGTGCTGGGCTGGAGCGAGACCGAGCTGCTGTCCAAACCCTACACAACCTTCATGCACGAGGATGAAATACCCGCCACGCTCGAGGCGATCAGGGGCATGGCCGAAACACGCGAGCCGGGACGATACGAGAACCGCATGGCCACCAGCGACGGCGGCTGGAAGCACATCGAGTGGACCGTCGCGCCGGAGCCCGATGGCGAGAACTTCATCGCCGTGGGCCGCGACCTCACCCTTGCCAGGGCGCGCGAAGCCGAGCTGGAGGTGGCACAGGAAGCGCTGCGACAAAGCCAGAAGGTGGAGGCTATGGGCAATCTGACGGGCGGCGTGGCGCACGATTTCAACAATCTGCTGACGCCGATCATCGGCTCGCTCGACATGCTGGTGCGCCGAGGTGTGGGCAGCGAGCGCGAGCGGCGGCTGATCGACGGCGCGCTGCAATCGGCCGAACGGGCCAAGACGCTGGTGCAGCGCCTGCTCGCCTTCGCCCGCCGGCAGCCGCTCCAGCCGAGTGCGGTTGACGCGGCGCGCCTCGTCGACAGCATGACCGATTTGATCGCATCGACCGTCGGCCCGACGATCAACGTGCGGGTCGACCTGGAAACCGATCTGCCGGCGGCGCTGGCGGACGAGAACCAGCTCGAAATGGCGCTGTTGAACCTCGCGGTGAATGCGCGCGACGCGATGCCCGGGGGCGGCGAACTGATCCTTTCGGCGCGGCGCATGAGCCTGCCGGCACCGGGCAGGCCGGGGCTGAAGCCGGCGGATTATATCTGCCTTGCCGTGAGCGATACCGGCGCGGGGATGGATGCGGAGACGCTGGCCCGCGCGGTGGAGCCGTTCTTTTCCACCAAGGGCATCGGCAAGGGCACCGGGCTTGGCCTCTCGATGGTGGACGGGCTGGCGGCGCAACTCGGCGGCGGGCTGTTCATCGACAGCGCGCCCGGCAAGGGCACGACCGTGGAGCTGTGCCTGCCGATGAGCGCAAAGGCGGTGAAGGACGAAGCGGATGCCGCCGGCGACGGCGAGCAGGTGCCGGCGTGCCGGGGAACGGCGCTGCTGGTGGATGACGAGGAGCTGGTGCGCATGAGCACCGCGGACATGCTGGGCGACCTGGGCTTCGAGGTGGTGGAGACGGGTTCGGCGCAAGAGGCGCTGCAGCTGATGAAAAACGGTGAGATGCCGGACCTGCTCGTCACCGATCATCTGATGCCCGGGATGAGCGGCGCCGAACTCGCCCGCGAGGCGCGCGTGCTGAAGCCGGGGCTGCCGATCCTGATCGTGTCCGGCTATGCCGAGGTGGAGGGGATCGCACCCGATCTGCCCCGGCTCACCAAGCCGTTCCGCAATGCCGACCTCGCCGCCAGCCTGGCGGTGCTGTTTCCCGACGCACCCGCCCGATAGGTCACCGCGTAGCAACGGTACTGCTCCGTTCTTCCGGTGCGGCAGCAGGGCGGAGGTAAGGTCCGCGTCAGATCTCGGTGCGGAACAGGGCCATCTGCCGCAGCACTTCGCGGCGTTGCAGCCCGCCGGCGAGCGCGCCGGTCGTCACCCCCACGGTGCTGATGAACACCGCGATCCGCAGCAGGTCGGAAAAGCCCACCTGCTGGCTTTCCAGCGTGGGCCAGGTGGAGATCAGATCCGCAGGGAACACCCACAGTTCGATCCCCAGCACCAGCAGCGCCACCATGACGAACAGGCCGACGATGGCCAGGAACATGCTGAGGAAGATGACCACGTTCGCCACGGCCAGATGCTCGGGCACGATGCGGCTGTCCTTGCGCGGGAGGAACAGCCGCTGGGCGAAGCACAGGTACAGGGTGGCCGCCATGATGCTGAGCGCCGCATAGATCCAGGCGGTTCGCTCGGTCATCCCCAGCCCCGCGTCCCAGAATTCGGCGCTGAACACGAGCACGAACACCGGCGCCACCGCCGCCGCGGCAAGGCCGGGCATCTGCAGCGGCAGGAGCGGCGCCCGGTTCCGGGCGAGCGCCCTGCCGACCAGCCGCAGGTGCCGCCCGGCGGAGGCGACATGCAACCACAGATCGCCGAGCGGCCCGTTCACCACATGCTCTCGTTCGCGGAAGACGGAGGTCAGCCGGCGGAGCGGAGATGGCTCCTGAAACGCGGGAACACTGCTCCGGCGCGGATCAAATTCGAATGGCGCCATTGCCCCATCGCCCGGCTTCTGCGTCTTTGCGCCAAGCGCGTGGCCGATGAGGTGGAGGAGCAGCGCGGCTGCATTGTAGCGGACCGCAGGAGCATCGAGGGCCAGCCGCTCCCCCCGTTCGGCCTCGCGCAGCCGGTGGGTCGACAGGATGATGGTGCGCGCCAGCGGCGACACCAGCCCGTAGACGATCCGCTCGCGCCGGGAGACGAGCGCGACATCGGTGAGGATCACCACCAGATCGAACGAGCCCTCCACCAGCCGCAGGCTCCCCTCGCCCAGGAAATCGCCGGCGTGGCGCCGTTCGTCCGAAGCCAGGTGCAGCGGTTCCTTGAAGTGAAACTGCCACTCCCGGCCGGTGGCGGTGTGCAATTGCGCGGAAGCATCCTCGACCAATTGGCGGGCGGCATCGGCCAGCGCCTCGTGGGAGGCGCGCTGCGAGGGCGCGATGATGATACCCGCCTGGACCGGTGAGGAGTTCACTTCAGGGATACGCGTTCCACTTTGCCGACATTCGGTGTTTTTCAATGGGACCACAGGCGCTTCGTTCCGTCTGGCTCAGACGATGCAGCGATCCCAGCTGCCGTAGCGCTCGCCGATCTTGCCGCGGCGGAACGCGAGTACGATCAGTGCAATGCCTGACGCGATGCTGGCCACTGTGTGTGCATCGCCGGCGCCGAACAGGAACGGCGTGACGAACAGCGCTCCGCCCAGCGGCACCAGCAGATAGCGCACCGCCCGGGCCACTTCCGCTGCTGCCAGAGACACCACCGTCATCGCCAGAAAACCGATCACGTGATCGCCATGCGCCATGTTGCCCTCGGCGCCGAAGGTGACGCGGGTGAACAGCAGGGTAAAGCCGACGAGGCCCGCAAGTGCGAGGTTCCACGGCAAATTGACCCCGCCGGCCCACATGTCGCGCAGCACCACGCCCGCGCCGCGGTTGAACTCGTCCTCGCGCTGGCCGCGCTTGCCCTCATCCGTGTCGCCGAACAGGAACACGCGCAGCCAGGGCTGACCGGCCTTGGCGCGGCGGCGGACGAATTGCAGCGTCGCTAGCAATTCATCGAGCGAGTAGGGGATCTGGATCAGCATCGCCGCCGCGCCCACCAGCGTCAGCGTGGCCCAGGTGCCGATGACGATCGGCTGGATGATGACGAAGAAGATCGACACCACGCCCAGCGGCGCGATCATCAGCCCGAACAGGAACACCAACCAAGGCATCGTGCGCCAGCGGGCGCGCGAGCCGACGATGCCGGTGACGATCTCCAGGGCGTAGGTGTAGCCGCCCAGCGCTGCATCGGGGATCGGGAAGGCTTCGGACACCGAGGAGGTGACCACCGCCTCAGTGCCGTTCTTCGTCGGATCATCCGGCAGGCCGGCAAAGAACGGGTCCCACACACCGTCTATATGGCCAAGCTGGTAGGCGGTGAGGTAGCGCGCGACCAGCACCCCGACCAGCGCCAGGAAGATAATCGGCACCCGCTGGGTCCAGGCAGACGGGTTGTAGCTCCAGCCGGATGGAATGTCCGGGCCGGTCATGCTCGCCACCACCGCCGTTCCCGGCTCGGGCTTGGTGCCGACCGCGAGGCCGAAGGCAAGTGCGCCCACCAGCGTATCGGAGATGAAGGAGGCGGGGTTCTCGGTCCAGAACAGGAACGGCACCGCCATGATCGCCGCGCCGGTGGCCGCCGAGGCCCAGCGCGCCCAGGTCGCCTGCCACGAGAGCGAGAGGCTGGCGAACAGGATCAGCGCGGCGCCCAGCGCGATCTCGGACCAGAACAGCAGCGGTTCGGTCACTTCCACGATTACCGGCTGCACCAGGATCCAGCAGCCGAGCATGATGTTGACGAAATGCGCCCAGCGATTGTTGGCGTGCTCCGCGCGGTACCAGGCTTCGTGCCGGGTGCGCAGATCCTCGGGATTCTCGTTTACCTCCTCGGCCGCCTCGACGAATTCGGGCGGCGTAATGCGGTTGGCTGCGTACCAGCCGGCCGGATCGGCCTTGAGCCCGGCGATGATCTTGGGGAGTTCGTCGGCTAGGCGGTGCCGTGGCTGCCAGCCGAGCAATTCGCGCGCGCGGGCTATGTCGAGCGCGTAATGGTCACTCGCCATGCGGGTCATGAAGGGGCGGATGAACGGGCGCTCGCCGTGGTCGAAGGCATCGGGAACGATGGGCTCGGCCTTGTCCTGTGCCCAGGCGCCGGCGCTGGCGATGCTCGCTGGCAGGCGGATGGTGGGCCACTCGTCCTCGCCGTGGATCAGCTGGCCGAGGCGGTTCTGCAGGTCGGCATAGCCGATGGCGTCTTCCTCGCCGACGAGGATTGCGGTTTCACCCGGCAGCGTGGCGCGGCGATCGACCGTGCGGACGAACGCCTCGATCATGTCGTCGCGGTGGACCATCGTCTGCCCGGCATCGGTGTCGCCGGAGTAGAAATGGCTCTGCATATCGCGCTCGTAGATACGCGCGATCTGGTTGGCGAAGGTGGGGACGGAGGTCTTCGTGTCGTACACCCCGGCGAGGCGCAGGTAGACGACCGGCATGGCGCCGCGCTCCTGGCTGATCGCCGCCTCGGCCTCGGCCTTCGACTTGGGATAGGCCCAGCCGGGCCCGATCGGTGCCTGTTCGTCGATCCGCTCGCCCGAGCGGACCGGTTCGTGCACCAGCATGGTGCTGGAATAGACGAACTGCTCCACCTCCATGTCGTGCAGTGCCCGCACAAGGTGCCGGCTGCCCTCGACGTTGACCGCGCGATATTGCGGCTTGTCCTCCCCGCTGAAGTCGAAGAACGCGGCGAGATGGAGGACGCTGGCGATGCGGGGGCCGTGTTCGGCGCGCAGCTTTGCCATGGCGGCGTGGACGCTGGCCTCGTCGGTGAGATCGACCTCGTGGATCGGGAAATCGGCCTCGCCGGATTTCAGGTCCAGCCCCACGATCGTGTAGCGATCGGCGAGCGCGGCGGCGAGCGTGCGGCCAAGGTTTCCGGCCGCGCCGGTGATCAGCACCAAGGGCTTGGTCATGCGCGTCTGGTTCCCCCTCGACCGCGTCGGCCTTTGCAGAACTCTACTGGCAGGCGTGGGCGATGTTCCGAAGAATACCGGGGCCGTGTCGGGAGAGGCGACGCAGGGCTTTGGCTTCACATCGGGCGAAGCCGCCGGCAGTTTGCGACCCACTTTCGACATAGAGTCCCGCCTTGATCAAGATGAACCAAGGACCAGTAGGAAAATCGTTAGATCTGCAAGGATGTGGGCAACGATTGGCGCAGCAAGGCCACCCGTTGCGTGCCGTAGCCATCCGAGCATGACGCCATAGATCGTAGCGAGAGCGACACCCGACCATCCGCTTGGAAAGCCTGCCCAATGCAGTGCGCCAAATGAGAGGGCTTGAATGAAAATGGCGAGCCGGATGCTGGTGTGCCCGACCAGCCAAGATTGTATTCCGCCGCGCCAAATTAGCTCTTCCATCGTAGCGTTGAGTAGAGCGAAGCCGAGAGCCGCAGAAATCAGCACCAGCAAGTTGCCACGGGGGACCATCGCACGGTAGGTTTCCAGATTGGGTTGAGAGAGCTCAGCCCAGGTTACCAAAGCGACGGTAGCAAGAATTGAGATCGCAAAGGCTGCCAGCCACAACCGCGCATTTGCATCGCCCGATCGCCAACCCAGCGAAAGGCGCGCTTCTGACCTCCAAATCCGCGCGGCTATCGCTGCAATCATCAGCGGGATGAGCAGATGCCACGGCCAAGTGAGAAGTTCTTTCAGCAGCGCCCCTAGAACCAGAAATGCAGACGCGAAAACGATAATGAAGAGCAGGGGATCCTGATCGCGGTATCGTATGGCAAGGGCTGCGAAACCCAGTCCGGCGACCAAGGGGACGGCCATCACGCCGAGTTCCAGCGGTGGGATAAGTGCGACAAGCAAGAGTGACAGCAGACCAGCCGCCCTTCTTTCTTCGATCACAGCTCGCACCTACAAAACAGCTTCTTCCCCACGCCGTCTACCGCTCTGCCGAGTTACAATCATCTGACGATCTATCGTAATAAACACTATCACTCGATCTGAGCCCGGCGCGCACTTTTCCGCCAGATGCGGCTTGGTCCGCTAACCACCCACGAGCAGTCCTTCAAAGTCGGTTTAGCGATACCGGTCCGTTACGCTTCGGTTGAAAGCTGCCTGGCTACCCCACCGGCCGACGCGCGCGCAGAGCCTGCGCCAGCGTGCCCTCGTCGAGGTAATCGAGTTCGCCGCCGACGGGCAGGCCGTGGGCCAGCTGGGTAATGCGCACCGGGTGCGCTTCCAGTCGCTCGGCGAGGTAATGGGCGGTGGTCTGGCCTTCCAGCGTGGCGTTCATCGCCAGCACCACCTCGTCGATCGCCGCGCCCTCGCTGCGATCGGCCACCCGTTCGAGCAGGCGGGCGATCGAGAGGTCTTCCGGGCGCACGCCCTCCAGTGCGGAGAGCCGCCCACCGAGCACATGGTAGCGGCCGGTGAACAGCCGCGCCCGGTCAAGCGCCCACAGATCGGCCACCTCCTCCACCACGCACAGCTGGCGCGCATCGCGGCGCGGGTCGGCGCAGATCGCGCAGGGGTCACGCGTGTCGACATTGCCGCAAGTGCGGCACTCCACCAGCGTGGCGCGCATCGCCTCCAGCGCATCGGCCAGCTGCACCAGCGCAGTCTCGCGCCGCTTCACCAGCCACAGCACCGCCCGCCGCGCCGAGCGCGGGCCGAGCCCCGGCAGGCGGGCCAGCACGCTCGCCAGCGCTTCGATCTCTTGCGATGCCATGGCCGGCGCCTTATCCGCTCGCACCGAGCTTGTCGAAGCCCGCGAGCGCCGCGCCGGCGCCCTTCGATTGCGCTCGGCAGGCGGTGGTGCTGGATGCGGATCGTTTTCATGGGCACGCCCGCCTTTGCGGTGCCCACCTTGCAGGCGCTGCACGCGGCCGGGCACCAGCTGCTCGCCGCCTATACCCAGCCCCCGCGCCGGGCCGGGCGCGGCAAGGCCGAGCGGCGCTCCCCCGTGCACGAGGCGGCCGAGGCGCGGGGCATCGCGGTGCGGCACCCGGTCACCTTGCGCGACTTGGAGGAGCAGGCGGCCTTCGCCGCGCTGGAGGCGGAGGTGGCGGTGGTCGCGGCTTACGGCCTGATCCTGCCCCGCCCCGTGCTGGAAGCGACGGCGAGGGGCTGCCTCAACGTCCATGCCTCGCTGCTGCCGCGCTGGCGGGGGGCGGCGCCAATCCAGCGGGCGATCCTCGCGGGCGATCCGGTCACCGGCGTCACCATCATGCGGATGGAGCAAGGGCTCGACACTGGGCCGATGCTGGCGCGGGTGCGCCTGCAGGTGGAGGAGAAGACCAGCGGCGAGCTGCACGCGGAGCTGGCCGTGATGGGCGCGCAGGCGATGATCGAGGTGCTGGCCGATCTCGATGGCTTGCGCGCTGAGGAGCAGGAGGACCGCGAGGCAACCCATGCGCCCAAGATCGACAAGGCCGAGGCGCGGATCGACTGGGCCAAGCCCGCCGAATTGCTGGAGCGCGAGGTGCGCGCCTTTGCCCCCTTCCCCGGTTCGTGGTTCGAGCTGGATGGCGAGCGGATCAAGCTGTTGCGCGCGCGGATGATCGGCGTGAACGGCGCGCCCGGCACGGTGCTGGACGCGGAGCTGACCATCGCCTGCGGCAATGCCGCGCTGCGCCCGGTGGAACTGCAACGCGCCGGCCGGCCGGCGATGCGCGCGGCCGAGTTCCTGCGTGGCATGAGCGTTCCGGTGGGCGCAGTGCTGCGGTGACTCGCTTCGCGCTCACGCTGGAATATGACGGTGCGCCGTTCATGGGGCTCCAGCGGCAGGGCCACGGGCCGAGCGTGCAGCAGGCGGTGGAGGAGGCCGCTCGCGAGGTGACCGGAGAGACGGTGACGATGCACGCCGCCGGGCGCACCGACAGCGGGGTGCATGCGCTGGCGATGGTGGCGCAGCTCGACATTGCCAGGCCGATCACCGCCTTCCGGCTGAGGGAGGCGCTCAATGCGGTGCTGCGGCCGGCACCGGTGGCGGTGCTCGCCTGCAAGGTGAAGCCGGGCGATTGGCACGCGCGCTTCTCCTGCATCGGCCGGCGCTACCGCTATCGCATTGTCAACCGCCGTGCGCCGCTGACGCTGGAGCGCGGGCGGGCTTGGCATCTGACCCGCCCGCTCGATGCCGAAGCCATGCATCGGGCGGCGCAGGCGCTAGTGGGGAGCCATGATTTCACCACCTTTCGCTCGGCCCATTGTCAGGCGGCCAGCCCGCTCAAGACGCTCGACCGGCTGGACGTGCGGCGAGCCGATGAGGGTGGCGACGCGGTGCTGGTGGAAGCGGCGGCGCGCAGTTTCCTGCACCACCAGGTGCGCTCGATGGTGGGCACGCTGGCGCTGGTGGGGCTGGGTCAGTGGCGAACCGAGCAGGTGGCCGAGGCGCTGGCGGCGCGCGATCGCGGGGCGCTGGGGCTCAACGCACCGGCCGAGGGGTTGTATTTCGTCGAGGCGCTGTATACCGGCAACGCGGGCGAGTAGCGGAAGGAGGAAACGCGATGCGCAGATTTGCCATTTCCACGGCCACCCGGACGACCGCGGAAGAGTACCGGGCCAACAGAGACGGGCTCCATATCGTGTTCGGTGCGGTGCTCGGCTTCGTGCTGGCCGGATCCGAAACGATAGAGAATTTGGATTTCGCTTTTCTGCTGCTCCTGAGCGCCGGTGCGGTGATCGCGATTCTTTATCTCGGCTCAAGCCGCCACGGACTGTTTACGGCCTGTTCGCGGTGTTCTGGGTGATGGCGCTGCCGTTTATGATCGAGCGGATCACCGATCTGCCCGCACCGCCGAAATTGCAGGCCACTCTCGGCGTATGGACGGCGCTGATGATCCTGGTGGAGCTGGTCCCGCTTGAACACCCCGAGCCAGCCGAGCGTCCTTAGCGGCTAGGTGTTTAGTCCCGCAGAGTAGCGGTACGGATCGACCTTGAATCGTTCTGGCTCTTCTGTCCAG
>LXQI01000017.1:67599-77254 GCA_001683845.1 Erythrobacter sp. ANT-B3C2 | reverse complement strand
TGCCATGCCGGCCGCCTTCAGGCAGAAACTCCACTTAACCTACTGTGCAGATTTGCCGAGCCACCTCTTCCTAAGCATGATCGGGTCAATTCGCCCAATCCCCGCTCTTCGCTGATCGGTAGTTCCAATGGATATGTTTGGTCTGTCCGCGAGCGCAGTTGGGGGCGAGCAGCCAACACGTTTACCATTGGAGATCCTGCGCTTCTGCGGGTTGGCTCCCTAAAGCGAACCGAGAACAAACGCGCAATATCAGCCATCCAGGCGAGCGCTGATGCCACTAGGGGATTGTCGGCAAGACGGTCCCCCGAGCGAGTCTGATACGGTTTGGTGTTAAGGGCGCGGCTCTAACCTCGCCGAAAACGATCAGAACTGCTCCAAGGGGGTGCTCCGATTCCTATCCCGCTTTGTTGCCTGAAGGCGTTTTCATGCGAGGTGGACGGCTCTACCTACGTTGCCACGTTCCATGCAGCGCCGTCCACCGAGGTTATCAGGGGGAACCCTGATCCAGCGGTTCGCCCGCTCCCGTGTATTTGAGGATCAGGTCGGCCGCTTCCCCCGGGCTATCCCAGATCGAATAATGCCCGCTCGCCTCGAACCAGTGCAGCCGTGCATCCGGAAAGGCCGCCTTCGCGCGTTTCGCCTGGTGCGGCGGGCACAGCCGGTCCTTCCGGCCCCAGCCGATCGTCACGCGACCAGCGGTCGGCGCGCGCGGACCCCGCTGCGCGGGCCCCTTGGCAAGATCCCTGATCAGCGGGCCAACCGTCGCTGTATCGGCGAAGGAGATCAGCTCGCGTGCGACCAACTCGCGAGACAATGCCCAGGGTCTGGCCGAGAGCTGGACCAGCAGCGCGGTACGCGTCACCGCCGACGCACTCAGCCGCGGGATCTGCCCGCGCAGCAGCCGCAGGAGCCGCAACGAGGCGGTCAGGGTCCAGCGGAAGTAAGGCCGCTCCCAGCCCTGCCAGAACCCACCCGGGTCCAGCGCCACCACATCGCCCACACTGCCCCGCCTCGCCAGTTCGAGCACCAGCCGCCCGCCCAGCGAAATGCCCGCCACGTCTGCGCCCTTGAGGCCCTGATCCAGAATGTATTGCTCGAGGCTGTCGGCCAGCCCGCCGAAGGTGCCACTCTCGGCGCGGGCGGGCGATCCACCATGCCCCGGCAGGTTGAGCGCAACGACCTCCCGCCGAGCTTTCAGAGCATCGAGCACCGGCAGCCATGATCGCCAGCTGCCCCCCAACCCATGGACGAGAACCAGCGGTCTTCCGCTGCCGATACGTTGGGCTTCGATCACAGGAGTCTCCACGGCGGCACTTCCACAGCCAATTAACGCGGTGGAGCAGTGGCGGGTCCAGAGTGAGAGGAACTTGCCCGGCAGCTGGCTCCACCGCTAGGCGCCCGGCAACCAGCGGCGGCCCGCCTTGACCGCAAAATGCCCTTAACTGATCCCGGCCCGCCCTCAACCCGTTCGCTCCGGTGCCAATCCGCTCGACAATATCCGTTTTATTGAGCAGGTTGCTCCGGTGCCGCCTGGCAGCGGTCGCTCCCCTCCGCGGGAGTGCAACGCGCCTCCTGCAACCAGCCCGGCGGCAAAGCATCAAGCCACCGCCTCCGCCCGAACCGAACCATGGAGATTGAATGAACCGCCTGCTCCTCATCACCACCACTGCCCTGCTCGCCGCCTGCACCGCGCCCGGCTCGCACGATCCGCTGGCCTCCACCCCCGCCGGCACCGCCTCGGTCGCCACCCGCGCGCCCTCCGCCGAGCTGGCCGCCCTGTTCGATGAATACGACCGGGCGCAGCTCGCCCTTTCCCCCACCGGCAAGGCCTATCGCAGCATCGTCGACGAGGATTATGGCAGCTGGAACGAGATGACAGACGAGGCGGCCGCTCGCCAGCAGGCGCTCAATACCGCCACGCTCGCCCGGATGCAGGCCCGCTTCCGCCCCGAGACTCTCTCGCCCGCAGACCGGCTGTCGTACGAGCTGTTCGAAAGCATGGTGCAGCGCGGCAGCGCGGCTTATGAATTCCGCGACAGTGCCTTCCTGTTCGACCAGATGAACGGGCTGCAGAGCTTCGTGCCCTCCTTCCTCATCAACATCCACCGAGTGACGGATCGCGCCACCGCCGAGGCCTATGTCAGCCGCCTCCAGCAATCGGGCGAGCTGATCGACCAGGCGCTGGCCATGGCGGACAAGCGCGACGCCGCCGGCATGATGCCGCCGCGCTGGGTCTATCCCTACGTCATCAGCGATGCCCGCAACGTCACCCGCGGCGCGCCGTTCGACACGGGCGAGGATTCGCCGATCTTCGCGGACCTCCAGCAGAAGATCAACGCGCTGGACATTCCCGCGCCCGAGAAGCAGCGCCTCATCGCCAGCGGGCGCGAGGCGTTGCTGCAGAACCTCGCCCCCGCCTACGGCCGGCTGATCGCGACGATGGAGCGCCAGCAGGCGAGGGCCCCCACCGATGACGGCGTCTGGCGCCTCCCACGCGGCGGCGATTACTACGCTGAGCGGCTCGCCAATTACACCACCACCGACATGACCGCCGACCAGATCCACGATCTGGGCCTCAGCGAAGTGGCGCGCATCCATGGCGAGATGGGCGCGATCATGCAGCAGGTCGGCTTTACCGGTTCGCTGCAGGATTTCTTCGCGCACGTGCGCGCCGAGGATCGCTTCTACCACACCACGCGCGAGGCCTATCTGGCCGAGGTGGACGCGGTGCTCGCTCCCATGGAACAGGCGCTGCCGCGCTTCTTCCACACGCTCCCGCAGTCCGAACTGGTGATCAAGCCGGTCGAGGCGTTCCGCGAGCAATCAGCCGGCAAGGCCTTCTACCAGCGCCCCAGCCCCGATGGCTCGCGCCCGGGCACCTATTACGTCAACCTCTACAATCTGCGCGACATGTTGCGCCCTGAACTTGAGGCGCTCGCCTATCACGAGGGCGTTCCCGGGCATCACCTCCAGCTCGCGGTGCAAACCGAACTGGGCGACGTGCCGGCCTTCCGCCGGTTTGGCGGCGTGACTGTCTATTCCGAAGGCTGGGGCCTCTATTCGGAGGAACTGGGCAAAGACATGGGCTTTTACCAGGATCCCTATTCGGATTTCGGGCGGCTCGGCATGGATCTATGGCGCGCCGCCCGGCTGGTGGTGGACACCGGCCTGCACCACAAGCGCTGGAGCCGCGAGCGGGCGATGGAGTGGCTCAGCGCCAATACCCCCAACCCTCCGGGCGACGTGCAGAAGGCAATTGAGCGCTACATCGTCTACCCCGGCCAGGCGACCGCCTATTCGATCGGCAAGCTCAAGATCATGGAACTGCGCGCCCGCTCGCAAGCGCAGCTCGGCGAGCGCTACGACATCCGCGATTTCCACGATGTGGTGCTGCTCTCCGGGCCCGTCCCGCTCGACGTGCTGGAACGGCGGGTCGATGCCTGGATCGCGGGCGGCGGCGGCCCAGCCACCCGCGGCTGATCGCCGAACCGGGGCTGCGCACCCGAAGCCGCAGCCCCGGCCCGGCAGCTGATGCCGAACAGCCGCTCGGCCCCTCCCCGTGCACCATCGTGCCGCAGAATGCCCGCCGCTTGACCGCTTCAATTCGGCTCGAGGGGTGGTACCAACAGGCGCCAGCAGCGGCCCCGCCCGCCGCCTGCACGCCCCGGCCATTCCCTCACTCTCGCCCGAACGGCTCAGCTGGCTCCCGGAATATCTGCAAACTTCCGTCGATCAGGACCAGATCGCCGGTGCGGCCGTCCAGATCCAGCAGGATGGCCGTGGCCTAATCCCGGGCGGTCGGCTCCCGCGACAAGGAAGCGCCGGATCCGATGCGCGAAGACAGCATCTTCCCTATCGCCTCGCAAACCAGGGCGCTCACCAGCGTCGCGGTGATGATGGTGATGGAGGAGGGGAGGTTGCTCCTCAGCGATCATGTCGGCAAGCACCTGCCCGAATGGTCGAACACCACGGTCGCCGTGGTCCGGTCCGGCGGCGGGTTCGATGTGGTGCCCGTCAGGCGGCCGATCACCATCCGCGACCTGCTCACCCACACCGCCGGCCTGCCCTACGGGTCAGGCCCGGCAGAGCAGGCCTGGCGCGAAGCCGGCCCGTCGCACTAGTACTTCGCGGATCCCGGCGAGCCGGTGTCGGCCGCGGTCGCCCGCAAGACTGCGCTGCCGATGGCGGCCCAGCGGGCGAACAATTTGTCTACGGCTACGGCACCGATGAGCTGGGCGTGATCGTCGAAAAGCTCAGCGGCCAGTCGCTCGCCACCTTTCTCGAACAGCAGCTGACCGGCCCGCACGGCATGGCGATACCGCATTTTACCTGCCGTCCGCAAAATCCAACCGCCTTGCGACGGTCTACGCCGCCGCCAAAGGCAGCAGCGCCGTTCGCGCGCCCGTTGCGCCGATTGGCAAGGCTTCGGCCGTTTCGACCAAAGAACTAACTTGAAGGGCGTTGCCCACTCCGGCGGCGCCGGCCTGCTATCCACCGCGTTCGACTACAGCCGCTTCCTCGGAATGCTCCGGCGCGGCGGCGAAATCGACGGCCGGCGCTTTCTTAGCGCATATCGGTCGAGCTGATGGGCGCCGATCATCCGGGCGACATCGGCTACACGCCCGGCATGGGCTTCGGGCTGGGCTTCGCCATCCGCGAGCATCTCGGCCGCGCCGCCCAGCCCGGCTCGGCAGGCTGGGACGGCGCCTATTACAGCCAGTCCTGGGTGGATCCCAAGGGACGGCTCACAAGGGTCTACATGGTCCAGCTGATCCCCGCCGGCACTAGCGACGCCCACGGCAAGCTGCGCTCGCTTCTCTACCAGGCGCTCAAGTAAGCGGCCGCCAGCTCCAAGAAGCCGGCTTCAGCACAACAGAACCTCAGACGGCTTAGCGCACCACTTCGCCGCCCTTGATTACATGGCCGACGGCCGCGAGCACCTCGGGCTCGCTCAGCGGATCGCCCTGCACCGCGATCAAATCGGCCCAAGCGCCCGGCCGCAAGGTGCCCACCTGTCCCTCCTGCCCCAACGCCTCGGCCGCATTGATCGTCGCCGCGCGGATCGCCTCCAGCGGCGCCATCCCGAACTCCACCATTACCCGGAACTGCCCGCCCACATCCTCGTGCGGCATCACCCCGGCGTCCGATCCGAACACCATCCGCACCCCGGCCTCGTGGGCCCTGCGGAAGCTCTCGCGCTGGCGCGTGCCCACCTCGCGCTCCTTGCGCAGATTCTCCTCCAGCACGCCGAAGCGGGTGCCGTTCGCCAGCGTGTATTCGGTGTTGAAGATGTCCATGCTGAAAAAGGTGCCGCGCTCGCGGGCGAGGCGAATGCCCTCGTCGTCCACCAGGCTGACATGTTCAATAGTGGTGAAGCCGGCGCGGATCGCATCCTTGATCCCCTCGGCCCCATGCGCATGCGCGGCCGTGCGCAGGCCCCAGCGGTTCGCCTCCTGCACGATGGCGCTCATCTCCTCCAGCGATAGCTGCTGCTGCCCCGGCTCGGTGTTGCGCGAGAACACGCCGCCCGTGGCGCAGGCCTTGATCACCTCCGCGCCGAACTTGCGCTGCTCGCGCACCCGCTTGCGCAATTCCTCCGCCCCATCGCCCACCGCGGGGCTGGTCGCTGCGAAACTGGGCGGCAGATAGGTGCTGTCGCAATGGCCGCCGGTCGCCCCAAGCGAATGCGCCGCGCTGATAATGCGCGGCCCCTCGAACCAGCCCTCCTCGATCGCCTGGTCGAGGCCAATGGTGTTGTAATCGTCCGATCCCAGGTCACGCACCGTGGTGAAGCCCGCCTGGAGCATTTTCTGCGCATTGGCCGCGGCGATTACAGTCCAAAACCGGTCCGAGAAGGCAAGCCGGTTGTAGCCGCGGATCTCCGGCCGTCCGTCGAGGTGGACATGCATGTCGATCAGCCCGGGGAGGATCGTATATCCGCTCCAGTCGATCACCTCCGCCCCCGCTGGCGGCTGCGCCCCGCTCTCGATCCGCTCCACCTTGCCGTCCACGATGGTGATCAGCGGCCGCGCCACATAGCGCCCCTCCTCTACATCGAGCAGCCGGTCGGCGGTGACATACAGGTTCTGGGCGTGTGCCGCCGGTGCGAACAGCACGAGGGCGCAAAAAGCGAGGATGCTGCGCAACATAATTTCATGCTCTCCTGTTCGACCTACTCATAGCGCAATCATTCCGTGGGCTGACTGTAACGAACTTGCAACACAGCTATACCTCTTTGAAGGACAAAGCTAAATCGGACTTGCGATGCAGCAAAATTTGCAGAGCATGGCGCCGCGGGGTGCTGATTTGGTGTGCTGCACGGCCTCTCCTGCCTCGATGCATCGCCTTGCCCGAATGGAGATTTCGATGACCACCCCCCTTCTGTCCAGAAGCATCCTCTGCGCCAGCACAGCGCTGGCAGGCTTCGCCACTCTCACCCCCGCCCATGCGCAAGACGCATCGCTCGCGGGAAGCCCGGTCGAACAGCCGATCGTTGTCACCGGCACCCGCATCCTGCGCGATGCCAACCAGGAAGCGCCCTCCCCGGTGCAGACCGTCACCATCGACCAGGCGCGCAACACCGGCATCGTCGATGTCACCGAAGCGCTGCGCGAAATTCCTGCGCTGTCGAACTCTGGCACGGTGGCCGATTCGATCGACCGGGGCGCCGGCGGCGTGGGCCAGGCCACGCTCGATCTGCGCGGCATGGGCGCGGCGCGAACACTGGTGGTGGTCAACGGCAAACGCCACGTCTCGGGCGTCACCAACACCCAGATCGTCGATGTCGCCACCATCCCGCTGGCCCTGGTCGAGCGGGTCGAGGTGCTCTCCGGCGGCGCCTCCGCAATCTATGGCGCGGATGCGGTGACGGGCGTCGTCAACTACATCCTGAAGGGCGATTTCGACGGGCTAGAGCTCGCCGGCCAGATGGGCATCTCCGGCCGGGGCGATGGCGCCACGCAGGATTTCTCCGCCGTGGCCGGACGCAATTTCGCCGGCGAGCGCGGCAATATCACGCTGGCCGCCGGATATGCCCGTATCGACGAGATCCAGCAGGGCGCTCGCTCGTACACGCGCGACAATGCGCAGTTCAACACGGGGCTCACCTACACCAACCCGGATCGCCGCTTCCAGCGGGGCGATATCGCCGCCGGTACCACGCCCAATTTTGCCGGCTTCTACAATATCGACCAGTTCCGCTTCCCCTACGGCTTCGCTATCCCGCTGCCCGATAGTGCGGCGTATAACGCCATCTTCAGCGGCGGCGTCACGCCCACTGCGGCCGAACAGGCGCTGATCGACCGGGCCACCAACGCGCCCTCGCTCGCCTTCCAGTCCTTCCCCACTTTCGCCATCTCTTCCAACGCGGGCCTGATCTTCCGCAACGATTTCGCGTTCTTCAATGCCGACATCAACAACAACGGCATCAACGATTGCCTGGAATCCTATATCGGCACGACGGGCTTTGGCGGCGGCGGCTGCTACGTCAGCACGCCCGATGGCGGGGTCAAGATCTTCGAGGACGGCATCATCGCCGGTGGCCAGAACCAGTTCGGCGGCGATGGGGCGCCCGAAACGCTCAGTGCCTCCAGCCTCGTTCCCGAAAACACGCGCTACAACATTGCCGCCCTCGCCAAGTTCCAGTTCTCGCCTGCAGCCGAGCTGTTCGTGGACGCCAAATACGTCCGTTCCGAAACCCGCAGCCAGAACCCGTACAACACCTTCTACGATTCGCTGCTGATCTTCCCGGACAATCCGTTCATCCCGGAGGTCCTTCAGGCCGATGCGGACGAGGCAGGCGGCCTGCGCGTCAGCCGCGATTTTATCGATCTGGGCCCCAACAATGCCTACGCGGATCGGGATACCTACCGCATCGTCGCCGGCCTGCGCGGCGAACTGTCGGCGGGCCTGCGCTACGAGCTGTTCGGCAATTTCGGCCGCACGGATTCACGCCTCACGCAGCAGAACAGGGTGCTCTACGATCGCCTGTTCGCCGCGCTCGACGCGGTCGACGAAGGGCAGTTCCTCACCGGAACGGCCAACGGCAACATCGTCTGCCGGTCGGATCTCGATCCCACCGCGCGGCATCCGGGCAGCGAGATCTTCCCGGTGATCGAGCCGGGCTTCTTCACCTTCAACCCCGGTGATGGCCAGTGCACGCCGATCTCCCTGTTCAATGGCGAAAACTCGGTCAGCGCAGCTGGCGTCGATTTCATCACCACCCCCACCACCAACCGGGCACGGCTCGAACAGCTGGTCGTCGGCGGCAATCTGGTGGGCGACAGCAGCGCATGGTTCGCCCTGCCCGGCGGCCCCGTGGGCTTCGCGTTGGGCGCCGAATACCGCAAGGAGAAGAGCCGCTTCCGGTACGATCCGCTCGATCTCGGCATCCTCCAGCTGACCACGCCGGATGGCAATGCGGGCGATTTCATCGGCGATATCAGCGGCAACCAGCAGCTGGTGTTCGATGCGGCCACCCGCGTGTTCAACTCCGGCGGCGAATACGACGTGCGCGAGGTCTTCGGCGAACTGCGACTGCCGATCCTGGCCAATCGCCCGTTCTTCGAGCAACTCGAGATCGGCGGCGCGGCACGCTATTCGGACTATTCCACCACCGGCGGCAGTTTTACCTGGAACGTCAACGGCGTCTATTCGCCGCTGCCGGACATCGCCCTACGCGCAACCTATGCGCGAGCGGTGCGCGCACCCAACATCTCTGAGCTGTTCAATCCGCAGCAGGGCACCACCTTCCGCCCGGCCGATCCGTGCGACGCGGCGCAGATCGCCTCGCTCACCACCTCCGATGCGGCGGCCGGTGCGCTGCGGCAGTCCAATTGCATCGCCGCCGGTCTGCCCGCCGGCTTCACCGATCCGCTCACCGCGCGCTTCTCGGGCACCACCGGCGGCAACCCCGATCTGCAGGAGGAAACTGCCACCACCTACACCTTTGGTGCAGTGCTCACTCCGCGCTTCGTGCCCGGGCTGGTGCTTTCGGCCGATTATTACAACATCGAGATCGAGGACGCGATCGCCGCCGTGTCCTCGCAGGATATTGTCGACAGTTGCTACGATTCCACCACCTTCCCCAACCAATACTGCGACCTGTTCGATCGGCGGGCGGACGGCGGCCTCTCGTTCCTGCGGCAGACCCAGCTCAATTTCGGCCGCATCGAGACCGCCGGGGTCGACGCCTCGCTCAGCTACCGGCAGCAGGTCGGCGCGTTCGACCTGGGGCTGAGGGTCAACGGCACCTGGGTCGAAAAGCTCGATTTCTTCTTTGATCCCGCCGATCCCACGAAAATTGATCCGGAACTGGGCGAGCAGGGCCGCCCTGAATGGGCGGTCACCGGCGCCACCTCGCTGGGCTACGGGCCAGTTACCCTCAACTACACGCTGCAATGGATCGACAGCCAGGCACTCGGCGGGGTCGAGATCGAAACCGCCGACGTGATCGCCGGCCCCGCCGGCTTTGCCGACGAGCGCTTCATCCACGATGTCTCGATCAATTACGAACTGGAGGATGTCGCCACGCTCTACGCCGGCGTGAACAATCTGACGGACGTGGAGCCCTACCCCACCAGCTCGGCTTACCCGGTCAGCCCCTACGGGCGGTACTTCTTCGTGGGCCTGCGCATCCGCGGCTAAACCTCCAAGA
>LXQI01000017.1:39806-67516 GCA_001683845.1 Erythrobacter sp. ANT-B3C2 | reverse complement strand
GGGCGGGGAACGGCACAACCACCGTTCCCCGCCCGGGCCTCACCTCAAACTCTGCCGCAAAGGGTCGCCGGCGATCCCAGGCCGGCGCCCGCTCACCCGCCGCGCCGGCTTTGCTCCAGCGCCGAGACCACCTCCTGCGGCCAGGTCACCGGGTTCTGAGTCTGCGGGTTGAACGTGCCGCCCTGGCTGGCGGCCTCGGCCGCGGCGATCTCCGCCGCGCTCAGGTGCTCGCTGGGCTCGAGCGCGAAGACGTCGATCCCCCGGGCGATCTCGGTGCCATAGATGCGCCCATTGTACCAATAGGCAGACCAATAGCCGCCCATCACCAGCTGCTCTTCGTTCACCGGCCCACGATCGAAATAGGCGATCTCGAACGGGTTGGTCGGGTCTGTGAAATCGATCACCGAAATCCCGCCCTGATACCAGGCCTGCACGAAGATATCGCGCCCCGGCACCGGGATGATCGAGCCATTGTGCGCGACGCAATTCTCCTTATCGCCCTGCGGCACCGGCAGCTTGTAGCTGCCGCGGTGCTCCAGCTTGCCGTCGACGATGGCATAGAATGCATTGGCGCCCCATTCGCGCGGGTCCGAAGCCCGGCAGCGCGGCCGTGAGCCGCCGCCCCATTCATCGGTGAACAGCACCACCGTGCCGTCATTGTTGAAGGTTGCTGAATGCCAATAGGCGAAGCCCTGGTCGACCACCTCGTCGATCCGCGTGGGGTTCAGCGGGTCAGAGATGTCGAAGATGATGCCATTGCCCGAACAGGCGCCCGCGGCCAAGTTCTTGGAGGGGAACACGGTGATGTCGTGGCACTGGTCGGTCCGCCGCGTCTCCTGCGTGCCATCGCCATGGTCGCCGCCGCGCCACAGCCCGGCCAGCCGGCCCGTCGCCGGGTCGGCGAACACCGCCGGACTGGAAACGATCCGCGCCAGCGATGGGTCGGCCAGCGGAATTTCGATCACATCGATGCGGAACAAGGCGGTCCGGTCGTCACCCGGAATATCGCCGATGCACCCCGCCAGCTCCTCCTCGTCGCGAATGCTGGATGTGCCGGAATTGTACACGATCAGCCGCGTGGCCTCCTCGCTCACCACCGTATGGGTGTGCGATCCGCGGCAAGTCTGCACCTGCCCCACCTGCCGGGGCCGGGCGATATCGGAAATGTCGAAGATCCTAAGGCCCCGGAAGCGCTCGTCGCTCACCTTCTCGGTCACGCCGTCGCGCCCGCAATCCACCCGCCCGCGCGTCTGCTCCACGCTCATGATCAGCAGGTCGCCCACGATCGAAACGTCGCCCTGCCCGCCCGGGCACACCACCGATCCGGCGAGCGTGGGCACGCCATCCGCGCCGAGGCGATAGGCGTTGAACCCGTGGTAATTGCCCGCCACCATCAGATCGCCCGAAAAGGCCAGGTCGGTATTGGCGAAATCCAGCAGGCCGCTCCGCGAGGCGAACTTGGTCTTGTCCTCGTCCTCGCCGTCCTCGCGTGGATCGCCGGCAGCCTCGGCCACTTCCGCATGAGCCGCCTCGGCCGGTGGCGGCGCATGTCCGGCATGCCCCTCGTGCCCGGCGTGCGCCTGCCCCTCGGCCGTCGCCTCATCCTCCGTCTCGTCCGCTTTCCTCGGGAGAGCGGGCATCAGGTCGGCCGGGTTGGCTGGATCGTAGAACCCCGCCGGCTTCTGCAGAAAGGCCACATGCCGCAGCCCCGAGATCGCCTCGCCCGCATCAAGGAAGCCGGGCGCCAGATGCGCGCGCGGATCGTCCGAGAGGCTGGCGAGCACCGCGTTCATCCGCTCGATCTCGGTTCCCTGGTCGTTGGTCACCTCGCTGGTAAAATCGAACAGGCGCGGGTCGGCGGCTGTGCCCGGTAGCGCGAGCAGATCCTTGACCATCGTCAACGCACCCTCATGGTGCTTCACCATCAGCTCGAGGAACAGCCGGTCGAACTCGGTACCCTGCAGCGTCGCCAGCCGCGCCAAATCCTCGGGCGAGGCCATGCCCGCCATCGTGGCATGGTTGGCATGGCTCATCCCGGCCATCGCGTGCGGCGCGCCGCGCCCGTCCAGCCACTCGCGCATGAACGCCATCTCGTCATCCTGCGAGGCGCTGATCCGTCCGGCCACGGTCACGATCTCGGGCGTGTTGGTCCGCTCGGACACCAGCGAGGTGATTGCCACCGCCTGCTGGTGGTGCACGATCATGTGCTGCATGAAGGCCACGTCCGCCGCGGAGAAATCGTTGCGCGTCAGCGCCACCGCCTCTTCGCGGCTCAGTTCGCGCACCGGTTGGCCGGGGGCGCCGGGCTGCACGATCGGCACGCTCTGCGCGGAGAGCGTGGCGGCGCTGCACAGCAGCAGCGCAGCAAGCGGAATGCCGCGGGGGATCGAGGGACTCATATGAGAGGGAAACTCCGGGCATCTGGTTGCAACCGAAACAACTCACAACGCCCTGCCGCCAGCGTCAAGCGTATATTGACGTTATCTTACAACTGCCCGCGGCTCTTCCTCGCCCACCCCTCCTTCGCCCACCATGGTGATCGACTTGCCCAGGATCGTCCGCACATAGATCCGCCGCACGGCCACGAACACCACGATCGTCAGCGGCGCGGCCAGCAGCACGCCCAGAAAGCCGAACAGCAGCCCGGCCGCCAGCACCGCGAATAGTAGCACCGCCGGCGGCACGTCCACCGCATGCTTCTGGATCATCGGCTGCAGCAAATTGCCCTGCAATTGCTGGATCCCCAGGAACAGCAGCAGCGTCCACAGCGCAGTGATCGGCGAAACGGTAAAGGCCAGCAGCACCGCGGGCACGCCGGCGATAATCGGCCCGATCATGGGGATCACGTCCAGCAGCCCGGCTACCACCGCCAGCCCGCCCGCCGCCGGCACGCCCAGCAGCGCCAGCCCCACCCAGGTCAACGCCGCCACCACCAGCGACGAGACCGCCTGCCCCACCATCCAGCCGCGCAAGCCGCGTGAGCAATCGTCGAGCGCCGCCGCCGCGGTCGGCTCGGCCCGCGTGGGGATTAGCAGCAGGAAGCCTCGGCGATAGGTCTGCGGGTCACTGGCGAGGAAGATCGCGCCCACCAGCACCAGCACGAAATCGGCCACGCCAGTACCTGCCGCCAGAACATAGCCGCCGGCCTGCGAGAGCAGCGCGGCAATATCCTGCCCCCCGGTCTCCACCAGAGAGCGAGCGCGCCCCCCGAGGCCGAAACGGTCGAGAAAGGCCTCGATATTGGTCATCGCCGCCGGCACCGTAGAGCGGATCGTGTCGAATTCGCCCGCCAACTGCGAGCCGAACAGCACGAAGGCGCCGATGAACAGCGCCAGCACGCCGATCACGGAAAGCGCCAGCCCGAAGGCTCGGCGCATCCCCGTCCGCCGGCACAGCCATTCGGCGATCGTATCGAACACCGCCGCGATCACCACCGCGGCGAACACCAGCATGAAGAAGCGCACCAGCCCGGCCGCGATCCAAACCAGCGCCACGATCGCCACCACGATCAGCGTGGCACTGGCGATCCGGCCGGTGGCGTCCGGCAAGGGCCGCACCGCGGCAGGAGCCGCACTGGACGCTGGAACCACAGTCGCGGGCGGGTCGGCCAGGGGTGCGGTATGGGGTCGATCGCTCATGCGTCGTTCTATCGCGCCGGCAGGGCGGCGCAAGCTTCTGCACGGCTGCTGCCCGTCCTGATTACCCCGCGCCGCACGGTGCCGCCGCGCGGCTCAGATGAGCCCCGCGCAAGGCCGGAGGCGCGTGGGGCGCCGAGCATTGCCGTTTCCACGCTCCCGGCGCATGAGGGATCAAGCGCCCGCCGGGGCGAAGACCGGCCATGCCGCAAAGGAGACGATGATCCGCCACGCCAGCCTCCTGCCCCGCGCAATGCCGTTCGCCGTGGCTCTGGTGCTGGCCGGCTGCGGCGCCGAGGCGCCCGAGGAACAGCCCTCCGGCGCGCCGGGCGCAGCGCCCTCAGCACCCGCGCCACCGATCGTTCAAGCATTTGCCCGGGCCGATGCCATTCCGCCCGCGCTCCACGGGCGCTGGGCTGAGGACGCCGCCGATTGCGAGGCTGGCCGCGCCGAAGCGCAGGGCCTGCTGGTGATCGGCCCGGAGCGGCTCGAATTCTACGAATCGGTCGGCACGCTCGGTAACATCGAGCAAGTGGGGCTTTCCAGCCTGCGCGCCCGTTTTGCCTTCACAGGCGAGGGCGTGGCGTGGGAGCGCAGGATGGCGCTTACGGTAGGCGATGGCGGCGATACGCTGGTGCGCCGCGAATACGGGGAGGATGCGGCGCCCGGTCCGTTCCGCTACGATCGCTGCTGAGGAGAGAGGATGCACACCCATTTGAACGCGCTCGCCGGGGGAGCCCTGCTGCTCGCCGGCTGCGCCACCGCCGCGGCCCCTGGCATCGAGGAGGGCGAGCGTATCGCCGGTTTTTCTGAGGACAGCTGCCGCAGCCGTCCGGGCGAAGCGTTCCACGGCCAGCGGGCGAGCGCCGAAACGGGCGCCGCGATCCTGGCGGCCACGGGCGCTACGCGCCTGCGCTGGCTACCGCCCGACAGCGCGGTGACGATGGATTACAGCCCTAATCGAGTCACCGTCAGCTATAACCGGGACTACCGCATCACCCGCGTTTCCTGCGGCTGATCCAGCATGAAGGAAGCTGCCATCAACCCCCTGCACTCCCACCAACCCTGCGAGGCCACGGCATGAGCGGCCAGTTCCAGCTGACAGACGACCAGCTGGCGATCCAGGAGACCGCGCGCCGCTTCACCGCCAACCGCATCACCCCCCAGGCCGCCCGCTGGGACGAGGAGCATATCTTCCCTGCAGAAGTGATCCGCGAGGCGGCCGAACTGGGTTTCGCTGCGCTCTACGTCTCGGAGGAGAATGGCGGTATCGGCCTCGGCCGGCTGGAGGCGGCGCTGGTGATGGAAGCGATGGCCTATGGCTGCCCCTCCACCAGCGCCTTCATCTCGATCCACAACATGGCCAGCTGGATGCTCGACCGGTTCGGCTCGGCGGAGGTGCAGGCCAAGTACCTGCCGCGCCTCACCGGGATGGAGTGGATGGCAGGCTATGCGCTGACCGAGCCGGGCTCGGGTTCGGATGCCAGCAGCCTTGCCACGCGCGCCGAAAAGCAGGGCGATTGCTGGGTGGTTTCGGGCACCAAGCAGTTCATTTCCGGTGCCGGTGCAAACGACTTGTATCTGACGATGGTGCGCACCGGCGAGGACGGCCCGGCCGGTATCTCGTGCCTCGCGATCGAGAAGGGAATGGCGGGGGTCAGCTTCGGCGCGCCCGAGCGCAAGCTCGGCTGGCACTCGCAGCCCACCGCCAGCTTGGTACTCGATCAGGTCCGGGTGCCGGTGGAAAACCTCGTCGGCGCGGAGGGCGAGGGGTTCCGGATCGCGATGATGGGGCTCGATGGCGGGCGGCTGAATATCGGGGCCTGCTCGCTGGGCGGCGCGCAGCGCTGCCTCGACGAGGCGCTGCGCTACACGAAGGAGCGCCAGCAATTCGGCCGGCCGATCGCCGATTTCCAGCACACGCAGTTCACCCTCGCCGACATGGCGACCGAACTGGAGGCGGCCCGCGCCCTGCTCTACCTCGCCGCCGCCAAAGTCACCGATGGCGCGCCCGACCGTACGCGCTTTGCGGCCATGGCGAAGCGGCTCTCCACCGACAGTGCCAGCGCGGTGGCCGACCGGGCGCTGCAGCTGCACGGCGGCTATGGCTATCTGATGGACTACCCGATCGAGCGATTCTGGCGCGACCTCCGCGTCCACTCGATCCTGGAGGGCACCAACCAGATCATGCGCCTGATCGTCGGGCGGGACCTGCTGCGGCAATGAGCGGCGAGGTGGACGTCCGGCGTGAGGGCGCGATCGGCTGTATCACTCTCGCCCGCCCGAAGGCGCTGCACGCTTTAAACCTGGCGATGTGTGAGGCGATAGCAGCCGCCCTGCTCGAATGGCGCGAGGATGAGGGCATCGCCGCCATCCTGCTCGACCACGAGGAGGGCACGCGCGGCTTCTGCGCTGGTGGCGACGTGGCGATGGTGCGCCGTTCGGCGCTGGAGGATGGCGGCGCGGCGGGCCGCGCGTTCTTTCACGCCGAGTACCGGATGAACCACCTGCTGTTCACCTGTCCCAAGCCGATCGTCGGTTTCATAGACGGGGTGACGATGGGCGGCGGGGTCGGGCTGGCGCTGCCGTGCCGATATGGGGTCGCTACGGAGAACACGCTATTCGCCCTGCCGGAGGGGGCGATCGGGCTGTTCCCCGATGTGGGAGCGGGCTGGTACCTGCCGCGGCTTCCCGGACGGATCGGTCAGTTTCTCGCGCTTACCGGCGCCCGGTTGGACGGGGCGGAGTGCCTGTGGGCGGGCCTCGCCACGCATTACCTGTCGGGCGAGCGGGTGGCGGAGGCAAAAGCGCGCATCGCCGCCGCGCCGGGCGAGATTGCCGATGTGCTGGATGCGCTCTCCACCGAGCCGCCGCCCGCTCGGCTCGCCGGCAATGCCGCGCAGATCGAGCGCCTGTTCGCCGCCGACCGGCTGGAGGAGATTCTCGCCGCGCTGGCCGCCGATCCGTCCGACTGGGCGGCCAAGGAGCATGCCGCTATCGCGGCCAAGTGCCCCACCAGCGCCAAGGTGGCGCTGCGCCAGTTCGCTCGCCCCCAGCCGGATTTCGGGGCTGAGATGGCACTCGAATATCGCCTCGCCACGCGCATGATCCTGCGCGAAGATTTTGCCGAAGGCGTGCGCGCGGTGCTGGTGGACAAGGACAATGCACCCCGCTGGAGCCCGGCCCAGCCGGAGGGCGTGAGCGAGGCAATTCTCGATGCGATCTTCGCTCCGCTGCCGCCCGGCGAGGAGTGGACGCCGCACCCCGCTTGAAGTGCCACAAGAATTTCTGCCCACCCGGCGGCTTGCCTCCCGGTGCCCGCCACGCCAAGTCGCGCGTTCCATGCGCCCTTTGACCCACCTCCAGCGGCTCGAGGCCGAAAGCATCCACATCCTGCGCGAGGTGGTCGCCGAGGCGCAGCGGCCGGTGATGCTCTATTCGGTCGGCAAGGACAGCGCGGTAATGCTGCACCTCGCGCGCAGGGCGTTCTACCCCGCGCCGCCGCCTTTCCCGCTGCTGCATGTCGACACCACATGGAAGTTCCAGGCGATGTATGCGCTCCGCGATCGGGCCGCGCACGAGGCCGGGATGAAGCTGCTGGTGCACCGTAACCCCGAAGCGCTGGAACGCGGCATCAACCCCTTCGACCATGGCCCGCTGCACACCGACATGTGGAAGACGCAGGGGCTGAAGCAGGCGCTCGACCTGCACGGCTTCGACGCGGCCTTCGGCGGGGCCCGGCGCGACGAGGAGAAGAGCCGCGCCAAGGAGCGCATCTTCTCCTTCCGCACCGCCAGCCACGGGTGGGACCCCAAGCGCCAGCGGCCCGAGCTGTGGAACCTCTACAATGCGCGGAAGAACCGGGGCGAGAGCATCCGCGTGTTCCCGCTGAGCAATTGGACCGAGCTCGACATCTGGCAATATATCATGGCCGAGCAGATCGAGATCGTGCGGCTGTATATCGCCGCCGAACGCCCGACGGTGGAGCGCGACGGGCTGCTGCTGATGGTGGACGACAATCGCTTCACGCTCCAGCCAGGCGAAGAGGTGCGGATGCGCTCGATCCGCTTTCGCACGCTCGGCTGCTATCCGCTCACCGGCGCGGTGGAGAGCAGAGCGGCAAGCCTACCTGAGGTGGTGCAGGAGATGCTGCTGACCACCACCAGCGAGCGGCAGGGCCGCGCAATCGACAAGGACGAGGGCGGCGCCGGGATGGAGAAGAAGAAGCAGGAGGGCTATTTCTGATGGCCGACCTGCCCCCATTGGAGACCGATCCGGTTTATCGCACCGATGCGCTGATCACCGAGGATATCGGCGCCTATCTGGAGCAGCACCAGAACAAGGGCCTGCTGCGCTTCATCACCTGCGGCAGCGTGGACGATGGCAAGAGCACGCTGATCGGGCGGCTGCTGTACGATTCCAAGATGATCTTCGAGGACCAGCTGGCCGCGCTGGAAGCGGACAGCAAGCGCATGGGCACGCAAGGGCAGGAGATCGATTTTGCACTGCTGGTCGATGGCCTCGCCGCCGAGCGCGAGCAGGGCATTACCATCGATGTCGCCTACCGCTTCTTCAGCACCGAAAAGCGCAAGTTCATCGTCGCTGATACGCCCGGCCACGAGCAATATACGCGCAACATGGTCACCGGCGCGTCGACCGCGGATCTGGCGGTGATCCTGGTCGACGCGCGCAAGGGCGTGCTGGTGCAGACGCGGCGGCATTCGTACCTCGCGCATCTGATCGGCATCCGCCACATCGTGCTGGCGGTGAACAAGATGGACCTGGTCGGCTACGACCGGGCGAGGTTCGAGCAGATCGTGGCGAATTACCGGGCCTTCGCGAGCGGCATCGGAATCGAGCATTTCACCGCTCTCCCGCTCAGCGGCTTCAGGGGCGACAACATCACTGCGGCCCCTTCGGAAAACACGCCATGGTATGGCGGGCCTAGCCTGATCGAGCATCTGGAGACGGTCGAGCTGGCCGCGACGGCTGCGCAGGAGCGCGCGTTTCGCATGCCGGTGCAATGGGTCAACCGGCCCAACCTCGATTTTCGCGGCTTTGCCGGGCTGGTTGCCTCGGGCAGCGTGAAGCCGGGGGACCCCGTGCGGATCGTGCCGTCGGGCCGGACAAGCACGGTGGCGCGGATCGTCAGCATGGGCGGTGATCTGGAGCAGGCGGTGGCGGGCCAATCGGTGACGCTCACGCTGGCGGACGAGGTCGATTGCAGCCGCGGGGACGTGATCGCCGCCGCGGGAGACCCGCCGGCCAGCGCCGACCAGTTCGAGGCGACGGTCGTGTGGATGGCGGACGAGGCGCTGATCCCCGGCCGCGCCTATTGGCTGAAGCTGGCGACTCAGACCGTCAGCGCCAGCATTGCGCAGCCCAAATACGAGATTGACGTCAACAGCCGCGAGCACCTCGCCGCCAAGGTGCTCGATCTCAACGCCATCGGCGTGGCGGAGGTAACCACCGAGCGGCCGATCACCTTCGAGCCATATGACCAAAGTCGGCAGCTGGGCGGATTCATCCTGATCGACAAGCTCAGCAATGCCACCGTGGGCGCGGGGATGCTGCATTTCGCGCTGCGCCGAGCCGAGAACGTGCACTGGCAGGCGCTCGATGTCGACCGTGCGGCCCATGCTCAGGCCAAAGCGCAGCAGCCGATGGTGCTATGGTTCACCGGCCTTTCGGGCAGCGGCAAATCGACCATCGCCAATCTGGTGGAGAAGAAGCTGCACGCGGCCGGGCGCCACACCTTCCTGCTCGATGGCGACAATGTTCGCCATGGGCTGAACAAGGACCTGGGGTTCACCGAGGCCGATCGGATCGAGAACATCCGTCGCGTGGGCGAGGTCGCCCGGCTGATGACCGAAGCCGGGCTGATCGTGCTCACTGCCTTCATCAGCCCGTTCCGGGCAGAGCGGGCGATGGTGCGATCTTTGCTGGCAGAGGGCGAGTTCGTCGAAATCTTTGTCGATACGCCGCTCAGCGTGGCCGAGGAGCGCGACGTGAAGGGCCTCTACCGCAAGGCGCGTGCGGGCAAGCTGAAGAACTTCACCGGTATCGACAGCCCCTACGAACGGCCAGAAGCACCCGAGATGCGGATCGATACCACCACCACGAGCCCCGAGGATGCCGCGGAAGCGATCGCGGCGCGGGTGCTGGGCCCATGGAGCCCGGTCCTGTGATGGGGGTGCTGTGATGGACGATGCCGCGCTGGCTGCGCAACTCGCGCAAAGTGCGGGTCGGCTGCTGCTCGAACTGCGCGCCAGCGGGCTGTTCACCGGCAAGGCGCTCGGCGCGGCGGGCGATGCGGTGGCGAACCGTTTCCTTGTCGATGCGCTGCGCCTGAACCGCCCGGACGATGGCCTGCTCTCCGAGGAAGCGGAGGACACGCCCGAGCGGCTGGGCAAGCGCCGCGTGTGGATCATCGACCCGCTCGACGGCACGCGCGAATACAGCGAGCAACGCGCGGACTGGGCGGTGCATGTGGCACTGGCGGTGGACGGGGTGGCGAGCATCGGCGCGGTGGCGCTGCCCGGCATGTCCGGCCATGACGCCGCAGGCCTCGTGTTGCGCTCAGACCAGCCGCGGGCGCTGCCACCACCCGCCGGGTCTCCGCGCCTGTTGGTCAGTCGCACGCGCCCCGCACTCGAGGCGCTGGCAGTGGCCGCAACGCTTGGCGGCGAGCTGGTAGCGCTGGGCTCGGCCGGTGCCAAGGCGATGGCGGTGGTCCGCGGTGAGGGGGAGATCTATCTCCATTCGGGCGGGCAAAATGAGTGGGACAGTTGCGCGCCTGTCGCCGTGGCGCAGGCCCACGGGCTGCACTGCTCTCGGATTGACGGCAGCGCGCTGGTATACAACCAGGCGGACATCGCCCTCCCCGATCTGCTGATCTGCCGCCCCGAATGGGCGGAGCGGGTGCTCGAGACGGTCGCTCAGCTGGACTGAGTGGCCTGAGGACCTGACCGGACTTGATTGGGCGCGCCGATGCGTACCCCGTGATGGCGGGCGCTTGCGGATGCGACCACAGGCAGCCTCATCACCAGCCTTACCGCAGAGCTCCTAGCTATGGAGCCGCCCGCGCTCTACGCCTCGACGAGGGAGCGGCGCATGCAACGGCGGCTATCTGTTACTTCACCCTCTCGACGATACACACCCCGCCACCCGCGCACGTTCCGGTTCCGCTGATTGCCGCGAGCGGAAAGATCGCGGGTGGTGTGGCTCGTCAGTGCCGGCAGGATCGGGTTCGTCGACCATGTGCAGGACGCATTCCCGCGGGGCGACGCCCGCTGATCCACTCGCGCTTGCGGTAGCGATCGCCGGCTATCTTCGGGCCTCAGAAGTCCGGCAATAGCTGCTCGGCGAAACCCCAGCCGGCGAGCGGCCGAGCGCCGGCTCGATCGAGCAGGCGGCGCGTATCGGCGATGGTGAACGGGTGCGCGTCGTCAAAGCCGGCCAACTCGCTCCAGGCGATCGGCACCGCCACCGGCGCTCCTTCCCGGGACCGCGCGGAATAGGGCAGCACTGCCGTGCTGCCGCGCTGGTTGCGCAGATAATCGATAAAGATCCGCCCCTTGCGCTTGGCCTTGCTAAGGCTGGCGGTGAAACGCTCGGGCTCGGCGAGGGTCATCGCCTCGGCAAAGCGCTTGGAGAAATCTTTATGCGCCTCCCATGAATGACCCGGCGTCAGCGGCACCACCACGTGTACTCCCTTGCCGCCCGACAGCATGGCGAAGCTGGCGAGCCCCAGATCGGCCAGCCGATCGTGAATGTCCTGGGCGGCGCTCTTCACATCCGCGAAATCGAGCCCCTCGTCCGGATCGAGATCGAACACCATCCGCTCGGGCGCCTCCACATCGGTCACGCGGCTGCCCCATGTGTGGAACTCAATCGTGCCCATCTGCACGCAGGCGGCGAGGCCCTCAGCGGAATCAAGGTAGAGGTAATCCTCGGTCCCGCCATCCTTCTCGGCGATCGGCACATGGTGGACGTGCTCTCCGAAGCTGCCCGAATCGTGCTTTTGAAAGAAGCACTTCTTCGCCCGCCCCTGCGGGCAGCGCACCAGGCTGACCGGGCGGTTGGCGGCGAAGGCCAACATCGGCCCGGCGACCGCCTGGTAATATTCGGCCAGCTCTCCCTTCGTGTTGCCGCTCTCCGGGAAGATCACCCGGTCGGGGTTGGTGATTTTGATGGCGGGGGTTGCGGCGGGCACAGGCTGCGGCACCTCGGGCACGACCTCCTCTGCTGGCTTGTCGGCGCGAAGGCCCAGGAAGCTGCCGTGGCGCACGCTGCCCTCGGCGGTGAATTCGGCAAAGGCGATTTCTGCCACCAATTCGGGCTTGATGAAGGTGACCCCGCGGCTGGAAGCGCGGTCGATCTCCACCGGCGGCTCGTCGCGCTTCAACTTCTCCATGCGCCGGGCGAGATCTTGCAGGGTGTCACCGTTGAAGCCGGTGCCGACATTGCCCTTGTAGACCAGCGCGCCGTTTTCGTACTGGGCCAGCAGCAGCGAGGAGAAGGGCCGCCCCTTGGCGGTCGATTTCTTCCAGCCGACGATCAGGAATTCCTGCCGCCGCGTGCATTTCACCTTTAGCCAGGCCTTGCTGCGGGTGGAGGTGTACTTCGCGTCGATCTTCTTGGAAATGATGCCTTCCTGCCCGGCCTCGCACATCGCGCGGTGCAGCTTCTCGCCCGCGCCGATCACATGATCGGCCACATGGATCGGCGGCTGGGCGGTGGCGAGCAGGGCCTCCAGCCGCTCCTTGCGCTCAATATTGGTGAGCGGGGTGAGATCTTCCCCCTCCAACTCCAGCAGGTCAAAGGCGTAAAAGGAGAGCTTGTCGCTGTCCTTCTGCGATCCGTGGCCGCGCTTAAGCACGCTTTGCAGCGCGGAGAAATCGGGGTTGCCGTCGTCCCCGTAAGCCACGATTTCACCATCGATTAGGCAGGTCGGCAGGGCGAGGGCGCGCAGGCGCTCGACCAGCGGCACGAACTTGTCGGTCCAGTCCTTGCCAGAGCGAGTGTAGAGCACGATCGCCGCACCTGCGGCGGCGACCACCGCACGATAGCCGTCGAACTTGATCTCATGCATCCAGCCATTGCCCGCCGGCACTGCATCCACCAGCGTGGCGAGCTGCGGCGGGCGGAAGGCGGGAGGCTTGCCGGCAGCCTTACGTTTGCCGGCTGGCTTTTGTTTTTGCGAGCTGGCGCCTCGGTTGTGCTTGGCCGCCGCCGCCATCTGGGCGGTGAACGCATCGCCCTTCTTGCCGGCGAGCGAGAAGGCACCCGCTTGATCGGCGGCGATCTCGGCCATGGAACGGCCGGTCAGCACGCTGGTGAGGCAGCGCTGGACCAGCGTGTCGCCGGGTTCCGCATGCGCATCGGCCAGCTTGCGCAGCAGCCAGTTCTCGCGCTTCTCGCCCGGGCGCGGCTTGAGGCGGATCAGCAGCCACTCGCCCTTCATCCGCTCGCCATCGAGCGTGAAATGAAGGTGGCCCTCGTCGATATTCTCCCAACTCTTGCCCGGCACCGGGGCCCATGTGCCGCGATCCCACAGCATGATCGTGCCGCCGCCATATTCGCCCTTGGGAATCGTCCCCTCGAACTCGGCATAGGCCATAGGATGGTCTTCGGTGCGCACCGCCAGCCGCTTGATGTCGGGGTCCGGCGCGGGGCCCTTGGTGACCGCCCAGCTCTTGAGCACGCCATCGGCTTCCAGCCGCAGGTCCCAATGCAGCCGGGTGGCATCGTGCTTTTGGACGATGAACGCGTTGCCGCCAACCTTCTTGCCGGCTTTGCCGCCCGAGGGTTCGGGCGTGCGGGCGAAATCGCGCTTGCGATTGTATTCGGCGAGCGGTTCGGCGGCGGCTCGGCCCTTGGGCTCGCTCGCGGCCTTTGCCCGAGCCACGGATCAGGCCCGCTTGCGGCTGCGCGGCGCGGGGGTGGCCTTGTCCGCGGCCCCGGACTTCTTAGCGGGTGCCTTTTTCGCCGCCGGCTTCTCCTTGTCGCCGACTGATTTCTTCAACGCGGCCATCAGATCAATCACGTTCGACTTGCCGGCACTGCCAGGCTCCTCCACGTCCTCCAGGATCCGCTTGCCGTCCTTGGCCTTGGCCTTCTTCTCGATCAACCGCATCAGTGCATCGGCGTAATGGTCCTTGAACAGGCCGGCATCGAAGGGCGCGGTCTTCTGGTCGATCAGCGTCTTGGCGAGATCGAGCAGCGCCTTGGCGGGTTTTTCATCGCCGATCTCGTGGAAGAAGGACTGGCCGGCGCGCACCTCGTCGGCATAGCGCAGTGTTTCCATCAGCAGGCCCTTGCCGCACGGCTTGATCGCGACCAGCTGCTCGCGCCCGCGCATGGAGAGCTGGCCCAGCGCGATCTTCTTCGCCTGGCGCAGCGCCTCGCGCAGCACGATGAAAGCCTCCTCCGCCAGATCGTCGGCCGGGGCGATGTAATAGGGCTTCTCGAAATAGAGCGGATCGATCTCGTGCGTTTCGACGAACTGGACCAATTCCAGCGTCTTCTTGCTCTCGATCTTGACCGCCTCGATCTCCTCCTCGTCGAGCAAGACGTAGTTACCCTTGGAGATCTCGTATCCCTTGATGATCTCGTCACGGTCGACCGGGCCGATGCCGGGCACCACCTTTTCATACGCAATGCGCTGGCCCGAGGGTTCATGGATCTGGTTGAAGCTGATCTTGGCGCCGGTCTTCACCGCCGAGTAGACCTCGACCGGGATGGAGACGAGCGCAAGGCGGATCTGCCCCTGCCAATAAGCGCGTGCTGCCATGAACGTGACTCTCCTGTGACGCGAGTCAGCGCATGGCAAGGCAAATCGTTTCCGAAGGCTGGATCAGCACTAGACCGGCGCGATCATCCGCCCTTTCCTACGGAGAAAGAGCAAGTCTACTCAAAGCGCCTCACTTCCCGACGAACGAGGCAGAAGATGCAGCGCAAAATGATCTTCGATGCGGTCCGCAAGCTGCTTGGCCGCGGGTTCAGCAATTGCGAGGTGGCAGCGCTCGATGCCGCAATCAACACCGCGATGCGGCCTGACGATCCCGAAATGGCCAATGGGCCGCTACAGGTGAGCGCAAGAGGGCTCGATCTTATAAAACAGTTCGAGGGCTGCGCGAAATTGGGCAAGGACGGCACGATCGCCGCCTATCGCTGCCCCGGCGGCGTGTGGACCATCGGCTGGGGCGCAACCGGCGACGGGATCGGCCCGGACACCGTCTGGAACCAGGATGATTGCGATGCGAGGCTTGAAAAAGACGTCGCCCGCCATGCCGCCGACGTATGCCGGGTGCTTGACGGGACACCGACCACGCAAGGACAGTTCGATGCGCTGGTGAGCTTCCACTTCAACACCGGCGCGATCGGCCGGGCAACGCTGACCAGACGGCACAAGGCCGGCGATCATGCCGGCGCGGTCAAGGAATTCGCTCGCTGGAACAAGGCGGGCGGCCGGGTGCTGGCGGGGCTCACGCGGCGACGGGCGGCCGAGGTGCGGCTTTACTGTTCGTAGAGCGAAGCACTCGAAGCGTCGGCGGCTCAGTCAGACTTCGCCGCTTGGTCAGCCGAGCTTGATCAGCCGAGCTTGTACTGGCGGTGCCCACCGGGGGCTCCATCCTTCGAGCCGCCCTCCACCGGGCCCGCATCCTCGCGCCGGTCAGCGCCGACGGTCGCGATCAGCGCGTCCTGCTCGGCCGGCGAGAAACGCTGCCAGCCGTGCGGACCCAGCCGCTCCAGTGGTCGGAAACGGATCTTGTACTGCATGCGCGCCGAGCCGTGGACCCAGTAGCCGAGGAACACATAGGGCAGGCCACTCTCGGCTGCGCGACGGATGTGGTCGAGAATGATGTAATTGCCCAGGCCCGCGCGGCCGGCATGATCGGGGTCGTAAAAGCTGTAAATCATCGAGAAGCCGTCAGCATGGCGGTCGGTCAGGCAGGCGCCGACCAGCCGTCCCGGCTCGCCATCCGGGCGCGGCTCGCGATATTCGACGAGGTGGCTGGCCACCGCAGTGTGCTCGACCATGTCGGCATAGTCGATCTCGTCCATCGAGGCCATGCCGCCACCCGGATGGCGGCGGGCGAGATAAAGCTGGAGCAAGGCGAATTGTTCGGCCGTGGCCCAGGGGCGGCATTCGGACACGATCAGGTCGCTGTTGCGCTTCAGCAGGCGCTTCTGCCCGGCCGACGGCGCGAATTCGCCAGCCACCACCCGCACCGAGACACAGGCCCGGCAATCGAAGCAGCTGGGGCGATAGGCGACCGTCTGGCTGCGCCGGAAGCCGATCCGCCCCAGCGCGTCGTTCAACTCTTCCGCATGCGGCCCCTTTAGCTCGGTGAACACCTTGCGCTCGGTCCGGCCCGGCAGATAGGGGCACGGGGCGGGGCTAGTCACGAAGAAGCGGGGGAAACGTACGGGGGCCGTCACGGCGCTGGCGGTCCTCTCAGATGCTTCGGGCTCGGGAGGTCCGCGCAGGCGGGCGCCTGCTCGTCGCTCCCGCGAATCTTCTAGCGCTCAATTGGCCCCGAGGGCAGGGGGAATCTCGAAAATCCGGCCAAGCGAGAGCACGCCGCCGCATCTGCCCCGATCCGGATCAGTTCAGCCCCACCCGGTCGATCTGATAGCCGCGGGCCTGGAGTGCCGCGATCAGTCGATCGATCTGGTCGCTATCCCGCGCCTCGCACTCGATATCCGTCACCAAGCCCTTGGCCGGCAGGCTGGTAAAGATCCGCTGGTGGTAGATTTCGAGGATGTTCACGCTGTGCGCGTCGAACTCGCGCATTACCCGGTAAAGCGCACCGGGCCGATCCTGCAGGGTGATTCGCAGCCGCGCCAGGCGGCCGGAGCGGGCAAGGTCGCGCAGCAGCACGTTCGTTAGCAGACGCGTATCGATATTGCCGCCGCACAGCACCAGCCCCAGCCGTCGCCCGGCAAAGCGCTCCGGATGGGCAAGCACCGCAGCCAAGCCTGCGGCGCCGGCGCCCTCGACCACCGTCTTCTCGATCTGCAGCAGCAGCGCCACCGCTTGTTCGAGGTCCGATTCGTCCACCAGCAGGATATCGTCCACCACCTGGTCGATGATCCGGCTGGTGAACACGCCCGGTTCCTTCACCGCAATGCCCTCTGCCAGCGTATCGCCGCCGCACGGCAGCACCTGGCCTGTCCGGCGCGCATAGGCCGAGGGGTAGAGCCGCGCTTCCACTCCGATCACCTCGATCGGTGCCTGGTTTGCCTTGGCCACTGTGCCCATGCCCGAGATCAGGCCACCGCCGCCGATCGGGGTCACGAAGCACTCGATGTCGGGCGCATCCGCCAGCATCTCAAGCGCGACGGTGCCCGCGCCCGCCGCAACGTCTGGATCGTCGAAGGGGTGAACGAAGGTGAGCCCCCGCTCGCGCTCCAGCGTGCGGGCGTGGTCATAGGCCTCGTCGAAGGTCTCGCCCTCCAGGACCACCTGCCCGCCCACGCTCTCGGTCTGCATGATCTTTACCGTCGGCGTGGTCTTGGGCATGACAATGGTGACCGGCACACCAAGCCGCGTCCCGTGGTGGGACAGGCCCTGCGCATGGTTGCCGGCCGATGCGGCAATGACCCCGTGCTCGCGCCGCTCCGGTTCCAGCAGCAGCAGCGCGTTCAACGCGCCGCGCTCCTTATAGGCCGCGGTGAATTGCTGGTTCTCGAACTTCAGCCAGATCTCCGCGCCGGTAATGTCCGACAATGTGCGGCTGAGCTGGGTGGGTGTGTGCACCACCGCGCCGGCAATGCGGCCGGCCGCGGCTTCGATGTCGGCGAGGCCGAGCGTGGTGGCTTCGAGGGTTTGGGTCGCGTGCATGGAACGCGGGCCTAATCCAAATCGCGTCACAAGGGAAACACCGGCGCGCTTGCCGCCGCAGCATCATTGCCTTGACGCGCCAAGCACGGCAGGTGGAGGCATGGACAACAGCCAGACCATCGCCTTCATCGGCCTGGGCGCGATCGGAGCGCCCGTCGCCGGCCACCTCGCCCGCGCGGGCCACCGCGTCACTGTCTACAACCGCACCGCCGTCAAGGCCGAAGCCTGGCTCGAGCGCCACGCCGGGCTTGCCGTGGAGAGCGCCTCCAGCCCGGCGGAGGCGGCGAGCGGCGCGGCGGTGGTGCTGACCTGCGTGGGCAACGATGCCGATCTGGCCGAGGTGGTGCTCGGCCCCGATGGCGCGCTGGCGGCGATGGACGAGGGCGCGTTGCTGATTGATCACACGACCGTCTCGCCAGCCATCGCGCGTGAAATCGCCGCCGCGGCGCAGGTGCACGGCGTGCTGGCCCTGGACGCGCCGGTCTCGGGCGGGCAGGCGGGCGCCGAGAACGGGCGGCTTTCGATCATGTGCGGCGGTTCGGCCGGATCGATGGAGCGCGCTCGGCCGGTAATGGAGTGCTACGGTACACGAATTGTCCATATCGGCGAAGCGGGCGCGGGGCAAAGCGCCAAGTCGGTGAACCAGATTTGCATCGCGGGAGTGCTCGCCGGCCTCTCCGAAGCGGTTCGCTTCGCGCAGGCGCAGGATCTCGACATGGACCGGGTGCTGGAAGCAATCTCCGGCGGCTCGGCGCAGAGCTGGCAGATGGAAAACCGCTGGGAAACTATGGCCAAGGGTGAGTTCGACTTCGGCTTCGCGATCGAATGGATGCGCAAGGATCTCGCCATCGCACTCGCCGCTGCAAGTGAGGCCGGTCAGGCGCTGCCGATCACCACGCTGGTCGACCAACTCTACGCCAAGGTGCAAGCCGATGGCGGCGCCCGGCAGGATACCAGCGCGCTGATCCGCCACCTGCCGGAGCCCCGCGCATGAGCCCGCTCCGCACCCTCGCCTCTGCCTCTGCCGCTTCCGCGCTGGCTCTGCTGCTCTCCGGCCCGGTCCTGTCCGATACGCTGGTGGACAATATCAACGGCATCTCGGTCGATCGCGAAGGCGATGTGACCCGCTTCACCGGAATGGTGATCGACGACGATGGCCGCATCGCGCGGCTGCTCTCGCGCCGCGACCGGCGCCCCGAGAATATCGATTTCCGCGAGGATGGGCGCGGGCGCACGGTGATCCCGGGCATGATCGACGCGCATCTGCACGTGATGGGCCTCGGCCTCGCCCAGCTTACGCTCGATCTTTCGGGCACCAATTCGCTCGCCGAGGCGCAGACCCAGATCGCCGCCTATGCCGCCGCCAACCCCGATCGGCCTTGGATCATCGGGCGCGGCTGGAACCAGGAACGCTGGGGCCTCGGCCGCTTCCCCACCGCCGCCGAGCTCGACGCGGCCCATGCCGATCGGCCAATATGGCTGATGCGAGCCGATGGCCATGCCGGCTGGGCCAACAGCATCGCCCTCGCCACTGCCAATGTCACCGCCGCCAGCACCGACCCCTCCGGCGGGCGCATCGAGCGCCTTGCCGGCAGCCTTGAGCCCTCCGGCGTGCTGGTTGATGCGGCGATGGCGCTGGTCGAAGCACAGGTCCCTCCCCCGCGCGCGGCGGACCGCGACCTTGCGCTGCACGAGGCGCAGGAGCTGCTGATCCGCCAGGGCGTCACCGCCGTGGCCGACATGGGCACCACCATCGAGAACTGGATGACCTATCGCCGCGCGGGCGATGCCGGCACGTTGCGCATCCGCATCATGTCCTATGCGGACAGCGTTCCGGTGATGCTGCTGATCGGCGGCACCGGACCCACACCATGGCTGTATGACGATCGGCTGCGGCTGAACGGCATCAAGCTCTATCTCGATGGCGCGCTCGGCTCGCGCGGGGCACTGCTGAAAGCGCCCTATGCGGACGAGCCGGGCAACCAGGGGCTCGCATTGCTCGATGGCACGCAGCTACGCAATCTGATGAGCCGCGCGGCGATGAACGGGTTCCAGCCCGCGGTCCACGCCATCGGCGATGCGGCCAACGCCGAGGCGCTGGCCGCGATTGAGGAATTGTCGGAGGATTTCACCGGCGATCGGCGCTGGCGGATCGAGCATGCGCAGGTGGTCGATCCGGCCGATCTCGCCCGCTTCGGCCGGCACGGCATCATCGCCTCGATGCAGCCGCTGCACCAAAGCTCCGACCGGCTGATGGCCGAGGCGCGGCTGGAGCCCGCGCGGCTGGAGGGCGCCTACGCCTGGAAGGCGATGCTGGAGGCCGGCGCCACGCTCGCTTTCGGCTCCGATGCGCCGGTCGAACCGGCCGATCCCTTCGCCGGCATGGCGGTGGCGATCAGCCGCACCGACGCCGATGGCCAGCCGTTTGGCGGCTGGATACCACAGCAGCGCGTCACCCGCGAGCAGGCGCTCGCCGCCTACACGGCGGGCGCGGCCTTCGCGGGGTTTGCCGAAGGCCGCTTCGGCCAGCTGGCAGAAGGCCAGCGCGCCGATTTCCTGGTGCTCGACCGCGATCCGCTGATGGCCAACCACGAACAGCTGCGCGCCACCCGCGTGCTGCAGACCTGGATCGGCGGCCGCAAGGTCCATGAGGTGGCCGCCGCGCGTGAAGCGGAGGCGTCCGGGCGCTAAGGCCGTTCGGCAGGATGGCAGACTGGCAGCGCAGCAGCCCAAGCAACCCCGCCGCCGCAGCGCGTCACCGCGTCAGTCGCCCGCGCCGTCCCTCGGATGCAGCGGAAAAGCGCCCCCGGGCCCGTAATGTAGCTGCTGCGGGAATTGGCGAGAGAGGAATTCCAGGTTGAACCCCGCCGGCCCACCAGCGCCGCCGGCAACGGCGCAACCAGCATCATCGAAATACGCACGACATCGCCCGCCGGCTCGGAGCGGATGCGGTACTGGTTTGCGTGTTCGGATATTCCAGCAGCACATCGATCACGCCGGTCGCCTGGTTCACATCGCGGCGGATCAGCCGGCCGATCGGGTCCCACGGACCCGCCGTCGCAGAAAGGCGTTCGTCGCCTGGCCCATTCAGCGCCTGAACCTGGGCATCAGCCTGCGCCAACATCGAGGGCGCATCGCTGCCGCGCTCGACAGTAGGCCCACGCCGCTCAGTTCCGCCCGAATGTGCGGTTCATCCTCATACCCATCTCCCCTGTGACGAAGCTCGGTTCCATTCGAAAGTAGCGCTAACCTGATTAAAAGCGGGCGAAAGCCGGCTTGGCGCCAATCCGCTCAAGAGGGTGACACAAGGGAATGCCGGGTCGCCTTGCCAGCCACCCGTCAGGTCGCGTCGGCGCCCGGTTGCTCGATCTCGGCTGCGGCCGCGTCGCGCGCAGCCCGTTTTTCGCTGATCCGCATCAGCACCAGCGATCCCTCGAACAGCACCAGCAGCGGCACCGCCAGCATCAGCTGCGATATGACATCGGGGGGGGTGATGAACGCCGAGACGATGAAGATGCCAACGATCACATAGCGCCGCGATGTCGCCAGCTGGGCGCGCGTCACCAGCCCCGCGCGGTTCAAGAGCATCAGCAGCACCGGCAACAGGAAGCTGATCCCGAACGCCAGAATGAAGTGCATCACCAGGCTGAGGTAGTCGCCCATTGCCGGCAGGGCCTCTTGCGGCAGGCCGGCAGCGGTGCCCTCGAAACCCAGGAACCAGGTAAAGGCGGTGGGCATCACCATGAAGTAGGCGAGGCTCGCGCCCAGCGCGAACAGCACCGGCGTGGCGATCAGGAACGGCAGGAACGCCTTCTTCTCGCGCGCATACAGCCCAGGCGCGACAAACGCCCACAGCTGGTTGGCGATCAACGGAAAGCTGATGAAGAAGGCGGCAAACAGCGCCACCTTGATCTCCACGAAGAACGCCTCGTACAGCTTGGTGTAGATCAGCCGCCCCTCGCCCTCGGGAAAAGCCTCCGCCAGCGGGCGGACCAGCAAGGCGAAGATGTCGTCGGCAAAATAGAGGCACACTGCAAAGGCCAGCGCCAGCCCCACCACCGCGCGCAACAGCCGCGTGCGCAGCTCGATCAGGTGCTCCATCAGGGGCGCCTGCGTATCGTCGATGTCGCGGATGTTGAACGGCTTCACCGGTGCTGGCTCTCACCTGCAACCGCGGCATCCCCGACAGCAGCGCCCGCTTCGTCGCGCCGCTCGGTATGCGCCTCTGCGCCCCCGGCGCCCGCTTCGGCCGATGCCGGCTGGAACGGCGCGTCAGTCTCAGAACGGGGGGCGTGCATCGTGCGGGCAGCACCCGTTTCGAAACCGGCAGCCTTACGTGCCTCGCTCTCCGCGCCGGCAGGAGCCTCACTCCATCCCCCATCAGTGCTAGGACCCGGCTCGGCAAGCGGCCCGGCCAAGGACCCCGCTGCAGGCTCCGCCTCACCCTGCCGCAGCGCCGCATCAGGCGGAGGAGGCGCGGGTAGGGCGCCCGTAGGCTCTGCCTCAGGTGGTGAGTCGGCTCGATGCTCGCGCTTGATCCGCTCGTTCTGCTCGCGCCATTTCTTCTCCATGTCCTCCATCTCCGCCTCGCGGATCATCGCATCGAGGCCGGAGCGGAAATGGTTAGAGAGGCGGCGCACCTTGCCCATCCACTGCCCCGCGGTGCGCAGGGCGAGCGGCATGTCCTTCGGGCCGATGACGATCACCGCCACCACCACGATCAACAGCAATTCGGTCGCGCCGAGATCGAACATGGCGGCGCCTCAGGCGAGGAAAGGGTTCAGCCGACGGTCTTGTCGGCCGGGCGGGTGTCGTTGGCAGCCGCTTCGACCGGCTTGGCCTCGTGCATCGGCCCCTCGATGCGCTGGGCGGGCCCCTTGGCCTCCTCCTCGCCCATGCCCTGGCGGAAGCTTTTCACGCCCTTGCCGAAATCGCCCATCATCTCGCTGATCCGGCCCCTTCCAAATAAAACGAGGATGACAAGGGCGATGATCAGGATCTGGAACGGACCGATATTCACTGTGTCTCTCCGAAAGTCTTGAAGCGCAACTTAGGCGCTTTCATCGGGCTTTTCCAGCGGCGCGGCATCCGCAGCCTCGAACGGCAACTCGGCCTGCTCCTCTGCATCGGCCCCGGCAAGCGCCGAATAGGCCTCCTCCACAGGGTCGAGCAGGCCGGCGGCTCGCAGCTCGTCCAACCCCGGCAGGTCGCGCCGGCTGGCAAGGCCGAAATGCTCCAGGAACCCGGCCGTGGTGGCGTAGAGCACCGGGCGGCCCGGCACCTCGCGCCGCCCGGCGGTGCGCACCCAGCCCGCCTCCATCAGCACGTCAAGCGTGCCGCCGGCGGTCTGCACCCCGCGGATCGCCTCGATCTCGGGCCGGCTGACCGGCTCGTGATAGGCGATGATCGCCAGCACTTCGGTGGCCGCGCGGCTGAGCCGGCGCAGCTGCTCGCGCTCGCGGCGCAGCAGATGGCTCAGGTCCGGCGCGGTCTGGAACTGCCAGCGCCGCCCGCGCTCGACCAGGCGGATGCCGCGCGCGGCATAATGCGCCTCCAGCTCGGCCAGCGCCGGGCGCACATCGGCGCCGTTGAGATGGGCGGAAAGCTGCTCGGCACTCATCGGCGCCTCAGAGGCGAACAGCGTGGCTTCCACCGCGCGGACGATTTCGTCCGGCGCGCTCACTGGCCCAGCCGCCGCAGGTGCAGCGGGCCGAACGCCGCCTCCTGCCGCAGCTCCGCCCGGCCGCGGCGTGCCAGTTCCAGCGCGGCCACGAAGCTGCTGGCCAGCGCGGAGCGCCGCAGCCGCGGCTCGGTCCAATCGGCGCCGGGGGGCGGCAGGAAGTCGCGCAGCTCGGTCCAGTCGAGCCGCACGCCGAGCATCGCCGAAACCCGGTCCAGCGCCGAATCGAGCGTCATCACCGCCCGCTCGCGCACCAGATGCACCACCGGCACGGTGCGCACCCGCACCTCGGCATAGGCGGATACGAGCGAATACCAGTCGCACTCCCACACGCTGCGCCGGTCGAGCCGCAGCCCCTCGGGCGCCCGGCGCAGGAACACCTCGCGCCCGATCCGGTCGCGCCCCAGCAACCGCGCCGCCGCCTCCCGCATGGCGCCCAGCCGCTGCAGCCGCATCTGCAGCCGCAGCGCCAGCTCGGCGGGGCTCGGGTCCTCCTGCTCTTCCTTCGGCAGCAGCAGCGCCGATTTGAGATAAGCGAGCCACGCCGCCATCACGAGGTAATCGGCCGCCAGCTCCAGCTTCAACGCCTCGGCCTCGTCGATGAAGGAGAGGTACTGATCCACCAATGCCAGGATCGAGATGCGCTTCAGATCCACCTTCTGCCGCCGGGCAAGATCGAGCAGCAGATCCAGCGGCCCCTCCCACCCGTCCAGCTCCAGATACAGCGCCTCGGGATCGGCACGCGAGGGCGTGGGATCGTCCCATTCACCAACACCTTCGTCCCTGGGTGGGTCGAACGGCAGCCCCTCCATCATGCGGAGCCCTGCAGCAGAGCCAGCAGGGCGTCGCGCGTCTGCACCAGCTGCTCGCGGTCTCCCTCCCCCACGCTGGGCTCCCCGCACGTCGCCAGCGCCCGTTCGAGCCGCGCGGCGCCTTCGGCCCCCAGGGGCGGCAGAAGCTCGGCGGTGGCGATCATGTCGTCCATCTTCGCCCAGCAATTGAGCACAAGGTCGCACCCCGCCTCGATGGCCCGCAGCGAGCGCTCGGCAATGCTGCCGCTCAGCGCCTGCATGTCGATATCGTCCGACAGCAGCAGCCCGGCAAAGCCGATCCGCCGGCGGATGATCTCGCCCACCACGAAGGCGGAGAGCGTGCCGGGGCTCTCCCCATCCCAAGCGGTGTAGCGCACATGCGCGGTCATCCCGATCGCCGCGCGCGAAGCGAGCGTGCGGAACGGCTCGAGGTCCGCCTCCAACGCAGCCTCGGGCGCGTCCACCACCGGCAGCTCCTTGTGGCTGTCGGCCCCGGCGCGCCCATGGCCGGGCATGTGCTTGATGCAGCCCGCGATCCCCGCCGCCGCCAGCCCGTCGAGCACCGCGCGCCCCAGCGCCGCCACCTGCATCGGCTGCTCGCCCAGTGCTCGGTCGCCGATTACATCATGCGCTCCGGGGTGCCGCACGTCGAGCAGCGGAGCGTAATCGACACTGATCCCCACCTCGGCGAGGTCCAGCCCGATCACCGCAGCATTGCACCGCGCCGCCTCGATCGCGCTGGAAGGGGCGAGCTGCCATAGTTCGGCAAAAGCGCCGGCCGGCGGAAATGCGGGCCACACCGGCGGCTTCATCCGCGCCACGCGCCCGCCCTCCTGGTCGATCGAGACCAGCAGCGCCTCGCGCCCATGAATTTCGCGCAGATCGTCGGTCAATGCGCGAACCTGTTCGCGATCGACGATGTTGCGGCCGAACAGGATGTACCCGGCCGGGTCACTCTCGCGGAAGAAGGCGCGCTCCTCGGCACTCAGCGCCGGGCCGGCAAGGCCGAAGATGGCGGGCGTCATGCGCTCCGACTCGCAGGAAATCCGCCATCCGGCAAGCAACCGGCCCTGCCGCCGGTGTGGATAGAGCTAGCGCTTGACCTGGCAATCGCCGCCCGCGGCGCGCAGCTGGCGGCACAGGTCGCGCGCCTCGGCCAGCCCCGCCGCCACCACCTGCAGGCGGAACACCGGCGCGCTGTCGCTGGTGCCCTCAAGGATCCGGTGAGTCCGCCCGCCGAGCGGGGGCAGCCGGGTGCTCATCTGCTGCCATCCGGCCAGCGCCGCCTCGCGCGTGGGATAGGCGCCGATCTGCACGCCGAACCCTCCGTAACTGGCACCGACACCGGCGCCGGCACCCGAGGCGACTGGCGCACCGCTCACCGCAGCCGGCACCATCGATCCAGCCGTATCGGTGGGTTCGGAGGCAATCCGCCCCTCCACCTGCCGCCCCTCGGCCACCTGAAAGCTGGTGGCGCCGGTGCCGGCAACCTCCTGCCCGCCCGCATCGGCGGGGCGCATCTTGTAGGGCCCGGCCGGCGCCGCGATGATGCTGCCATCCGCCGCAGCGACCGCATTCGCATGCTCCTGCCACAGCCACCAGCCCCCGCCGGCCAGCACCGCCAGCACCAGCAGCAGGCCGAGCGCGAAAGCGAGGATCCGCCCCGCCTCCGGACCCGGCACCTCGTCCTCTTCGTCCTCCTCGCCCTGCAGCCAGGGCAGCCTCTCCGCGCCCTCCTCGAGCGCTAGGCGCAGCGAGCCATCCTCCGCAACCTCCGCACGATGCGCGCCGCCTTTCTGCCCCTGCATCAGCCGCATGGGTTCACAGCTCCTCCACCGCCTGCACGCCCAGGATACCGAGCCCGTTGCGGATTACCTGCGCCACCCGCTCGGCCAGGAACAGCCGCGCGCCCGTCAGCGCTGGCTCCTCCAGCCGGATGATCCGCTTCGCCGGGTCGTCATTGCCCATGTTCCAGAAGGCGTGAAAGCCGGCGGCCAGATCATAGAGGTAGAAGGCGATCCGATGCGGCTCGCGTGCTTCGGCCGCCGCTTCGACAGCGCGGGGGAATTGCGCGGCCAGCTTCACCAGCGCCAACTCGTCCGCGCCCAGCCGGTCTAGCGCGCCGGCGTCGGGTCCCAGCCCCTCGGCCCCCGCCTTGCGCAGCGTCGAGCGGATCCGCGCGTGGGCATATTGCACGTAGAACACCGGATTGTCCTTGCTCGCCTCCACCACCTTGGCGAAGTCGAACTCCATCTGCGCCTCGGGCTTGCGGGTCAGCATGGTGAAACGCACCACGTCCTTGCCCACCTCCTCCACCACATCGGCCAGGGTGACGAAGCTGCCCGAGCGCTTGGACATTTTCACCGGCTCACCGTCGCGCAGCAGCTGCACCATCTGCACCAACTTTACGTCGAACGGGATCGGCCCGCGACCATTCTGCCCACCGCCCTCGCCCAAAGCAGCCACCGCCGCCTTGATCCGCTTGACGGTCCCCGCATGGTCGGCGCCCCAGATGTCGATCATCGCATCGACACCCTCGGCCTTTTGCATGTGATAAGCGAGATCAGCGCCGAAATAGGTCCAGCTGCCATCGCTCTTGCGGATCGGCCGGTCCTGGTCATCGCCGAAGCTTGTAGAGCGGAACAGCGGCAGCTCCACCGCTTCCCAATCCTCCAGTGTCTTGCCCTTGGGCGCCTCCAGCACGCCGTCATACACAAGGTCGTGCTCGCGTAGCCACGCCTCGGCCGCCTCGGGCTTGCCGGCGCGCTGCAGCTCGGCTTCGGAGGCGAATACGTTGTGCACAATGCCCAGCAGGGCGAGATCGGAGCGGATCATCGCCATCATCGCCGCGACCGCCCGCTCACGGAACAAGTCCAGCCATTCGCCCTCGGGCGCCGCAGCGTAGCGGCCACCGAACTCGGCCGCCAGCGCCTGCCCCACCGGCACGAGGTAATCGCCCGGATAAAGCCCCTCCGGGATCGCCCCCACCGCCTCGCCCAGCGCCTCGCGGTAGCGCAGGTGTACCGAGCGGGCGAGCGTCTGCACCTGCGAGCCCGCGTCGTTGACGTAATATTCGCGCACCACCTGATGCCCGGCAAATTCGAGCAGTGCAGCCAGCGCATCGCCCACCACCGCGCCCCGGCAATGGCCCATGTGCATCGGCCCAGTCGGGTTGGCCGAGACATATTCGATGTTCACCCGGCGATCATGGCCCCGCGCCGAGCGGCCGTAATCGCCGCCCAGCCGCTCGATGGCGGAAAGTTCGTGCAGCCAGTTCGCATCCGACAGCCGCAAATTGATGAACCCCGGCCCGACGATCTCGGCGCTCGACACCAGCGGATCGCCCTCGAGCTTGGCGACGATCTTCTCGGCCAACGCGCGCGGATTGGTCTTGGCCTCGCGCGCCAGCACCATCGCAGCGTTGGTGGAAAGGTCGCCATGCGCCGGGTCGCGCGGGGGCTCCACGCTCACGCTGGCGCGGTCGCTCCCCGGCGGCAGCGCGCCCTCCATTTCCAGCGCACCCAGAGCGGCATCGATCTTGGCGGCAAAAGTCGCGTAGAGCGTCTGGGGAAGGCTATCAGGCATGAACGCCCGCTAGCCTGTTTTGCCGCCGCCCGCAAAGCACCGCTCAGCGGGTGGCGTTATAGGCCAGCTGCTCCTCGGTCAGCTGGAAGCCGACCAGCAGCTCAAAGGTCGCCCGCGCGATGGCGGTGCGCACGTCGGGTTCGGTC
>LXQI01000017.1:25028-39724 GCA_001683845.1 Erythrobacter sp. ANT-B3C2 | reverse complement strand
CCCCCCCCCCCCCCCCGCCCCGCCTGCCGCCGGCGGGTGATCCGCTCGCGGATATCGTCGGGCAGGGTGGCGGCGGCCCGGTCGATATAAGCGCCGGCCGAGGCGCTCGCCTGCGCGCGCGTCTCGCCGGCCGCGAAATTGATCGTCACCTCGCCCACCCGCTTGGCGATCACCGCGCTGCCGCCGCGCACCACGGTGGAATAATAGGGCAGCGTCACGCTGCGCGCCGCCCCGGTGTCGCGCCGCTGCGCGAGTACGTCGAAGGTGGCGGCGGCATAGACCTGCTCGCCGGTATCGTTGCACTGGCTGCGCACGTTGGTGATTGTGGCCGTTACGTCCAGCGCATCGGCGGTCAGCGCGCCTGGCGTGGTGAACAGTGTCACGTCACCCGTGTAATCGGGCACCCCCACCGCCGGGCAGACCGAACGCAGCGCGGTGATGCCCACGCCCTGCTCCACCACGATCTCGCCTTCCGAGCGGCAGCCGGCCAGCGCCACAGAGGCCATCGCGGCCAGGAGCAGCGCCGGTCGAGCGTTCATTCGCATACCAAAGTCCCACCTCTAAAGAGCCGCTGGCCCTACCGCCTCGGCTCCGCCACCACAAGCGGCGCACCGCCAACCCGCCGGACATTGCCGCCCCGCACATTGCCAGCACCGGGCCGAACGCCTAAGTCGGCCCGCATGAACGCCCCCTTTCATAGCACGCCCGGCGAACAGCCCGCTCGCGCCGATGAGGCCGCCGATCGTCAGGCGCCCGCAGGCAAGCTGCCGCTGGTGGTGCTGATCGCCGCCCCGCGCGGATTCTGCGCCGGGGTCGACCGGGCGATCGAGATCGTCGAGCGCGCGCTCGCCCGCTACGGCGCCCCGGTCTATGTGCGGCACGAGATCGTCCACAACCGCTTTGTGGTGGAAGGGCTCAAGGCCAAGGGCGCGATCTTCGTGGAAGAGCTGGACGAGGTGCCCGCCGATGCCCCGGTGGTGTTCAGCGCTCACGGCGTGCCCAAATCCGTGCCCGCCGAGGCCGAACGCCGGAATATGACCTATCTCGATGCGACCTGCCCGCTCGTCAGCAAAGTCCACCGTCAGGCGGAACGGCAGATTGAGGCCGGGCGCCACATCATCTTCATCGGCCACCGCGGCCATCCGGAGGTGGTCGGCACCTTCGGCCAAGTGCCCGAAGGGATGATGACGCTGGTGGAGGACGAGGCCGATGTCGCCGCGCTCTCCTTCCCGCCCGACACCCCGCTCGCATTCCTCACGCAGACCACCCTCTCGGTGGACGATACGGAGCGCGTCATCACCGCACTGCGCATCCGCTTCCCCGAGATCGCCGTGCCCAGGTCGGAGGACATTTGCTATGCCACCTCCAACCGCCAGGCCGCGGTGAAGGCGATCGCCCCGGGCAGCGATCTTTTGCTGGTGATCGGCGCGCCGAACTCGTCCAATTCGCTGCGGCTGGTGGAGGTTGCCCAGCGTTGCGGCACCGATGCAAGGCTGATCCAGCGCGCTTGCGAGATCGATGCAAACTGGCTCGAGGGGGTCGGCACCATCGGTGTCACCGCCGGCGCCTCGGCGCCCGAGACGCTGGTGCGCGAGGTGATCGACCGGCTGGCCGAATGGCGCGCGATCGAGGAGCGCACGATTGTCACCGCGCAGGAGAACATGATCTTCAAGCTCCCCCGCCAGCTCGCGGACTGAGGAGCGCCGTTGCGATGGCGGTCTACACCCCGCTCTCCGCCGCCGAGTTGGGCGCGCTGATCGACGCCTATGACGTCGGGCAGCTGGTCAGCGCCAAGGGCATCGCCGAAGGGGTGAGCAATTCCAACTGGCTAGTCGAGACCACCACCGGCCGCTTCATCCTCACCATGTACGAGGCGCGGGTGGCGGTGGCCGACCTGCCATTTTTCCTCGGACTTCTCGATCATCTGGCGGCCCGGGGCAGCCCCGTCCCGCGCACGATCCACGATCGGCAGGGCGCGGCCTACCGGATGGTGGGCGGCAAGTCGGTGGCGCTGATCCAGTTTCTGCCCGGCCTCTCGGTGGATTTCGCCAGCCCGGCGCAGGCGCGCGCAGTGGGCGAGGCGCTGGCCGGCCTGCACCGCAATGCCGCCGACTTTCCGCACACCCGCGCCAACACGATGGCGCTGCCCGCCTGGCGCGAGCTGTTCGAGGGCTGCAGCGAGGAGGGCCTCGCCAGCATCGACCCCGCCCTGCCCCCCATGGTGAGCGAGGAGCTGGCGGTGCTCGGCGAACAATGGCCCGCCGCGCTGCCCCGCTCGGTGATCCATGCCGATCTGTTTCCCGATAACGTGCTGCTGCTGGGCGAACGGGTCAGCGGGCTGATCGATTTCTACTTCGCCTGCACCGATCTGGCCGCCTACGATCTGGCCGTCACCCATTCCGCCTGGTGCTTTGCCCGCGATGGCGACTTCCGGCCGGAAGTCGCCGCGGCGCTCATGGAAGGGTACGCCGCCGCCCGCCCGCTTTCGGAAGAGGAGCGCACCGCGCTGCCCATCCTCGCGCGCGGCGCGGCGCTGCGCTTCATGGCAACGCGCTCCTACGACTGGCTGCACACCCCGGCCGATGCGCTGGTCACCCGCAAGGATCCGCTCGAATTCGCCCAGCGCCTGGCGTTCTACCGCGAGGCGGGCGCAGCGGCCTTCGCATGAGCCCGGTTCACATCTTCACCGACGGGGCCTGCAAGGGCAACCCCGGCCCCGGCGGCTGGGCCGCCCTGCTGCGCAACGGGGCGGCGGAACGCGAACTCGTCGGCTCGGAGGCGCACACCACCAACAATCGCATGGAGATGCTGGCGGTGATCCGCGCGCTTCAGGCGCTCAAGCGGCCCTGCACGGTGGAGATCCACTCCGACAGCAAATATGTGATCGACGGCATCACCAAGTGGGTGCACGGCTGGCAGAAGAAGGGCTGGCTCACCGCCGCCCGGAAGCCGGTGCTGAACGCCGATCTGTGGCGGGAACTGATCGAGGCGGCGGCCCCGCACCAGATCGGCTGGAACTGGGTGCGCGGCCATTCCGGTCATGCCGAAAACGAGCGGGTCGACCGGCTCGCCAGCGCAGCCGCCGAGAAGGCCCGCTGAGGAGAGCGCCGGGCGGTTTCGGTGTCGGCTCGGCGGCGGTGAAGTTCCTCAGCCCAAGCGCCCCGGAGCGTAGAGCGAAGCGTCCAGCGCTGCTGTCATCGCATCGCGCGGCCGGTCCAGCAGGGTCTGCGCGGCCAGGCGCGCGGCGGCGGGCGCGGTCTGGATCCCGAAGCCGCCCTGCCCCGCGAACCAGAAGAAACCCGCGCGGCGTGGGTCCCAGCCATAGACCGGCAGCCGATCCGGCGCGAAGCTGCGCAGCCCTGCCCAACGACGCTCCAGCGCCAGGACCCGCCAGTCGACCACCTGCTCGAAGCGGTCGATGGCCAGCGCCACATCCAGCTCCTCGGGTGCGGCATCGCAGGGTGCGCTCGGCGTCTCGTCATGCGGGCTCAGCCACAGCCGGTCGCCCTCCGGCTTGAAGTAGAACTGGCCGTGGATATCGAGCACCAGCGGCAGGTCGGCCGGCGGGGCCGGATCGGTGCGCAGCTGGATCACCGTCCGGCGCAGCGGCTCGATCCCCAGCGGGCGCGCACCGGCCAGAGTGGCGATCGGATCGGCCCAGGCGCCCGCGGCACTCGCCAGCACGCCGGCGCGCGCTTCGCTGCCATCCTCGAACAGCAGCCGCCATCCATCGCCCTCGCGCTCGGCCGCCACTAGCCGCACCCGGAGGCGCAGCGTCACGTGCCCATCGTGGGCCAACGCTAGGTAATGCTGGTGCAGCCCAGCCACGTCGATATCGGCACAGGCGGGCTCGGCGATGGCGCGGGTCCACGGTGAGCGCAGCCCGGGAACCAGGCGCTCCAGCCCGGCCCGGCCAAGCGGTTCGATGCTGACGCCGCTGCCGGCGAAGCGCTGGAGGAACGCCGCGACCGCACCCTCGTCCTCGTCGCGCGCCACATAGAGCGCACCGCGTGGGCGCAACAGGCCAAGCTCGCGCAGATAGGGGCCGGAAGCCAGGGTCAGGGGCACCACCTGTGGCCCACCATAGCACTCCTCCCAAAATGCCGCCGAACGCCCGGTCGTATGGTAGCCGGGCTGCGCTTCGGCCTCTGCCAGCAGCACACTGGCATAGGGCGCCAGCTCGGCCGAAAGGCTCGCCCCGGCGATCCCCGCGCCAATCACCGCGATGTCGAAGCGCTCGCTCATCCCGGTACGGCGGTGTCCAGAAAGGCATCGATGCCGGCCAGCGCGCGGGTCCGCACGCTGTCGATCTCGCGAAGGATCTCGTGCCGCGATTCGGTGCCGAACCACAGCACCCGCGAATCAGGCAAGCGCGCGGCGGCGCGGGCGATCGCCCGGGTGCCCACCAGCCGGTCGGCCACCGTGGCGACGATGAACACCGGCAGGCGCACCCGTTCGAGCACGCCCGGCCGCTCTAGCGCGCGGATCGAGCGCATCGCGCCGGCCACCCAGCCCCAACTCGCGGGGCCCATCACCAGCTCGGGCCGCTGCCCGCGCCACCACAGCTCGTCGGCATAGCGCGCATCGTCATGCGTCAGCAGCAGCTGGCGCGCGGCGGCCGCTTGCCCCGGCTTCTCGCTCGATTTCCACGCCGCCCGGCGCGAATCGCCTAGCACCGCCATGCTCCGCGCCACCCAGTGCTTTAAGCGCACCGGCAGCCGTTCGGGCAGCACGTCGAGCATCGGCGCGGAGAGCACCAGCGCGGCCGGCGCAGGATCGAGCGCCCCTTCCGCCACCGCGCGCAAAGCGAGGTGCCCGCCCATCGAATGGCCGATCAGCACAGGCGGCCCGCTGTTCGAACGGGCATTCTCGCGCGACCAGTCCCGCCAGAAGGCCGCGAGATCGTCGACCCATAGCGCGAAATCATCGACATGGCCGACCAGCGCGTCGCGCCCCAGCCGGCCCGATCCGGCCTGCCCGCGCCAATCCGCCGCGCTCACCTGCCAGCCCTGGCGGCGCCAATGCTCTAGGCTGTCGAGGTATTTCTCGTAAGCGTCCCCACGCCCGGGCATGAACAGCAGCGATCCGCGGGGGTGCCCCTCCGGCGCAGGCCAGTCGAGCTGGCGGATGGCGTGCTCATCGGGCGCCGACCACCGCCGCTCGTAGGCAGCGACGGGGATGCTGCGGCGATCGAACAATGGCGCGCTCGCCTCGTCCTGCTGGCTGACGGCGGCCTCCTCATGGTTACCCGATGGTAAGCTGTAGGACTTATTGGGCGGGTCCATGCACGCTCCCCTCTTGGCCTACGGCCTGCTCGCCGGCTTGGCAATCGCGCTGCTTATCGCCGCGCTGACCGACATCCGCAGCCGCCTGATCAGCAACCGGCTGAACGGCGTCATCGCGCTTAACGCGCCGCTGTTCTGGTGGGCGAGCGGGCTCGATCCGTGGCCTGGCTTGGCGCTACAGCTCGCGGTCGCGCTTACGACTTTCGCGGTATGCGCCGGCCTTTTCGCGCTGCGGGCGATGGGCGGCGGCGATGTTAAGCTGCTGACCGCATTGGCGCTGTGGATCGAGCCCGGCCTGTTCGTCCACCTTGTCATCGCGACCGCGCTTCTGGGCGGTTTGCTGACGCTTTGCATGCTCGTTCTAGGGGCGATTCGCAGAAGAAGCGAGCGGCTTGAGATTCCCTACGGCGTCGCGATCGCGCTGGCCGGGCTGTGGGTGCTGGCAAGCGCCTATGGCCCCGGCGCGCACCACACGGTGCTGGGATGAACTCGATTTTAACCATTCTGCCCTACCTCATTCTCATCACCTGCCGCACTGACAGAAAAGGCCATTTCCGCCATGGACCGCAAAAAGCTGCTCCTCCTGATTGCCGCGCTGGCGGTGGCGATCGTCACAGCGCTATTTGCGCGGAGCCTGTTTACCGGCGCCGCCACCCCACAGGCCGTCGCCGCGCAGCCGCAGCTGGGGCCCAGAGTGCTGGTGGCCAAGCGCGCGATGCAGGTGGGCACGATCATCACCGCCGATGCGGTGGGATTCCAGCTCTGGCCGCAGGAGTTGGTGCAAGACGCCTATTACGTCGATGGCGAAGCGGATATGGGCAAGCTGCTCGGGACAGTGGTGCGCTACCAGCTTACTGCAGGAGAGCCGGTCACCCGCGGGGCGCTGGTGGCACCGGGAGACCGGGGGTTCCTCGCCGCCGCTCTGGGCGCCGGCATGCGCGCAGTCACCGTACCGGTCTCAGCGCAGACTGGCGTGGGCGGCTTCGTGTTCCCGGGTGACCGGGTGGACCTGATGCTGACCCAATCGGTGGAAGGCGACGCGGGTCAGTCGCTGAAGGCGACCGAGACGATCTTGCGCAACCTGCGCGTGCTGGCGACCGACCAGTCGACTGACACCACCACCACCGAGGATGGCAAGACCGAGGTACGCGAATTTCGCACGGTCACACTCGAGGTAACGCCCAAAATTGCCGAGAAGGTCGCGGTGGCTCAAACGATCGGCACGCTCAGCCTGTCGCTGCGTTCGCTGGCGGACAATGGTGCCGAACTCGAGCGCGCGATCGCCGAGGGGGAGGTCGATCTGCCCGACGACGCCACGCCCGCAGAGGAGGAGCGCCTGCTGCGTGCGGCCATGGCGCGGCCGCAGGATGGCACGTCGTCGTTCGTCACCGGCGGCCATGTTTCGCGCTTTCAGCGCAGCACCATGCCAGCCCAGGTACCGCGCTCCTCGCCGAACATGCCGCAGCAGCCGGCAGTCGTGACGATGGTGACGCCCACGGCAGCACCGGAATATCCCGAGCGCCCCAGTGGCCCCGTCGTCCGCGTAACCCGCGGCCAGAACACCACAGCCGTGCCGGTGGCCCGATGAGCCTGCCGCGCTGCCCCCGCTCTCCTCGCAAGGATCCCTTGATGACCCGCCCTCTCGTCCGCTCCGCGCTGGCAGCTGCCTGCGCGCTGGCGCCGCTCCTCGCCGCGGCTGGATCTCCCGCCGGGGCCCAGCAGATTACCTCTCCGACGCAAGCCATTGCCCTCTCGATCGGGCACGGCGAACTCGTCACACTCCCCGCGCCGATTGCGGATATCTTCGTCGCCAATGAGGCGATCGCCGACGTTGAGGTGAAATCACAGCGCCAGCTCTACATCCTCGGCCGCTCGGGTGGCGAAACGACGATTTATGCCAGCAATGCCGCTGGCGAGACTGTCTGGTCGGCCACGATCCGGGTCGGCTCGAACATCGGCAGCGTCGACCAGATGCTTGCCCTGGCTATGCCCGAAGCGAGGATTGGCGTCGCCACGCTGGGCGGTAACACCGTGCTGCTGACCGGAACGGTGGCCGCCCCCGAAGATGCCGCCGAGGCCGAGCGCCTCGTCGCCGCCTATGTGGGCGATGGCGTTAACGTTATGTCCCGCCTTCGCACCGCGACCCCGTTGCAGGTCAATCTGCGCGTGCGCTTTGCCGAGGTCAGCCGTTCGCTGATACGCACCCTGGGCACCAACCTCACGACGACCGATGGGACTGGCGGCTTCCGCTTCGGCGTTGGCAGCGGGCGACCGTTAGGCGGAGAGAATTGGGTTACGGATGGGCCGCTCGCCGTCGGGAACGGCGCCGCGCAGGCGAGCACCATCTTGCCCGATGGAACCACGATCCCGGGACCGGCGGTCGACACGGCCGAGAATGGAGTGACCGTCGCCGGTCTCGGCCGCTTTCTCGGCCTCGATTTGCTCGGCGCGCTCGACCTGGCCGAGCGCGAGGGGCTCGTCACAACCCTCTCAGAACCCAACCTTACCGCGTTATCGGGCGAAACCGCCGAGTTCCTGGCCGGCGGCGAGTTTCCGATCCTCCTGAGCCAGGGCCTCGGCGTGACAACGGTTGAGTACAAAAAGTTCGGTGTCAGCCTCTCTTATACGCCCACCGTCCTTTCCAGCGGCCGCATATCGATGCGGGTCAGGCCCGAGGTATCCGAGCTGTCCACCCAGGGTGCGGTCAATCTCGACGGGGTCCAGATCCCTGCGTTGACAGTCCGTCGCGCCGAAACCTCGGTCGAGCTCGGCTCGGGCCAGAGCTTCATGATCGCCGGGCTAATGAGCAACAGCGCGCAGAACACCGTCGATGGAGCGCCGGGGCTCGGAGACGTGCCGATCCTGGGCAATCTGTTCAAATCGACCGAATTTCGGAAGGGCCAGACCGAGCTGGTGATCATCGTCACCCCTTATCTGGTGAAGCCAGTCGACGATTCAGCCATTCGGCTGCCCACCGACGGGTTCCGCGCCGCGAATGTCGGCGAGCAATTGATTCTGAACCGCGAACATTCCGGCACCAGCGGCGCGATGCGTCCCATGCCCAGCGCTGCCGAAACGGCACCCGCGGGCGAATCGCAGGCGAGCGGCACGCCCGCGCCTGCCAGCCCCTTCTGAGAGGACCACGACCATGCTCAACCGCTCCCTGTTCCTTGCCGGCATGTTGACGCTGCCGCTCGCCTTGGCGGCTTGCAGCGGCGGCACTCCCGGCAACCGGTCGCTCGACAGTGTTCATCAGCCGGTCGTGCAGCGCCAGGTCTTTGCGCTCGATCTGCAGGCAGGCGCCGCTGGTCTGCCAGCGGCCGAGCTGCGCCGGCTGGACGAATGGTTCACGGCGTATGGTGTCGGTTACGGCGACAAGGTGGCGCTCTCCGGGCTCACAGCAGGCGCAGCGGCGCGCGACCAGATCACCGCATTGCTCGCACCCCGTGGATTGGTGCTGGCGGAGATTGCTCCCGTCAACCCGGACGGGCTCGCGCCGGGCTTGGCTCGCGTTTCCATAGCGCGAGCCCATGCATCCGTGCCTGGCTGCCCCGACTGGTCGGGGCGAACGGCCGGCAATCTCGGGAACGCGACAAGCGCCGGTTATGGCTGCGCGGTGAACAGCAACCTGGCGGCGATGATCGCCGATCCCGAACATTTGCTGGTGGGCGCCAAGGATGCGGGGCCAAATCTCGCCGGTACCGCAGCGAAGGCAGTTGCATTTGACCGAGCGCGCGAGCCGACCGGGGTTGCGGGCCTGCGTGCCCTTTCCAGCTCGGAGGATTGAACCATGACTTCTTCTACCCAGCCTGGTAGCCGCGATCCCTTCGCCGCCTTCGCCTGTGACGATCCGACACTCGACGCCTTGCGCGCCGCAGCAGGCGCGATGGGCTTCGCGCCGGAGAAATGCTTACGCGCCGACCTGAGGGGCGCAGTACAATCATTGTCGGTCGCGCCGAGCCCCGCCATCCTGGTTATAGACCTCTCAGAATGCAGCGATCCGCTGAACGAGATCGTCGCGCTCGAGGAAGTGTGTGAGCCCGGCACGGTGGTGATCGCTCTGGGCCGGGTCAACGACGTGCGCCTCTACCGCCAGCTGATCGCCAGCGGCATCCACGATTACCTGCTTAAACCCGTTGCCGTAACGCAGCTGAGCGAAGCACTGACGCAGGCAAGGACGGCGCTGGCCGTTCCGCGTGCCAGCGAGCAGGACGGGGCGCGGGAACACACCGCGATTGCAGTGGTCGGAACGCGAGGCGGGGTCGGCGCCTCGACGCTCGCCACCTCGCTTGCATGGCTGTTCGGCGAGGAGCACAAGCGCACTGTCGCGTTGCTCGATCTCGACGTCCATTTCGGCACTGCGGCGCTCAGCCTCGACCTGGAACCGGGTCGCGGGCTGATCGATGCAATAGCTGATCCAGGCCGCATCGACGGGCTGTTCCTCGAGCGTGCGATGACGCGAGCGAGCGAGCGGCTCGCGATTCTCTCGGCCGAAGCACCTATCGGAACCGGCCTGACGAGCGATGGCGAAGCTTTCGTGCAGCTGGAGCGCGAGTTTCGGCAGGCTTTTGACATGACGGTCATCGATCTGCCGCGAAGCATGCTGATGAACTTCCCCCAGGTGCTCGCAGAAGTGAAATTCGTGATACTGGTCGCCGAACTAACGCTGGCCTCCGCACGCGATACTATTCGCCTGCTGTCATGGCTCCACAGCCACGCTCCAGAGGCACAGCCAGTTGTCGTGGCGAACAAGGTGGCGGCGGGCTCGAGCGAAATCGGTCAGGCTGAGTTCGAGGCTTCGATCGAGCAAAAGATCGGCCATTCGATTTTTCTCGATACGAAGAGCGCGATCGCTGCGGCCAAGTTCGGCCAAAGCCTTGCAGAAGCGGGCAACGCGGCCAAAACGGGCGCCACCTTGCGGGCGATCGCCGCATCGCTTGCGAGCGGAGCCCAGCACAAGGCGGGTTCGGGCGAACCGACCACCGCTTCCTCGCTGCTCGCCCGGCTGGACTGGAAGGCGCTTCTGAACCGCAAGCAGGCGGCTGTGCCCGCCAGGTCCGCTCCCGCTTCATGAACACCCTTCTGCCCTTCTTCGCCGCCGCAATTGTGCTGGCGCTGTTCGCCCTCGCCTGGCAGCTGGTCGACGACGGCTCGCCCGCACGCGAGAGCCGCCGTCGACTGCAGGCGGTACGCCTGCGCCATTCGGGAAGCGAGTCCGCACGCGTCGAGGCTCAGCTCAAGAAGGCGATCGCCGCTCGTCGCCCAGCGCTTCAGATGGTGGCGGGCGCCAGCTCAAGGTTGGAAGCGCTGCAGCTACGGCTTTCGCGCTGCGGGCGGAATTGGAGTGCGAAGGCTTACATCCAGGCCTCGCTGGGTGTGGCGCTGGCCGTGGCCATACCCGTTTATCTACAGAGCGGAGCGGCGCTGCTGTCACTTGGCTTGGCCCTGCTGGCAGGGGTCGGCCTTCCCCATTTTGTGGTCGGCAAATTGATCAAGCGCCGTCTTGCCGCTTTCACCGCAAAATTTCCCGACGCAATCGACCTGCTGGTGCGGGGCCTTCGCTCGGGCCTGCCAGTCTCGGAAACGTTGCAGGTCATCGCAAGTGAGATCCCTGGCCCTGTGGGCGAGGAGTTCAAAAACGTGGGCGAGCGGATCAAGATCGGCCGCACGATGGAGGAGTCGCTGCAGGTTACCGCCGATCGCTTGGGCACTCCAGAGTTCCAGTTCTTCGTAATCACGCTCTCAATCCAGCGCGAGACCGGCGGCAACCTTGCGGAGACGCTGTCGAACCTTACTGATGTGCTGCGCAAGCGTTCTCAGATGAAGCTCAAGATCAACGCGATGAGCTCAGAGTCCAAGGCCTCGGCCTACATCGTGGGCGTACTGCCCTTCATGGTGTTCGGTTTGATCTGGTGGATCAATCCCGATTACATGAGCACGTTCTTTACCGACGAGCGGCTGACGATCATCGGCCTTGGCGGCTTGGGATGGATGGGGCTCGGCGTGTTCGTAATGTCCAAGATGGTCAGCTTCGAGATCTGATGAAGGCGCTGGCACGATGATCGCTCCCTCCACTCCCACGCTGCTCGGCGTCGATGTAATCTTCGTCGGCACGGTGCTGACCGGGGTTGCCGCGGCAGCGGTGCTGCTGGCCGTCTATGCCGCGTTGACCGTCCGTGACCCAATGGCCAAGCGTGTTCGCGCTCTTAACGCCCGGCGCGCCGAGCTCAGGGCCGGCATCGTCAAGCAGGCGAGCCGCCGTCGCAGCACCGTGGTGCGGCGGACCAAGACGACCGATTGGTTGAAGGGCGCACTGGAGACCATGAAGGTTCTTCAGGATAGCCAAGTTCACGCGATCCAGCGCAAGCTCGCGCAGGCTGGCTACCGCAACCGCGAATTTGCCGTTGCGGTGATCTTCGCGCGCATGGTCCTGCCGATCGTGCTCGGGCTCGCTTCGGTCATCGTGTTCTACTGGCTTGAACTGTTCCCCGACTGGAGCAGCCTGAGGCGCTTCGGGGGCTTCGCCGGCGCCGTGATCCTCGGGTACAAGGCGCCCGAGCTCTTCCTGAGCAACCGTGCCACTAAGCGCACTCATGCCATCCGCAAGGGGGTGCCGGACGCGCTCGATCTGCTGGTGATCTGCGCGGAAGCGGGGCTGACGATCGATGCTGCCTTCAACCGGGTCGCACGCGAACTGGGCAGAGCCTACCCCGAACTTGGCGACGAGTTCGCGCTCACCGCAATCGAACTGTCCTTCCTCACCGAGCGACGACAAGCCTTCGAGAACTTCGCCTATCGCATCGACCTTGATGCGATCCGCAGCGTGGTGACCACGATGGTGCAGACCGAACGTTACGGCACGCCGCTGAGTTCTGCGCTGCGCGTGCTCTCCGCCGAGTTTCGCAACGAGCGGATGATGCGGGCCGAAGAGAAGGCCGCGCGGCTGCCCGCAATCATGACCATTCCGTTGATCCTGTTTATTCTGCCGGTCCTGTTCGTTGTTATCTTGGGCCCGGCGGCATGTTCCATCAGCGACGCGTTCTCGGGCGATGGCGCGGTAGGTGGCGGGAGCTAGAGCAGGCCAAAATTGCCGCTGTCTGTAGATGGCCCGTCCAGATCGCCGGCCGTGTCGCGGACGCGCTCGAGCAAGCTCCGCAACTGGGCAACTTCGTCTGTGTCAAGGACCCGGAAAAGATGCCGCTCCATTGCAACGGCAAGCGGCATGATCTCCCCATGCATCGCCTGCCCAATGTCGGTAAGCTCAAGGAGATGCGAGCGGCCGTCCTGCTCGTTGGGACGGCGTGAAGCGAGGGTTCGTGTTTCCAGCACCTTGCACGCGCGGTTGACGGCCACCTTGTCCATCAGGGTCAGACTGGTTAATACGCGCTGGGTCTGCGGCCCACGGTCCCCCAGCACTGCCATCACCCGCCACTCGGGCACGCTGAGCCCGAACTGCTCGCGATACTCCTGCGCGATGCGCCCACTGACGGCATTCGAGGTAATCGAAAGCAGGTAAGGTAGGAAGGTGAAGAGCTGCGTGGCTTCGGACATGCTCAACCGCTTGTTATCGAGCGCACCGGCCTTTGCAAGTGGCGCTCGATGCGACTTCGAACGGCCGGCAGATACTACCGCGCCGCCCGTGACACCGCTTCGGGAGCGAAGCTTCGCCATATGCCTTCAATCCCTCATGTCACTTTCATGCAACAGTCATCCAACAAGTTAACGATTGACTACTCGTTGTGATTGAAACGAATTTTGTCATCCCGCAAGCAGATTGCCTGCTCGGCTCGAATTCACTCCTGACCGCACAGTCGGGCCTCGCCTCACCGGCGCACCACGCCTTCTACACAGGGTCTGCAAACCTATGAACATATCTCCTCTGAGCAAGCGTGCACTGATGACCGGCGCGGCCGTGCCGGCGCTGGTCCTGTTGGGCATCAGCCTGTCCGCACCCGCTCACGCCCAGGGGCAGCCGGCCGATTGCCCCGATGTCAACAACGATGGCGTATGTGACAATGCTCCGGAAGCGGCCATCCCGACCCCCGGCACCGCTGTCAGCGGTGGCGGCATAGTCGTTACCGGCTCGCGCATCCGGCGCGACGAATATTCGACCATCGAGCCGATCACCATCATCACGGCGGACGAGATCACCCAGTCGGGCTTCAACAGCTCGACCGATGCGCTGCAGAGCACCGAGGTGACGCAGGGTTCGGGGCAGATCAACAATTACTATGGCGGTTTCGTTACCGCCGGTGGCACCGGCGCCAATACGCTGGGCCTGCGCAACCTAGGTCCGGCACGCACGCTCGTCCTGCTGAACGGGCGCCGTCTGGCACCGGCCGGCACGCGGGGCTCGGTCCTCGCGGCCGATCTTAACGTGCTGCCCACCGCCATCGTCGACCAGATCGAGATCCTCAAGGCCGGCGCCTCGTCGGTCTACGGTTCGGATGCGGTCGCCGGCGTGGTGAACATCATCACCGATACGGACCTGCGCGGCCTTTCGCTCGAAGCCCAGATCAACGTTCCCGAAGTGGGTGCGGGGATCGACCGGCGGATTTCGGGCACGTTCGGCTTCGGCACCGATCGTCTGAACATCATCGGCTCGCTGGAATACCGCAAGCGCGACAGCCTGCGCCTGAACGATGTCGATTTCACCAGCTGCCCCGTCGGTGGCCTGCTGGACGGCGAGGGCACCGAGTTCGGCTCCGGTGACACGGCCGGTTTTGATGGAACCACCTGCTTTACTCTCGACAATGGCGGCGTCACCATCAACACGCTTGGCGTGCCGACGCGCAACGCGCTCGGCCGGACGAGCGGAACCGTGGGTCGGTTCAATCGCCTGATCCCGGCACCCGGCCAGACCACCGGCCCGACGCCCGGATTCCAGGGGGTCGGTTTTTATGATCGCGACGCCTTCGATCCTGTGAGCCAGGAAGAGCAGATCGTCACACCGGTTGAAATCTATACCGGCTTTTTCGCGGCCACCTACGATCTAGACGCGCTGGGCGGCGCCGAGCTCTATGGCGAGGTGCTGGCCACCCGCCGCAAGTCGTCCAGCCTGCTATATCGCCAGCTAACTCTCGACTATCTGCGCGGCAGCCCGCTGGTGCCAGAGATCTTCCGCAATGGCTTGTTCGCTAACCCGAACAACACCTCAAGTGGCCAGCAAATCGCTGCCCGGGCATTCATCGGCTATGGCCTGACGGATTCGGAGCAGGAGGTCGATTACGTGCGGGCCGGCGGCGGCCTGCGCGGGGACATCGCCGATTCGGGATGGCGCTACGATGCCTATCTGGGCAAGTCGTGGACCGACGCCGAATATGCTATCGAGTCCTTCCTGATCGACCGGGTGGCGAACTCGCTCCTTGTGACACAGAATGCTGATGGCTCGTTCTCCTGCGCCAACGCGGC
>LXQI01000017.1:0-24924 GCA_001683845.1 Erythrobacter sp. ANT-B3C2 | reverse complement strand
GCCGCCGTTGAATGCCGATACGATCGGCGGGCGCCTGCCACAGGCCTATCGCGATTACGTTTTGCAGAACACCATCGGCACGACACTCTTCCGCGAGACAACCGCTGCCCTGTCGATCGACGGTCCGTTGTTCGCCCTTCCGGGTGGCGACGTGCAGCTCGCGCTCGGTGCGGAATACCGCAGCCAGCGGATCGACGATACGCCGGATGAAAACTCCCAGTCGGGCAATCTGCTCGGCCTCACCGCAGGTGTCCCGACCCGTGGTTCGGATAATGTGAAAGAGGTCTTCGGTGAAATCTTCATCCCGCTGCTGGCCGATCGTCCGTTCTTCGAAAGCGTCAACCTCAGCGCCTCGGTCCGCTACACGGATTACGATTCCTATGGCAGCGATGTGACCTACAAGGTGGCGGGTGAATGGGAGTTCTTCCGCGGCTTCGGCGTCCGCGGCAGCTACGGCACCTCATACCGTGCGCCTGCACTCGCGGAGCAGTTCCTCGGAGCGACAAGTGGTTTCATAGGGGGAGCGAACGATCCGTGCGACGCCGATGGCTTCCCGGCCAATCCTGCAGACTACAGCACCAACCAGCAGTTGCGCGCCACCAACTGCGCCGCTGTCGGTATCAATGTCGCCACATTCCAGCAGAACAACGGCATCACGGTGTTCAACCGTGGCGGTGCCGAAACCGGCCTCTCGGCCGAAACTTCAAAGAACTGGTCGGTCGGCGTGGTGGCGCGCCCCCAGATTTCTGCGAGCACATCCGTGAGCCTTGCTCTCGATTATTTCGACATCGAGGTCGAGAACGGCGTGGCGTCTCTTGGCGCCGGTGCGATCCTCGGCAGGTGTTACGGCGCGGTCGACTTCAACCCGAACCAGGGTTTCTGCGCCTTCGTTTCGCGCGATGCGAACAACATCCTTGAGGTCACCAGCGGGTTCGTCAACCTGTCGACCGACATTGTGAAGGGCTTCGAGTTCAACGGCCGTTTCGCCACCGATTTCCTCGATGGCCGTTTCACCTTGAATGCCAATGTCACCAAGTACACTGAGCAGTCGGACAGGCTCTTCCCCGAGGAATTCTTGCTGGATTCCAACGGGATCTACAACACGCCTGACTGGGTGGGATCGTTCGACACGACGTTCCGCACCGGCCCGATCACGCTGCGGTACGGCCTCTCCTGGCTGGACGGCAGTGACGGAACCTACGACTTCTTCGCCACCAGCCGACAGACCGGCGAGGTGAATGAGGCCACTGCGCAGAGTTTCCGCGATCAGTTCCTCCTGGAGGTTGACGACTACTTCCTGCACAGCGCATCGATCCAGTTCAACGTGATGGATCGTGCGGAGTTCACCTTTGGCGTGCGTAACATGCTCGACACACAGCCGCCGCGGATTTCCTCTGCAGTTACGACGATCGGCAATGCGCCGCTGTACTCAGGCTTCGATTACCAGGGGCGGACGTTCTTCGTGAACACGAGCGTCAGTTTCTAAAGCTTTCCTTAACTGAATGCGGGGCCCCGGGAGCGATTCCGGGGCTCTTTTTTTGTGGAGAGCCGCCGCCTTCGGTGGCTCGCACGTTGCCAGCCCCGGCACTATCCTGCGACAGGATCTCCGCCAAGATGATGCGGACAGCGGCCTACCGGCCTGTGTCGAATCTGCAACGGTGGTGAGACATTTTGACCGCCGCATGTTAGTAATCGTTGAAACGATGTCCGGAACGCTCTCTCCTGAGGCGACTGGCGAAAAGCCGGGCCACATATTCTCAGGGACTGCTCAAACGATGACATCCAGGACCACCCAGATCGTTCGGCTTAACGCCACAACGGCCCTCGCGGCGCTTGGCCTTGCCAGCGTCGGCCTCTCCTCCGCGGCGCACGCGCAAGTCGTTCCCAGCGAGGCCGTTGACGAGACAGCAACACCGTCCAGCTCGATCATCGTCACTGGATCGCGCATCTCGAACCCCAATCTCGAACAGGCGAGCCCGGTCACGGTCATCTCGCAGGAAGAGATCGGCTTCCGCCAGCCCGTCTCGGCCGAATCTTTCCTGCGTGAGCTGCCGGGCGTCGTGCCGAACATCGGCCCGGGCGTGAATAACGGTACCAACGGCTCGGCACAGCTCGATCTTCGCGGCCTAGGCGCCAACCGCAACCTGATCCTGATCAATGGGCAGCGCACGGTTCCCGCATCGCTCGCGTCGGTCACTGACCTCAACATCGTGCCGGTCGCCCTGATCGAGCGGGTTGACGTGCTGACCGGCGGCGCTTCCACCGCCTATGGCGCCGATGCGGTCGCGGGCGTGGTCAACTTCATTACGCGCCGTGACTTCTCCGGCGTCGACCTTACGGCCAATTTCGGCATCACCGAGCGCGGCGACGGCAACCAAGGGCGCATCGACCTGACCACCGGCGCCAATTTCGATGATGGCCGCGGTAATGCGGTGCTCAGCATGGGCTACGCGAAGACCACCGCAATCCAGCAGGGCGAGCGTGACTCTGGCCTGTTCAGCCTCAGTTCCACCACCGGAAACCCACAGGGTTCCCCCACGTCCTCCCCGGCCTCTATCCTGTCGCCCCTTCTCGGCCGCGTGAATGCGGACGGCACGGCGTTCGAGACCGGGGTCCTCGGCGACTTCAACTTTAACCCTCTGAACGTCTATCAGACGCCGTTCGAGCGCTACAACATCTTCGGCAGCGCAGATTACGAAGTGTTCGACGGGGTCGAGGTATTCACCCAGGCTTTCTACACCAAGACTGTCGTCGATCAGATCATCGCCCCGTCTGGCACCTTCTTCACCACCGTTCAGCTGCCGCTTAACAACCCCTTTCTTACGCCGGTGATGAGACAGCAGCTTTGCCAAGCCGGCATTGACCTGCGTCCGATAGGTCCGGGCGGGGCTCGAATCGGCGCAACTCCCATCCGGCCAGATGCAGCGCAATGTGCCCCAATCATCGCCAATGGTACTGAAATTCCTGCCCAGATCGGCCGCCGCTTCACCGAAGCCGGGCCGCGCCTGACCAACTTCACCACCAATACCTTCCAGGTTTCGGGCGGTGTTCGTGCCGACCTTACCGAAACCTTCGCCTTCGAGGTCTCCGGCCTCTACGGCGAATCGGAGCGGACCAACACCTCCAACAACCAGGGGACGCGTTCGCGGCTCCAGCAGGCATTGCGGGCTGTCAATCCGACCACCTGCACGGTCACCGCGGGCGGCTGTGTGCCGCTCAACCTGTTCGGCGTCGACGGATCGCTTACGGACGCCTCGTTCAACTTCCTGAATGTAACGACCTTCAACTTCATCCAGACCTCGCTCAAGGGCCTGCAGGCCAACGTGTCCGGCGATTTCGGCATCTCCAGCCCGTTCGCGGTGTCGCCATTCAGCGTCGCTCTGGGCGTGGAATATCGCGAGTATGTCGGCGCTTCGGGCGGCGACGGCATCTCTTCGCAACCGGGTGAGGTGCTCGGTGCGGGCGCTCCGGCCCTGCCGATCACGGGAGACTACAATACGAAGGAGGTCTTTGGCGAAATCTACCTTCCGCTGATCGAGGATCGCCCGTTCTTCGACAGCCTGACCGTGAACGCCGGAGCCCGCTATTCGGACTATTCGACGTCTGGCGGCAACTGGGCCTACAATGTGGGCGGCACGTGGGAGCCGATCCCGGATATAAGATTCCGCGGTTCCTACGCCCGCGCGGTGCGCGCTCCAAACCTGTTCGAACTGTTCCAGCCGCAGGTGACGTTCCTCACCAACCGTGCGATCGATCCCTGCCAGGGCACCACCGCAGAGATCACCGCACGCGGGGCGAACTTCGTGCCGCTTTGCCAGGCGCAGCTGGCGCTTGTCGGTGCCAATGCGAGCCTGCTCGGTACCATCCCTCAACCGGCCGCCGGCCAGATCAACGCGACGACCGGCGGCAACCCCGCGCTGCAGCCTGAAATTGGCGATACGCTGACGCTGGGTGTCGTGCTGCAGCCGCGGTTCTTAAGCGCCGTTTCGCTGACCCTCGACTATTACGACATCAAGGTGGAGGACGCGATCTCGTCACCGTCGCAGGCCGATGTCATCGATGGCTGCTTCACGGGCTCGAATCCGGGGGCGTGTGGGACAATCCGGCGCAACCCGCTGACGGGCAGCCTGAGCGGCCCGAACGACACCACCTTCGGGCCGTTCCTGGGCCTGTCGAATTCGGGTATCATCGAGACCAGCGGCTTCGACCTTGGCTTCAACTTCCGCCAGGAACTCGGCTTTGCCCGCCTGAACATGTCGTTTATTGGCAACCACACGCTCAGCAGCAAGTTCCAGGCGAACCCTGCCTCGCGCAATCGTGAATGCGTCGGGTTCTACTCGGTCTCCTGCGCTTCGATCCAGCCGGAGTGGAGCTGGAACCTGCGCACCACTGTCACCCTTCCGAGTGAGACGGACATCTCCTTGCTCTGGCGTCACCTGTCCTCGGTGAGCGTCGAGCCTGCAGACCAGGGTGGCCCGGCGAACATCTTCGAAGATTTCCGGACGATTCCGGCCTACGACGCATTCGACCTGTCGCTTCAGCAGCGCCTGAACGACATGGCCCGCGTGACGTTCACGGTCAGCAATCTGCTGGACAAGGATCCGCCGATTGTCGGCAACACGATTGGTGCAACCGCCTACAACAGCGGCAACACCTATCCGAGCACCTATGACGCCATCGGCCGTCGCTACAGCATCGGGCTGAACCTGACATTCTGATCACCTGATCGGGGTTAATGATAGAGGGCGGGTTGCTTCGGCAATCCGCCCTTTTCTCTTTTGTGCTCCTGCAAAGACGGGTATTGCTTTGCCGGTCGGTCTGTATCCCTGTAGCTCGTTGCGGCGTGTTCACGCTTAGCAAGGAGATTGTATCTGCTCCGGCCCGTCCGCGGGTTGGCGCGAGACAGAAACGCCCTCCGCGCCGGATGGCTGGCGCCCAGTCAAGGTGATAGAACCCATGTTGCTTGCCGCAATCCTCGTCCTCGCCGCGCAGACCGCCGCCAACCCGGCTCCAATCGACGACAGCCAACCTGCAACCGAAGCCGCCGCTGTGAAGGATACCGAAGGCACGCCTGCAATCGTCGACGCGGCGAGCGATGGGAAGGACCCGAACGAAGTCATCTGCCGCACCAGCCGCGTGACCGGTTCGCTGACGCAGAGGCGGCGTGACTGCCGAACCCGCGCACAGTGGACAAACATCGGCAATGCCGCTCGGGAGGACGCCGAATCGATGCGCTCGTTCAAGGGGGCTGACCGCCCGAACGGATAGGCGCATCGACTGCAGCACGTCCCGCGTTGCCCCTGGCTTCTGCGCGCCGGCGTGGACGCACCGGCTGCCCCTCAACCGACCAGCGCTCGATTACCTTGTGGTAATCTCCAGCGCCCCGTCCCCTTCCTCGACATGCACAACACTGCCGTCGGGCACCTCGCCGGCCAGCAGCTTCTCGGCCAACGGGTCTTGAAGGTAGCGCTGCACCGCGCGCTTCAAGGGCCGCGCGCCATAGACCGGATCATAGCCGACCCGACCCAGCCAGCGCCGCGCCGCATCAGTCAAATCTAGCGTGATCTTGCGCCCGTCCAGCAAACGCTGGACCCGCCCAACCTGGATATCGACGATCGGCGCCATGTGTTCGGCCGCCAACCGATGGAACAGGATGATCTCGTCCAGCCGGTTGAGAAATTCCGGCCGAAAATGCGCGCGCACCATGTCCATCACCTGCGGCTCGACCTCCACCACGCTCTGCCCCGCATCGAGGCTCGTGAGGAACTGGCTGCCCAAGTTCGAGGTCAGGATGATCAGAGTGTTCGAGAAATCGACCACCCGCCCCTGCCCATCGGTCAGCCGCCCATCGTCGAGCACCTGCAGGAGCACGTTGAACACGTCGGAATGCGCCTTCTCGACCTCGTCGAACAGCACCACCTGATATGGGCGGCGGCGCACCGCCTCGGTCAGCATGCCCCCCTCGTCATAGCCAACGTAACCCGGTGGCGCGCCGATCAGCCGGGCAACGGCGTGCTTCTCCATGAACTCGCTCATATCGATCCGCACCATGGCGGCATCGTCATCGAACAGGAACGCAGCGAGCGCCTTGGTCAGCTCGGTTTTGCCAACGCCGGTGGGGCCGAGGAACAGGAACGAGCCTAGCGGCCGGTTCGGGTCCTGCAAGCCCGCGCGGGCGCGGCGCACAGCCCGTGACACCGCGGCTACGGCCTGGCTCTGCCCGATCACCCGGCGGCCGAGCACCTCCTCCATCCGCAGCAGCTTCTCGCGCTCGCCCTGCATCATCTTCTCGATCGGCACACCGGTCCAGCGGCTGACGATCGAGGCGATGTCGTCCTCGGTCACCTCCTCGCGCAGCAGGGCGTTCTCGGTTAGCCCCTGGGCGTCGGTCAGCTGTCGCTCCAGATCGGGGATGCGACCGTAGCTGAGCTCGCCGGCACGGGCGAGATCGCCCTCGCGCTGCGCCTGCTCCAACTCGATTCGCGCGGCGTCCAGCTGCTCCTTCAGGCGGCTCTCTGCGTTGATCTTGTCGCGCTCGTTCTGCCAGCGCGTGGTCAGCTCGCTCGATTGCTGCTCGAGATTCGCCAGCTCCTCGCGCAGGGCGGCGAGCCGGTCCCTCGAGGGCTGATCAATCTCCTTCTGCAGCGCCTGCTCCTCGATCTTCAGCTGGATGATCCGCCGGTCGAGCCCCTCGATCTCCTCGGGCTTGCTCTCCACCTCCATGCGGATCCGGCTGGCGGCCTCGTCCATCAGGTCGATCGCCTTATCGGGGAGGAAGCGGTCGGCGATGTAGCGCTTGGAAAGCTGCGCCGCGGCCACGATCGCCGCATCGGTGATGCGGACGCCATGGTGCAATTCGTACTTCTCCTTCAGCCCTCGCAGGATGCTGATCGTGTCCTCCACACTAGGCTCGTCGACATAGATAGGCTGGAAGCGGCGCTGCAGCGCGGCGTCCTTCTCGACATATTTCTGGTACTCATCGAGCGTCGTCGCACCGATGCAGTGCAACTCGCCGCGGGAGAGCGCGGGCTTGAGCAAATTGCCCGCATCCATCGAGCCCTCGGAGGCACCCGCGCCGATCAGCGTGTGCATCTCGTCGATGAACAGGATGATGTCGCCCCCGGCGCCCTTCACCTCGTCGAGCACGGCCTTCAGCCGCTCCTCGAACTCGCCGCGATATTTGGCGCCCGCGATCAGCGCGCCGAGATCGAGGCTCATCAACGCGCGACCCTTGAGCGAATCGGGCACGTCGCCATTGGCGATCCGCAGGGCCAGGCCCTCCGCGATCGCGGTCTTGCCGGTGCCGGGCTCGCCGATCAGCACGGGGTTGTTCTTGGTGCGCCGGGCGAGGATCTGGATGGTGCGGCGGATCTCCTCGTCGCGGCCGATCACCGGGTCCAGCTTGCCCGCGCGCGCCGCCTCGGTGAGGTCGCGGGCGTAGCGCTTCATCGCGTCATAGGCCTGCTCGGCATTGGCGCTGTCCGCGCTGCGACCACCGCGCAGATCGTTGATCGCGGTGTTGAGCGCCTCGGGCGTGATGCCCGCCGCCTGCAGCGCGCGGCTCGCTGCGGTGGTGCTCGCCAGCGCCAGCGCCAGCAGCAGCCGCTCGACCGTCACGAAGCTGTCGCCAGCCTTTTGCGCCACCTGCTCGGCCTGGTCGAGCAGGCGCACGGCATCATTGTCGAGCCCCGGCGTCGCCTGCGCACCCGAGCCGGAGACCGCAGGCACCTTCGCCAACGCCTGGTCGACCGCATCGAGCGCCGCTCGGGGATTGCCGCCGGCGCGCTGGATCAGCCCGCTCGCCATGCCTTCCTGATCCTCCAGCAGCGCCTTGAGCAGGTGCTCGGGCGCGATCCGCTGATGGTTCATGCGGATGGCGACGGTCTGCGCCGCCTGCAGGAAGCCCTTGGCCCGCTCGGTGAACTTCTCGAGATTCATGCTCATCCCCCTTGTTCTCTCAACCACTCAGATGGGTGTGGCCGATGGGCAACCCAAGGGGGCTGATGAAGGTCGCTTCTAAGGGCGTCGCGAGATCAGGATCGGCCCTGCACGCGATTGGGTTCGAGCCTCTCGTTCTACGGCCGCCACTCTCGGGCCAGCGCATCCAGCAGGCGCACGCCATAGCCCGAGGCACCGGCCGGCGAGAGCGGACCGGCGCTGTCGGTCCACATGGTGGGTGCCATGTCGATATGCGCCCAGGGCATGTCCTCGGCGATAAAGGCGCCGATGAAATGCGCGCCGGCGCTGGCGCCCGGGGCCGGGGCGGCGTCGGAGTTCTTCACATCGGCAATCTCGGACTCGATGGCCTTGGCATAGGCGGGGTGCAACGGAAGGCGCCACACCGCCTCACCCGATTGCTCGGCCGCGCGCTCCACCCGCTCGGCAACCGCATCCTCGCGGGCGAACAGCGCCGCATATTGCGGTCCCAGCGCGGCCACTGCGGAGCCGGTCAGCGTGGCGATGTCGACGATCGCAAAAGGATCGCGCTGCTCGGCCACATATTCGACCGCATCGGCGAGGACCAGGCGCCCCTCGGCGTCGGTGCTGCGGATTTCGATCGTCTTGCCGCCCATCGTGCGGACCACGTCACCGGGGCGCTGCGCATTTGCGCCCGGCATGTTTTCGGCCAGAGCAGCAACGGCGACAATGTGCACCGGCGCGCGGGTGCGGGCGAGCGAGAGCGCGCTGCCGACCACCGCCGCCGCGCCGGCCATGTCGGCCTTCATCTCCCACATACCCGCACCGGGCTTCAGCGAAATGCCGCCGGTATCAAAGGTGATGCCCTTGCCCACCAGCGCCAGCGGCGGCCCCTCTGCGCCCCGGTAAGTGATCAGCATCAGCCGCGATCCACGGGGCGAGCCCTGCCCCACGCCCACCAGCGCACCCATGCCGAGCCGGCGCATGTCTGCCTCGTCGAGCACCTCGATCTGCACGTTGGGCACGCCGCGAAAGGCCGCACGGGTGCGTTCGACGAAGCTCTCCGGGTAGATCACGTTTGCCGGCTCGCTGGTCAGGTCGCGGGCGAAGCGCACCCCTTCCACCAGCCCTGCGTGGCGGGCGCCGTAAGCGGCACGGGCGCCCTCGGCATCGTCGACCACTACCGTGACGGGCAATGCCGGTGGCGCGGTTTCGCCGGGAGTCCGGTAGCGGTCGAAACGCCATTGGCCGAGGCCAAAGCCCAGCGCCGCATCGGCGGCGGCAGCAGCGTTGGGTGTGCCGCTGATGGCGATTGCCGCATTTTCCGCCGCGAGCCGCTGGGCCGCGGTGCCGGTGGCCTCCGCGATGCCGCCAGGCTCCTCGCCTGTGCCGACCAGCATGATCAGCGGCCGCGCGCCGATCCCGCGCAGCGCCAGCACCTCATTCGCCGCGCCGGTGAAGCGCGCGGAGGTGGCCGCCTGGGCGATGGCGCGCCCGGTCTCGGCATCGAGCCCGGGCGCAACCGGCTGTGCGCCGGCCGCCACCAGCACCACCAGCGCCGCCTCGGCCGGAGCGGAAGCGGCGAACGCGATCGCCCGCGGCTCGCTGTTGCCCACCTCGCCCGGCGCCACGCCCGAGCCGATCGTCTGACCCTGCGCCAGCGCCGCAACCGGCAGGACGGGGCCGAGCGCGAGAAGGGCCGCTGCGAGGCGGCGGACGGACGCGGTGGTCATGGCAAGGTACTCCGGGCAAACGAAAGCAAACCTTTGCTGCGGCAAAACAGCGGTGACAAGCCCGATTCACCAGGCCCGACGCAACGGATGCGTACGTGCCACATGGATGTCTTCCGGTTGTAACCAAGCTCCACCATTACCGCGTGTCTATGGCATCAAATGCAAGCACCGGCGAATTGCGCACGGCAGGGGTGGCGGCGGCCTATGACCGCTGGGCCCCCATTTACGATTTCGTATTCGGCAAGGTGTTCACCACTGGCCGTGCCGAATCGATCGAGCGGGCGGAGGCGATCGGCGGGCGTGTGCTCGAGGTCGGCGTCGGCACCGGCATCTCGCTGCCGCAATACAGCCGCCACGTTCGCCTCGTCGGCATCGATATTGCCGATGCCATGCTCGACAAGGCGCGCGAGCGGGTTCGCGAGTTGAAGCTCGACAATGTCGAGGAGATCGCGGTGATGGATGCCGAGCACCTTACATATCCCGACGACAGTTTCGATGTGGTGGTGGCGCAATATGTGGTGACCGCCGTGCCCGATCCCGAAGCGGCGCTCGACGAGTTCGTGCGGGTCATCCGCCCGGGCGGCGAGATTATCATCACCACCCGGATCGGCGCCGGCAAGGGCCTGCGCGGCCAGATCGAACGGCGGCTGATGCCGCTCACCAGCCGGCTGGGCTGGCGCACCGAGTTCCCCTGGAGCCGCTACGAAGCATGGGCGGCGAGCAATGCGCGGGTGGAGCTGGTGGAGAACCGGCCGCTGCCGCCGATGGGCCATTTTTCCCTCGTTCGCTATCGCAAGACCTTTCCCGCCTGAGCGCGAACCTGGATCGACACCTCTCAAGCACGGAGTTCACGATGGGCCGTTTCCGCGAGCAGCTGGCCGAACAGCGCTGGGATGATCACCGCTTCTACCATCACAGCGTGATCAACCAGGCGCTGCACTTCTTCAGCGCCGCCACCTTCGTGCTCTGCTATGCGCTGGTGTGGAATTATCCTTGGCTGGCGGCGCTGCTGGCCTGGGGCTTCGCGATGACCAGCCGCCAAGCGGGCCATTTCTTCTTCGAGCCCAAGGGTTACGACCACGTCAACGAGGCGACCCACCGGCACAAGGAAGAGATCAAGGTCGGCTACAATCTGGTGCGCAAGGTCGTGCTGATGAGCCTGTGGGCGCTCTCGCCCTTGCCGCTGCTGGTGGATCCGAGCTTCTTCGGGATCTTCGCCGATCCGCACACCACGGTGCTGGGCTTTCTCGAAAACCTCGGCATCCTGTGGCTGGTGATCGGTGTCGGCGCGCTGCTGTTCCGCACTGTGCAGCTGTTCTTCATCCGCGATGTGGAGACGGGCCTCGTCTGGGCGACCAAGATCATCACCGATCCGTTCCACGACATGAAGCTTTACGCCAAGGCGCCGGTGCAGCTGCTGCGCAGCGCCCTCGCTTGGCGCCCGGCGACGCGGGGCTGATTGCGGTCAGGAGTGCCGCGGGATAGTTCGGTCGACAAGGCCAACGGGGCCGGGCATAGCGCCCCGGCCCCGTTGCTAGCGCCGGCCCAGCAGCCCCCGCACCAGCGTCTCCCGCAGAAACTGGCCATTCAGCGCGCGATTGCCGCCGCCCTCGGGCGCCCAGACCCAACCATCCTGCTCCCAACGTTGCGTGGCGCCGACGATCCGGTCGGCAATCCCCGCGAACTCTTCCTCGCCGATCGCCATGCTGAAGATCAGCCGGCCGCTGCCGGTCCAGCCCAGCGCCAGCCCTTCGGCCCGCAGGTAATATTGCAGCATCCAGTTGTAGCGCGAGGGCTTGGTATAGCCGATCGACCAGATCGTACCGAGGTTGGCCACGCGCGGGCTCAGCCCCTCGGCTATAAGACGCGCGTTGAGCGCGGCGGCGCGAGCGTTCCATCGCTCATCCAGCCCGTTATAAGCGGCCTCGGCTTCCGCGCTCGCATGCCAGCGCAGAAAGGCGTCCATCGCGCCCATGACATAGGGGTGCGAGTTGAAGGTGCCGCGGGCGAAGCAGATATCGGCCGGCCGATCCTCGCGATAGCGCCGCATCAGATCGGCGCGGCCGCACAGCACGCCCACCGGCAACCCGCCGCCCAGCGTCTTGCCGTAGGTGACCAAATCGGGCCGAATGCCGTAATATTCGCAGGCCCCGCCGGGCGCCAGACGGAAGCCGGTGAACACCTCGTCCATGATCAGCACGATGCCGGCCTTGCGGCACACCTCCGCCAACCGGGCGAGCCAGCGCGAATAATCTTCGCGCGCCACGCCGCCCTTGCGGCCGCCCGAGGCCACCAGCGCGGAATCGCCCGGCGCGCTCGAATTGGGGTGCATCGCTTGCAGGGGGTTGACCAGTACGCAGGCGATGTTCCTGCGGGTGGCGAGCACTTCGAGCGTCTGCTCGCTCATGTCCGCCAGCGTGTAGGTGCGATCGGCCGGGACCGGGTTACCGATGCCCGGCTGCACGTCCCCCCACCAGCCATGATAGGCGCCGGCGAAACGCACCACGTGGCTGCGGCGCGTGTGATAGCGGGCGAGCCGCACCGCCTGCATCACCGCCTCGGTTCCGGACATATGGAACGACACCGCATCCAGCCCGGAAAGCGCCCGCAACCGCCTTACATTGTCGGCGATCACCGGGTGCAACCCCCCCAGAACCGGGCCCAAAGCGCCGGTGTTGGCAATGCCCTCGGCCACCATCTGCTTGTAGGCATCAGTGCCCAGCAGATTGACGCCGTAGGAGCCGGTGAGATCGTAGAAGCGATTGCCGTCGAGATCGGTCAGCATCACTCCCTCGGCGCTTTCGTAGAAGCTGCCGCTTGGCAGGTTCTCGCGCACAAACCGGCTGAACGGGAAGGGCACGCGGTAGCGGCCGGTGAAGGCGATATCGGGGATGCTCTCGCGCATTTCCGCGGTCAGCGCCGTGGTTTTGGGGAAGCGCTCGCGGTAAAGCGCCGCCAGCCGCTCGAACCCGGCTTCGCGCCGCGCGACCACTTCGCCGGGGGCACCATCGGCGCGGAAGAACTCGTCGCTCGCGAATTCATAGTGCGGCACCAGCCCCGCCACGCGCTTGGCCATCCGCACATGGCCGATCAGCGAGCGGTGCTTGGCGCGCGAGAGGCGCAGCCGCTCGTCCGCCCGCTTGCCAACGAAGGCGGCGGCGGCCGCGCCGGCGCCGATCTTGAGCAGCCCGGCCAGCAATTTGTCGCGCACGATGGCGGTTCCCTCCTCTGGCGGCGATCGCGCGCCGCATGACCCTGAGATCCTCTCTTCGGACCTTTGTGGGACAGGACAATGTCAATTTCCTGCTCACCAACCGGATCCCCCGCCTTGCGCTAACCCGCTTCATGGGCTGGTTCAGCAAGATCGAGCTGGCGCCGGTGCGCACCGCCTCGATCCGGCTGTGGCGGCTGTTCTGCGATGTCGACCTCGCCGATGCGAAGGAACAGCGTTTCGCCTCGCTCCACGCCGCCTTCATCCGTCAGCTGCGCGAAGGGGCGCGGCCGGTGGACCCGGACCCGGCGGTGATCACGGCGCCCAGCGATGCGATCGTCGGCGCCTTCGGGCGAATCGCGGCCGGCACCGCGCTGCAAGTGAAGGGCGCGCCATACCCGGTCGCCGAACTGCTCGGCTCGGATGAGGAGGCACACGCCTTTGCGGAAGGCTGGTTCGTCACCTTGCGGCTGACCGCGGGCATGTACCACCGCTTTCACGCGCCGCACGATCTGGCGGTGGAGCAGCTGCGCTACATTGCCGGCGACACCTGGAACGTGAACCCCATCGCGCTGCAACGCATCGAGCGGCTGTTCTGCAAGAACGAGCGCGCGCCGATCACCGTCCGGCTGGATGCCGATGGCAGCCGGCTGGTGCTGGTGCCGGTGGCCGCGGTGCTGGTCGCCAGCATCCGCCTGCCCTGGCTCGGCGCGCAGCCGGTGCGCAGCGGCGGCGCGCGGGTGGAGCCCTGCGCCGCTCGCTTTGCCAAGGGCACGGAGATGGGCTGGTTCGAGCACGGCTCCACCATCATCGTGCTCGCGCCGCCACATTGCGCGCCGGTCGCGGGGCTGCAAACCGGGCAGACCATCCGCATGGGGGAGCCCTTGCTGCGGATCGGCCGTTGAGCGAAACACGGGCGCTGGCATTCACCGGCGCCTGTGATAGCAAGAGGAACAATTCGCAACGGACGGGACATCCATGCGCCGCTTCTTCGCCCTTGCCACCTTGCCGCTCGCGCTCGCCGCCTGTTCCACCACCACCGAGCGGGCGCCGATGGCCGCCGCGCCGGGCGCCTCCGCTGCCAGCGCTGTCGAGCCCGCGCCGCTCTCCCAACTCGTCGCCGCAGTCGACATTCCGTACGAGACCTTCACGCTGGAGAACGGCCTCACCACCATCGTCCACACCGATCGCAAGAGCCCGGTGTTGGGGGTGACGGTGTACTATCGGGTCGGCTCCAAGCACGAGCCGCGAGGGAAGACTGGCTTTGCCCATCTGTTCGAGCATGTGATGTTCACCGGCAGCGAAAATGTCGAGAATTTCGACATTCCGCTCGAGGCGGCCGGCTCCACCTCCACCAACGGCTCGACCAGCCCAGACCGGACCAATTACGTGGAAACCGTGCCGACCGGTGCGCTCGATCTCGCGCTGTTCATGGAGAGCGACCGGATGGGCTATCTGCTCGGCGCGGTCGACCAGGAGAAGCTCGATCGCCAGCGGGGCGTGGTGCAGAACGAGAAGCGGCAGGGCGATAACCAGCCCTACGGCCTGATCCGCTACAAGCTTTCCGACGGGCTGCTGCCGATTGGCCACCCTTACCGCCACTCCACCATCGGTTCGATGGCCGATCTGGAAGCGGCGAGCCTAGGCGATGTGCACAAATGGTTTATCGACCAGTACGGGCCCAACAATGTGGTGCTGGCGCTGGCCGGCGATATCGACGTGGCCGCCGCGCGCCCTGCGGTGGAGCGGTGGTTCGGCGCCATTCCGCGCGGGCCGGAGGTGGTGCAGCCCGCCGCCGGTCCGGTGACGCTGGCCGCGCCGGTGCGCGAGGTGATGACCGACCCCGTGCCGGTAACGCTGGTGATGCGCGCCTGGACCGGGCCGGAGCTGACTCACCCCGATGCGGTGCCGCTTTCGGCCGGGCTGCACGTGCTGGGCGGGCTCGCCAGCTCGCGAATGGACAATGTGCTGGTGCGTGGGGAGGAGCTGGCGGTCGGCGTATCGGCCAGTTCGCGGCAGATGGAGCAGCTCAGCATGCTCACCACGCAGATGGAGGTGCGGCCAGGCGTCGATGCGGCGGTGGCCGAGGCCCGCTTCGACGCGGTAATCGCGCAATTCCTCGCCGAGGGGCCGACGGCGGACGAGCTGGCGCGGGCGGCGACCCAGATCGTCTCGGCCAATATCGGCGCGCTGGAGCAGGTCGGCGGCTTCGGCGGCAAGGGTTCCACCCTCGCCGAGGGGCTGCTCTATGCGGGTGATCCGGCGCACTACAAGCGCGATCTGGCTCGGCTGGCCACCGTGACGCCCGACGAGGTGCGCGCGGCGATGCAGCGCTGGCTTTCGCGCCCCTCATACACGCTGGCGGTGGTGCCGGGCGAGCGGACCGAAGATGGCGCGCTGCTCGGCGGCTGGGGCGATGAGGGCACGGTGGCCACTCCGGCACCTGATGCGCGCGAACCGCTCACCGTGGAGCGCGGTGAACCACGGCAGGCCCCGCCGGTGGCCCCCGTGGGCGAACTGGTGTTCCCTGAAATCCAGCGCGCGACGCTCTCCAACGGCATCGAGGTGCTGCTCGCCCGGCGCACGGCGATCCCCAAGGTGAGCCTCGCGCTGGCGTTCGACGCCGGCGTGGCCGCCGATGGCGCGGCGCGCGCGGGCACGCAATCGCTGATGATGGAGATGCTGGAGGAAGGCACCACCAGCCGCAGCGCGGTGGAGATCGCCATGGAGCAGGAGCGGCTCGGCGCTGCGATCGGCACCGGCACGGCGACCGATTCCAGCACGGTGACGCTCACCGCGCTGAGCGCCAATCTGGTCCCCTCGCTGGCGCTGATGGCCGATATCGTGCGCAACCCGGCCTTTGCCGATGCGGAGGTGGCGCGGGTGAAGAACCAGCGGCTGGCGGCGATCGCGCAGCAGCAGGCAAACCCGATTGGCTTGGCGCAGCGCGCGCTGGGGCCGCTGATCTACGGCGAGGCGCATCCGTACGGCTCGGTCGGCGCGAGCGGGCGCCCCGCGGTAATCGAGGCGCTGACCCCGGCGGTGCTGACGAGCGAGCACCAGCGCTGGCTGCGCCCCGACCTCGCCCGGATCGTGGCGGTGGGCGACGTCACCATGGCCGAACTCGTCCCAGCGCTCGAACGCACGCTCGGCAATTGGCAGGCGCCCGCCACGCCGGCACCCGCCAAGGACCTCTCAGCACCCAGCCCCGATGCCGAGCCCCGGCTGGTGGTGATCGACCGGCCGGGGAGCCCGCAAACCGTGCTGATGCTCGGCCGGCGCCTGCCGCTGCTGGGCACCGCCGGCGGGACCGAGGCACTGGAACTGGCCAATGAGGTGATCGGCAGCGGCTTCCTCTCGCGGCTCAACATGAATCTGCGCGAGGACAAGGGCTGGACCTACGGCATCTCCAGCAATCTGCCCGGCGTTACGGGCCCGCGCGCGCTGGCGGTGGTCACCCCCGTGCAGGCGGACCGCACCGCCGATTCGATCCGCCTGATCCTTGACGAGATGCGCGCCTTTCCCGGAGAACGGGGCGTCGACGAGACCGAGCTGCAGCGGGTGACCGAGGGCAACATCCGCGGCCTGCCCAACCGGTTTCAGACCAACGGCCAGGTGCTGGGCGCATTGCTGGAGAACGAGCGGCTGGGGCGCCCGGCGGATTATTACGAGCAGCTGCCGCAGATCTACCGCGCGCTCGATGCAGGCGCCATCGATGCGGCGGCGGGCGAGCACCTGCAGCCCGAGCAATTGGTGATCGTGGTGGTGGGCGACCGCAGCGCGATCGACGAGCAGCTGGCGGGGCTGGATATGCCGATCGAATATCTGGCGGCGGAAGAGCTTTAACGGGAAGTTTGCGGAGAGGGGCCGGCTTTTCAGGTCAAGCGGAAGCGCGCTCCCCTTGAGCAGGGCGAGCGCTGTGACACGGCGATGGTCTTTTTCCGCTCCGCCGCTCCCTGAGCGCCTCTAACCCAGACGTCTCTTGAGCACTTCGTTGATCACCTGCGGGTTGGCCTTGCCGCTCATCGCTCGCATCACCTGGCCGACGAAGAAGCCGAACAGCTTGTCCTTGCCGCCGCGGTATTCGGCCAGCTTCTCGGGATTGGCGGCGAGAACCTCGTCCACCGCCGCCTCGATGGCGCCGGTGTCGCTCTCCTGCACCAGCCCCTCGCGCTCGACGATGGCGGCGGGAGCATCGCCGGTTTCCAGCATGGTTTCAAGCACCTGCTTGGCGATGCTGCCCGAGATGGTGCCCTTGCCCACCAGCGCCAGCAGCTCGGCGCCGCGCTCGGGCGTGACGGGGCTGTCCTCCAGCGCGTGGCCGGCCTTGTTGAGCGCGCCGAACAGTTCGGAAATCAGCCAGTTGGCGGCTTGCTTCGCCAGCTCGGCGGGCGGCTTGCCCTGCGCGGTGGCGCTGGCCAGCAGCAGCGCCTCGAACCAGCGGGCGGTCTCCACCTCGGCGGTGAGCACGGCGGCGTTGTAGGAGGAGAGGCCCAGCTCGCTCTCGTAACGGCGGCGCTTGGCATCGGGCAGCTCGGGCAGTGAGGCGCGGCACTCGTCGAGGAACGCCTGGTCCAGCTCCAGCGGCAGCAGGTCGGGATCGGGGAAGTAGCGGTAATCGTGCGCGTCCTCCTTCGAACGCATCGAGCGGGTGGTGCCGGACCCGGGATCGAACAGGCGGGTTTCCTGCACGATGCGGCCGCCATCCTCCAGCACCTCGACCTGGCGGCGCGCCTCGTGCTCGATTGCCTGCATCACAAAGCGGACGGAATTGACGTTCTTGGTCTCGGTGCGGGTGCCCAGCGGCTCGCCCGCCTTGCGCACGCTGACGTTGACGTCCGCGCGCATGGAGCCTTCCTCCATATTGCCATCGCAGCTGCCCACATAGCGCAGGATCGCGCGCAGCTTGCGCAGATAGGCCCCGGCTTCGGCGGGCGAGGCCATGTCCGGCCGGCTGACGATCTCCATCAGCGCCACGCCGCTGCGGTTGAGATCGACATAGCTCATGGTGGGGTGCTGGTCGTGCATCAGCTTGCCGGCATCCTGCTCGACATGGATGCGCTCGATGCCGATCAGCTTGTCCTCGGCGATGCCGGCCTTCTCGTCCGCCTCGATGGCGAGCGAGCCCTCGCCCACGAGCGGGTGGTACAGCTGGCTGATCTGGTAGCCCTGCGGCAGATCGGCGTAGAAGTAGTTCTTGCGGTCGAACCGACTCCAGCGGTTGATCTGCGCCTCGATCGCCATGCCGGTGCGCACCGCCTGGCGGATGCATTCGCGGTTCAGCACGGGCAGCATGCCGGGCATCGCCGCATCCACCAGGCTGACCTGCGCGTTCGGCTCCGCGCCGAAGGCGGTGGCCGCGCCGGAGAACAGCTTGGCATTGGAGGTGACCTGCGCATGGACCTCGAGGCCGATCACGACCTCCCATTCGCCCGTGGCGCCGTGGATGCGATATGTGCTCATCATTGGGGGACCTAGGACGAAGGTGAGGTCGAGAAAAGGGGGCAGATGTCAGCGGGCCCCTCCCTCATACCACTTGGGCGGTTCCCGGTAGCGCGGCGGCCAACCGTTGGTCGACCAGCTTGCGCACCGCACGGGCCCAGACCTGCCAGTTGAGCCGCTCTTCGCTGTCACGCAGGGCCGCGCGAGAGAGGGCGACATAGCGCTGTGGATCGGTGATCAGAGAGCGGATCGCCGCAGCCAGCTCATCGGGGTGGTCGCCGGGCTCGATCAGCAATCCGGTCTGTCCGTCGAGCACAACCGTGGGAATGCCGCCGGTCCGCACCGAGATACTCGGCAGTCCGTAGGCCGAAGCCTCCGAGAAGACCATGCCGAGGCATTCGGCCTGGCTCGGCACGACCAGCAAATGCGCTTCTCCGTAGAGCAGCGCCAGCTGGCGGCCCTGCTGCGGATCGGATTTCGCCAGCACCCCGTGAAAGCGGATTTGCGGGTTTTCCGGCTCGTCGCGCGGGCGGTCACACCCCACCACGTCGAGGCACAGATCGAAACCTTCGGCCAGCAGGCGCCGCACCGCCATTATCAGCATGGGCAAGCCCTTGCGCTGCCACTCTTTGCCGACGAACAGCAGCCGCACCGGCGTACCCAGTTCACGCACCCTCGCTTCGGGCGCGTGCCGCATGTTGTTGCCCCAGGGAATCAGTACTGCTTCGGCCGGTGACTTGCCGGCGTCGTGGATCGCCGAATGGCGCGCCCAGGATGAAGGGTAGAGCGCCAGCCATGCGCTGCGGATGGCACGCCTGTTGACGCTCTTGCGGAGGCGCTTGATGAAGGCGGGCCGGGCGGCATAATCGGGATAATACTCGATCATTGACGGGCCGGCGTCATCGACCATGACAACCCGGAACTCTCGTGCCAGCAGAAGCGCCAGTCCGCTGGCGGAGATCACGAACACGAGATCGGGCGCAAAGGCGCGGATGCGGCGCCGCGCCATGGCCGTGCGGATGCGCACGAACCACAGCGCGGAGCCGATCGTGATTCGTCGTCCGCTCGCCTTTCTCAGCCCGTGGTCAAGACGATGGAACAGCCGCGGAAAGCTGCCGCGCTCGACATAGAGGTTCTCGAAGACGCTCTGCAGCGCCTCGGTAATCGAGCGCGCCGTGCCGGACCAGCTTTCCTCCGCCAGCGGGTCGTCGCCGGCAATCACCGCGACGCGCAGGCGCAGCGGTTCCGCGGAGCGGCCTGTACCTTGCCCAGATGCAGCGAGTTCCGGCGGATCGGGGGTGACGGATGAGCTCAAGTAACTCTCCTTTGGACAATATTCAACCGTAGCGGAAGGCTCCGCGCTGACCGGCGGGCCTGATGGTTCAGCGACTAGTCCGTGATCGATGCGAGCGATAGGTCCAAAACAGCATGCTCGACCACGGGGCTCACCGCATCGGGCCTGATTGTTCGGGCCGGGATGCTTCTCGCAGGTGGGGAACTCGCCGGTATCGGAACCGGCGACAGCGTTCCTACCGGTTCTTCACCACCATCGCTCGGGCTTTGCGGTGAAGCCCGCCCGCTGCTCGATGGCGAGGGCGGCATCGAGCACGCCCTGCTCGTCGAACGGCTGGCCGATCAGTTGCAGGCCGAGCGGCAGCCCCGCTTCGTCGAGCCCGGCGGGAACGCTCATCGCCGGCAGGCCCGCGAGGCTGGCGGGCACGGAGAACACGTCGTTCAGATACATCGCCAGCGGATCGGCCAATTTCTCGCCCAGCGCGAAGGCGGCATTGGGGGTGCTGGGTGCGAGGATCACGTCGCAGCGGGCCCAGGCGTCGATGAAATCGCGCGCCACCAGCGTGCGCACCTTCATCGCTTGCGTGTAATAGGCATCGTAATAGCCGGCCGAGAGGACGTAAGTGCCGATCAGCACGCGGCGCTTGACCTCCTCGCCGAAGCCGGCGGCGCGGGTGGCGGCGTACATGTCCTGCAGATTTGCGCCTGCGGGCAAATCGCGCAGGCCGTAGCGCACGCCATCGTAGCGCGCGAGGTTGGACGAGGCCTCAGCCGGGGCGATGATATAATAGGCGGGCAGCGCATAGTTCGTATGCGGGAGGGAGATGTCGACGATCTCGGCGCCGGCATCCTTCAGCCAGGCGATGCCCTGGTCCCAGCTTGCGACGATCGCCGCGTCGGTGCCGTCCATCCGGTATTCGCGCGGGATGCCCACGCGCTTGCCGGCGAGGCTGGCGTCCAGCGCCTTTGTCCAGCCGGGCACAGGCATGTCGATGCTGGTCGAATCCTTGGGATCGAAGCCGGCCATCGCCTCCAGCATGATCGCGCAATCTTCCACGCTGCGGGCCATTGCCCCGGCCTGATCGAGCGAGGAGGCGAAGGCGACGATGCCCCAGCGGCTGCAGCGGCCGTAGGTCGGCTTGATCCCGCAAATGCCGGTGATCGCGGCGGGTTGGCGGATCGAGCCGCCGGTGTCGGTGCCGGTCGCCGCCGGACACAGCCGCGCGGCAATCGCGGCGCTGCTGCCGCCCGAGGAGCCACCGGGGGCGAGCGCCGCGTTGCTCCCGGCCCTGCGCCAGGGGCTGCTGACATTGCCGAAATAGGAGGTCTCGTTCGAAGAACCCATTGCGAACTGGTCGAGGTTCAGCTTGCCCAGCATCCCCGCGCCCGCGTCCCACAGTCTTTGGCTGACGGTGCTTTCATATTGGGGGACGAAGCCTTCGAGAATGTGGCTGGCGGCGGTGGTCTGCACGCCACGGGTGGCGAACAGGTCCTTCATCCCGATCGGCACGCCGGCCAGCGGGCCCAGCGTCTCGCCGGCTGACCGTGCCGAATCGGCCCTGTCGGCGGCTTCCAGCGCACGTTCGGGCGTGGTGACGATGAAGGCGTTGAGCGCGCCGGCTTCCGCGACCGCCGCGTTGCAGGCCTCGGCCACCTCCCGCGCGGAGAACTCGCCCCCAGCAACGCCGTCGCGGATGGCGCGGACGCCGAGCTGAGTGAGGTCGCTCATTCGATCACCTTGGGCACGCCGAAGAAGCCGTGCTCGGCCGCCGGAGCATTGGCGAGCACCGCATCGCGCACGCCGCCGCCGGTGAGCGGATCGGCATCGATCACATCGTCGCGCAGGCGCAGGGGCTGGGGGATAACCGCGCTCATCGGCTCGATGCCGGTGACGTCCACCTCGGCCAGCTGTTCCACCCATTCGAGGATCTGGTTGAGTTCGGGCACCATGCGCTCGAACGCGGCCTCGTCCATGCGGATACGGGCGAGCGCGGCGATCTTCGCCACAATGGCCCGATCAACAGACATGGTCGAGGGACATAGACGGCCTTTCAGGAGTGCAGCGGAGAATGAGCGCTAGCAGCCGCCCGAATGCGCTTCAAGCAAGGCGGGCGGCATGGCGCCGGCGCGAATCAGGGAAGCTGCGGTGCCTGGCCGGGATCCACGCCCGGCATAGTACCGGGAGGCAGGGCGCCTTGTGGCATGGCGCCTGGAGGCATCCCACCCTGGCCCTGCATCATTTGCTGCTGCATCATCTGTTGCTGCAACATCTGCTGCTGCATCTGCATCACCTCGTCGCGGGTGCGAAATTCGAGCAGTTCGACCTCGAAGGTGAGATCCGTATCGGGCGGGATCGGCCCGCCGCCCTCGGCGCCATAGGCCTGCTCGGCGGGGATCTGCACGCGATAGCGGCCGCCCGGCTGCATCTCCTGCAGCGCGGTGGAGAAGCCCGGCACCACCTGGTCGACCGCCATCGGCACCTGCTCACCTTCGTCGAACACCGTGCCGTCCGGCAAGGTGCCGCGATAGCTGACGAGCGCGAAGTCATTGGCTGTCGGGCTGGCGCCCTCGCCCGCCTCGATCGTCTCGACCGTCACCCCGCCGGCCAGTGCGCTGATCGACGGCGCCGCGGCCCAGGCGATCCCGGCGGCGAGCAGCACCGCCGCGCCAATGCCGAGCCACAGCTTGGTGAGCGAGCCTTCGGGCAGCGGCTGGAGCGGAATGCGGGAGATTTCGGTCAAAGGGGCAATCCGATCAAATGAACGGCACAGAACCGCCGATCCTGCGCCGTTGTGGCCGATGCGCATCGGGCTTACAAGCGCATTGCAAGCGGCTCGCAAGGGCCGCGGAAATCGGCTGTGGCGGGTGCTTAGCGGACCCCGTCGCGCTCGGCGCGCTTGCGATCCATCTTGCGGGCGCGGCGGACGGCGGCGGCCTTTTCGCGCGCGCGCTTCTCGCTGGGCTTCTCGTAATGGCGGCGCAGCTTCATCTCGCGGTACACGCCCTCGCGCTGCAGCTTTTTCTTGAGCGCGCGCAGGGCCTGCTCGACATTGTTGTCGCGGACGATGATCTGCATGGGGGAACGCCACCTCTTTCGTTTCGACCGGGAGAGCCCGCGATACCGCGCGGGGGTCACCGCAATTTGCCTGTACGGAACCAATACCAAACGTGCCGAATCCGTTCCAGACCAGCTCGCACGGGGCCCCATTAGTCCTTCGCCGCGGCCGAGGCAAGGCACGAGTGGCCTTCCGCCCGGACGCCCGGCCCGCTAAGCCCCCCGCGATGGAACCGCCCTCCCCGCTCATGGCCTCGCTCCACGTCGCGCTCGGCGGCGGGATCGGCGCGCTGTTGCGCTACCAGCTCGGCCGGGCGATGACCTGGTGGATGGGGCCGGCGATGGTGGGGCTGTTCCCTTGGGCGACGCTGGCGGTCAACGCCATCGGCAGCCTGCTGTTGGGGCTGCTGGCCGGCTGGGTGGCGCGCAACGGTGCGGGTGGCGACCAGCTGCGGCTGCTGCTGGGGGTGGGCCTGCTGGGCGGCTTCACCACCTTTTCCGCCTTCAGCCTGGAGATGGTGATGCTAATCCAGCGGGGACAATTCACCTTTGCGGCGCTGTATCTGGTGCTTTCTGTGGGGCTGGGCATTTCCGGCCTGTTGTTCGGGCTGACCATCATGCGGCTGATCGGATGAGCGGCGACGACCGGCAGGCGCCCGGCGGGGCGGGCGACCCGAATGAAGCGGGCGCTGATATGGCCGTGCGCCAGTTCACAGTGGGCGCGGACGACGAGGGCATTCGGGTGGACCGCTGGTTCAAGCGGCATCTGCCCGAGATCGGCTTCGCCACCGTCTCGCGCTGGGCGCGCACCGGACAGCTGCGGGTGGATGGTGCGCGCGCCACCCCGGCGGACCGGCTCTCCGCCGGGCAGCTGCTGCGCGTGCCGCCGGGCGGCGCGATGGTGCCCTCCGCCGCTCCGCGCGCCCGCGTCCGGCCCGAGCTGAGTGCCGAGCAGCAAGAGCAGGCGGCAGCGATGCTGATCCACCAGACCCGATCCGCGCTGGTGCTGAACAAGCCGCCCGGGCTCGCCACGCAGGGCGGCACCGGGATGCGCAGCCACGTCGACGCGTTGCTCGACGCCTATGCCGGCGAGGACGAGCCGCGCCCGCGGCTGGTGCACCGGCTGGACAAGGACACCAGCGGAGTGCTGCTGGTGGCGCGCACGCCGGGCAGCGCGGCGTTCTTCGCCAAGCGATTCGCCGGCCGCTCCGCCAAGAAGATTTACTGGGCGCTGGTGATGGGCGTGCCGGACGTGCACGATGGCATCATCGAGGCGCCGCTCGGCAAGCAGCCGGGCACCGGCGGCGAGAAGATGCATGTCGACGAGGAGAACGGCCTGCCGGCCAAGACCCGCTACCGCGTGGTGGAGCGGGCCGGCAACAGCACCGCCTGGGTGGAGCTGCAGCCGCTGACCGGGCGCACTCACCAGCTGCGCGCGCATATGGCGGCGATCGGCCACCCGATCGTGGGCGATGGCAAATATGGCGGGCCGGGGGCCTTCCTCACCGGATCGGTCAGCCGCAAGATGCACCTGCACGCACGGCGGCTGATCATCGATGCGCCGGGCGGCACCACAATCGACGTGACCGCCGAACTGCCCGAGCATTTCGCCGCCACCATGGCGCAGATCGGCTTCGACCCGGCGATGAGCAGGGCCGAGCCAGAGGCCGGGCCGCCCGAGCGCAGCCCCGCGGAGAAGAAACAGGCGGCCCGCGCCCATGCCAAGCAGGTGCGCAAGGGCCGGCGCGGCGAGCGGCGCCAGCGCGGGCCCGCCGGGGCCGGCAAGCCCGACGGGCGGCGCTGATCCACCCCGATCCGGCCTTTCGGGTTGCCGACCAGGGCCGGCATGAGTCGCTGGTCGAGCAGGTGGGCTTCGGTATGGTGTTCGCTGCCACGCCCAAGGGGCCGCGCGTGGTGCATACGCCATTGGTCTCCACCGGCGCGGGCGCGGTGCGCTTCCACCTCGCGCGGCGCAACAGGCTGGCGCCGCATCTGGAGGGCGCCCGCGCGCTTGCGCTGGTGAATGGACCCGATGGGTACATCAGCCCGCGCTGGTATCCCGCGCCGGGCGAGGTGCCGACCTGGAACTATGTTGCGCTGGAGATGGAAGGGCCGGTCCGGCGGCTGAACGAGGACGAGCTGGAAGCCCTGCTGCGGCGGATCGGCGAGCGGCACGAGGGGCGGATCGCAGCGGGCGAGCCGTGGGAGAGGTGGCTCGGCAAATCTGCACAGTAGGTTAAGTGGAGTTTCTGCCTGAAGGCGGCCGGCATGGC